>CAWDPZ010000025.1:0-113284 GCA_963804265.1 uncultured Acidimicrobiaceae bacterium
CCGGCGCCGGGTGCAGGGCTAATCAGGAATTCCGGGGATACGAGCTCTCCTGCCCGGTGGGCCTTCATGTAGATGCGGCATTCGCGTCGGCCCCGGTGAGGACATCGAGGGCGAGCTGGAACGGGCGCGAGTCCGGTCGAACGGCCAGAGCCCGTTCCATGCTGACGACCGTCGGGTCGACGATGCCGCTGTCGGCGCCGGCCTCGATCGCCAAGGCGAGGAAGGCGTCGTTGAGCAGCCGCCTGTTCGGAAGGCCGAAGCTGACATTGCTCATGCCGCCGGTGATGTGGATCTCGGCGCCCGAAGCGCCGGCGCACCTCCGTGATCGCGTCCAGGCAGTGCCGGCCGTACTCGCCGTTGACGGCAATCGGGAAGACGAGGGGATCGAGATAGATCCTGTCGAGCGGGATGCCTGCCGCGAGCGACGCCTCGATGATCCGGCTGGCGTTCGCGACCCGCTCCTCGGCGTTCGTCGGCATGCCCGACTCGCCGGCGGCTGTGACGACGACCGGACCCGGTCTGCGCGGCCAGCTCGAGCGCCTCGATCCGCTCGAGCGATGCCGAGTTGAGCATCGGCGGACCGACGTGGCCGCCTGCCGCTTCGGTTGCCGCCGCCACGCCTGCGCTGATGGTCTCGAGGTTGGAAGAGTCGATCGAGAGCGGGACGTCCGACAGCGGAGCAGCATCCCGACGAGCCAGCGCATCGCCTCGATCTGGTCGTCGAGCTTGTTCGAGATCTCGTCGACGTTGACGTCGAGGAAGTGCGCGCCCGGCTCGCACCTGACGCTGGGCGAGCGCGCGCAGATAGGAGAGGGCGACCGATCGGTCGGGCTCGTCTCCGGCCATGGCCAGCGTGCACGGCCAGCCGGACGTGCTTGATGCGGCCCTCCTGGTAAGCCTGGGACGACTTTCCTCTCCGAGAATGCGCAGATGGCGAGGCCCTGCCTTCCTCGTCGATGAAGACGATCCCCTCCTCGCCCGCTTCGTTCGGGGCGATCCGCTCGCTCTTTTTCAAGAGCACCCGGGTGGCGTGGATGTTCTCTCCGATGACGACGGAAGTCCGGTGCCGGTCGTGCTCACTTGCACATCCTCCTGCTCGGCGGGGAACGAGCCATGTGGTCCCGTCCCAGGAAAGTGTTCGCCCAGGCGCTTGTCAGCGAAGGAGGTTGTCGTTGAACACGACCGGACCGTCCAGCATCGAGTCCTCCTCCCCGTAAGGCTTCAGGCGTTCATAGGCGCGCGCCCAGATGCACTCTTTGCTCGGCGACCTCGCACATGCCGTCATGGGTGCCGCCGCAGGGCCCGTTGCGCTGGTTCTTCGCGCACTGGGACTCGGGGCACAGATAGGCGATCTCCGACAGCGAGCAGTCGCCGCAGTCCTGGCAGTCGAACAATGGCTTCTTCGCCGTGTGCTCGGCGAGGTGCAACAGGTTCTGGACCGGGTGCGGGCAAGATTCGACCGCGGTGTAGAACCTGCGGGCGACGGGGAAGAGCGGTGCCTTCGGGTCGAAGACGGTCCGATGTGCCAGGCGGCTCGAGCGGTAGGCGGGCGGGACGTGCAGGCGGGCGCGCCGGGCGGGCCCCGGCGCGACGCGAAGCGGCGTAGGCGCGGTCCACCGTCGAGGAGGACAGGCCGGTCGTGGCGTCGCGCTCGAAGTAGTAGAACTCGTCCGGACGGTCGAACTGCACCTCTCCGGCGAAGCCCTTCCATTCGTCTGGTCCGAAGCTGTCGGCTCGGGTGAGGATCTCCTCGCAGTCGGACGGCTCCAGCTTGCCGCCGAGATAGGCGCCACGGAACCCGAGCCCCTCGCGCGATCGCGACCTGCTTGCCGCAAGTTCCAAGAAGAACGAACGGCCCTTGTCGGGCGAGCCGGCATGCTGCTTCGCAGAGGGCCAGCAGCTCATCGGTGACGACCACGCCGGGACCCGCCCGCATTGAAGGCGCGGGCCGCGCCGCGGGAAAGGACGAAGACGTTCGCGATGACGGGACGCTGCAGCCCGAAGTAGCGAAAGCCAGCGCAGGAGCTCGTCGTCTTTTGCGCGCGTCGTAGCCGGCCTGGTTGATGATGAACCGGGCCCCGGTTTCGATCTTGCGCCGCAGCTTCAAGTACTGGGGGATGAGCTCGCGCTCGTAGCGCTTGTGGTTTGTCACGACCGCGCCGAGGAAGAAGTTCGTCGCCTGCATCTCCCGGCCGGTCCGCTGATCGTGCAGGCCCAGGTTCATCGCTTGGTACATCGACAAGAGACCAACCGAGTCGATGTCGAAGCTGGGCGCGCCATTCCCGCGTAGCCCGGGCTCGGATAGTCGCCCGACAGGGCCAGGATGTTGTCGAAGCCCTCCGAGGCGAGATTCCAGCCGCGGCTCTGCAGCGAGTTCCGGTTGCAGTCCTTGCACGCGAGGTGGATGATCACCTCCTGGCCGTGGGACATGAGATCGGTGCCGAGCGTGTCGGCAGCGAGCATGGCGTTGCCCGCCGGGTTGTCGGTGATCGAGAGGACGTCGATGCGGGGGCTCTCGGCGAGCACTCTCGCCCGGGCCAGGACCCGTTGACCTTCCTGGTCGGTCAACAGGCCTCGACTCGTGACGAGCTCGACAGCCACGACGAATCGGTCAGTCTCCTCGAGCAGGTGGCGAAACGTGGGCTTGACGGAGTCGTCGTCCCCGTTCTTCCTCGCCGGGTCGGGCACAAGGTTCATATCGTCCCTCGCATCTCTCGGAGGGGCTCGAAATAAAGGCCGTCCACTCCTCGCGGCTCTGTCGACCAAAGTCGGTCGCAGCGCGACACAATCACAGGGTTCAGAATACCGCTCTAATGACGCGCCCAACAAATCGGCGATTGAGCTCTTTCATCCCGCTGCCACTATCTTGGCGTGGTCCCGCCGAAGTCTCCCGGCGTACACGGAGAAGACATTGGGCACGGGCAATTCGGCGAGCCCGCACTGGCCGCCCTCCGCCATCGGCGGAAGGATCTCGACACTCTGTCGGCACTTCGGCTGTCCATGGACGTCGTCGTCTGGGGATCGCCGATAATGTTCAGTTGCAGGGCTGGCATTTGCCTTTATCGGAGGAGAGGAGTGAGCAGTGAGCTTTCAGAAAGAGCCTGCGTCTGACGTCCAGCGCATAGGGGCGGTGATCGCACTCGCGGAGGAGGGCGCCGAGGAGTACGTTCGTCTCCACGCTGCTGTGCCCCCAGAAGTTCTCGACGTGCTGAAGAAGGTCAACGTGAGCAACTACTCGATCTTCCGGCGCGGTGAGCTGCTGTTCAGTTACATGGAGTACCGGGGCTCGGATCTCGCCGCGGACATGGCGACCATGGCGGGAGATCCTGCGACGCAACGTTGGTGGGACCTGGTGATGCCCCTGCAGCGGACGATGCGCTCTTCTCCCGGGGAAGACTGGTGGGCGCCGATGGAAGAGGTGTTCCACCTCGCCTGAGCAAGGCTTGGCGCTGGTGGCTGTCGCAGGCGCTCAGCCCTTGACGCTTCCGAGCATCGCCCCGCGCTGCAGGTAGCGCTGGGCGAAGATGAAGACCGCGAGCACGGGCAGCATCTGCAGGATCGCCGCGAAGGCCAGCTCGGGTATGTAGAGCTGCACGTTGAGGCCGGCGGCTGCACTGGCGTTGAAGAGCTGGCTCGAAGTGATGACCTCCTGCAGCCCGACGCTCACGGTTTGTGCGTTGGAAGTAGGGAGCATCACGAGAGGCAGGAAGTAGTTGGTCCAGTTGGCGACGAAGGCGAAGAAGAACACGAGCGCGGCAGCCTGCTTGGCGAGCGGGGTCGCGACTCGCCAGAACAGCCCCATCTCGGAGACACCGTCGATCCTTGCGGCTTCGAGCATCTCGTAGGGCAGTGTGGTCCGGTAGTGGACGAACGAGAGGTACGTGCCGAAGGGGAAGAACCCCATGATGACGGCCACGGGCCAGAGGATGTCGACCTGATGCACCGCCGAAACCTCGAGGAACAGCGGGATCACGAGCACGGTGTTGGGCATCACCATCGTGAGGATGGTGAGGAAGAGGAGGACCCTGCGGCCCCGGAAGTGCAGCATCGCCAGCGAGTACCCGGCCGGCAGGGCGACCAGGACGGCGATGATCGCGCCGCCGAAGGACAAGATGGCGGAGTTCTTCAACCAGGTGAAGTAGATGCCGTCGCTGAAGCCTTTCAGCTGCTCCCAGTCGAATCTCAGGCGACCGAGAGACAGTGGCCCGAAGGGGCCCTGGTTGACGAGACTCTGCTGCGACCTCATCGTCGACAGCACGAAGGTCACCATGATGAACAGGTAGATGAGGGCCACGAACATGAGGAACCCCATCGGGGTCACTTCACGCCACCGGAAGCGACGACGCTTGCGCACGGCCCCGCCGGCGGCCCGGGGAGTCCGGGCGGCCAAGGGCACCTCCAAGACCTCAGACATGGAGGATCCTCCGCTCAGCGGTCACTGAACAGACCGGTCCGGGTCGTGATGATCACACCGATCACCAGGCTGACGACGAGCAGCATGACAGACAGGGCGGCTGCCGCGGGCACGTTGAAGATCTGGAAGGCGAAGGTGTAGCTCAGCTGGTTGGGCGTCCACTGAGGGGAAATCGTGCCCTCCGTCGCGAGGCCGAGGACCTGGGGTTCGAGGAACAGCTGCGTGGCATAGGCGATGTTCAAGAGGACCAGGTACGCGATCCACGGGCGGATGAGGGGGATCTTGATGCGCCGGGTCAACTGCCAACCGGTGGCGCCGTCGACGATGGCGGCCTCCTGCACCTCGTCGGAGATCCCGTTGAGACCGCCGTAGATGATGAGGATCCACGTGCCGGCGCCCTGGAAGAAGAGCATCAAGGCGAAGATCACGGGCAGGTGGGCCGGCTCGGCCGTCTGGTCGAGCGTCGAGTACCCGAGCCACGAGAGAAGAGGCCTGATCGGGCTGTCGATCGGGTCGAGCAAGAAGAGCCAGAGGACGAAGTTGCCCATGCCGGCGAGTGCCCCCGGCAGGTAGTAGATGAACCGGAGGCCGCCCACGAGGCGACTGCGCCGGCCGTGCAGCAGCAGCGCCAGCCCGACGACGCCGATGATCATGAAGGGGAGCCACACCGCCATCACGAGCCCGATGTTCTTGAGGGTGCCTATGAACTGGAACTCTGTGACGACTGACTGGTATGCGCTCAGCCCGCCGAAGCCGGGACCGGTGTTGGAGAGGAAGCTCTGGTAGATGGCGTATCCGGCCGGGATGATCCCCACCACGAGGAGCAGGACCACATAGGGCACCAGCAGTGCCAGGCCGCCGCGGCCTTGGCGACGACCGGATAGCGCCTTGCCTTTGCGGCGCGGGCGCCGTTTGGCGGTCACCTGGGCCTTCGGCAGTGACACTTGTTGTTGTAGGTCCGCCACTGGTTCCACCACCGGGTTGGACTGGACTCGTCAGGGGATCTATTCGTGGGCCCGCCCCGCCTGACAATCGTCAGGCGGGGCGGGGATTCGCGGGGTTTGACGGTGAAGCCTACGCCCCGCAGTTGGGACTAGTGCGTGACGACTGTGTATCCGTTCAGCTTCGCGTTGTTCACGAGCTCGTTCTGGTACGCACTCCAAGCGGCGCTGATCGGCTTGCCTGCGGCGAGCACAGGGGTGACCGTGTCAGTCCAGAGCGCGCCCTCGTCGTAGAGGAGGTACTCGTCGTTGGGCCGGATCTCGTCTGCCGCCTTCAGCATCGCCGGGCCGATCTGGGCCGGGTCGGCGAAGTAGCCGGACTTGACGATGTTGCGGTTGATCCAGGCTGCGTCGTCGGGACGGTAGGCGGGCAGTCCGGTCGTCAGGGCAACCTGCCACTTGGGGTTCGCTGCCATGAACTGCATGAACAGCGCGGTGTCGGTCCGGCGCTGGCCGCTGATGTGGCTGGACATCGACCAGAGGCCGCCGCCCTCGTCACCGTGCCGGCCATCGTGCCCGGCCACTGCAGCGGGTCGTCGCCATGATCTGGCCCTTCGGAACCTTGAAGGTGTCCTCGAACAGGTAGACGCCGTACCAGGCTGCGCCGTGTCATGACCAGCTTGGAGCCGATCTTCGCCGCGTCGGTGTCGAAGATACCGACCGGGAGGCCACCTTGGCCACGATGAGGGCGTCGAGCATGCTCTCGACCCCGTGCAGCTCGAGGCGTTGAGGTCGATGAGGACCTTCTTCGGCCCGATGAGGTCGTTGGTCGGGCAGTTGGCGCCCCACAGGTAACGCTCGACGGCGTAGGTGTCACCGAGCATCGCCACGTAGTAGCCGGGGTGCTCTTTGCCGATCTTGACGCCGAGAGCCTGGTACTGCGGGTACGTCGTGGGCACCGTGTAGCCCCACTGCTTCATGAGCTTGGCGTTGTACCACAGGACGTCAGGAGCAACGTCGTTGCGCAGGCAGTACAGCTTGCCGCCGATGATGCAGGGAGCCGCGACAGCTGCCGGGTATCCGTTCTGCACGCTCTTGGCGATGATGTTGTTCATGTTGGCCGCGTAATGGATCTGTGGCGAGGTGGCCCAGGCGATAGCTGAGTTGCCGGGCCAGAAGATCGCGTCCGGCCAGCCGCTGCCGACCTGTTGAAAAGCGTGAACTTCTCCTCCAGCCCGGCGTTGCTTGCGCTGGAGCTGAGGGTCGTGACATTGAGCGGAATGTTCGGGTACAGCTTCTCAAAGGCCTGCACGGCCGGGATCCGGGGCGGGTCGACCCAGATCTGCAAGGGATTCGACTTGGACACGGTGTCCAGAGCCGCAAGGTGCGCGTTGGGACGCGCCGTGTTCGCGAGCGCGGGAGCGCTGAGGCCGACGACGATCGCGCCTGCTGCGGCCACTGCCACGAGACCGAGCATTCTCGGCCGGCGGCTCCACGCTCTTTGCTTAGTCCCGGGTTGCTTCGTTCCGAAGTTCATGGGCGCTCTCCTTGGTAAGCCAATTGTGCCGGGGTGGTTACCCGTTCCGCGGGATCTTAATTCCACCGTAATACTCGGCGCAAGCAAACGTTATCTGGCCCAGACGGAGGCCGTGTTCCGCGCTGATGCCGCATCAAAACAGCAGGTAGACACCATTATTAGCTCTCGGCGCGGAAGTTCCCGACGACCGGGCGAGATGGCTCGCTTGTGAAAACGCTCTCGCAGGATCAAGACAACAGGACCCCTCAGCTGGCAGTTCGGACGCGGCACCGGTCTGGCCCCGTCGTGGGCACCTGGACCGGTCGCGAACACCATGGTTCCACCCGCAAGCTCAGGCGTCGAGGCGCTCCAATGTCCATCTCCGGGGCGGCAGACAGCCGCCAGCTCAGCTGCCATGTCACCCGGGACCTCGTGGACGGTGTTCGCCCCGAACCCCGGACAGGATCGCTTCGGAAGAGGCGTTCATGCGGGTGAACGCGGGCGGCCTCCTCGGGGTGATCATCTGCACGGTGAGGGTGCCACTCTCGTCGGTGCGACCGACGGTGGTTCACATGGGCATCGAGCCTCAACAGCTGCCCTGCGGCAGGGGACTCGGACCGCCATCCTGCCGGTGACGGGCTCGGTTCCGCGGAAGCACCCGGGCGTCGGACGCCTTGCAGTCGCGGGCGATGCGCGCCTGTGCGCCGGTCGTGGAATTTTGCCGGCTTGCCTGACGAGGTCACGGCCGTGGCCGAAGGCAAGGATTCCCCGAGAAGGCCTTTGCTAGCTTGGAAAACGATTTATCCCCACAGCAGGTTGGTCCGGCCTCAGGTGCCGTAGGACACGGGCGGTCTACTGCCCGGCAAGGATTCGCAGGAGCCGTTCTGCTTCGGCGGAGAGGGCGTCGCGCCCTGCCCCCACGTATTCGCGGGGGTCCACGTTGGCGGGGTTCAGCGCCAAGTTCTCGCGCACCGCGGCCGTGAAGACGGCGTTCAGATGAGTCGAGATGTTGACCTTGGCCATCCCTGCGGACGCTGCGCGACGGAGGTCCCCGTCCGAGACGCCGGACGAACCGTGCAGGACGAGCGGGCACGCAACTACGGCGCGAAGTCGTTCGATAAGTCCGAAGTCGACCCGGGCGTCTCGGGCGGTCATCCGGTGCTCTGTGCCGACCGCCACGGCCAGGGCGTCGATACCGGTGGCCGCGACGAATGCGGCGGCTTGCTCAGGATCGGTCCTCGCCCCCGCCGCGTGCACTCCGCCTTTTCCGCCGACGACTCCAAGCTCGGCTTCCACGGAGACTCCTGCCCGGTGGCACGTCGTCACGACAAGCGCCGTCTCCGAGACGTTGGTCGGGTAGTCGAGCAGCGAGCCGTCGAACATGACCGCGGGCAGACCGAGGCTGACGGCTTCGTCGACGAGTCCTCGGGAGACGGCGTGGTCGAGCTGGACGCAGATCTGCTGGGTCGCGGACTGTGCCAGGCAGACGGTGGCGTGTGCCAGGGGCGCGAGGCCGCCGTGATAGCGGACGCAGTTCTCGCTGATCTGCAGAACCGTCGGGAGCTCAGCGCTGTTCGGCCGCGGCGACGAAGGCCTCCGCGTGCTCGAGGAGGACGACGTTGAAGGCGCCGACCGCTCTAGCCTCGCGGGCAGCAGCCGCGAGCATGTCGGTCGCAGTCGCGAGCGGCATCAGGTTTCAGATCGACGAGCTGGGCCGACTGGAATGCCACCGAGCTTGCCGCGCGCCATGGGCGGCCCGCAAGCCGCCGCCCTGTGCCGGGTCGGCCTTGGGCGTCTTGATCGGGTCCCTACTGGCAGATGACGCCCTCGGTGTCCCAGAGGTCCTCCCAGGACTGGTCCTGTCTCCAGAGGAAGACCTGGCCCTTGATGAGGCGGTTGTTCTTGTCGATTCGGGCGATCGCCACCATCTCGTCCTCAGTGAGCGGGTCTTTCGTCACCGACTCGAGGTTGGACTCGTACTCGCTGCGCCTGACCGAGAACGGTATCGGGGTCTGCCCCCGCTGCACGGCCCATTTCACGCAGACGACGGCCGGGTGGACATCGTGATTTTGCGCGATGGCGACGATGACCGGGTCCTCGATGTCGACGGTGTCATCCGGGGTCCGGTCCCGGTCCGGTCGGGTCGGGGAGCCGATCGGGCAGAAGCCGATCGCTTGGATTCCCTGGCCGCGGACGAAGTCGAACAGATCTGGCTGCTGAAAGTGCGGGTGCAGTTCCATCTCGTTCACGGCTGGGGCGATCCGGGCGTCTCTCAGCAGCAGCTCGAGCTTCGGAATCGTCGTGTTGGAGGTGCCGATGTGGCGCACCAGTCCCAGGTCGACGAGCCGTTCCATCTCGCGCCACGTTTCCATGAACTCGCTGTGCACGTAAGGACGCGCGTCGGGCTTCGCGAGCTCACGTCGCAGCCTGGCGGGTGGAAGTTCGGGAACGGCCAGTGCACCAGGTACATGTCGAGGTAGTCGGTGCGCAGATCCGCCAACGAGCGTTCACAGGCGGGAACGACGTCGCTCGCAGCGTGTTTGTCGTTCCAGAGCTTGGACGTGATCCAGAGCTGATCCCGGGGGAAGCCTTCGAGGACAGGTCCGATGAGATGCTCGTTCTCGTACACAGAGGCGCAGTCGAAATGCCGGTAGCCGACCTCGAGGGCACCGCCGACCGCCTCGGCTATCTCCTCGCCCGAGAAGCGGTCCGAGCCGAAGGTTCCGAGCCCGATCGCGGGCATGGCGGCGCCGGTGTACAGGTGCCGCTGCGGCACCGAAGACGGGTCAACCGGCATTGGACGAGTTGTTCGTCGGGGCATCTGCCCGAACGGGCTTGCAGGGGCGGTCCACCATTGGGCGTAGAGGACTCGGCGGTGGGTGAGGACCGCTTTGCCCGTCCTCCTTTCGATCTGACCTGCGAATTTCCTCATTGCGGGCGACGACGATCCCGCCTCGGGACATGCTTCCTCGGATTCAAGCAGCGAGCCGGAGCGACAAGGCTCCCGCCGTCACGGATGCTGAGTAATCGTGTACACGGACGAAGACGCGTGTCAAGCCCATCGCGTTCGCTGCCAGTTCGTCACCGGCGCCCAGGGCGCCCCATCGTGTCCCCGCGGGCCCTCTCAGGCGACGATGGCCTCGCTCGTGGCGGCGTCGAAGAAGTGGATCCGGCTCGGGTCCAAGTTGAAGCGCACGCGGCCCCCGACGCTGAGCTTGGCCCTGGCATCGACGCGGGCCACGCCCTCGCCGGCTTTGCCGAGCGCTCCCTCGGAGAGACCTTCGGCGTCCTCGTCCTTGGCAGCGGTCACCTGGATCTGATGGGCGTCGGAGGTGAAATGGACGAGCTGTTCGGACCCGAGGGCCTCGACCAGGTCGACGTTGCCCTCGAAGCTCGCCCCACCGGCGGCTCCCGCCTCGGCCTCTGCGGTCAAGATGGGCAGGTCCTCCGGGCGTATCCCGACCACGACGGAGCGGTGGGCGTATCCGCGAAGAGCGGGCTTGGCCGACAGCACCGTCTCGGCCAGGGGGATCTGTTGGCTGCCGATGAGCACCGAGCTCGCCGACTCGCCGATCATGGCTTCGAACAGGTTCATGGCCGGTGAGCCCATGAAGCCGGCGACGAAGAGGTTCTTCGGGTTGTCGTAAAGGGCCTGGGGGCTGTCGCACTGCTGGAGCACGCCCCCGCTCAGCACGGCCACGCGGTCGCCCATGGTCATGGCTTCCACCTGGTCGTGGGTGACATAGAGCGTCGCCACCCCGACTCGGCGCTGGATACGGGAGACCTCGGCTCGCATCTGCACGCGAAGCTTGGCGTCGAGGTTCGACAAAGGCTCGTCCATCAAGAACACGCTCGGCTCGCGGACGATCGCCCGGCCCATCGCCACCCTCTGGCGCTGGCCACCGGACAGCTGTCCGGGCTTGCGGTCGACCCACTCGGTCAGCCCGAGCAGCTCGGCGGTCTCGTTCACCTTCTTTTTGATCTCGGCCTTGGACACCTTCCTGAGCTTCAGCGCAAAGCCGATGTTCTCGGCCACGGTCATGTGCGGGTACAGGGCGTAGTTCTGGAAGACCATGGCGATGTCGCGGTCCTTCGGCGACACGTCGTTGACGACGCGCCCGCCGATCGACAGCTGCCCGTCGGTGATGTCTTCGAGGCCTGCGACCATGCGCAAGGCGGTGGTCTTGCCGCAGCCCGACGGGCCGACGAGGACCATGAACTCGCCATCGGCGACGTCCAAGTTGAGATCGTGGACCGCTTCGAACCCGTTCGGGTAGACCTTGGTCACCTTGTCGAGGGTGATCGGCGCCATCAGTGCTCCTTCTCGAGAATCCTTGAACGTGTCGCGAAACGCGGACAGGACAGACTGCCATGAGCGTAGTCTCGGACGGTAGTCACATTCCTGCCGAGCAGCTCGACGAGGGTGCGACGCCGTTTCGGCACGCTCGCCGGTGAAGCGAGTGCCAGCTAAGTTTCGAGGATGGACCACAGTACGGCGACGGCCTTCGCCGGGAGTTGGCTGGAGGCGTGGAACGCCCATGACGTGGAGGCGGTTCTCGACCACTTTGCTGACGACGTCGTGTTCACCTCTCCGCTTGCCTCGCAGCTGCTCGAGGACTGCGACGGCGTCGTCCGCGGCAAGCCGGCCCTTCGTGCGTACTGGACCGAAGGGCTGCGAAGGATTCCGGAGCTTCATTTCGATCTCGAGGCGCTTTACGTGGGCGTGAGCACCATCGTCATCAACTATCGGAATCATCGCGGAAACCTTGTCAACGAGGTTCTGAGATTTGACGGGGAGCTCGTGGTCGAGGGGCACGGGACGTACCTCAGCGCTGACCCAGGCGAGGCAAGTGGCACGGGGCATGACTGAAGGCACTTCGGTCGGCGAGCGGCCCCAGCGGCCTCTAACCATGCGACGGGAGCTGGGCGCTCGTCGTTGGAGCGCGCTGGCGGTGATGTGCGTCTCGGCGCTGATCATCAACCTGGACAACACCATCCTCAACGTGGCCCTGCCCACTCTCGTGCGGGATCTCCACGCGAGCTCCGGTCAGCTGCAGTGGATCGTCGACTCCTACGCGATGGTCTTAGCCGGCCTCTTGCTCGTCGGTGGCAGCCTCGCCGACCGGTTCGGCCGGAAGTACCTCTTCCTGGTGGGTCTGACCGTGTTCGTCGCAGGATCGGTCGGGGCGGCGTCGTCGGGTTCGGTACAGCCGTTGATCGCGTGGCGGGGCGTGATGGGGGTGGGCGCAGCCCTCACCATCCCGTCCTCGCTCTCGATCATCAACGACCTCTTCCGCGATCCCACCGAGCGGGCCCGCGCCATCGGTGTGTGGGCAGGCACGATCGGCCTCGGCCTCGCCGTGGGCCCGATCGCCGGAGGCCTGCTGCTGGCCAGGTTCTGGTGGGGGTCGATCTTCATCGTCAACGTCCCGATCGCGGTTGGCGGGATGGTCGGGGCCATCGCCCTCGTCCCCGATTCGAAGAACCCTGCAGCGGAGAGCCCCGATCCCGGTGGGGCGCTGTTTTCGATCGCCGGCTTGGGCCTGCTGCTGTGGGCGATCATCGAGGCCCCGTCCGTGGGCTGGGGCTCCCCAGAGGTCGTGCTCGTCGGGCTGGCGAGCCTGGCCGTCCTCGCGGCCTTCATCTTCTGGGAGGCTCATAGCCGCCACCCGATGTTGAAGCTGCGGTTCTTCTCCGAACGGCGCTTTTCCGTCGCTGCCGCGGCCGAGACCCTGGGATCGTTCGGACTCCTCGGCGCCCTGTTCCTGCAGACCCAGTTCCTCCAATTCGACCTCGGTTACTCACCCCTCCAGGCAGGAGTGCGCATCCTGCCCTTGGCCGGCCTTCTCGTCGCGAGCGCAGCCATGTCCCCGCTGGTTGTCCGGGCCGCCGGCGTCAAGCTCACGGTTGCGGCCGGCCTGGCGGCCGTCGCCGGAGGGCTGTGGCAGATCTCGGCAGCGTCCCGACTTGCCGCGAGCTACGGCGACGTCGTGCCCGGCCTGCTGCTGATCGGGCTCGGCACGGGTCTGCTTCTTCCCACCGCGACGAACTCTGTCGTGGGGTCGGTCGGCCAGGACGATTCCGGGGTCGGCTCGGCCTCCAACGCCGTGGCGCTTCAGGTCGGCGGTGCTCTCGGCGTCGCCGTCATCGGAAGCGTGATGTCGACCCGCTACCGCGGGCACATGACCGCGGTGCTGTCGGGCCGGCACGTGCCACCGCCGCTTCGCAAGCCATCCTGGGCTCGCTCGGCGGTGCCCTTGGCGTCGCAGCCAAGGTAGGTGGCTCCACAGGCGTGCTGCTCGCGCGCGCGGCCCGGACCGCCTTTTTGAGCGGCGTGGAGGCTTCGTTGGCCGTCGGCGCTGCCGTGGCACTCGGCCGCCGCGGTCCTCGTGCTCGCTCGTCTGCCGGCTCGTGCGGCTCCATCCGGCGCCCGACGCGGACTGGTGCCTGAGCGAACGGCCGGCCGACTTCCGCCGGCCGGCCGTTTTCGTCCCGCGGTTTGCCTACGGGCGCCCGCGGACCTGGGTCAGCCGGCGACCGGCATGTTCTGCGCCGACGGGTTGTCGTAGCCGTCCCAGGGGTCGCTCAGGTAGGGGAACGAGCTGGGATAGCTGAGGCCGGCACCCGCGAGCGCGGTGACGGTCGTGGGCTCGGAACCCGGTCCTCCGACGTCGAAAAGGAGGCCCGCGGCGCCATCGGGCGTGAAGGAGGGGACCACGTCGTGGAGGAGCGCGCCCGCCACAGCCTTCAGCTCGATGCTGACGACGTCGTCGGACACCCTGCGACCGTTCGGGAAGCCCGCGTTGTCACCACCCACGACGCCGAGGATGCTGACCGACGCAGCGGCTGTCGGGGGGACGGCCATGTTGAGGCGGAGCATGTCGGCCTTGGTGGGGCCGGTGTAGTTCTGGAAGCCGGTGAAGAGGCCGGCCGGCACTCCGGTCAACAGGACCGCGTCGAGATCGGGACGGGTGTTCGAAGCCTTCGCCGTGTAGGCGGCGAGGCTCGAGAACGCGCCCGGGTACAAGACGTTGAGGAGCTCGGCGAGGGCGGGATGGTCGTAGTAGCCGGCGAACTGGGCGTCGTTCGCCGGTGCCTGCGAGTTCCAGTAGTCCTTCTGGCCCATCGGGATGATCACCTCGTTGATGAGCGGGTTGCCGAGGCGGGACACCTGCGCCCAGGGCCCGATCTCAAAGCCGGGGTAACCGCTGATGATGGCCTTTTGCCGGCTCGCCGTCGTCCAGACGCCGATGACGGCGTCGGGAGCGGTGTAGCTGGACGGCACCTTCTCGTCTCTCGTGAGGTCCTTGATCGGGACCTGGATCGCGATCGAATGGACGTTCAGGCCTGCGAGGGTGTTGATGCCTGCCACCGCCGGCCCCTTGAGGAGGAAGTCGGGCTGGAACGGCCGGAGGTCGCCGAGGTCGAAGATCGAGCCGAGGTCGACGTAGAAGCCGTCCACGCGCTGGCCGGCGAAGACGTACCCGTCCGATCCGAGCGGGTGGATCGCCTCGGCCGTGAGGGGCGCGTAGGCCGGGATCGAGTTCCGGCCCACGTTGCAGGGCGGGCACGCCAGGTTGTCCGCAAGCTCGAGACATCCGTCCCGGTCGACCCTGCTCACCGAGTAGAACTGCTTGCGGTTCCAGGTGCTGTCGCTCAGGTGCATGATCTGGCCGGTGTTGTACAAGAAGATGTCGTTGGGTCCGGTGTCGCTGAGGACCGTCTTGAAGCGGAACTGATAGGTGATGTCGGGGTGCCCGTCGGCGTCGTTGTCGATGTGGATCTCATAGAGCACGTCGTCGCCGAACTCGTAGAAGTTCGGGCCGCCCGCGGGCTGCTGAAGCGGCACGTAGTTGGCGATGATCGTGACCGTGCCGGGGTTGTCCGGGCTCACGAAGGCGTAGAGGTCCGTGCTGTCGGCGACGGGGTCCTTCGAGATCTCGGGTGCTTCTCTGTGGGAAGACATGGCTGTGTGAACCTCACTTGTCGTCAGGGATTCGAAGTTGATGGATTTGCTGTCGAGCTCTGGCCCCTGCGCGGCGCACTGACAGCCGCTGCGGGATCCGGTCAGCCGGCTTCGCGGACGAGCCGCGCGACGAGCGCGGGGTCCTTGCGGACCACCTCCCGGGTTCCGACCATCAAGTGCACCTCGCCCGATCGCGGATCGGGGATGTGCACGACGAGCGGTCCCGTCGCCGCGCGGCCCGCGGGGGCGGCGACTCCGCGGCTGTGAATGGCCGCGGGCTTGCGGGAAGCCTGGACCCGGCCAGGCAATGACGGGACGGCGGCGGCCAAGCCTGCCGCAGCCACGCCCGAACCGCTCTGCTTGAGAAACGTCCGTCTTGAGATGCTTGCCACCTGACCCGGCCTCCTGTTCGCGAGAGCACCGACAGCCCTGCTGTCGGCTCCGGGCTGTTCCCGGGCCCCCTTTGACCGGACTACGGCGCGATCTGTGCCGGTGGATGACGCGTCGGCCCCACGAGCGGTTGCAGTTCGATTACAGGTCACCCGGCGAGGACAGGTCGCAGCCGCCCCCGTCCCGCAGCCTCGGAGGGGCGCGGCCGCTGCGAGCTCACGAAGGTGCATAGTCGGAGGCGATGGAGGATCCTGCGTGAGCACCCCCCGTACCCGCGGTCGCAGCCTTGCGACGGCGGCGGCGATAGTCCTCCTCCTCCTCGTAGGCGGCGTCGCGGGAGCAGTCGTCGACCGTGCCGTCCTCCACCGCACGCCGTCAGGTTCGCGGGGCACGACCTCGACCAGCGCCGCTCCGGGCACGACGGGCACTCGGTCGGGCACGACGGGCACCGCCTCGAGCACGACCTCGTCCACGACGAGCGCCCCTCCCGCCGCGCTCACCGTCGTCTCGGTCAGCCCTGCGAGCGGAGCCGCCGGCGTCGCGGCGGATTCTCCGATCGTCGTCAGTCTCTCGGCCCCTGTGGCGAAAGGCTCCCCGGCGCCCACGCTCGTGCCGGCGACTCCGGGGTCGTGGCACTCGAGCGGTGCCACGTTCACCTTCACGCCTGCAAGCGAGTTCCTGCCGCTGAGCCACATGACCGTCACGGTGCCGGGCGGGGCCGGCGGCGTCGTGGGCGCAGCCGGCGGCCACCTCGCCCAGTCGGTCTCCGAGCGGTTCCAAGTCGCGAACGGCTCGGTCGAAAGGGTGCAGCAGCTGCTGTCGCTGCTCGACTACTCGCCCCTCTCCTTCGTCCCGGCCGGTGCGCCGATCCTCGCGTCGGACTCCGCCGCCCAGATCTCCGCCCTCTACAGGCCGCCTGCGGGACGCTTCGCCTGGCGAAGTCCGGCCTGGCCCGCTCAGCTGCGGGCGATGTGGCAGCCGGGTGTGAACAGCACTTTCACCCGCGGGCTCATCATGTCGTTCCAGGCCGATCACGGCCTCATACCGAACGGCACCATCGGAGGGTCGCTCTGGCCGGCGCTCGTCAGCGCCTTCGCCTCCAACACCGTCAACACCGGCGGCTACAACTACGCCTTGCCGACAAGGCGGCCCCGGAGTCCCTCACGATCTACCACAACGGGCGTGTCGTGCTGCGCAGCCCGGCGAACACCGGCATCGGCGCCTCTCCCACGCCGGACGGCACGTTTCCCGTCTTCGAGCGTCTCCGCCGGCAGGTCATGCGTGGCACGAACCCCAACGGGTCGTCCTATGCCGATCTCGTGCAGTACATCGCCTATTTCAACGGCAACGATGCCGTGCACTACATGGACCGGGCGGACTACGGCATACCGCAGAGCCTGGGCTGCATCGAGCTCCCGTTCGTCGACGCGGCCAAGGCGTGGCCGTACCTCGCCTACGGAACGCTCGTGACGATCGTCAACTAGTCCGGTCGGCAGCGGCCGCGCACGGGTCGCCCTGCCCGAGGCGCCGGTCGCCTTCGGCCGCCCGGTTGCCGCGTGTCGCGCCGCCATATCATCGTGCCGAGCCGCGCGACACGGCGTGGCCCGCCCGCTTTGCCCGCCGCCTTTGATCGACAGAAACGAGACGTGACCCGCCGTGAGCTACCTACCTGCGGACAACCGCTACGACACCATGAAGTACCGCCGCTGCGGACGCAGCGGCGTTCTGCTGCCCTCCGTGACGCTCGGGCTCTGGCAGAACTTCGGCGACGACCGCTCGCTCGACACCCAGCGGGCGATCCTGCGCCGGGCCTTCGACCTCGGGGTGACGCACTTCGACCTGGCGAACAACTACGGGCCGCCTTATGGAAGCGCGGAAAGCAACTTCGGGCGGATCCTCCAGTCCGACTTCCGCGCCTACCGCGACGAGCTGCTCATCTCCACCAAGGCAGGTTGGGACATGTGGCCGGGCCCGTACGGCGATCTCGGCTCGCGCAAGTACCTGTTGGCGAGCCTGGACCAGAGCCTGCGCCGGCTGGGCCTCGATTACGTCGACATCTTCTATCACCATCACTTCGACCCGAGCACGCCCCTCGAGGAGACCCTCGGTGCGCTTCATTCGGCCGTCCAGCAAGGAAAGGCCCTCTACGTGGGGATCTCCTCCTACTCCGACCGCCGCACCGCGCGAGGCCGTCGACATCCTCAACCGGCTCGGCACGCCGCTGCTCATCCACCAGCCGTCCTACTCGATGTTCAACAGGTGGATCGAGCACGGCCTTCTCGACGTCCTCGGCGACCAAGGAGTCGGGTGCATCGCCTTCTCGCCTCTTGCGCAGGGGCTTCTCACGGACAAGTACCTCGCGGGAGTCCCCGCAGGGTCCCGGGCTTCGGGCAACGGCTCGCTCTTCCCGGAGATGCTCAGCGACGACAACCTGGCGCGAGTCCGCGCCCTGAGCGCGATCGCCGAGCGGCGCGGTCAGAGACTGGCTCAGCTGGCAATCGCGTGGACGCTACGGGACTCGAGGGTCTCCTCGGCCTTGATCGGGGCGAGCAGCGTCGCCCAGCTGGAGCAGAACCTCGGAGCTCTCGACAATCTCGATTTTTCTGCCGACGAGCTCGCCGAGATCGACCAGTTCGCCGTCGAGGGCGGCATCGACCTGTGGCGGACACCGTCCACCAGCTGAAGACGGGGCGGGCGCGCCTACGACGGCTCCGGCGGCGCCCAGGCCGGCACGGCCAGCCTTCCGTTGGCGACGAGCCACTCGAGGGATTCCCGGACCGCCTCGAGCGAGGTGTACCGGGGCTCGTAACCGAGGAGCCGTCTCGCCTTGTCGATGCTCACAGACGGGCTGTGCGCGATGTGGTCCCAGGTCGTCTCCGAGGCGGCCTCGCTGTTCGTGCCACGCCAGAGGTCCCAGGCGAGGAAGGAAAGGCGACTCGTCCGGCCGAAGAGATCGGCCACCGCCTCGGCGTAGCCCCGCAGCGTGATGGCGCGCTCCGAGGTCACGTGGAAGGATTCGCCCGCCGCCACCTGACGGCGTTCGAGGGCCAGTTCGAAGGCCATGGCCACGTCGTCGGCGTGCACGTGGTGGAGGGTCTCCATCCCGAAGTTCGGGAGTGACACCTCCTCGCCCGAAGCCAGGCGCTCGAAGACCGAGAGCTCGAGGTTCCCCGCCGGGTTCACCGGCGCCCATCCGGGACCGACGATGTGGCCCGGATGCAGGAGAGCGACGGGAAGCCCTCCCCGCCGGCCCTCCGCCAAGAGGAGCTCCTCGATCGCCGCCTTTGCCTTTCCGTAGTGGCCGAATGGGTGGCGCGGTGCGTCCTCGGTCGTGGGAACCACGGCGCTCGCGCCGTGCACCCAGATGGTGCCGCAGTGCAGGAGGTAGGTGCCGCGCGGCCGGAGGGCTCCGACCAGCTGCTCGGCCGATTCCGGCTCGTAACAGATGAGGTCGACCACCGCGTCGGCCTCCAGAGCGGCGATCCGTCCGCCGAAGCTGCCCGCGGCGTCCTCGGCCTCGCGGTCCAACGTCACCCGCGTCACCTGCGCCCAACTGACGTGCTCCCGGTAGGCCGGGCGCCCGTGGCGGCTGATCGCGACCACGTCGTGGCCGGCCGACACGAGCCGGGGGACCAGGTAGCCGCCGATGTGCCCCGTCGCTCCGATGACCGCCACCCTCATCCGGCGGCCCCGTGGCTCGCCTTGGCGTCCGCCTGGCCCACCAGGTACGCGACGAAGGCGAAGACGATGGCGATCCCGACGAGGATCTTGATGGTGGTCTCCCGGTCGCCGATGGCTGCGTGACACGCTACGAAGGAGGCTTGCTGATTGGGGCTCAGCTCAGCCAGCTGGGCGGAGGAGAGCTGGGGACCTTCTCCGCGGACCCAGCCGTAGACGCTCAGGCAGGCCACCTGTTGCACCGAGTACCCGCCCCCGAGAGACACGCTGTTGTAGGAGGCCGTCGCACTTCGGACGAACACATAGGCGGCGATCGCCACCAGACATGCGGCGAGGACCCACCACACCGTTTGCGGCCTGATGGGAGAGGAGGCCTTCGGCTCGAGCTCGGTCAGGGACGCGCAACAGCGGTCTCCGCGCCGGCTGCGCCTTCGTTCGGCCCTGACGAACCTTTGTTCTGCCCTGATGACCCTGCGTTCTGTCCTGACGGTTCTGCCACGGCGTTCAGCGTACGCCCAGGTCCTCGCCGGCGAGGTCCCCGGCGCCCGGGCCTTGCCGCTCGACTGGCTCGGCGAAGGCCCGTAGACGGGGACCTCTGAAGGTGGTGCACGGTCCCGGCATGCTCGCAAGGCCCTCGGGGGTCGTACTTGAATTGTCGGCACGGCGTCCGTTCATCTTGAGGAACGGGGTTCAAGACCACGGAGGCTCTGTTGCGGACCCGTTCACCTGCCGACGAGGGAACCGGCCGCGAAGACCTAATGGCCGTGCACCCGCTTCATCCCGCAAGGGACCCTGAAGCGGGTGCACGGCGCATTGCTTCCCTCGCTGGGCAACAGGGGTCGTTCACCCGCTATCTCCATCGGCTCATCCCGCCGTCGGCTTGAGCGCGCCGACGGGGCAGGCAGCTGCCACGACGAGGTCCGGGCCGGACCTCCGCGGCTACACTCCGGGCTGGGCTTACGAGGCCCCCGGGCTGGGCTCACGCAGGAGTGCGCGCCGGGCTGGCATCTCGTCCGCGAGGCGCTCTCTGGCGCGCCCGGCCGCCCCGCTCATTGGCGGTGGGCCAGCCTCAGGACGCTTCGGTGTTGACGATCAGCAGACTGCAGGGGCTGTGGTGGGAGACCTTGTTCGGGACGCTTCCGAGCACGAAGCGCGAAACGCCGCTCATTCCCCGGTTGCCGACGACGATCAGGTCCGCGCCGACGTCTTCGGCGACGCGGATCAGCGCATCGGCCACATCCTCCATGGCAGGGTTGTGGATCTCGGCCGAGATCCCTTCGCTTTCGGCTTCGGCGAGCAGTCGGGCTGCGCTTTGCTCGGCGTGCTCGCGCATCTTGTCGACCTCCAACTGCCCGCCGCTCGAATCGGCGAATCCCGTCTTGGTCGCGGGATGTACGACCTGGACGGCGTGCACCGTGGCGCCGGTCAGCTTGGCCAGTCCGAAGGCCTGCCGGACGGCGACGCTTGCCCGATCGGACCCGTCCGTGCCGACGACGATCACGTTGTACATGGCGGTGGCCCCCCTTTGCCGGAAACTGCGGCGACGTCCGCATTCTCGCGGAGTACGTCGAAAATGTCCACGGCTGTTCCGCTCGACGCCTCGGGTGGCAGCGCGAGAAGCGAACCGGGCCCCTCCGTAGTACCCTGCCCTGGATTCAGTAGTCACTACTGAGGACCGGGGGGCCCTGCCGTGGTCGGATATCTAGCATCAGTCGGGATCGCGGGCCACGTTGAGAAGGTCTCCGGGAGTGCACTGAGGGCCTAGGAAGACTTCAGGGGGAGGGTGCCGTGCCGAAAGCCGGCAGACTGGCTACCACGCTCGCGCTGCTGATCGCGGTGATCGGCGGCGTTGTCTTCGCGGTCTCCAACCTCACTTGGCAGCCGACCACCGTGGCTTTCACGGCCGGCCCGGGGCAGCCGGTCAACGTGACGCTGCAGACCGTGGGCGCTTACGGCAGCGGTATCCACCCGACCTGGGTCTCGTACATGATCCGCACGCCGGACGGCCGTTGGGAGCACACCACCATGTGGCAGGTGCCGGCGCACACCAGGGTCAACGTGACGATCTACCAGTACGACTCCGGGAGCCCGCTGCGCAACCAGCAGATCGGCATGGTGCAGGGCACGATCGGTGGTGTGGCGACACTGAACGGCAAGGTCTTCAGCGTCATCAACGCGAACGTCGGCAACGGCGTCGGCCACACCTTCTCGATGCCGTCGCTCGGCATCAACGTGCCGCTCTCCGGCAACAACGGAAATGCGAATCTGTGCGGCGCCGCGCCCTGCACGACCGCCTCGCCCAACAACGTCATCCGCTTTTCTTTCTGGAGCCCCGGGCCCGGAACCTATCCCTGGCAGTGTTTCGTCCCCTGTGCGCTGGGCTTCCTGTATGGAAACGGAGGTCCGATGCAAACGGTCGGCTGGATGGACGGGTTCATGAAGGTGGTCGCCTGATGCCGGACGGCCGGAGTGAGGACGCGCGCGCCATTGGCAGCGCATCATCGGGCTCTGGGTGGTGATGTCCGCCGTCGCGGACCTGCTCTTCTATTACCTCGCCGGGCCCCATATACCCCCGGGGACGATGAGCAACACGGCCGACGGGGCCCAGTTCGACTTCAACATCCTCATCATCGCGGCGCTGCCGGTGATCCTCGCGGTGTGGATCTACATGGGCTACGCCATCGTCAACTGGCGGGCCTCCCGTAACGGCCCCGAGCCGGTCGGCGGACCGAGGGCCCGGAGCAACATCCCGATACAGACCACCTGGATCGTGTTCACGACCGTGCTCGTGATGTTCCTGTTCGGGTTCGGGACCTATGAGCTCGTACAGCCGGGCGGAGCAGGGGGCGGCGAGGGACCGAGCCCGATCTGGACGCCGGCCTCACACGATGTGCTGCCGATCCAGGTCATTGGGCAACAGTGGAAGTGGACTTACCGCTACCCGACGTTCGGAGGCTTCGAGACGACGGACCTCGTCGTCCCGGACAACACGGCTGTCGCGTTCCATGTGACCTCGTTGGACGTCATCCACGACTTCTGGGTCTACCAGCTCGGAGTGAAAGCCGACGCGAACCCCGGCCAGGACAACGTCGCCTACACGACTCCGCAGCAGCTCGGCGCCTTTGTCGTTCGCTGCGACGAGCTGTGCGGACTGTGGCACGGCTCGATGTACGACTACGGGAAGGTCGTGACCGCGGCGCAATTCCAGGCCTGGGCCACCACCACCGAGCGCCAGCTCGCCGCGAACACCAAATTCCTGCCACCTTTCGCCTGGACGTACACACCCGACGCGAACGGCGCCGACGGCGGCCTGTACCCGGACAACCAAGACCCCTACAGCCCGGTGGAGATCTACGGAGCAAAGCAGCCTGGTGAACCGCTCCCATCGACCAAGAAATGACGAGAGCCCGGTGGTGAAGACGACCCAGATTGTTGCGCGCGACCTGGCCCATCTCGATGATGGAGGTAGCTGAGCGGCATGGCCCAAAGGACGATCGAGAGCCAAGACTCGGCCTACCCGGGTGGAGTCCCGTCGCGACCCGGGATCATCGGCTCGCGGCCCGACTGGCTGAAACCTCACCTCGGCTGGGCGATCGTCGGTGCCGTGGGCGGATGGTTCTTCGGCCGCTACGTGGGAGACCTCATCTCCGCGAACTCCGCCGTCCCCCAGAGCACCACCATGAACGACGTGGCCGTTGTGCTGGGTCTCTGCTTCGGAGTTCTCGGGTGGTTGACCGGCATCGGCGGACTGACCTATCCGATCTTGAAGATGCTCGGTCGGGAGCCGGCGCCTGCGGCTCCGTCCCGCTCCTGGGTGCGGTACTTCCGCATGACGGAGGACCACAAGGTGGTCGGCCTGCAGTACCTGATCGGCGTCCTGACCTTCCTGTTCACAGCCGGACTGCTCGCGATGGCGATCCGCACGGAGCTGTTGAGCCCGACCAACCACGTCTTCGGCCCCGGCACCTACATCGCCATCGTCGGCGAGCACGGCACGATGATGATGATGATGGCCAGCTCCGCGGTCGTCGGTCCCCTCGGCAACTGGCTCGTCCCGTTGATGATCGGTTCGCGCAGGATGGCGTTCCCTCGCATCGAGGCGTTCTCGTTCTGGGTCTTCATGGCCGGTTACCTGGTCGTCATGACCGCCCTGCCGCTCGGCGGCTTCCCGACCGGCTGGACCGGCTACGCGCCGTTGCAGACTCAGGGCTATCCGGGCATGGACGCCTATCTGGTCGGGTTCGCCGTGATCGGCCTCGGCATGATCATGGCCGGCTTCAACCTCGCGGCAACCATCATCAACTACCGCGCGCCGGGGATGAGCTGGAGCCGCATCCCGATCTTCGTGTGGTCGGTCCTCGCCACCTGTGCGCTGCTCGTGCTGGCGACCCCGACGCTCATGGTGGCCGGTTACCTGGGCGTTCTGGACCGCACCGCCTTGACGGCGTTCTATGTGACCGAGCACGGGGGAAGCAGCTTTTTGTGGCAGAACCTCTTCTGGTTCTTCGGCCACCCGGAGGTCTACATCATGGCCCTGCCGGGCTTCGGGATCGTCATGGAGATGATGCCGGTCTTCACGCGCAAGCCGCTCTTCGCCTACAGGGTCGCGGCCGCGGGGATGATCGGAGTGGCTTTGCTGTCCTTTTTCGTATGGCAGCACCACCTCTTCCAAAGCGGTATCAACCCCGACATGAGGCCGCTATTCATGTTGACGACCGAACTGATCTCCATCCCGACCGGCTTTCTGTTCCTGGTCACGCTGGGGACGCTGTGGAAGGCGAAGATCCGCTTCGAGGTACCGATGCTGTTCTGCCTCGGGATGCTGTTCAACTTCCTGATCGGAGGCATCACGGGCGTCTTCCTCTCCGACGTCCCCGTCGACGTGACGGTGCACGGCAGCTTCTTTGTCATGGCGCACTTCCACTACACCATCATGGGCGGTCTCATATTCGCCCTCTTCGGCGGTCTTTACTTCTGGCTTCCGAAGATGACCGGCAAGCAGCTCAACCAGCGGCTCGGCAAGATCCACTTCTGGACGATGTTCCTTTTCTTCAACCTGACCTTCTTCCCCCTCTTCCTTGTCGGGCTCCTCGGCCAGCCCCGCCGCGTCTTCGAGTACCAGCACAATCTGCAGACGCTGAACGACATCTCCTCGACAGGCGCCTTCCTGCTCGGAGCGTCGTTCCTCATCTTCATCTTCAACTTCGTCTGGTCCGTCTACATCGATCCCGTGAAGGCGGCTGACAATCCGTGGAACTCGCGGGGCCTCGAGTGGCAGACGGCAACTCCGGTGCCGTGGTTCGACTTTGAGCGGATCCCCGTGGTTCTTTCTGACCCGTACCGCTACGGAGAGGCCGATGCTCCGGCCGTCGCGGACCTCGGCGTGCCTTCGCTGGTGGCCGTCGGCGCGGTGAGCTCGGACGAGTCCGTGAGCCCCCGCGACATCGCGTCGCCCCCCGACCGGCCGGGGGATCTCGACCCGCGTCCACCCATCTCGTGAGCGGAGGCAACGTGACCGACAGGCTTGCGCCAGACGAGTCCTTCCCGACACTGCGGGAGACGCCCGAGGAGATCGCCTACGAGCTGCGCTCCCACGAAGGGGCGCTCTGGACAGGAAGCCGGATGTTCATCGGCATCTGGGCCTTCGCCTTTGCGGCACTCGGGTTCGTGTACTTCTACCTGCGCTCGGCGAACAACGAAGGACTCTGGCGCCCGCACCACATCACCGCTCCCACCGCGGCGGGAGCGGCCATATTCGCCTTCTCTATCGCGGCCGCGTTCCTTGCCGCCTACGGTCTGTGGCGTTTCCGCTCGGGCTCCGCGCTCGACTGGCAGGTCGCGGGCTGGACGGCGGTCTTCTGCACCCTCGTGGCGGCCGGGCTGCAGATCTGGCAGTTGACGATCCTGCCCTTCGCCCCGGGGGCCAACGGCTACGCGTCGTGCTTCATCGGCTGGGCCGGCATGAACGCCGCCCTGCTGCTGTCGGGGGCGTACTGGCTCGAGACGTTGCTCGCCCGCCACCTTCGCCTGCGACGGGCCATCACCGAAGACGGTGGTGCCGCCCGTTCGGCCCTGCCGGTGGCCCGGCTCTTCAGGGTGAACCTGGAGGGGTGCACGTACTTCTGGGCGTTCATCGCCGGTGTCGCGCTCTTGTTCTGGGCCCTGTTCTATGTTGTGTGAGGGCGATGTCCGGGCGGTTCGCGGCCTTCCCGCTCGCCGCACGGCGCGTTCGGAGATCGAAAGGTGGGCGTGAGAGGTGAGTGACTACTTCATCGGTCCGCAGGTCCTGACCCTCCTGATCCCGCTCGGGTTCTTCATGCTCGTCTGCTTCTGGCTGTTCTTCCAGCGCGAACGAACTCGATGACTCCCGGGCTCACCGGCCCGCACCGCCCGCGGAGCTCGGAGGCTCTACGGCGTTGCTATGCCGGTGCGGCCCTGTTACTCGCCGTCGCGGTCGTCGTACCGCCGTTTTACGGGCTCGCCCGCCGCTACGAGTTCGCCGAAGCGGTGCAATTCGCCGTCTACGCGATGGCGGTACCGGCGCTTCTCGTTCTGGGGGCGCCCTCCGAGCGCGGGCACCTCGCGGGCGGGGGGCGCCTGTCCAGGTGGATCGATCGGTTGGCTTCCGGTCGCCGGTTGCACCGCTCGGCCGCCCGCAGTGCCCTGTTCCTCGGAGGTTTCATGGCCGCGGCGGTGGCGTGGCGGACACCCGGTGCCGTCGCCGCCCTGGAGCGGGACCCGTGGCTGGTGGCCCTTGAAGGGGCGAGCCTCGTGGCCGTGGGGGCCGGGTTCTGGCTGGAGCTCGTCGAGTCCGGCCGGCTCGTGCCACGGGCGCGCAGGCCGTTGCGAGGCGTCATGGCAGCTGTCGGGATGTGGACGGTCTGGACGGTCTCGTACCTGGGCGGATTCTCGAGCACGTCGTGGTACACGGGCTTTCACCATTTTGCCGGCCACCTCGAGCGCGGGAGCCGACCAGCAGTTCTCGACCGCGGTCTGCTGGCTCGTGGCAGCGGTCGCGTTCATGCCTGTGGTGTTCTGGAACCTGCTCGTGTGGCTGCGCAGCGAGGAGGACCTCGAGCTGGGCCGTGGCACTCCGGTCCCCGAGGCGAGCCCCTCCCGCATGGGCGGGAGCCCCGTCAGTTCGTAGCCGACGGCGGGGACACCGGCAACGCGGGCATGTCCGGTTCCTGAAGGTGGGTCCCGAGCACCCTGTCCGCCGCCGCGATGTCCGCGCCGCGCCGCCGCCCGGTCGGCAGCCAGCAGGCGCTCACGCTTTGCGAGGGTCGCGGAGCACGCCCGCCGCGTGAGGGTTCGTGAACAGCGTCTGAATGTCGGAGATCGCTCCGATGGCGTCCGATGTCGCCCACAGCGTCGCGGTGCTGACGAGGTCACCGAGCCTCCTGCCGGCCGAGCTGCCTGGGACCTCGATGCTGGAGAGCTGGAAGATGCTGTCGTCTGTGAACGAGCAGGCGGCGAGGTCGTCCCTCAACAGCGAAGGCGCCTCCCGTTCCCCGAGGGATGTCAGCGAGGCGGCGATCTGCTCTGTGCGGATCGAGAAGGACTCTTTCACGGCGAAGGCACAGGGCGCGATGTCGGTGTTGACCTCCGTCATGACGCTTCGCCCGGCAGAGATGTTGGCCGCCGCCGAGCCGTGCACCGGGAGGTCCGAGATCACGGTGACGGCCAGCACGACGACGACGCCGAAGCTCACCACCAGCGCGCGCCGGCGGTACCAGGGCTGCCGTGGCGCCTCGTCCATTTCGGCGCCCACGGGCGCCTCGCCGGCCCGGGGCTCATCGGGTGTCCTCGACACGCGTGGCGTAGGTCGCGATGCCGAGCGCGAAGCGGCTGATCTCGGCTTGGGGAAGAACGAACCTGCCCGACGGCCTCGCCTCGTTCGCGAAGGGCGAGGCGCGGTAGGAAAAGCGGCCCTTGCCGTCGAGGAAGTACATGACGTCGTTGTGGGCGACGGTGCGGGTCGCCGTGTCGAAGCTGACCGAGATCCCGTACGCGCTGCCACACGCTGTTCAGCTCAGCGAGAGGCCCGGTCAACATGTGCCAGTTCGCGAAGCACTCCGAGCTTGGTCGTCGCGAGCGCCCTGTCCAGGCCCGAGACGGCCGTGGAAGCCGGATCGGTGTTGACGGTCAGAAAGCTGACGTGCCCCGGCCCGAGGGCCGAGGTCGGCTTCCGCACGCCGGATCTCAGCTCCGAGGACCGGGCAGATGTCGTTGCACCGCCCGTCGAAGAAGGTGAGCACGACCACCTTGCCGTGGTAGCTGGAGAGCGAGATCGTCCGGCCGCGCTCGTCCACGAGAGAAAACGGGCGGGCACCTCCCGGCGTCATGCTGGCGAGGCCGATGAACGACGCCAGCTTGCCGGGCACGGGGGTGCCGCGCTCGCCGGCGGCGGTTGGGGCCCGTCCCGGTCGGGTCGTCGTCGTCACCGCCGGCGCCGACGGGTTGAGCCCGACCGCGCTCAGCAGATGCTCCAACAGAGCGCCCCCGATGCCGAGCGCGGCGGCGACGGCCAGGACCACGTACCAGAACTTGCGGGGGATCCACGATGGTCCGGCCGCGAGGGCCGCCGCCCTGTCGACTGGGGCTACGGGCTGCATGTCGATCGACGAGGATAGCTCTCCTGTCATCGACTCAGACCGCGGCCATGCCTGCTCAGAGGGATGGCCGCTCTCACCACGGATGGACGACGGCGTCCACTCCCATGGCGAGAAACACCACGGTGAGGTACGTGATCGAGAAACCGAACACCTTCATCGCCCTTCCCGGGCTCGGATCCTGCCAAAGGCGGACCGTCTGGCCGATGAAGCCGGCGCCGAGCACGAAGGCTGAGCCGCGTATAGACGAGGCCGAGGTGTGCCGTCGGGACGAGGACGAAGGAGAGCGCCACGAGGGCCACCGTGTAGTAGAGGATCTGGCGCGTGACCTTGCCCATGTCCGCGACGGACGGGAGCATCGGCACGCGTGCCGCCGAGTAGTCGTCCCGGTAGCGGACCGCCAGCGCCCAAAAGTGCGGAGGCGTCCAGAGGAAGATGAGGGCGAACATCACGAACGGCGCCAGGGAGAGCCGGCCGCTGACGGCGCTCCAGCCGACGAGCACAGGGACGGCGCCTGCCGCGCCGCCGATGACGATGTTCTGGGGCGACGACCTCTTCAGCCACATTGTGTAGACGCCGAGGTAAAAGGCCGTCGCCGAGACGGCGAGGATCGCCGACAGCAGGTTCACCGCCGTCGCGAGCAGTGCGAAGGCCGCCACCTCGAGGCACGCCGCGAACACCACGGCTGCTCGCGGGCTGATCATGCCGGTCACGAGGGGCCGGTTCCTCGTGCGCCGCATCACGGCGTCGATGTCCCGGTCGTAGACCATGTTCATGGCGTTGGCACCCCCCGCGGCGAGGGTTCCGCCCAGCACGGTGAGCACGATCAGGCGGATGGAGGGCACGCCTTTGGCGGCCACGAACATCGTCGGGACGGTCGTGATGAGCAGCAACTCGATGATCCGCGGCTTGGTGAGGGCGACGTAGGCCTTGAGCCGGTCTGCGACCCCGGGCGCGCTGATGTCGCGCACGGGCGACAGGGCCGCGTTCATGACAGAAGCGCACCACAGCCCGGGGGAACATTCCTCAGTAGTGCCTACTGGAATTCCCGACGACGTCTACGGAGCGCCACCGGTTCCGGGCCGCCCGCAGCCCGCGACCTGGCGTCTCTTCCGCGGCATCGAGAATCGCTGCTCGCCCTGTCGAGATCAGGGTGGCCATAGATACACTCGGGCGTGCACAAATGGCCGCTGGTCGGCCGGAGCGGTGAACTGGGCCAGCTGCTCGCGGCAGTCGTCGAGCGACGGGGCGCCGTCGTCGTCGGAGCGGCCGGGGTCGGCAAGACCACTTTGGTGACGACCTGCCTCGAGATCGCCCGCGAGCGGGGCATGGCCGTGGCGTCGACGATCGCGACCCGCGCCTCGCGTGGGCTGCCTTTCGGGGCCTTCGCCTCCATCCTGCCCCCCGACTCGGGCTCCGACCGCCTCTGGTGGGGCGACCACGGCGAGCTGTTGCGGCGTTACGCGCGGGCGCTCGTCGAGGCGGCACAGGGTCAGCCGCTCGTCGTCTTCGTGGACGACGCCCACCTCCTCGACGACGGATCGGCGACGCTGCTTCACCAGCTCGCCCGGACCGGTTCGGCGACGGTGGTGGCCGCGGTGCTCTCGGGTGAGCCTGCGCCGGACGCCGTCGTGGCGCTGTGGAAGGACGGTCCTGCGGAGCGCCTCGAGATGCAACTTCTCGAGGACGCGGCCGTCAACGGGCTGCTCGTCTCGGTGCTGGGCGCGCCGGTTGACGCGGCCTCGGTGCGGCAATTCGCCGAAAGGTGCCAGGGCAATCCGATGATCCTGCGCGGAGCTCGTCACCGGTGCGCTCGAGACCGGCTCTTTTGCCGACGAGGGTGGGGTCCTGCGCCTTGCCGGGCCGATGAGGCCGACAGGCCGCCTCGTCGAGCTGGTGGCGCTGCGCCTGCGGGATCTCACCGGGGACGAGAGGTCCTTCCTGGAGCTGCTCGCCCTGGGCGAGCCGCTCGGACAGGCGACCGCTACCCAGCTGGCCGATCCGGCCTCGATCGAGCTGCTCGAGCACAAGGGGCTTGTCGCGAGCCGAATTGACGGTCGCAGGGTCCAGCTCAGGTTGGCCCATCCCGTGTACGGAGACGTGGTCCGTGTCGGTATCAGCGGCCTTCGGGAGCGGGCGATGGCACGGGCTCTGGCCGGGAGGATCGAGGAGGCGGGTGCACGACGCCGGGAGGACGTCCTGGTGGTGGCTTCCCTGCGGCTCGCAGGTGGGGGAGGCAGCGCTGACCTCCTCCTCGCCGGGGCCATGGCTGCCCGGGTACGCAACGACCATGCCCTCACCGAGCGCCTGGCCCGGGCGGCGATCGACGAAGGGGGCGGGTTCGACGCCCGGCTTGTCGCCGCTGAGGTCGCCCACTTCCAGGGGCGGGCGGAGCAGGCCGACAAGGAGCTGGCCGCGCTTGCGGCCGAGGCCGCCACCGACGCCGAGCGGGCCCGCGTGGCGATCGTGCGTTTCGACAACGCCTACCTCTCGCGCGGAGTCGTCGACCTCCGCCTGTTGCAGGAGGCCGAGGTCGAGGTGACCGACCCGTTCTGGTGCGACGAGCTGTCGGCGAGGCGCTTTTACGTCACGAGCATGAGCAGCGGCCCGAGGGCGACGGTCCAAGCCGAGTCGAGCCTGCTTGTGGGCCACCGCAGCCGCGCCGCCGACGGCGGTTCATCTCCTCGTCTACAGCCTTGCCCGCCTCGGGCGCCTCGGGCGAGCGCAGGAACGGCTCGACCTTTTGAGCGAGCCGGACGCCGTGCCCGCCGCCGACGAGCACTGGGAGAGATGGGCGCTCTACGCAGATCGGGCGCGGGTGCTCATCTACGGCGGTCGCCTGCAGGAGGCCGAGCAGATGCTCACGGCCGCCTACGGCCTGGTCGTCGGCCAGCCGGCCGCCGAGGCGCGGGCGTACGTGGCCGGGCAGCTCGCCGTTTTGCACCTGGAGCAGGGCCGGGCTCAGAGCGCCTTTTTGAGCGCGAGCGAGTCCTACAGCCTCTTCCGGCAGCTCGGGCGGGCCTACTCGGCGCGCTGGTCCTACGCCACGGCGGCCGAGGCCCTGGCGCTGGCCGGCCGGGCGGCGCAGGCGGCCGAGACGCTCGCCGCCCACGACGCCCTCGACCTGCCGCCGGCGCTGTTGAACGAGACCAACCTGCTCCGGGCCCGCGCTTGGACGGCGGTGGCGGCGGGTGACCTCCCCGGTGCGCGTCACCAACTGGAGGCCGCGGCTGATCTCGGGGAGGAGATCGGCGACCTCGTCGGCGCGACGAGCGCCCTGCACGACCTCGCCCGCCTCGGGCGTGCCCGTCATGTGGCAGCCCGGCTCGCGGCCCTCGCCGACGATGTCGAGGGCGACTTCGTCGCGGCCCGCGCCTGGTACGCGACCGCTCTTGCCGCCCGGAACAGCTCGGCGCTCGACAAGGTCTCCCACGACTTCGAGGTGCTCGGGGCGATCCTCTATGCCGCCGAGGCGAGCGCCGAGTCCGCCGCGGCGCTCCGCCAAGCCGGCGAGACGCGTAAAGCCGCGGGCGCACAGCAGCGGTCCTCGCGTCTCCTCGCCCGGTGCGAGGGGTCCGTCACGCCGTCGGTCCGTCCCGTCACGGCCCGCATTCGCCTGACGCCGGGCGAGCTCGACGCCGCGCTGCAGGCGGCGGCAGGTCGCACCAACAAGGAGATCGCCGGCAACATGCAGCTCTCGGTCCGGACCGTGGAGTCCAACCTGCAGCGCGTCTACGAGAAGCTCGGGGTTTCCGGGCGTCGCGAGCTGGCCGACGCGCTCAGCGACGGGCCCGCGGTCTCGAAGTGAGCCGCGCCGCGCCTCGCAGAGCTCTGCCGCCTCCTACGATCTTGTGTTCGGCGCCGCGCGTGCGTGGCGACAACCGTGCACGGTTTGATCTGAGGGGGGGTTAGCCGGCCATGCCAGGCATGGGATCAGGGCTCGGCACGAACAACCCCATCATCGTCGGGGCCTTCAGGAGCCTGCTCGAGCACCAGGCACTTGTCATCCTCGTGCTGCTGGCGCTGCTCGCCGTCGGCTGGAACCTGCTGAGAGCCGCCCAGCTCCGCCGCCTCAAAGACAGCGGCGTGCGACCCGAGCAGCCGCTCAACCCCGAGCCGGATGCGCGGCGCCTCCTGCGGATCAGTTTCGGGCTCATCTGGATCTTCGACGGCATCCTCCAGGCCCAGGCCTCGATGCCCCTCGGAATGACGACTCAGGTGATCCAGCCGAGCGCGGCAGCCTCGCCCCACTGGGTGCAGCAGATCGTCAACGCCGGGGGGACCATCTGGAGCAACCACCCGATCACGGCGCCGGCCTCGGCTGTTTGGATCCAGGTCGGTCTCGGCATCTGGTTGCTCGTGGCCCCCCGGGGCGACTGGTCACGACTCGGCGGTCTGGCGAGCGCCGGCTGGGGGCTCGTCGTCTGGGTGTTCGGGGAGAGTTTCGGGGGGATCTTCGCCCCAGGTCTCAGCTGGGCTTTCGGCGCGCCGGGAGCCGTTGTCTTCTACTGCATCGCCGGCGTTCTCGTCGCCCTGCCTGACCGGTCCTGGACGAGCCGCCGGCTCGGACGGGGGATCCTCGCCGGCACCGGTCTGTTCTTCGTAGGGATGGCCGTGTTGCAGGCCTGGCCCGGCCGCGGCTTTTGGCAGGGCCAGCTCCATGCGAGCTCAGCCCCCGGAAGCCTCACTGCGATGCTCCAGCAGATGGCCAAGACACCCCAGCCGCGGGCGCTGTCTTTGTGGGTGTCGAGCTTCGCCTCTTTCGACGCCGCCCACGGCTGGGCGGTCAATCTCTTCCTCGTGGTCAGCCTGGCCGCGCTCGGCTTGGCCCTGTTGAGCGGAAGGCCGCGTCTGCTCCGTTACGCCATCGCGGCAGCCGTCGTCCTCTGCCTGGCCGACTGGGTGCTCGTGCAGGATTTCGGTTTCCTCGGCGGCGTGGGGACGGACCCGAACAGCATGATCCCGATGGCGATCGTGTTCACGGCGGGCTATGTGGCCCTGACGCGATTCGCCGAGGCCGAGGTGCCCGAGCCCGTGGCGGCCGATCGCCCGGCGACGGCCGTGCGGCCGTCGCTCAAGGAGCGCCTGACGGCGCGGCCCGCCTACAGCTTCCGGGTCCTCGCAGCTCTCTGCGCCATCGGCGTCACCCTGGTGGGCGCCGCTCCGATGGCCGTGGCCTCGACCAACCCGAATGCGGACCCCATCGTCTCCCAGGCGATCGACGGCACGCCGCAGGCGGTCAACTACGCGGCCCCCGGGTTCGCGCTGTCCAACCAGAGCGGGAAGCCCGTCTCGCTCTCGAGCCTTCGCGGCAAGGCGGTCGCCCTCACTTTCCTGGACCCGGTCTGCGTCTCGGACTGCCCGATCATCGCCCAGGAGCTCGTGGCGACCGATCACATGCTCGGATCAGCGGCCCGCCGCGTCGTGCTCGTCGCCGTCGTCATCAACCCCGTCTACCGCTCGTCGGGCTACCTCGTGGCCTTCGACCGCCAAGAGGGCCTCCAGCACCTGGCGAACTGGGACTTCCTCACGGGTTCGGCGGCGCAGCTGCACAGCATCTGGGAGTCGTTCGGGATCCTCGTCCAGTACTCGACCGGCGGCGCCATGCTCGCCCACAGCGACCTGGCCTATGTCATCGACGGCAGGGGCCGTGCCCGCTACATCGTCGACACCGACCCTGGCCCAGGCACCCAGGTGACGAAGTCGTCCACCTCATCGGTCCTCGCGGGCGCCATCCGCAGCGTGCTGGGACCATGAGCTACGTCGTAGACAACTGGTCCTTCGACCCCTTCCTGATCGTCGTGGCGGCGATCGTCGTCTTGCACGAGGCGGGCCTGTCCAACCTGCGCCGCCGCTCGCGCCCCGAGCGGGCACGGGCGCGACGCCGCAAGTCGCTCGCGTTCTACGGCGGGCTCGGCGTTCTCCTTCTCGCTGTCGTCTCGCCCATCGACTACTGGGCCTCGGACTACTTCTTCGTCCACATGATCGAGCACATATTGATCATGTTCCTCGCCCCGGTCCTCATCGTCGCCGGGGCTCCCTGGCTCCCCCTCGTCCACGGCCTCCCGGTGGGCGTGCGGCGCCGGCTCGGACGCGCCGTGCTGCTCGGCGATTGGGCGAGGCCGCTCCGGGCCATCGGCCGCTTCGCGACCAACGGCATCGTCGCCGTCCTGCTGTTCAACATCTCCATGGTGCTGTGGCACATCCCGGTCCTGTTCGACCTCGCAGAGCGGAACCAACCCGTCCACATCTGGCTCATGCACTCGTCGTTCTTCGTGACGGGCGTGCTGTTCTGGCTCCAGCTCATCCCGTCGCACCCGATCAAGCCGAAGCTCTCCACCCTCGGGGGGATCTGGGCCATCCTCGCCAGCAACGTCGTCATGATCTTCCTGGCGATGTCCTTGAGCATCTTGTCCTCGGCCTCGTGGTACTCGGTCTATGACCACGTGGCCGGCGTACAGCTCTCCGCCTTCGCCGACCAGCAGATCGGCGCGGCCATCTTGTGGGTCTGTGGCGACTTCTGGGCCTATCCGATGCTCGTGATCCTCATCGGCAGGGCCATCCGCGAAGAGGGGAGCGGGAGCGCCCTTTTGGACAAGATGCTCGGCAGGCGTTTCGCCGTCAGCCTCGAACGGACCGACTAGGTCCCTCGGGAGCGCCCCGACCGGCGCTGTTTGGGGTTGGCGGCGGGTCTGATGCCAGACTGGCCGCGTGGCGAGCATTGTCGTTGCACACCCGCAGGCGAGATCAGCGGGGGCGGGCCTTTGGCGACGCACCAACGGCGCCAGCTTCGCCATGGTCGCGCTCGGGGCGGCGATGTGGGGCACCGACCCCGTCCTGCGCCAGGGCCTCGCCCTCCACATGCCGTCGGCGGCCATAGTCGCCTTCGAGCAGGCGCTTCCCACGGCACTGCTCGCGCCGTTCGTCTGGCGGGGGCTGCGCCGGGCGTTGCGATCCTTCGACCGGCGTGACTGGTTGGCGCTAATCGTGCTGGGATGTGGATCGTCGGCCCTGGCGACGCTGCTGTTCACGATGGCGTTCACCTACGGCCGGCCGGACACTCCCGTGCTGTTGCAGCAGGTCCAGCCCCTCTTCGCCGTCGCCGGTGCCCGCCTGCTGCTCGGCGAGCGCCTGCAGCGCCGTTACGGCCTCTACCTGCTCGGCGGGCTCGTCGGCTCGTACCTGGTCGCCTTCGCCCACCCCTTGGCCCTCGGCGGGGTCGCAGGGTGGGCACCGGCGCTGCTGGCGGTCTCGGCGGCGGCGTTGTGGGGACTCGGCACGGTGCTCGGCCGTCGTCTCGGGGCAAAGATCCCCTTCGGCGAGCTGACGGCCCTGCGCCTTTTCGCCGGGCTCCTCGCGGCCCTCATCGCCCTCGGGGCGACCGGCGACGGCTCCGCCTACTTCCACCTGAACGCCAAGGCGGTTCTCGCCCTCGTCCTGCTGGCACTGGTACCGGGCCTGCTCAGCCTGCTCGTCTATTACCGGGGTCTGCGCGGGACACCGGCATCGGCTGCCACGCTCGGCGAGCTGACGTTCCCCGTCACGGCGCTCGTGCTCGACTACCTCGCCTTCGGAACGACCCTGTCGGGCACCCAGTGGGTCGGCCTGGCCGTGCTGGTGGCGACGATCACCTCCATGGGCGTGCTCGCGCGCCAACGGCACGCCGACGGGAGTCGAGGTCCCGCAACTTGAGCCGGGCACGGAGCGGCGCTCACCATCCCGGAGCGCCGCCTGACGCAGTCAGGCGGGATCGCTCCGGCTGCTTAACGGGCCGTTCACACTGCGCACACGGCCAGGTAACGGGGCCCGCCTAACCTCACCCCTGGTGATTTGGTGCACCGGCTCATGAGCGAGCCCAGATCCGGAAAAGTGGCGTCGAGCGCCGGCTCCGGCAACGGACCGCTGCGGGGCCACGGCCTGCTGGCAAAGCTGGGCTGGGCGCTCCGCTCCGACGCGGGTCACGGGAGGCCCCGCAACGAGGATTTCGCCGGCGTGTTCGCGCCGACGACGCCCGACGACGCCTGGGACAGGGGGCCGTTGTTCGTGGTCTGCGACGGGCGCGGTGGCAACGGGGCCGGAGCCCTGGCGAGCCGGACCGCGGTCGAGGCCGCCCTTGCGGAGTGGACCGGCCCCGATCCAGGTGGGCCCGCCGTGGCCATCCGGGCCGCGGCGAGCGCCGCGAACGACGCGGTCTGCGCAGCCGCCCGCACACGCGGGCAGCCCGGGATGGCGACCACGTTCACGGCTCTCACCCTCGCCGGGCGCGAAGCGGTCATCGTCCACCTCGGCTACAGCAGGTGCTACCTCGTTCGAAGCGGCATGTGCACCCAGCTCACGGCCGACCACGCCGTGGTCGAAGAGACATGGCCCGAGGTCCCGCCGGGCCTCGAGGCGCCGGGCAGCGAACCGCCGCACCTCGAATCGCCGGGCCGGCGGCCGCAGCTCCTCGGTGCGCCGGGAAGCGAGGGGGCGGTCCAGGTTGACCTGTTCATGGCCGACACGGAGGCAGGCGACGTCTTCGTGCTGTGCTCCGACGGCCTGTCGCTGGCCGTGACCCCCGGCGAGATCGCGGAATGGGCGGGGGCGGTCGGCACAGCCTGCGGCGCCGACGGTCGTGGACGCGGCGGAGGAGCTCGTCGACATGGCGCTCGAGGCGGGCGCGAGCGACAACGTCACGGTCCTTGTCGTGAAGGTGACGACGAACCGAGCAGTGCCTGCGACGGGGTCGCGTCGCCCGTTCTTCCGGCGAGACCGGCGGTGGCGCGCCTTCACCCCGCCGAGGTAGCGGTCAGGTCTCGTTGCTGAGGGGCGGGGCGTCGAGCGCACAGTAATTGGGCCCGGGTACGTCCGCGCCGCCGTGCCCCGGGCTCTCGGGCGCGGGATTGCGGATGCCGATGGCGGCGATGATCCCCCCGAGCACGCACAATGCGGCCGTCATGATCATCGCCTTGCGGAAGCCCTGCGAGAGCTCGATCGGGCATGGGCGTAGCTCTTGCCCGATATCCCGGCCAGGGCCGGGAGCACCGCCACGGCGAGCAGGCTGCCCACGCGGGCGACGTAGTTGTTGACCGCGGAGGCGATGCCGGCGTTCTCGGCCGGAGCCGCCGCGAGAGCGGTCGTGGTCAGGGGGGCGACGGTGATGACGAGCCCGAGGCCGAAGACGAGCACGGCAGGAAGCACGCCCGACGACGTAGGAGGACGAGACGGTGCTGCGGATCAAAAGGGCCAGCCCTGCGCCGACCACGACCGGCCCGAGGCCCATCTGCAGGCGGGGGCCGATCCTCGTCGCGAGCCGGCCGGAGCGTGCGCGAGCCGAGCAGCATCACGACCGTCAGCGGGATGAGGGACGCCCCCGCCTCGAACGGGCTGTAGTGGTTGACGACCTGCAGCTCCACCGGCAGGAGGAACAGCCCTCCCCCCAGCGCGGCATAGACGATCAGGGTCACGCCGTTCGTCACGGAGAACTGCCTTGCTCCGAACAGCCCGAGGGGGAGCATCGGAGCTTTCGCGGCGCGCTCGACCAGCACGAAGGCGACGCCGGCGGCGAGCGCGACCACCAGCACCGCCAGCACGGTGGGGGAGCTGAACCCCCGCGCGGGACCTTCGATGAGCCCGTAGGCGAGGCCGGCGAGGAACACCATGCCCAGACCCCGCTCCGGTCACGTCGGTACGGCGGCTCGCGTTCGGGTCCCTCGACTCGGGGACGTGCTTGACGGAAATGACGAGCACCAGGGCGGCTATGGGGATGTTGATGAAGAAGATCCACCGCCAGGACGCCGCGGCGATCAGGTAGCCGCCAAGCAGGGGGCCGGCTGCCGCGGCCAGACCTCCGAGGCCCGACCAGGCCCCGATGGCGCTGCCGCGGTCCTCGGGCGAGAACGAGGCCTGCAAGATTGCGAGGCTGCCCGGGGTGAGGAGCGCCCCCCCGATCCCCTGCACGACCCGGGCGACGATGAGGGCGTTGGAGTCGGGGGCGAGAGCGCAGGCGGCGGAGGAGACGGCGAACCAGACGACCCCGGTGCAGAAGATCCGCCTGCGTCCGAAACGGTCGCCGAGCGATCCTCCGAGCAGCAGGAGCGCCGCCAAAGTCAGCGTGTAGCCGGTCACGACCCACTGCAAGGTGCCGATCGTGGCGGTGAAGTTGCGCCCGATCGTGGGCAGCGCGATGCCGACGACCGTGGAGTCGATCATCGCCATGCCGGAGCCGAGGACGGTCGCGGCGATCACCCACCTTCCGGCTCCGGAGCTGTATGCCAGGCCCTTTAAGGTCCCCACCGGGGGCGAGCTTAAGCCCGAGCTGTCGCTCTCAGGCGGGCCAGACGAGGACGTTGCGGCCCTTGACCTGGCGGGACCGGAGCCTGTCGAGCGCCACCGGCACCTCTCGAGCGGGTAGCGGGTGTCGATGACCGTACGTATCAGCTCATCGGCGGCGAGCTGCACGGCTGCCTCGAGGTCCCGCTTGGAGGCGGCGACGGAGGACACGATCCTGGTCTCGGACAAGATGAGCTCGACGGGGTGGATCTTGAGCTCGTCGGAGGTGTAGCCGATCGACACGAAGGTGCCCCGCCGCGCGAGAGCCCTGATGCCGGCGAGCATGCTGGCGCTCGTGCCGACGAGCTCGAAGAAGTGGTCCGAGCCGGCTCCACCGGTCAGCGCGCGGACCTGGTCCGCGACCGGGTCGTAGCCGTCGGAGGCGAGGACGACGCTCGCGTAGGCGCCCACGCCTTCGGCGAGGGCGGCCTTCTCGTCCGAGTCGGCGATGGCGACGACCCTGGCGCCGGCCGCCTTCGCCACCTGGATCACCATGAGCCCTACGCCGCCCACCCCGTCGACTACGACCGTCTCGCCGAGCGAGACGCCGGCCAGCCGGACGGCGTGCACGGCCGTCATGCCGGCGCAGCTCAGCAGTGCGGCCTCCTCGAAGGAGACCTCGTCGGGCAGCGGCACGAGGTTCTCGACCGGGACCGCGATCAGGTCGGAGAAGGTGCCGTGCAGCGTGAAGCCCAGCTGACCCGTCGGATCGGTGCAGATCTGAGCGTTGCCGCTCAGGCACCAGGTGCAATGGCCGCAGCCGATCATGTTGTAGACGGCGACGCGCCGCCCCGGTGCGATGGCGCTGCCTTGCGGGGCGCTCACGACGATCCCTGCGGCCTCGTGACCGATCACGAACGGATAGCTCGGCGGCTCGAACAGGGCGTCGAGGATGTGCAGCTCTGTCCCGCACACTCCGGCGGCGCGGGTCTCGACCAGCGCCCAACCGGGGCGGTCCGGCTCGGGGAAGTCGCGTACGGCGAGCTCCCCCCGACTCTCGAGAACAGCTGCTTTCATCTCAATCCTCCATTGGTCTTGTCTGGCGTCTGCCTCATGCGGCATATCTCGTCTGGCATTTGACTAATCCGGCGCAACGAGCCGCCCCGGCCCATCGCCATGATCGGGCGCGTCGAGCCGGTCCGGCCCATCGAGCCCAAGGACGGCGGCGAGGTTGTCGCCCATGATCGCCTGCAGCCGCGCCTGCGGGATCGGCTCGATCCCGGAAGCCTCGGCCTCCTCGTTCACCGTGAGGAGCTTCTCGCGCAGCACCACGGGGTCGTAGAGGAATCCCGGATAGTCGGTCCCGAAGAAGAGCTTCTCGAGCGGCACGAAGAACGGCCCGAGCGAGGAGAGCCATGCGAAGAGCTCACGCCGGCTCACGGTCGCAAGGTGGTAGCTGAGGTCCGCGTAGAAGTTCGGGTGCTTGGTGAGGAGGAACATCGCCTCGTCGGACCCAGGGGATGCCGCAGTGGGCGATGATCAGCCGGAGGTCGCGAAGCTCACGCCCGATGTCGTCGAGAAGGGCCGGGCGCCCGAGCTCCATCTTGGCGTCGATGCGCGTCGAGCCCGCCTGGTGCACCATCACCGTTATGCCGAGCTCCGCCGCCTTCTCGAAGATCGGGAAGCCGAGCTCGCGGTCGTTCGGCGCCCAGTGCTGGTACATGGGGTAGAGCTTCACGCCGGTCAGGCCCAGCTCCACCACCGAGCGCTCCAGCTCCTCGAGCGCGTAGCGGACGCCGCGGTAGCAGGGGTTGACCGAGCCGAAACCGATGAAATGCCCGGGGTGCGAGCGCACGATGGCGGCGATGTAGTCGTTGCACTTCTCGGGATGCGGCGGACCGGCGACGTCGGTCACGCCGTCGGTGTCGACAGTGCCGATGAGGCGCCCCTCGAGGAGCTGGGGCGACATGGCGAGGATGACCATCTTGTCGAAGCCCGGGTGGTCCCTGATGCTCTCCGCGGGCCCGGTCACGGGGAAGCCGTCGTGGTGGAAGCCGACCTCCTCCCACTCGGCGTCCGTCGGCAGCCGGTGGCTCGGGAGAAGGCCGCGGCTACGGTAGATGCAGAGCGACCCCTCTCTCCCGTACGCGGTCGTGAAGTCGCGGTCCGCCGACAGGCTGAGGATGTGCGTGTGGGCGTCGATCTGCACGTTCAGTGGGTTCCCGGGTCTGGGTCGGGGACCACCATCCGCCCGAGGACGGCGGTGAAGGCCTCATTCGCCTTGGCGCAGACGAGCTCCTCGTCGACGGTCGTCATCTTCCGGCCGGCCATGACGACCTTGCCGTCGATGATCGTCGTGTCGACACAGCTGCCGTTGGCGGCGAAGACGAGGTGCGAGTAGAGCTGGGCGGTGTGCTCCGCGAGCAGGGGCACGAACATCGGGCCGGAGAGGTCGATGAGGATGAGGTCCGCCTTCCAGCCGGGCGCGAGGCGGCCTGTCTCGTGGCCGAGGGCGCGGCCGCCGTTCCGCGTCGCCATGCGCAAGATGTCGGCGGGTTGGCCGAGACTGGCGTCCTGGCGCACGGCCCGGTGGATGATGGAGGCGAGCTTCATTATCTGGAACAGGTCGCGCGTGTTGCTCGACTCGGCCGCGTCGTGGCCGAGGCCGACGTTGATCCCGGCCGCGAGCATCTCGGGCAGTCGAGCCACACCGTTGCCGAGCTTGGCGTTCGAGCCCGGGTTGTGCGAGATGTGCGTGCCCGTCTCGGCCATGAGGGAGATCTCGCGGTCAGAGAGCCACACGCAGTGCGCCGCGACGCAGTCGGGGCCGAGGACCCCGCAGTCGTAGGCGACCTCGGTCGGGCGCCTGCCGAAGCGCTCGAGAGAGTTGTCGACCTCGGTCATGGACTCGTTCAGGTGGATGTGGAACTTGATCCCGAGCTCGTCGGCCAGCGCACGGGCGTCGCGCAGCAGCTGCTCGCTCGCCATCGGGAGCCACTCGATGCCGACGGCGATCTCGATGCGACCCCCTCCGGCATTGTGCTTGGCGGCGTGGGCCGCCCGGGTGTCATCGAGCGAGTCGAGGTCGTGCTCGGGGTCGGCGATGTCGTTGGAGAGCACGGCGCGGATCCCGATCTCCTCCGCCGCGGTGGCGAGGCCTTCGAGACGGCGGTACATGTCGTTGACAGTCGTCACGCCGCATTTGATCGACTCGCAATAGCTCGCCAGCGCGGCCCAGTAGGCGGTCTCGTCGTCGAGGGCGCGGATGGCCGGGTACCAGAAGTTGACGAGCGACTCCCACAAGGGGAGGTGGTCGCTCCAGCCCTTGGCGATGGCGGTGTGGTAGTGCAGGTCGACGAGCCCGGGCATGACGGCCTTGCCGGAGGCGTCGATCACCTTGCCGGCGGGCCGGGGCGCCTTGTCGGCCGGTCCGACGTAGGCGATCTTGTCGTCCTCGAGCACGACCGTGCCGCCGACGAGGACCGTGTCGTCGTCGTCCAAGGTGACGACGATGCCGTTTGTGATCGTCGTGCGCTCCATCTGAGGTCCCGGCCGGGTCACCGCGGGCCGCTCAGCGGGCGCCGAGGTCGGGGACCACCATCCGCCCGAGGACGGTGGTGAAGGCCTCGTTCGCCTTGGCGCAGACGAGCTCCTCGTCGACGGTCGTCATCTTCCGGCCCGGCCATGACGACCTTGCCGTCGATGATCGTCGTGTCGACACAGCTGCCGTTGGCGGCGAAGACGAGGTGCGAGTAGAGCTGGGCGGTGTGCTCCGCGAGCAGGGGCACGAACATCGGGCCGGAGAGGTCGATGAGGATGAGGTCCGCCTTTAAGCCGGGCGCGAGGCGGCCTGTCTCGTGGCCGAGGGCGCGGCTGCCGTTTCGCGTAGCCATGCGCAAGATGTCGGCGGGTTGGCCGAGACTGGCGTCCTGGCGCACGGCCCGGTGGATGATGGAGGCGAGCTTGACCGTCTCGAAGAGGTCCCGGCTGTTGTTGCACTCGGCCGCGTCGTGGCCGAGGCCGACGTTGATCCCGGCCGCGAGCATCTCGGGCAGTCGGGCCACACCGTTGCCGAGCTTGGCGTTCGAGCCCGGGTTGTGCGAGATGTGCGTGCCCGTCTCGGCCATGAGGGAGATCTCGCGGTCAGAGAGCCACACGCAGTGCGCCGCGACGCAGTCGGGGCCGAGGACCCCGCAGTCGTAGGCGACCTCGGTCGGGCGCCTGCCGAAGCGCTCGAGAGAGTTGTCGACCTCGGTCATGGACTCGTTCAGGTGGATGTGGAACTTGATCCCGAGCTCGTCGGCCAACGCACGGGCGTCGCGCAGCAGCTGCTCGCTCGCCATCGGGAGCCACTCGATGCCGACGGCGATCTCGATGCGACCCCCTCCGGCATTGTGCTTGGCGGCGTGGGCCGCCCGGGTGTCATCGAGCGAGTCGAGGTCGTGCTCGGGGTCGGCGATGTCGTTGGAGAGCACGGCGCGGATCCCGATCTCCTCAGCCGCGGTGGCGAGGCCTTCGAGACGGCGGTACATGTCGTTGACAGTCGTCACGCCGCATTTGATCGACTCGCAGTAGCTCGCCAGCGCGGCCCAGTAGGCGGTCTCGTCGTCGAGGGCGCGGATGGCCGGGTACCAGAGCGTGTCCAGGTACTCCCACAAGGGGAGGTGGTCGCTCCAGCCCTTGGCGATGGCGGTGTGGTAGTGCAGGTCGACGAGCCCGGGCATGACGGCCTTGCCGGAGGCGTCGATCACCTTGCCGGCGGGCCGGGGCGCCTTGTCGGCCGGTCCGACGTAGGCGATCTTGTCGTCCTCGAGCACGACCGTGCCGCCGACGAGGACCGTGTCGTCGTCGTCCAAGGTGACGACGATGCCGTTTGTGATCGTCGTGCGCTCCATATCGCCCCCGTTCACGAACGCCCGATCGACTGGCCGGACTGCTGCCGGGTCGGCTGCAGGTCGACCCAGATCGACTTCGAGACAAGGTAGGGCTCGAGCGCTTCGGGGCCGAGCTCCCTCCCGAAGCCAGACTGCTTTCGACCACCGAAGGGCACCGAGACGTCGAACATGCCGTAGGTGTTGACCCAGACCGTGCCGACCTCGAGGCGCTCGGCGAGGCGCATCGCCTTGGCCGTGTCGCTCGACCAGATGCCCGCCGCCAGCCCGTAGGCAACGTCATTGGCGAGGCGTTCGAGCTCTTCGGGGTCGCTCCAGGAGATCACCGACAGCACAGGGCCGAATATCTCCTCCTGGGCGACGTGCATCGTGTTGCTCACGCCCGCGATGACGGTGGGCTGGAGGAAGTAACCGCCCTCCAGGCCCTCGATGGTCGCGGCTGCGCCGCCCGCCACGACCTCGGCCCCGTCGCTTCGCGCGCCGTCGATGAAAGACTGCACCCGCTCGCGGTGACGTGCAGAGATGAGCGGCCCCATGTCGGTCGTCGGTGCGAGCCCGTGGCCGAGCCTGATGCCCCGCGCCTTTTCGGCCAGCCGCTCGACCAGTTGCACCGCGATCGGCTCTTCCACAAAGAGCCGGGAGCCCGCCACGCAAGCCTGTCCCTGGTTGAAGAAGATCCCTCCGAAGGCTCCGGCCAGCGCCTTGTCGAAGTCCGCGTCGGCGAAGACGATGTTCGGGCTCTTCCCGCCGAGCTCCAGGTTCACCGGCTTCAGGTCGTCCGCCGACGCCCGCAGGATCTGCTTGCCGGTGGCCGTCTGTCCGGTGAAGGCGATCTTGCGCACCCCCGGATGCTTGACGAGGGCGGCGCCGATCTCGGGGCCGCCGATGAGCACGTTGACCACTCCGGCCGGGAAGCCCGCCTCCTCCACGAGGTGGGCGAAGCGGAGGGTCGACAACGGCGCCAGCTCCGAGGGCTTCACGACGACAGTGCAGCCGACGGCGAGGGCGGGACCGAGCTTGTAGGCGACCTCGAGCAGGGGGAAGTTCCAGGGCGTGATGGCGGCGACGACCCCGACCGGCTCACGACGCCCGATGGTCAACATGTCGCCGATGGAGTTCGGATAGAGGGTCCCGGAGAGCTTGGTCGTCCAGCCTGCGTAGTAACGAAACAGCTCGGCCGTGAGGGCGATGTCGACCGCCCGGGCCTCTCCGATCGGCTTGCCGTTGTCGAGCACCTCGATGACGGCGAGCTCCTCGAGATGCTCGTCGACGAGGTCGCCGAGCTTCCACAGCAAGGCGGCCCGCATCGTCGGCGCCGTCTCGCGCCAGATGCGAAACGCCCTTTCTGCGGCCTCGACCGCCGCGTCCACCTCCGGCTCACCTGCCACCGGTACCTGCGCCAGAACCTCCCCCGTGGCCGGGTTGAGCGTCGAGAGGCTCGCTCCGGTGCTCACCCACTCGCCGCCGATGAACAGGCGCTGCTCGCGCCGGAGGAACTCGATGCTCGCATCCGTAACCGTCGTCATCTCCACCCCTTCCCGCCGGGATGAGGACCATCCCGGGCGAACCCCCTATGTCCCTACCGAGCGGTTGTCCCTACGGGCGCCGGTCGGACGGCCGGTAGGCCATGTCCCAGAACTCGACCTCGTAGCGCGTCGAGGCGTCGAAGATCACCTGCAGGCGCCCGAAGCTCTCCTCGCCCGGCTCGGCGAGCCGATCGAGAAGGCTCGTCGTCACCTCGACGAGCTCGGCGTACTCCGGATTGCCGAAGACGGCGATCCAGTCGGCGTAGATCGGGTCGTCCGGCTTCGCGTCCGCGATGTCCGTCCCGATCTCGCCGTAGCTCCACTGGCAGGGCAGCACGGCGGTGAGCCCTTCGGCGCAGCTCCCGAGAGCTGCCGTGGCGAGCAGGTGCCGCGTATAGGCGTAGGTCGTCGGCTCCATGCTCGCGGGGCCCCGTGCTACTCCCGGGTCGCCGCCGAGGCCGCGTTAGGAAGGCCCGGTTGGCAGGCAGCTCCACGTCGATCACCTGTCCGAGGATGCGCCCGAGGATCGCGAGCGCTTCGGTGTCGGGCGCTTTGGCGGTGATGCAGGCGATGGCGCGCACGTAGTCCTCGAGGTAGGAGATGTTCTGCTCGAAGTAGTGGCGGAAGCGGTCGTGGGGGAGCGTCCCGGCTGCCAGCTCCCGCACCATCGGGTGGCGCACCGCCGCCGCCCAGGCCGCGCCCCCGTGGCGGTGCAGCCTCGCGCAGACCGAGTCCCCCTCCCCTTCGGACATGAGATGCACTACATCAGATACCAGTTCAGCCGTCAAGGCTCTCACCACGCTCTTCGAGCATCCTGAGCTGGTCCTCCCTGACACTGGCAATGTGCTTGCCGAGCGCGGCGGCGGCCGCGTCCGGGTCACGCCGGCGGAGGGCCTCCGCGATGAGGGCGTGCTCGTCGACGGAGGTCTCGAGGCGTCCCGGGATCTCGGCCGTCAGCCGGCCGATCCGGGTCAGATGGGCGCGGAGGTTGTCGACGAGGGCGGCGACCCGGCGGTTGGTCACCTGGGCGAACAGGAAGTTGTCGAACTCGTCGATCGGCTCCTCCAGGGCGTCCGTCCTACCCTCGGCCCTCAGCCGCTCGCCTGCGGCGACGATGTCGTCCAGGTGGGCGAGCGCTTCGACGTCCATCGAGATCGCGGCCTCGCGTACCGCCCATATCTCGAGGAGCTCTCGTAGCTCGTAGAGCTCGACCAGATCGCGGCGGGTGTAGCTCGACACGACGGCACCCTTGAACGAGGTCGACTCGGCGAGGCCCTCTAGCTCGAGGCGGGTCAGGGCCTCGCGCACCGGCGTCTTGCTCACGCCGAGCGACTCGGCGATGGTCGCCTCCCGCAGGGGCTCGCCCGGCGGCAGGCGCAGGTCGATTATGGCCGCCTTGAGCTCCTCGAAGACCCAGTCGGTGATCTTGGCCCGGTCGTGGCGGGTCGAGAAGGCCGACTCGACGGCGCTGGTCCTCGGCGCCCGCTCAATGCGTCTTTCGGCGGCGTCTGTCACGCACGTGCCTCCCTGTCATCTTCGACCGGCCTGTCATCCTCGACCGGCCTGTCATCCTCGACCGGCCTGTCATCTTCGACCGGCCTGTCATCTTCGACCGGCCCGTTCTTTCCGACCTGCCCGTTCTTCCCGACCTGCCTGTTGGTCTCGACCAGCTCCACCAGCAACCCTCCGCAGGCGGCGGGATGGACGAAGGCGATGCGGGTACCGCCTCCCCCCCGGCGCGGGGCCTCGTCGACCATCCTCGTCCCCAGGCGTCTCAGCTCGGCGAAGGCCACGTCGATGTCCTCCACCTCGAAGGCGACGTGGTGCAGGGCCGGTCCGCGTCGATCGACGAAGCGGTCGACGAGCCCGGGGCCGGTGGCCTCGAGCGTCTGTACGAAGGACCCGCCCACGGGGAACATCCGCTCGAGGAAACCGGAGGCCTCCTCGGTCATGTCACATCGGAGGCCGAAGAGCGACTCGAGGCCCTCGATCACCTCCTGGCCCCTGTGGGCGAAGGCGACATGGTGGATGCCAAGGACCGTGCAGCCGGGGCGACTTGTCGCGCTCATCCTCCGGTCACCTCCCGCCAGCACCGGGCGAAGTTCCGCACGGTCTCCATCCTCCGATCGCCGAGAGGGAACACGTTGACCGAGTCCGCACCCGCGCCGAGCACCTCCTCGATCCGCGCCCGGGCGTCGGAGAGGTCGCCCGCGAGGGCGACCTTGCGGACGAAGTCGTCGGGCAGGAGGGCCGCCGCGCTCGCCGCCTCTTGGAACTCGCCCCCGCCGTAGACGAGGCGGACCTGCTCGACGAGATCATCGTCAAGGCCCGCCAGCCGGCAGATGACCGGTGCCGTCTGGGGGAACCAGGCGGCGATCGAGCGCGCCCGCTCCAGGGCGAGTGCCCGGTCGTCGTCGATGGCGCCGTAGGCGAAGACGGCGACATGTGGCCGCGATCCGCTCTGGGCGCCGGGCGTCCCGGCGCCGGCGCGGACGCCCGCGTCGATGGAATCGAGCGCCCACCGCAGGGCCTCGGGGAACAAGCCGACGAGGAGGATCACGCCGTCGGCGAGGCGGCCGGCGAGCTCGAGGGTGCGCGGGCCGCTCGCGGAGACGTAGACGGGGATGTCGCGGCGTGCCTCGAAGCGCATGTGCGCCTCGTGGAGCGAGAACGAACCGGCCTCGAGGTCGACCTCGCCGCCCGACCACAGGGCGCGCACGGCCGTTATGGCGGCCTCGAGGTCGGCGAGAGGGCTGGGCCGCAGGCCGAGGGCGAGGAGAGGGCGGTCTCCGGCGCCGATGCCGAGGACCGCACGGCCGCCGGAGATCTCGTCCAGTGTTCGCGACGGCACTCGCCGTGATCGCCGGATGCCGGGTGAGCGGGTTCGTGACGGCTGTCCCGAGCGTGAGCCGGCTCGAGCTCAAGGCGGCGAGGGTCATGTAGGCGTAGCAGTTGCGGGCGTGGAGGGAGGAGTCGGTGAGCCAGAGGTTGTCGAAGCCGAGGTCTTCTATCTCGCGCGTCATGGCGGTGAAGGTGACCGGGTCGTCGACGGGCTGGAGGGCGACTCCCGACCGTGGTGCGCTCATCGCTGTCCGCCTTGCGCCGGGCCGCGGGTCTTGTCGTAACGCTCGACCGTGTCGGCGAGAACCGCGATGCCGTCGGCTATCGGTCCGAGGTCTATCCACTCCTCCGGCGTGTGCTCGCCCGCCCCCGTCGTCACTCCGAGGGCGAGGGCGGCCAGGCCCGCCGCGTGCGCGGCGTTGGCGTCGGTGCTCGTCGCGACCTCCCGCCAGGCGACGCCCCGCGCCGCGAGCGCGTCCGCGCCGCGCTCAAAAGAGGGTGGCCCGGTTCGATGCGGCCGCCGGGGCGGCGCCCGATCTCGGAGAGCTCGACGCTGAGGCCGCCCGCACGCGGCGTGTCGAGCACGGCGCGTGCGGCCGACTCGAGCGACACCAACGTGGCCTCGTCGGCTCCCCGGAGGTCGAGGTCGAACTGCGCCCTTCGGGCACGGGCGTTGATCGACTCGCCACCTTCGAACGTGCCGACGTTCAGCGACGACGCGCCCGCCACCGTCGCGATGCCCGAGAGGGCTTCGACGATGCGGGCGGCTTCGTGCACGGCGCTCGGCGCACCGGACTGCTCCCATGCGTGGCCGCCGGGCCCGGTGACAAGGACGCGCCACCGCCGCGACCCGACGCCGGTCGTTCCGATCTTGCCGAGATAGTTGCCCTCCACGGCGATGAGGGCGCCGAGCTCGGCCGGCGGGCAGGCGACCGCGTGGCGCGCCCCGGCGAGGTTCCCGAGCCCCTCCTCACAGACCGTGGCCAGAATGAGGACCGGGCTCGTCCCTGGCGCGCGCTCGAGGAGGCGGCCGACAGCCGCGAGAGCGGCGACGGCCACGCCGTTGTCGCCGACGCCGGGACCGAAGAGCCTGTCGCCCGCACGCCTGACCGCGTGGTCGGTCTCGGTGCCGAACACGGTGTCGAGATGGGCGGCGAGGACGACGGCGGGGCCGGTCCCGCTCCGCACCGTCGCCCAGCAATTCCCCGCCTTGTCGATCGACACGTCGCCGAAGCCGTCTCCGGACCACCAGCCGGCCACGAGTGCGGCACGCTCGTGCTCCTCGCCTGTCGGCGCCGGCACGCTCGAGACGCGGATGGTGCGCTCGACGACCTCCGCCGCGAGGTCGTCGAGGTCGAGATCGCGCCGTGGTGTCGAGTCGGCCGTCACGCCGTCACCGCCGTCCCCTCGAGCACGAGGTCGGCGATCTCGTGCTCGGAAAGGCCCAGCTCGCCGAGGACCGCCGCCGTGTCGGCGCCGAGGACGGGCGCGGCCTTCCCGTATCCGAGCGGCGCCCGGTCGATCCGAAGCGGTGGCGCGACGGCGACCGAGTCGCCGGCACGCACGTGTTGCAGGTGCTCGACCGAGCCCAGCGCCGCGACCTGGTCGCCGGCGAGGACCTGTCGGATGTCGCGCACCTCCGCCGCGGGCACGCCGGCGTCCGCGAGCACCCCGAGCCAGTGGGCGGAGGGCTGCAGCACGAGCACCGCCTCGAGCGCCGCGGTGAGCTCGTCCCGGTGGGCGACCCGGAGGCCGTTGTCGGAGAAGCGCTCGTCAGCGACGAGGCCGTCCACGCCGAGCACCTCGCAGGCCCGGCGCCACAGCTCTTCTGATCCCGCTCCCGCCATGACGATCCAGCCGTCTGCGGTGCGAAAGCCCCCGTAGGGGGCGAAAGTGGGCGAGTGCGTGCCCAAGAGCCCAGGCACCTGTCCGGAGGCGAGATAACCGGCGGCGACCGTGCCGAGGCCCGCCAGGGCGAACTCGAGCAGCGACGTCGACACCAGGCGACCGTGTCCGGTCGAGAGGCGCTCGACGTGCGCGGCGACGAGGCCGAGGGCGCAGGCGAGACCGGCACCGACGTCCAAGAGGGGAGCGCCCACCTTCACAGGGCCTGACTCGGGCGAGCCGGTGATGCTCATGAGGCCGGACTCGGCTTGCAGGACGAGGTCGAAACCGCCCTTTTCGGCCTCCGGCCCGACGTCTCCATAGCCCGAGATCGAGCCCATGATCAAAGCGGGGTAGCGCTCGTGGAGCGAGGACCAGTCGAGCCCGTGACGGGCGAGGCTCCCGGGCCGGGCGTTCTCGACGAAGAAGTCGGCGCGGGCGATGAGGCGCTCGAGCATCTCGCGCCCGGTCTGGGTGCGGAACTCGAGAGCCACGCTGCGCTTGCCGGCGTTGAGCGACATGAAGAGCACCGACTCGCCGTTCACCCACTCCGTGCCCTGCCGGCGGTAGGGGTCGCCGCCGGGCGGCTCGATCTTCACGACGTCGGCCCCGAGGGCCGCGAGCAGGCTCGTCGCGTACGAGCCGGCGACGAAGCGGGTGAGGTCGACGACGACGAGACCCTCGAGCGGCCCGCTCACCACAGACCCGGCTCCTTGAACTCGCCGAACTCGTGCCGCAGCACGTCGGACATCTCGCCGAGGGTCGCGCAAGCCCGGGAAGCCTCGATCAGGGCGGGCATCACGTTGCGGCCCTGTCGGAGGTCCCGGGCCAAAGTGTCGAGAGTCGCCGCCACCTGCGCCCGGTCGCGGGCTCTGCCTGTGGGTCTCGAGGTGGCGGATCTGGCGGGCGCCGATGTCGGGGTCCAACCGGAATAGGCGGAGATCGGAACGGTCGCTGTCGTCCTCGTAGATGTTCACGCCCACCTTCGGGCGGACACCCGAGCAGATCTCACGCTCGATCCGGTAGGCGGACTCGGCGATCCACGCCTGCGGGATGCCGGCCTCGAGCGCGGCGACAGCGCCGCCCGCCTCCTCGACCGCCGCCATCACCTCGCGGGCGCGGCGTTCGAGCTCGTCGGTCAGCCACTCAACGTAGAAGGAGCCGGCGAGAGGGTCCGCCGTGCGGGCGACGCCGCTCTCGAAGGCGATGATCTGCTGGGTGCGCAGCGCCAGGGTCACCGCCTCCTCGCTCGGCAGCTCGTAGGCCTCGTCGTAGCCCATGACGTGAATCGACTGGGCACCGCCCAGCACGGCGCCGAGGCACTGGATCGTCGAGCGCACGACGTTGTTGTACGGCTGCTGGGCCGTGAGGGTCGCGCCCGAGTTGCCGGAGAAGAAACGCAGTCTCGCGGACGCCGGGTCCTTGGCGCCGAACCGCTCGGTGGCGATCGAGTGCCAGAGCCGCCGGGCGGCACGGAGCTTGGCCACCTCCTCGAACAGCTCGAGGGTCGTGGCGAAGTGGAACGAGAGCCGTGGCGCGAAGGCGTCGAAGTCGAGCCCGCGTCCTACGAGCTCTGCGGCGTAGGCGACGGCGTCGGCCATGGTGAGGCCGAGCTCCTGCACGGCGTCGCAGCCGGCTTCGCGGGCGTGGTAGCCGGTGATCGAGATCGGGTTGAAGCGCGGAAGTTCTCCGAGGCGAACTCGACGACGTCGGCGGCCATCCGCATCGACGGCGCCGGCGGGTAGACGAACAGCTTGCGGGACAGGAACTCTTTCAAGATGTCGTTCTGCAGCGTTCCCGAAAGCTGCGCGTAGGGGACATGCTGGCGTTCGGCTGCCACGAGGTACATGGCGAGGATGATCGGCGCCGTGGCGTTGATGGTGAAGTTGACCGACACCTCGCCGAGCGGCAGGGACTCGAAGAGCCTCTCCATGTCGGCGCGGTGTCGATGGCGACGCCGACGCGGCCCACCTCGGGCCGTGCCAGCTCGTGGTCCGAGTCGTAACCGAGCTGTGTGGGCAGGTCGAAGGCGACCGAAAGGGCCGTCTGGCCCTGTCGCAGGAGGAATTTGAACCGCTCGTTCGTCTCCTCGGACGAGCCGTAGCCGGCGAACTGGCGCATCGTCCAGAGCTGGCCCCGGTACATCGACCGGTACGGGCCCCGCGTGAAGGGCGCCTCGCCTGGAAGCCCCAGGCGCCCGTCGAGGGCAGCGGCTCCGCCGGGGAGATCCTCCGAGGTGTACACGGGTCGGACCTCGATCGACGAGTCGGTGCGCGTGCCCTCGAGCCGGGCTGTGGCCTCGTCATAGGCGAGCCGGTTGCTCATGACATCCCCGCCGGCTCCGAGGCGACCATCTCGATGCGGGCCACGACCTCGTCGAGCCCGGACCCCACGGGCAGGACGTCCGCGACTCCCATGGCTTTCAGGAGCTGCGCATCGGTCTCGGGAATGGTCCCGCCGACCACGACCGCGGCCCGCGCCCCGACAGCGCGCATCGCCCCGAGCAGCTCTCCGGCGAGCTCCATGTGGGCCCCCGAGAGCACCGAGATGCCCACGACGTCGGCGTCTTCTTCCACCGCCGCCGCGGCGATCTCCGCCGGGGTGCAGCGCAGGCCGAGATAGACGACCTCGACACCCGCGTCGCGAAGCGCCATGGCGATCACCTTGACTCCCCGGTCGTGACCGTCCAGGCCCGGCTTGGCCAGGATCACCCGGCGCGCTCGTCGTGGCGGGTGATCGTTCATTTCGCCATTGCCAAGGCGGCGAAGGCGGCGTAGACCTTCGTCGCCTCGTGGATGTCCTCGACCGAGAGATGCTCGTCGGCGCAGTAGACCGGCGGGCCCCCGGGCCCGAAGATGACGGTCGGAACCTTGGCTCCGAAGCTGGCCGTGTCGCCCAGCCAGTCCTCGGTCACGAGGGCCGGCTCGCCGTCGCGCACGAGGCGGACGGCGTCGAGCATGAGCGAGACGATCTCCGAGCCCGGGTCCGCGAGGTAGCCGGCCTTGACATCGGCGAGGGCGACATCGGCCTGGAAGCGCTCGTCACGCCGGCGGGCGTCCTCGAGGCAGCGGTCGATCTCAGCTCGCACCTCGTCGGTCGTCACCCCCGGCTGCGGGCGGCAGTCGACTCTGATGACGCACTCGTCGGGGATCATCGACGGGCCTCCGGGGGCCAGGCCGCCGAAGATGCGGCCTGGCACGACGAAGGTCTCCGGCCCGAAGAGCCGAAGCACCTCGGGCTCGAGCGCCGGCTCGTAGCGCGAGGCGTCGAGAGCGAGCACGGCTTGTGCGGCGAGCACGTTGGCGTTCACGGCGTCGTGCTTGTGGCAGGTGTGAGCGGACCGTCCCCGCACGGTGACGTCGAAGTAGCAGCGGCCGCGGTGGCCGAGGCAGACCTCGTTGTCGGTGAGCTCGCCGAGCACGCACAAGTCGGCCTCGTGCTCGGCGAAATAGGCGATGGAGCCCATCTGGTCGCCCATGTGGTCGCAGACGGCGGCCATGGCGAGGGTGCCGGAGACCGGGATGTCCGCGGCGCGCACGGCCTCCATGGCCACGATCTGGCAGACGAGGGCCGCCTTCATGTCCATCACGCCGTGCCCGTAGACAGCGCCGCCGATCAGATCGCCGGAGAAGGGCGTGCTGAGCTTCCAGCCGTGGGAGACCGGTTTGGTGTCGAGATGGCCGGTGAGCACGACGCGCGGACCGGCGCTGAAGCTCAGCTCGCCGACGGCGTTCGGGCGGTCCGGCAGAACCGGCTGGAGCTTGACGGCCTCGAAACCGGAGTCCTCCATGACAGACGCGAGGAATCGCGCCGAGCGCGCCCTCCTCACCGAGCACGCTCGGGATCCGGCACACCTCTTGCACCAGCTCGACCGCGCGGGCGAGATCGACCGAGGCAAGTACCGCCGCGGCGCGCTCTCGCCTGGTCCTGTTGAAGGCTCATCGGGCTCCCCCCACTTGGAATATCATATATCGCATAATCATGACGGCGGCCAGCCTCTGACGCCCTGGCGGAGCGGCGGCAACCTCCCCGCCAGGGCGCGGACGGCTTTCAGCAGGCGTAAGGCAGGTACTTGTCGGTGGTAAGAGGTGCCGCGTTCGGCTTCTCGGTGATCAGCTTCTGTGACTTCATCCAGTTGCCGAAGCTCTGCCAGTTCATCTCGCTCATGCAACCGACCTTCTGCCCGGCAGCCGGCTTGATGAGCGTCAAGGTGTAGGGGACGCTCACCTTCAAGAACTTGGTGGTGTACTGACTGGCCTTCTCCATGATCGCCGTCGCGCCGTTCGGGTTCGCGATCGCGGCGGTCGTCGCGGCGCTGAGGGCGCCGAGGAAGCTCTTGACCTCTGCCGCGTAGGCGGGGTCGGACTTGAGGCGGTTGCGGTTGGCGACGAGGACGAGCTCGGCGTAGTTCGGGACACCGAGGTCAGAGGCGGGGAAGACCGTCGGCTTCTGGCCCATCTCCTGCGCGATCTGGATCGCCTCGACGTTGCGGTAGCCGCCGACGATGGCGTCCACCCGGCCGGAGAGGATCGACGGGATGAGGTTCTCCCCGACGGTCACGGTCGGGATCTGCTTGGCGGTCAGGTGCGTGGTGCGCAGCAGCATCTGGTAGATGGCCCCGTCGCTCGGGATGCCCGTGAGGCCGACAGACTTGCCTTTCATCTGGGAGAGCTTGGTGACGTGGTCCTTCGGAGTGACGATGAGCGAGTTGAGCGGCACCGGCACGATCGTGGAGACGGCCGTCACCGGCAGACCCTCCTGCTGTCCGTAGAACATCTCGGACTCGTAGGAGATCGCGAGGTCGACCTTGTTCAGGCCGACGAGCTTGATCGGGTCGGCGGCGTTCGACGGCGCCTGCAGGCTGACCGACAGTCCGGCCTTGGTGAAAAAGCCCTTGCTCTGGGCGTAGTAGAGCGAGACGTGGTCCGGGTTGGGGACCCAGTCGAGCTCGACCACGACAGACTTCATGCTCGCTCTCGGGCTCGCCGTTGAGCCGGTGGCGAAGACCATCGACCCCGCCAGGGCCACGGCCATCGCCCCCATTGCCATCTTCAGTCTCAATGACATAACAGTCCTTTCCCGTTCACTTGTCCGTTGTCTCTTGCGTGCTGGGGCGACCAGGCGGAGCCTTCCCGATCCCCCTTCCCCTCTGCGCACCCCCCTTAACGCGACGTCCGCCGTTGGCTCCATGGTGCGATCAGATGCTCGGCGACCGAGACGGCACCGAACAGGACGATGGAGATCACCGTCAAGATGAAGATGGCGGCGAAGATGCGAGCCGTCTGCAGGTTCGGCGTCGCCTCCAGCATCACGTAGCCGAGGCCGGCGTTCGATCCCGCCCACTCCCCGAAGACGGCGCCGATCGACGCGAAGGTGGCGGCGATGCGCATGCCGGAGAAGATGAGCGGCAGCGCGGCCGGGAACTCGACCCGCTTGAAGATGGCCCACCGGCTGGCATCGAGCGTGCGCATCATGCGGATGTAGTCGTCGTCCACCGAGCGCATCCCGTCCAGTCCGTTCACCACGATCGGGAAGAAGCAGATCAAGGCGACGATGACGAGCTTCGGCACGATCCCGTAGCCGAAAAGTACGACGAGGATCGGCGCGAGCACGATGACCGGGACCGTCTGGGAGGCGATCAAAGCGGGTACAGGGCGCGACGGAGCGGCCCGAACAGGTGGAGGAACACGGCGATCCCGACACCGACGCCCGTGGCGATGGCGAAGCCGATGAGCACTTCCTTCAGGGTCGTGAGCGTTGCCGGCGCCAAGATGGCGCTCCAGTCGTCGCCGAGCGAGCGCGCCACCTCGGTCGGCACGGGCATGAGGTACTCGGGCAGTCCCGCGAGATGCACGATGACCTGCCAGGCCACCACCATGAGGACGACGACGCCTGCTGCCGCCCCGTAGTTGGAGCCGAAGCGGCGTAGTCGCGCGAAGCGTCGCTTGACGACCAGGTCGTCGAAATCGGAGAAGTCCGGCTCGCGGTCCGCGTCGGGGGCGTCCGCAAGCTCGAGGTCCGTGGTGCTCATTCGAGAGCCTCCAGTGCCAGCTCCCTGAGCTTGACGAACTCGGGGTCGGTCACGATCTCCCGGCGCGGACCCGACAGGCTCAGACGGGAGTCGACGACCCGGACGACCCGCCCTGGATGAGCCGACAGCACCACGACGCGATCCGCGAGCAGGAGGGCTTCTTCGACGTCGTGGGTCACGAGGAGCACCGTGCGGGGGACGTCTTCCATGGCGTGGAGAAGCCACTCCTGCATCTGCGCACGCGTGATCGAGTCCAGCGCCCCGAACGGCTCGTCGAGGAGGAGGATGTCCTTTTCCGCCATCAGGGTCCGGATGAAGCTCACCCGCTGGCGCATGCCGCCGGAGAGCTGGGCCGGCCTCAGCTCCTCGAACTTGGCGAGGCCGAACCGCTCGAAGAGGGGACGGGTGCGCTCGCGGGCCTCACGCCGCCTCAAGCCCCGGTTCTCGAGGGCGATCGAGGCATTGTCGAGGGCCGTGCGCCAGGGCAGCAGGAGATCGCGCTGGGGCATCATCGCGCAGCGCGCCAAGCGGTCCTTGGCAGATGTCGCCCCGGCGACGTTCAAGGAGCCGGCGATCGGGCTCGAGCAGGCCGGCGACGATCTGCAGGAGCGTCGACTTGCCGCACCCGCTCGGGCCGAGGATTGCCACCTTCTCGTGCTGTTGGATCGTCACGTCGACGCCGCGGAGGGCCACGACCCCTCCGAAGCGCTTCGACACGCCACGGACCGTGATCTGCGGGGCCTCGAGCGGGGTCCGCGATGGCGGCGGCCCGGCGTCGCGGACTGCAGGCGCGGCGCTGCCCGTCGTCTGGGTCATGACCGTCTCCGGCTGCGTGTCGGTTCCATCCGGCCGCTCCGATCCGAGGCTCACAGCACCGGCCAGCTCGGGCCAGGCTCGATCCCGATCGTTGCCAGGACCTCGCGGTCGATGCGCTCGACGGCTTCTCGGACCTCGGCCTCGTCGACACGTGTCAGGTGCTTTGCGTCAAGAAGAACCTCGCCCGCGACGAGCACGGTGTGCACGGAGTGCCCGGTCGAGCCGTAGACGAGATTGGCGACCGGGTTGTGGAGCGGGCGCCAGTCGAAGTCCTCGGTGTCGAAGCAGGTTATGTCGGCTTGTTTCCCGGGCTCGATCGACCCGCTGACCGTGTCGAGTCGCAACGCCCGGGCACCGCCGATGGTCGCCATCTCGAGCGCCTGCTCGGCGGTGACGGCGTTCGGGTCACGCCGGGCGTCGCGGGGCAAGAGCGCGGCAAGATGCATGGAGCGGCAGATGTCCTGGTGGTTCGAGACGTTCTCGGCGTCGGTGCCGAGCGCGATCGGGACTCCGGCTGCGATGAGCTCGGGCCACTTGCCCGTCTGAGTCGTGCCCTTGGCGAACTTGAGCGCCGAGCTCGGGTTCTGGGAGATGCGAGCGCCTGTGTCGGCGACCAGGTCGACCTCGAAGTTCTCGAGGGAGGTCATGTGGTTGAGCAGCACCCACGGGTTCAAGGCGCCGATCGAGTGCATGTGCTGCAAAGGCCGCTCCCCGAAGGCCTCGAGCTCCAGGGCCACCTCCCGCTCGCTCGTGGCCTTGTGGAGCACAGCGAGGGAGTCAGCTTCCTCGGCCAGCTTGGCGGCTCCGAGGTTGAGGGCGTCGGAACACGTGCCCACCCCCTCGATCGTGACGGCGTCGCTGATGAGCGGGTTGCCGAAGGCCCGGACCGTCTCGATCCCCCGGCGCAGGCGGTCGAGGGCGGAGTCCGCGTCCATGACGAGCCAGTCCGGAAGGTCCGCCCTGCCGGCCGGTCCTCGTTGGTCCCACGTCCAGGGCCCGACGCGGCAGCGGATTCCGGAGGTGGCGAGGGCCTCGAGCACCGCCTCGAGATGGTTGCAGCCCGGTTCCTCGAAGGTGGTCGTACCGAAGCGGATCATCTCGGCGGTCGCGTGGAGCGCGTAGGCGTGCATCTGTTCTTCGGTCAAGGCCGCAAAGCACGGATAGGTGAACGTGCGCAGCGCCTCGAGGGTCTGGCGGCCTTCAGGCAGCGCTCCCTTCGGGCAGCAGAGCAGGTGACGGTGACCGTTCACGAGCCCGGGGGTGACAACCATCCGCGAGGTGTCGATGACCCTGCCGGCGCGGTAGCGGGCTTCGATGTCGGCGCGCTGGCCGGCGTCGAGGATGGTCGTCCCGCTGATCGCCACGGCGCCGTCCCGATAGACCTCGCGGCGGCCGTTCATCGTGATCAGCCAGCCGCCGGCCAAAAGCAGATCGACCTCGACGGGCCGAGCGTCGGTATCTCCCCCCACTCGCCGCCCCCTCGTTTAATACATCAGATACCAGATAGCAGATTGAAGCGGAGGAAGGCAACGCTGTCAATAGCCTCGATCGGCGTGCCGGGAGCCGCCTCGGCGCGTCCTCGCCCGTCCGGCGCCTCAGGCATCGGACGCGGCCCAGGCGGGGCCGGACCGGCCCAGAGCCCGCGCGGTCGTGCCTACGCCGGCAGCGACGATGAGGGCGATCACCAGGGGGTAGACGATCGAGTGGTGGACGATGAACGCCGCGCCGACGACGGCGCCGGCAAGCATCGTGCCGACGGCGACAAAGCGGCGGCCGGCCTTGGACCCGTTGCCGCCGCCGAGAGCGCTGTCGGCCGTCATGCCCGTGATCGTCATGGTGAGAACAGTTGTGGTCAGGTCGGGCACCGCCAGCTTGCGGGCGGTCGCGTTCTGGATCCCCATGGCGATCGCGAGCATGACGATCAAGCCGTAGCGGAATCCGGACGTTATCGGGCTGCCGCTGGCAGCGGCCAGGGCTACGCCGGCTGCGAGGCACGCCGACTGCACGACGGCGGCCGAGCCGAGGTGCAGACCTCGATTCTTCGAGTAGCGGGCACCGATGCGGCCGCCGGCGACGCTGCCGAGGGCGAACGACGCGATCGCGACAAGCGACGCCGCGAGGGAAAAGCCCGGCGCTCCCACGAGGGCGAAGCCCAGCAGCACGACGTTGCCGGTCATGTTGGCGACGAAGACATGTCCGAGGGCGAGGTAGCTGAACGCGTCGACAAGACCGGTGACGAGCGTCATGAAGACCAGCAGCGGCGGCAGGGGCCCGTGCCTGCTGTCGCGGTCCCAGAGAAAGGTCTCGCGCAGCTCGGTGAGGAAAATGCTCATGTCGCCCCCCTCGGTCGATGAGAGATCTGTCGCTCGGACGCCCGCCCGGAGTGGCCTCAAGCCCAGTCGGGTGTGCGCTTTTCGACGAAGGCCTCGATGCCTTCGCGTCGCTCCGGGCGAACGCGCCGCTTCCTCCCAGGCCTCCTGCTCGAGCTCGAGACCTTCTTCGAGCGACCGCCCGGCTCCGAGGCGCATCGCCCGTTTGGCCAGTCTCGTCGCGAGAGGGGAGTTGGCGGCGATCTGCCTTCCGATCGCCAGGGCTTGCGAGCGGGCCTCACCCGGGGCGACCAGCCGGTCGACGAGGCCGAGGCGAAGCGCCTCTGTGGCCTCGACGCGGCGGCCGGTGAGCACGAGGTCGGCCGCGACCGCCGGGCCGGCCCGCCGGAGGAGCAGCTGCGTGCCTCCTCCGCCGGGAACGAGGCCGACCGAGACCTCCGGCAGGCCGAGGACCGCGGTCTCGTCGGCCACGATCAGGTCGCACGAGAGCGCTATCTCGTATCCGCCCCCGAGCGCGAAGCCCGCCACGGCGGCGACGGTTGCGACAGGCAGGTCCAACAGCCCGCGGAACACGGCGCGGATGAGCGGGCGCTGGGCCGACATCTCGGCGTCGGTGAAGCCGTTGCGCTCCTTGAGGTCGGCTCCGATGCAAAAGGCTCGCGCGTTCGACGAGGAGACGACGACGGCGCGGACGCTTCGGTCCCGGCCGACCTCCGAGGTGACCGCGGCGAGCCGGGTCGCCATCGCGCTGGAGATGGCGTTCAGCTGACCTGGGCGGTTGAGGACGATCTCGGCGACGTCGCCGTCCGTCCGGAGCTCGACCAGGGACGCAGTCTCAGCGTTGCCCACTTCTTGACGTTAACGTCTGTGCCGCGGGAACGCCGGCGGCGGGGGAGTTCCGGGGAGGGGCAGAGTACGTTGCGTGACGGTGGCGCTGGAGACGCGGTGACGGGCGCCACCGGTGCCGGCGGCGCAGGACCCGCGCCGACGCTGCGGGCCCTGACCGAGGAGCTGCGCGAACGGCTTGCCGTGGTCCGCGAGGGCGGAACCGAGGCGGCGCGCAGCCGGCACCGGGCCCGGGGCAAGCTTCTCGTGCGGGAACGGATCGATCGCCTGATCGACCCGGGCTCGCCTTTTCTCGAGCTGTCCCCGCTCGCTGCCTACGAGCTGTACGACGAGCCGGTCCCCGCCGCCGGTCTCGTCAGCGGCATCGGCCGGATCTGCGGACGGCCGTGTCTCATCGTGGCCAACGACGCCACCGTAAAAGGGGGGACGTACTTCCCCGTGACCGTGAAGAAGCACCTTCGCGCTCAGCAGATCGCTGCCGACAACCGCCTTGCTTGTTGCTACCTGGTCGACTCCGGAGGTGCCTACCTGCCCTTGCAGGCCGAGGTGTTCCCGGACCGTGAGCATTTCGGTCGCATCTTCTTCAACCAGGCGAGGCTTTCGGCTGCCGGCATAGCGCAGCTGGCCGCGGTGATGGGCTCGAGCACCGCAGGTGGTGCCTACGTCCCGGCCATGTGCGACGAGAACGTCATCGTCGCCGGGCAGGGGACGATCTTCCTGGGCGGACCTCCCCTCGTGAAGGCCGCCACGGGCGAGACCGTCACCGCCGAGGAGCTTGGCGGCGGCGATGTCCACGCCCGGCTCTCGGGCGTCGTCGACCATCTGGTCGCCGACGACGCCGAGGCCCTCTATCGTGCTCCGCTCGATCGTCGACACCCTGGAGCGACCCGCTCCCTGCGCCTTCGACCGCACGGACCCGGCTGAGCCCCTCGAGGACCCGGAGGATATCTACGACCTGGTGCCCGGCGACCTGCGCACGGCCTACGACGTCCGCGAGGTGATCCGCCGTATCGTCGACCGTTCCGTCCTGCTCGAGTTCAAGGAGCTGTACGGCACGACGCTCGTCTGCGGGTTCGCCCGGATCCACGGCTATCGCGTCGGGATCGTCGCCAACAACGGCATCTTGTTCAGCGAGGCGGCGCTCAAGGGGGCGCACTTTGTCGAGCTGTGCAGCCAGCGGCAGATACCGCTCGTCTTCTTGCAGAACATCGCCGGCTTCATGGTCGGGCGCGAGTACGAGGCGCGTGGGATCGCGAAGGACGGCGCCAAGCTCGTCACCGCGGTCGCCTGTGCCTCGGTGCCCAAGTTCACGGTGATCATCGGGGGATCCTTCGGTGCGGGCAATTACGCCATGTGCGGACGCGCTTATGACCCGAGGCTGCTTTTCATGTGGCCCAACGCCCGGATCTCGGTCATGGGCGGCGATCAGGCGGCCACTGTCCTCGGCTCGGTGGGGGGGCCGGACCCGGCCGGAGGAGCATCGTCCGGCGTCGACAGCGGTGCCGACCTGCGTGCCGCCTACGACCATGAGGGATCTCCCTACTACTCGAGCGCCCGGCTGTGGGACGACGGCGTCATCGACCCCCTCGACACGCGGCGCGGTCCTCGGCATCGGGCTCGAGCTCGCCGCGGCCGTGCCGACGGCCGAGACCCGGTTCGGCATCTTGCGGATGTGACGGGTCAGTTGCGTTTCGAGCGGCTCATGGTCGCCAACCGCGGCGAGATCGCGGCCCGCGTCCTCCTGGCGGCGCGGGGGCTCGGGCTTTCGACCGTGGCGGTCTACTCCGACGCGGACCGGGGTGCGCCCTATCTCGACCTCGCCGACTCTGCGGTCCATCTCGGGCCCTCCTCGGCGGCCGAGTCCTACCTGAACGTCGCCGCCCTGCTCGAGGCGGCCCGTTCCAGCGGGGCCTCGGCGGTCCACCCCGGTTACGGCTTTTTGTCCGAGAACAGCGGCTTCGCGAGAGCCTGCGGCGAGGCAGGGCTCGTCTTCGTCGGTCCGCCGCCGTCGGTCATCGAGGACATGAGCAGCAAGGACCGGGCCCGGCACATCGCCGCAGATGCCGGGCTGTCGGTTCTCGCCGCCGCCGAGGGCGACGACGACGAGCTCGTCGCCGCAGTGCTCGCCCGCGTCGGCTTTCCCGCTCTTGTCAAAGCCGTGGCGGGCGGTGGCGGCAAGGCCATGCACTTGGCCGGGGACGAGGCGACGCTCCGCGCGACGCTTGTCTCGGCCCGGCGTGAGGCAGAGGCCGCCTTCGGTGACCCGAGATTGCTGGTCGAGCGTTACGTGGGGGACGGCCGCCATGTCGAGGTGCAGGTCGCGGGCGACGAGACCGGGCACGTCGTCCACCTCTTCGAGCGCGACTGCTCGGTGCAGCGGCGCCACCAGAAGGTCATCGAGGAGGCGCCCGCGCCCACTGTCGACCCGGCGCTCCGTGCCAGGCTCTGCGCAGACGCGGTCCGCCTTGCGAGCTCTGTCGGCTACCTCAGCGTCGGGACGGTGGAGTTCCTCGTCGCGGGTGGCGAGCCCTACTTCCTCGAGATGAACACCCGTCTCCAGGTCGAGCACCGCGTCACCGAGGCCGTGACCGGTGTCGACCTCGTCCGGCTCCAGCTGGAGATCGCCCAGGGCCACCCGATTCCTTTCGCTCAGGCGGACCTCGTCTGCACCGGTCACGCCATCGAGGCCCGTGTCTATGCGGAGGATCCCGACGCCGGGTTCCTGCCGCAGGCCGGCATGCCGAGCTTCGTGCGGTTCTCCGACGACGCCCTCGTGGACGCCGGCGTGAGCGTGGGCCGCGCCGTCACCACCTACTACGACCCGATGCTCGCCAAGCTCGTGGTCTCGGGCCCGACCCGGGAACAGGCGCGCCGGCGCCTCGTCCACGCGCTGGACGAGAGCGCCATCTTCGGCGTGAGGACGAATCTCGGTCTTCTGCGCCGCCTCGCCGCCTCGGGCGCTTTTGCCGAGGCGGCCATCGACGTCAGCACCTTGGACCGGGGCTTTCTCCCCGCCCCGCCAGAGGAGGCTCTCGTCGCCCTCGCCGTGGCGGCGGACATCCTGGCCGGCGACGGGCACGACTCGCCCCTCGGGTTGAACGACGGCTGGCGGCTCGGCGGTCCGGCGGCGCCGGCGGCGCTGAGCCTCATCCTCGAGGGGACCGAGCACCTCGTCGTGGTCGACAGGATCGCCGGCGTGGTGCGCTGCGACGGCCGGAGTGTCGAGATCGCCCTGCTCGAGGAGACAGGCGGCCGCCGCCGCTGCGCGATCGACGGAGTCGAGGCCGTGTTCCACTACGCCTTCGATCATCAAGCCGTCACGATCGGCTACCACGGCTCCAGCTATCGCTTCGAACGGTGGCGTCGTTCCAGGGCCGCAGACCAGATCACGCTCGGCGGGGACGTCATCCGGGCGCCGATGCCGGGAGTCGTTCGCCAGATCGACGTCACGGTGGGGACGAGGGTGCAGGCCGGAGAGGTCCTCGCCGTGCTCGAATCGATGAAGATGGAGTTCCCCCTGCGCGCACCACGAGACGGCGTCGTCGCCGAGGTGGCGGTCACGACCGCGGGCCATGTCGGCCTGGACGCCCCCGTGTTCCGCCTCGAGTCAGCGCCGGCCCCGGGGGCAGGCCCAGACGGCCGAGGGTCGACGCGATGACCGCGGCGGGAGGAAAGCCCGCGGGGGAGCACCTGCGCGAGCGTCAGCCCGTCGCCCTCGCCGGGCTGCCCCGAGAGGTGACGGTCTACGAGGTCTCGCCGCGTGACGGCCTGCAGAACGAGAGCACGCTGGTACCGGTGGGGACCAAGCTCGAGCTGATCTCGCGGCTTTTGGGCGCCGGGCTCAAGGCACTCGAGGTGACGAGCCTCGTCCGGCCCGACCGGGTGCCCCAGCTCGCCGACGCCGACGAACTGCTGGCGCGCCTCGAGCCGCGGGACGGGGCTCGCTTCGTGGTGCTGGTCCCGAACCTGCGGGGCCTCGAGCGGGCAGAAGCGGCGTCGGTTCGGGAGATCGCCGTGTTCGCGAGCGCCACCGAGTCGTTCGCCCTGGCGAATCTGCACCGCACCCGGCGGGAGTCGATGGCGATGTTCGCCGAGGTCGCGGAACATGCCCTGGCCGACGGGCTCGCAGTGCGCGGCTATGTGTCGATGTGCTTCGGCGACCCGGACGAAGGCCCCGTTCGCGGTGGCGGCCGTCGTCGGGGTCGTGCGGGAGCTGTTCGAGATGGGCTGCTGGCAGGTGAGCATCGGCGACACGATCGGAGTGGCAGGCCCCGGTCAGGTCCACGAGCTCATCGAAGCCGTCGACGCCGCAGGCATCGACGGCAAGATGCTCGCCGTCCACTTCCACGACACCTACGGCCAGGCGCTCGCCAACACTCTCGCCGCTCTCCGCGTCGGGGTGACGACGGTCGACACCTCGGCGGGAGGCATCGGCGGCTGCCCCTACGCCAGGAGCGCCACCGGCAATCTCGCCACCGAGGACCTGGTCTTCATGCTCGAGGGGCTTGGCATCGACACCGGCGTCGACCTCGCGGCACTGGCCGAGACGAGCAGCTGGATGGCCGAGCAGCTCGGCCGTCCGTCGCCGTCGAAGGTCGTCACCGCTTTTCGGAAGGAGAAGAGCAGATGAGCCACGAGTTCGACCACAGGCTCCCGGACGAGCTCATCGAGTTCAAGAGCGTCGTGCGCCGGTTCGCCCTCGAAGAGGTTGCTCCCGTCATCGGCGACTATTACGAGCGGGGCGCGTTCGCTTACGACATCGTCGCCAAGATGGCGGCGATGGGGCTTTTCGGGCTGCCGTTCCCGGAGCGGTACGGCGGCATGGGGGCCGGCCCGCTCGCCTTGCCGATCGCTCTCGAGGAGCTCGCCCGGGTCGACTCGTCGGTCGCCGTCACTCTCGAGGCGGCGGTGAGCCTGGCGGCCATGCTCATCTACCGCTTCGGCAGCGAGGATCAGCGTCTGGGATTCCTGCCCCCGCTCGTGGCGGGCGAACGGCTGGCGGCCTTCGCTCTCACCGAGCCCGGTGGCGGCTCTGACGCGGCGGCGCTTCGCACCGTGGCCCGGCGCGATGGGAACGACTATGTGCTGAACGGCACGAAGGCGTTCATCACCAACTCGGGGACCGACATCACCTCGCTCATGATCGTCGCAGCCGTGACCGGCACCCGGGCGGGCGGGCGGTCGGAGATCTCGGCGTTCATCGTCCCGGCTGACACCCGGGGTCTCGTCGTGGGCAAGAAGTACTCCAAGGTGGGTTGGCTGGCATCCGACACCCACGAGGTCGCCCTCTTAGACTGCCGTGTCCCCGCCGAGAACATGCTCGGTCCCGAGGGCCGCGGCTACGCACAGTTCCTCGAGGTGCTCGACGAGGGCCGCATCGGCGTGGCCGCCATCGCCGTCGGACTGGCGCAGGGTTGCATCGACGAGTCGATCCGCTACGGCGCCGAGCGGGAGGCCTTCGGCCGTCGCATCGGTGAGTACCAGGCCATCCAGTTCAAGATCGCCGACATGGAGGCGCGGGCCCACACGGCCCGGCTCGCCTACATGCAGGCGGCGTCGAAGCACGCACGCGGCGAGCCTTTCAAGAAGGAGGCGGCCATCGCGAAGCTCGTCGCCTCGGACGCCGCCGTGTTGAACGCCCGGGAGGCGACCCAGATATTCGGCGGCTACGGCTTCGTCAACGACAGCCCCGTCGCCCGGTTCTGGCGCGACGCCAAGATCCTCGAGATCGGCGAGGGCACGAGCGAGGTGCTGCGATCGCTCATCGCCCGCGAGCTTGGCGTCGGCGCCGAAGCGGAGCGATGAACGAGATCTTGTGGGAGCCGTCCGAGGCCGACAGCCGCTCGTCGGTCATCGCGAGGTACATGGAGTTCCTGCGACATGAGGGACTGGGGGACTTCCGGCTCTACGACGAGCTGTGGAGATGGTCCGTCACCGACCTGGAGGGATTCTGGCGGTCCGTCTGGAGGTTCTTCGACGTGGGCTCCCCGGTCCCTGACGCAGTGCTCCCGGACCGCACGATGCCAGGTTGCAACTGGTTCCCCGGGACCAGGCTCAACTTCGCCGAGCAGGCCTTCAGGCGCGGCCACGCCGGCAGGGGAGACCCGCTCGGCAACCGGCCGGCCGTCGTCTCGCTGTCGCAGTCCCGCCCCACGGTCGAGATGTCGTGGTCCGATCTCGCCGGGGCGGTGGCCCGGTTCCGCGCGGGCCTGCTCGATCTGGGAGTGGGGCAAGGCGACCGGGTAGCCGCCTATCTCCCCAACATCGCCGAGACCATCGTCGCCTTCTTAGCCACCGCCGGCATCGGTGCCGTGTGGTCGTCGTGCCCACCCGAGTTCGGCCCGAGGAGCGTACTGGAGCGTTTCTCGCAGCTCGAGCCGAAGGTTCTCCTCACCGTCGACGGGTACCGCTACGGCGACAAGGAGGTGGACCGTTCCGGCGAGGTGGCTGCGATCCGCGACGGGCTGAGCTCGCTGGAGGCCACCGTCACCCTGCCTTATCTCGGCGAGGGCGCGCTTGCCGGCACACTCGAATGGGAGGCCCTCATGGCCAGGGGCGCCGCGCCCGAGAGCGCGGCCGTGCCTTTCGACCACCCCTTGTACGTCCTTTATTCCTCGGGCACGACGAGCCGGCCGAAAGCGATCGTGCACGGCCACGGCGGGATCGTGCTCGAGCATCTGAAAGCGCTCGGGCTGCACAGCGACATGACGCCGGCGGACCGCTTCTTCTGGTTCACGACCACGGGCTGGATGATGTGGAACTTCCTCGTGTCGGGCCTGCTCGTCGGCGCAACCGTGGTCTGCTTCGACGGCGACCCCGGCTATCCGAACCTGTCGGCGCTCTGGTCGATGGCCGAGCACTGCGAGGTGTCCTACTTCGGAACGAGCGCGCCCTTCATCATGGCGTGCAAGCGGAGAAGGCTTCGCCCTGGATCGAGCTTCGATCTTTCAAGGATCCGTGCCGTCGGCTCCACCGGGTCGCCGCTTCCCGCAGACGGATCCCGCTGGGTCTACAGCGCCGTCGGGGACCGGTTGCAGCTCGCCTCCATCAGCGGCGGCACCGACGTCTGCACGCCCTTCGTCGGCGCCAGCCGCCTGCACCCGGTGCGAGCCGGGCTGATCCCGTGCCGCTACCTCGGGGCCAAGGTCGAGGCGTACTCGCCCGACGGGCGGCCGCTCACAGGTGAGGTCGGCGAGCTCGTCATCACCGCACCCATGCCGTCGATGCCGCTCGGGCTCTTCGACGACCCGGACGGCTCGCGTTACCGGGCGACCTATTTCTCGACGTTCCCCGGCGTATGGCACCACGGCGACTGGATCACCGTGTTCGCCGACGGCTCGTGCGAGATCACGGGACGTTCCGACGCCACGCTCAACAGGGGCGGAGTCCGGATCGGCACCGGCGAGCTCTACGCCGTGGTGGAGGGGATCGAGGGCGTGGACGACAGCCTCGTCCTCCACCTCGAGGACAAAGATGGCGGCGCCGGCCAGATCGTGCTCTTCGTCGCCCTTTCCGCCGGCACCGAGCTCGACGACGCTCTCACGAAGGCCATCCGCGCAGAGCTTGCTAGCCAGCTGTCACCGCGGCACGTTCCCGACGTCATCCGCGCCGTGCCCCGTGTCCCCCGCACGCTCTCGGGCAAGAAGCTCGAGGTGCCCGTCAAGCGCATATTGATGGGCGCGCAGGCCGACAAGGTGGCGAGCGCCGACTCGTTGCTCGACCCCGAGGCGCTGGCTCCTTTCCTCTCGATGGCGCGCGACGCGAGCTGGCCGGGACGAAGGCCCTGATCGTCCTCGGCCCGGCAGGTGACAGGATCCTGCGCTGGAGCCGGCGCTCGTGCCGCTCCTGGCTCGCCATCCCGAGGCAGGATCACTGTCGGCTGCCGGGGAACGTGGTGCTCCCGCGGGCGCCTGCCATGATTGTCGAGGAACTCCAGTTCCACCGGAGGCGGGTGCGCTGTGCCGGAGGCACGCTGCTGCCGCATCGAACGAGTGAGGGGGATTGCCAATGCCGAGGTTCATGGACTTCCATGCCGAGCTGAAGTTGCCGCCCGAGGCGATCGAGCAGATCACCGAGGACACGAAGAACGCCAAGGCGGACGAGTTCGGCGTCCGGCAGCTGGAACTGTTCCATAATCCCGAGGGCAAGGTGTACTGCCTTCTCGATGCACCCGACGCCGACGCTGTCCGGAACCACCACGCGGCTATAGGTGTCCCTTGCGGGGAAGTGCACGAAGTCTCCCAGCTCCTCTAGACGCTCTTTCTGACGCTCGCGGCCCGCATCCCGTGGTCAATCCAGAACTGCTGCGTCCATCAGTGCCGTGGGTCTTGTGAGTGACGGCACCGACCGCGAAGCGGTCCGGCGCAGCTACGACGAGGTAGCCGAGGACTACGCGGCCCGCATCGGGGACGAGCTCGACCACAAGCCCCTTGACCGCGCCCTTTTGGGCGCCCTCGTCGAGCAGGCCGGCACGGGCGCGCCCGTGGCCGACATCGGCTGCGGGCCCGGTCACGTGGCCGCCTTCCTCGCCGGCCTCGGCGCCGCGGCCGTCGGCGTCGACCTGTCCCCGCGTATGGTCGCCCTCGGCCGGCGGGACCATCCGGAGGTCGAGTTCCGCGAGGGCGACCTGCTGTCGCTGCCGGCAGCCGACGCCGAGTTCGCCGCCGCCGTCGCCCTCTACTCGATCATCCACCTCGGCCCTGATGAGCTGCGACCGGCCTTCGAGGAGGTCCGCCGCGCCTTGCGGCCTTCAGGGCGGTTCCTCGTCTCGTTCCACGTCGGCTCCGAGGTGAGGCACTTGGACGAGTGGTGGGGCCACGACGTTGACATCGACTTCCGTTTCTTCGAGCCCGACGACGTCGCCGCCTCCTTGGAGGCGGTCGGCTTCGTGGTGGAGGCGAGGCTCGAGCGGGAGAGCTACCCGGAGGAGGTCGAGACGCGCCGTGGGTACCTGCTGGCGCGACGTACTCCTTGACGCGTCTGGGTTCGCGGGCGCTAGAGCTCGGCCGCGGCGGGGATGATCCTCGTCCGGTAGGCCTCGAGGGTCTCGGGGATGTCGTCGTGCATCAGGTAGAGGGCGAACTGGTCCACGCCGATGTCGGCCAGCTCGGCCAGCCGGGCGAGGTGCGCCTCGGCCGGTCCGAGGAGGCAGAAACGGTCGACGATGTAGTCGGGCACGAAGTCGACCGACGGGTTGCCCGCCCTGCCATGGTGGCTGTAGTCGTAGCCCTGCCGGTCGCGCACGTAGTCCGTGAGAGCCCGCGGCACCTCGGACGACTCGCCGTAGCGCGCCACGAGGTCGGCCACGTGGTTGCCGACCATCCCCCCGAACCAGCGGAGCTGCTCGCGCTGGTGGGCGAGGTCGCTTCCCACGTAGGCCGGGGCCGCCACGCAGATCGTCAGCTCGGCCGGGTCGCGGCCCGCCGTGCGGGCGGCGGCCCGGACCGCGTCGATGGTCCAGCGGGCGATGTCGGGGTCAGCGACCTGGAGGATCAGGCCGTCCGCCCTCTCTCCGATGACCTGCAGGGCCTTCGGGCCGTACCCGGCCCCCCAGACCGGCAAGCGGCTGTCGGATGCCCAGGGCAGCTTGACGGGCACCCCGTTCAAGATGGCCTGGCGGCCCTCGGCGAGCTCTTTGATGTTCGTGATCGCCTCGGCGAAGGTCTGCATCGAGGTGGGCTTGAGCCCGATGACACGCAGCGCCGAGTCACCGCGCCCGATGCCGCACACCGTCCTGTTGCCGAACATGTCGTTCAAGGTGGCGAAGATCGAGGCAGTGACTGACACGTCGCGTGTCGCCGGGTTGGTGACCATCGGGCCGACGCGGATGTGCGAGGTCGCCGACAAGATGTTCGCGTAGATGACGAAGGGCTCTTGCCACAGCACGCAGGAGTCGTAGGTCCAGACATGGCTGAAGCCCGCCTGCTCGGCCTGGCGTGCCCGTTCGATGACCCAGCTGGCGGGCGGGTCGGTCTGCAGGACCACTCCGATGTCCATCTTCGTCCTCTAGCGCAGGGCCTGGGAGAGCCGGCGCGGGACGAAGCGCCCGTGGCCCGGCTCGCCGGTGTAGGCGCCGTCGCCGATGATCGTGCGGCCGCGGGAGAACACCGTCTCGACGCGGCCTTTGATCTCCATGCCCTCGTAGCAGGAGTAGTCCACGGCCATGTGGTGGGTGGCGGCCGAGATGGTCTGTTCGGCGGCGGGGTCGTAGATGACGATGTCGGCGTCGGATCCCGGGGCGACCGCCCCCTTGCGGGGGTAAAGGCCGAACATCTTCGCCGGGTTGGTCGAGGTCACCTCGACCCAGCGGGCGAGGGAGATCTCGCCTGCCACGACGCCCTGGTAGATGAGGTCCATGCGGTTCTCGACGCCCGGAAGGCCGTTCGGGATCTTGGTGAAGTCGCCCCGGCCCAGCTCCTTTTGCTCTGCGAAGCAGAACGGGCAGTGGTCCGTCGCCACGACGGACAGGTCGTCGGTCCGTAGACCCCGCCAGAGCGCCGCCTGGTGCTCGCGGGGCCGAAGCGGCGGCGTGCACACGAACTTCGCCCCTTCGAAGCCCGGGCGGTCCATGTCGTCCTGCGACAAGAACAGGTACTGCGGGCAGGTCTCGGCAAAGGTGTTCTGGCCGCGGTCGCGCGCCTCGACGACCGCGGCGAGGGCGGGGGCGGAGGAGAGGTGGACGATGTAGAGCGGGGCACCGGTCACCTGGGCCAGGCGGATGGCGCGGTTGGCCGCCTCGCCTTCCATCTCCGCAGGCCGGGTGAGCCCGTGGAAGATGGGATCGGTCTGGCCCCGGGCGAGAGCCGAGGCGACGATGGCGTCGATGGCGATGCCGTTCTCGGCGTGGATCATTATCAGGGCCCCGTTCGACGTCGCCCGGTCCATCGCCTGGAGGATGTCCCTGTCGGTGGCGTAGAACACCCCGGGGTAGGCCATGAAGAGCTTGAAGCTCGTCACGCCCTGGGCGACGAGCACGTCCATCTCCTTGAGGGAGGTCTCGGTGACGTCGGAGATGATGGCGTGGAAGGAGTAGTCGACGGCGCACACGCCGTCCGCCTTTTTCTGCCAGGCGTCCATCCCGGCGAGGAGCGAGCTGCCCTTGGTCTGGATGGCGAAGTCGATGATCATCGTCGTGCCGCCCCAGGCGGCCGCGCGGGTCCCGGTCTCGAAGGTGTCCGCCGACGTCGTGCCCCCGAAAGGCATGTCCATGTGGGTGTGGGCGTCGATGCCACCCGGCAGCACGTACTTGCCCGTCGCGTCGACCACGGCGTCAGCCGACTCGCGCCACTGCGCCGAGATGGTCGAGGCGCCCGCCGTCAGGGCCGCTACCTTCTCGCCGTCGATGAGCACGTCGACGGCGCAGGCCCCGTCGGCGGTGACGAGGGTGCCGCCGCGATGAACGGTGCGCATGATCAGCCCTCGCAGAGCTGGTTGTAGGTGTCGGGCCGCCTGTCACGGTAGAAGGCCCAGGTGCGCCGCACCTCGTCGATCAGCCCCAGATCGAGGTCGCGGACGACGACGGTCTCGTCGACGTCGGAGGCCACCTCTCCCACGAACTGGCCCCGGGGGTCGACGAAGTAGGACTGCCCGTAGAACTCGTTCGTGCCGAGCGGCTCGACGCCGACGCGGTTGATCGTCCCGACGAAGTACTCGTTCGCGACCGCGGCGGCGGGCTGCTCCAGCCGCCACAGGTACTCCGACAGCCCCCGGCTCGTGGCGGACGGGTTGAAGACGATCTTGGCCCCCCCGAGCCCGAGCGCCCGCCAACCCTCGGGGAAGTGGCGCTCGTAGCAGATGTACACGCCGACGCGGCCGACGGCGGTGTCGAACACCGGGTAGCCGAGGTTGCCGGGCCGGAAATAGAACTTCTCCCAGAAGCCGGACACCTGGGGGATGTGGTTCTTCCTGTGCTTGCCGAGATAGCGGCCGTCCGGCGTCGATGACGGCCGCGGTGTTGTAGAAGACGCCCGCCTGCTCGACCTCGTAAACGGGGACGACGAGCACCACCCCGAGCTGCCTTGCGAGGTCCATGAACTGCCTGATGGTCGGTCCGTCGGGCACCTCTTCGGCGAAGTCGTACCACTCGCCGTCTTGGACCTGGCAGAAATAGGGCCCGTTGAACAGCTCCTGCAGGCAGACGACCCTGGCTCCGGCGGAGGCTGCCTCCTGCACGGACCCGACCGCGTTCTTGGTCATCGTCGCCTTGTCGCCGGCCCACCGGGCCTGCACCAGGGCCGCCCGCACCACATCAGCCATGACGTCCCCCTTCGTGCCCGTTTGAACGCGCAACACTCGCGCCGGAGCCTTTCGCTGTCAACGGCGCGCCGCCCCGGCATGGAGCAATATGAGGTCTCGCAAGCGCTGCTCGGAGGGGAGGCCCCGATGGTCCACGAGGTACGAGGCGTCATCGCCCGGTCAAAGGGGGCGCCGGTCGAGCTGACGACGGTGGTGGTGCCGGACCCCGGTCCCGGCGAGGCGCTCGTACGCGTCCAGGCCTGCGGGGTCTGCCACACGGACCTGCACTACCGCGAGGGCGGCATCAACGACGACTTTCCGTTTCTCCTCGGCCATGAGGCGGCCGGTGTCGTGGAAACCGTCGGGCCGGACGTCACCTCTGTGGCTCCAGGCGACTACGTCGTCCTGAATTGGCGGGCGGTCTGCGGCCAGTGCCGATCGTGCCGCCGGGGACGGCCGCAGTACTGCTTCTCCACCCACAACGCCGTCCAGAAGATGACTCTCGTCGACGGCACGGTGCTCGCCCCCGCCCTCGGCATCGGAGCCTTTGCCGAGATGACCCTTGTGGCCGCCGGGCAGTGCACCAGGGTTGACCCGCGGGCTCGTCCCGAGGCAGCCGGTCTGCTCGGCTGCGGCGTCATGGCCGGACTTGGCGCGTGCGCTGTTCACCGGCGAGGTCGGCCTCGGGGACTCCGTGGCCGTATTCGGCTGCGGCGGGGTCGGCTGCGCGGCGATCGCCGGGGCCAAGCTCGCCGGCGCCTCGAGCGTGATCGCGGTCGACATCGACCCCCGCAAGCTCGAGCTGGCGCGGCAGTTCGGGGCGACGCACACGGTGAACTCGGCCGAGCAGGATGCCGTCGAGGCCATCCGCGCCCTGACCGGAGGCAACGGCGCCGATGTGTGCGTCGAGGCCGTGGGCAAACCGTCGGTCATGGAGCAGGCGTTCTACGCCCGTGATCTTGCGGGCACTCTCGTCCAGGTGGGCGTGCCCAGCCCGGAGATGCGCATCGACCTTCCCATGATCGAGTTCTTCGGTCGCGGCGGGCGCCTCAAGCCGAGCTGGTACGGCGACTGCCTACCCTCGCGCGACTTCCCGATGCTCATCGACCTGTATCTGAACGGCAGGCTCGACCTCGACCGCTTCGTGTCCGAGACGATCGGGCTCGACGAGGTCGAGGAGGCCTTTCACCGGATGGAGCGCGGCGAGGTGCTCCGCTCGGTGGTGGTCGTCTCCTCCTGAGGGACGCAGGCGCTCAGGAGCGGCTGGTCGACGCTGTCAGGCGAGCTCGGTCCTCGTCGCGTGAAGCGGGGCGGGTTCGCGGGCCGGGGCCTCGGGTCGGGGCGCTTCGGCTGCAGCCTTGCTCCGCCTCGGCGGGCTTGGCTGTGCCGGCGGGCGCCGCCCCGATACCTCTGCGCAGCTCGACGTGGGGGATGAGCCAGGCCGCAGCGAAGGCGATCAGGCCGATCGGAGCCGCGATTATGAACACGGTCTGGATCGACTGGGCGTAGGCGGCCACGAAGCCGTGGTGGATCGCCGGGGGAAGCTTGTCCAAGATCGCCGGCGTCACGCCCGAGGAGCTCAGGCCGCTCGGCAGCCGGGCGCCGTGGAGATGCCTCACCAGATTGCCGACGAGCACGTTGGAGAAGATGGCCCCGAAGATCGCAGCGCCGAACGAGCCTCCGATGGACCGGAAGAACGTGGCGCCCGAGGTGGCGACCCCGAGCTCGGAGTAGGGGACCGCGTTCTGGACGATGAGCACGAGCACCTGCATCACTGCGCCCAGTCCCAGGCCGAGCACGAGCATGTAGAGGGCGGCGGCGGCCGTGCCCGTCGCGATCCCCATGCGCGAGAGGAGGAACAGCCCGAGGGTGATGCCGAAGGTCCCGACGATGGGGAAGATCCTGTAGCGGCCGGTCCTGCTGATGATCTGGCCCGAGCCGATCGACACGAAGAGCATGCCCGCCATCAAGGGCAGCAGCTGCAGGCCCGAGATCGTCGGCGACTCGCCGCGCACGATCTGGAAGAAGAGGGGCAGGTAGGTGATCGACCCGAACATCGCGAAGCCGACGATGAAGCCGACGAAGTTCGCGACAGAGAACGTGCGGTCGGAGAAGAGGTGCAGCGGCAGCACCGGCTCTGTCGCCCGCCGCTCGACGAGGGCGAAGATGCCGGTGAACACCACGCCTGCCACCCCGAGGGCGATGATCTGGGGCGACCCCCACCGGTAGGTCGTGCCGCCGAGGCTGGTGAAGAGCACCAGGCAACCTGCCGCGAGGACGAGGAACGCCGTGCCCAGGTAGTCGATGACGTGGTGGATCCGGCGCATGTGTCCCGGGACGCGGCTCGCGACGACGAGGAGAGCCACGGCGCCGATGGGGACGTTGATGTAGAAGATCCAGCGCCACGAGAGCTGCTCTACGAAGACTCCTCCGAGCAGCGGTCCGGCCACGCTCGCGACACCGAACACCGCGCCGAACAGCCCCTGGTACCGGCCCCGGTCCCGGGGAGGGCACGATGTCGCCGACGATGGCCTGCGTCCCGACCATGAGGCCGCCGCCGCCCAGCCCCTGCAGTGCCCGGAACCCGATGAGCTGGACCATGGTGTGGCTCAGTCCCGAGCAGACGGACCCGGCGAGGAAGATCAAGATGGCCGCCTGGAAGAAGACCTTCCGGCCGTACTGGTCGCCAAGCTTTCCCCACAGCGGCGTGGACACCGTCGCGGCCAGCAGGTAAGCGACCACGACCCACGACAGGTGCGAGGCGCCGTGGAGGTCGGCGACGATCGTCGGCAGCGCCGTCGAGACGATCGTCTGGTCGAGCGCTGCAAGGAACAGCCCGAGCATCAAGGCGCCGATGATCACCAGCACCCGGCGGTGGCTGAGGTCGGTGATCGGGGCTGCTCCTGTCGGTTCGGTCAAAGTGTCGCTCATCGCCTTCTCGCTCATTTCGTTTGTCCAGATTGACTTCTGTACCCGGTTGCGGCACGAGGCCGCCCGCGCGGCTCGGCTGACGCAGGTACCTGACGGACCAGTCCCCGTCCCGAGACTGTCGATCGCGGCCCTTGTGAGCCGGGCGAGCGACTCCTCACCCCCGTTGGCGCTCCAGTACATCGCTGCCACCCGCACGGCCGCGAGCGCCGTCGCGGTGACAAGCGTGGGATAAGGGTCATGATAGGGGTCGCTTCCGAGGCGCTCTGCCATCGCGACGGCGAGGCCCCGCTCGGTCTCGGCCATGTGCGCCGCGTACGCCCCCGACAGCTCCGGGTCGGCCCGGACGATGCAGAACCTCTGGAACCAGGCCTTCTTGCCTTCTCCGCCGAGGTCGTCGAGGTCCTCGTCGAGAATCGTCGCGTAGTCGATCAGGACGGCGCCGATCGCCTCGAGCGGAGTCTCATCGGCCGGTCGCGCGAAGCAGGCTTGCCCGCATCGACTCGATGCGCTCCGGATCGGCGCCGATCACGGCGGACTCCTTGGAGGGGAAGTAATTGAAGAAGGTCCTTGTCGCCACGTCGGCTGCTTCGGCGATGTCCTCCACCGTCACGTGCGCGAAGCCTCGGCGTGCCACGAGCTCGAGCGCCGCGTCACGCAGCGCCTGACGAGTGGCGCGCTTTTTGCGGTCGCGGCGCCCGCTGTGCGCGCCGGGGTCGGCGTGGGCGGGGTCCGCGAGGGTCGAGCCCGCCCCGGCGGTGGCCAAGTGTGCAGGCGTCAGGTGTGCAGGGTCAAGGGGCGCTGAGGTCAGGGGGCGCGCGTGGGTCACCATTGTGCCTCAAGTGTAACATTGCATCGAGTGCATGTCCGGCGGCAGCGACGCGAACGCCGCCGCGACCGCCGGTCGCTACCGTCGACGAGATGAGCAGTGCCCCGCGGCGGCGGAGCTCGGCCTCGTACCGGTCGCTCTGGCGGCTGCGGGGCTACGTTCGGCCTTACACACCTCAGATGCTGGCGATGCTGGCGTGCGCGACGCTCGCGGTCGCCGCCAGCACGCTCATCCCGCTCGTTCTCGAGGCCGTGGTGAACGGCCCGATCCACCGCGGGCAACGAGCCGAGCTCTTGCCGATGTTCCTGATCGCCCTCGGCCTCGGCATCTTGGAGGTTGTTCTCATCGTCGGTCGACGGCGAGTGCAGTCCGTCGCGATACAAAAGATCGAGCGCGAGATCCGCGACGGGATGTACGCCCGCCTGCAGCGCCTGCCGGTGGAATTCCACGACCGATGGCAGACGGGCCAGCTCCTCTCCCGCACGACGAGCGACCTCGGGACGATTCGCCGCTTCCTCGGGTTCGGTGCCATCTTCTTCGTCGTCGACGCCCTGCAGTATCTCGCAGTGATGGGGCTCCTCATCGGGACGTACCCGCCGCTCGGCGTGGTGGCGCTCCTCACCACTTTGCCCGTGATCTGGTTGGCGAAACGCTTCGGGGCGAGTTACTCGCTGATCTCGCGTCGGGTCCAGGACCAGCAGGGAGATCTGGCCACGCTCACCGAGGAGGCCGCGAGCGGCATGCGCGTCGTGAAGGCTTTCGGGCGCGGCCCGTTGATGCAGGAACGATTCGGGGCCTCGGCGCGTGCCCTGCGGGGATCGGCGCTCGAGATGGTGCAGCTGCGCGCCCGGTTCTGGGGGCTGCTCACCCTCGTGCCCAACGTCTCCATGGCTCTCGCAGTGCTGGTCGGCGGAATCGCCGTCGCCCGAGGCTCGCTGTCTCTCGGAGCCCTGGTCGCCTTTACGACTCTGCTCGTCCTTCTGCAGTTCCCCATCATCGACCTCGGCTGGATCCTCTCCATGGCCCAGGAGGCGGCGACAGCGGCCGACCGGGTCTATGAGGTCTTCGACGCCGCCATGACCGTGGACGACAGGCCGGGCGCGGTTTCGCTGGTCTCCTCGTCAGGGCGGCTCACCTTCGACCACGTCGGCTTTTGCTACCCCGGCAGCGCCCAGCCGGTGCTGCGCGACGTCAGTCTCACGATCGAACCGGGCGAGACGGTGGCGATCGTCGGCTTGACCGGCTCTGGGAAGACGACTCTGGCCTCCTTGCCGGCGCGACTGTACGACGTCACGTCGGGGCGCATCACCCTCGACGGGGTCGATGTGAGGGACATGACCATCGACTCCCTGCGCAGCCACGTGGCCGTCGTGTTCGAGCAGCCCGTGCTCTTTTCCATGAGCGTGCGGGAGAACCTGCTCCTCGGACGTCCGGATGCATCCGCCCAGGACATCGGAGATGCCCTGCAGCTCGCCCAGGCAGGGTTCGTGCACGAGCTTCCCTGGGGACTGGACACGCGCATCGGCGAGCAGGGGATGGCGCTATCGGGCGGGCAGCGCCAACGCCTGGCCCTGGCGCGCGCGGTGCTCACCCGGCCCGCGGTGCTGGTGCTCGACGATCCGCTCTCGGCGCTCGATGTCAGCACTGAGGCCCTCGTCGAAGAGAGCCTGGCGAGGGTGCTGGCTGACATGACGGGACTGCTGGTCGTGCACAGACCCTCTACGGTCGCGCTCGCCAACCGGGTCGCGCTGTTGCGTGACGGGGTTCTCGTCGCGGTCGGCACCCATCACGAGCTCATGGAGAGGCCCGACTACGCCTCGGTGCTGGCGGTGGAGCAAGACGCTTCGAGGACTTCATCGTGAGCTCGCACGCGTCGTGGCGTGGCATCGCCGCCGAGGAGCTCGACAACGTCCCGTCGTCCTGGACGGGCCTTTTGCGCAGGCGGACGCGTCACCTGCTCGGTTCGCTCGCGGCGCCGCACCGCCGGGCGATCTTCTGGCTGGCCGTGGCGATCCTCGTGTCCAACCTGGCCGCGACGGCGGTTCCGTACCTCGTCGGGCTCGGGATCGATCGCGGGGTCGCCGCCGTCCGCCACGACGACTACGTGCCGATCGTCGTGATCACGGTCCTGATCCTCGCCTGCGCGGTCGTCCAGGCCGTCGGTTACCGGGTGTTCGTGGCCGGCTCAGGAAAGGTGGGACAAGAGGTCCTGCTCGAGCTCAGAGAGCGCGTGTTCGGCCAGTTCCAGCGGCTCAGCCTGGCCTTTCACGAGCGGTACACCACCGGGCGGATGATCTCCCGCCTGACCTCGGACTTCGAGTCGATCAACGACATGTTCACCCTCGGGCTCGACACCCTGGTCAACGCCGCGCTCTCGGTCGTGAGCGTCGGCGTCATCCTGCTCGTGCTCGACCTTCCCCTGGGTCTGGTCTGTCTGTCGGGGTTCATCCCGCTCTTTTTCTTGACGAGGTGGTACCAGCGCGAATCGACGGCTGCCTACCGCAACACGCGCAATGCGATCGCGCTCGTCATCGTCCACTTCACCGAGTCGCTCCGGGGGATCCGGGCGGTGCACGCCTTTCGGCGTCAGCCCCGCAACGACGAGATCTTCGGGCAGCTGTCGGAGGGTTACCGCGCCGCGATGACGCGCTCGTTCCAGCTCCTCGGCATCTACTGGCCCGGGATCGTGCTCGTCGGCAATCTCACGACCGCCGCCGTGCTGCTCTACGGCGGCTCCAGGGTGATCGACCACCAGATGCAAGTGGGCGTGCTGGCCGCGTTCGTGCTCTATCTCCGCCGCTTCTTCGAGCCGCTGGCCGAGGTGAGCCAGTTCTACGACTCCTTCCAGGCCGCCGCCGCAGGCCTCGAGAAGCTGGCCGGCGTGCTCGACGAGACACCAGGCGTGGCGATGCCCGAGCGCGGGGCCGTCGTTCCCGACGAGGGCCTCAAGGGAGCGGTCGAGTTCCGCAACGTGCGCTTCGGGTACCGCGACGGGACCGACATCCTCTCCGGATTCGACCTGCGTCGTGCCGGCCGGTCAGACCGTTGCCCTGCTCGGCGCCACAGGGGCGGGCAAGAGCACCGTGGCGCGGTTGCTGGCCCGCTTCTACGACCCGCTCGAGGGCGAGGTGTCTATCGACGGCATCTCGCTCAAGGACCTCGACGAGACGTCCCTTCACAGCGCGGTCGCCATGGTCACCCAGGAGAGCTTCCTCTTTTCGGGCACGGTGGCGGAGAACATAGCGTTCGGGTCGCCGGCGGCCACCGAGGCGGAGATCGCCGCAGCCGGTCGCGCGGTTGGTGTCGACGCGGTCGTGGCCTCACTCGGGGCGGGCTACGGGAGCGACGTGGGCAAGCAAGGCTCCCGGCTGTCGGCCGGCCAGCGCCAGCTCGTGGCCCTCGCCCGGGCTTGCTCGCCGACCCCGCCGTCCTGATCCTCGACGAGGCGAGCTCGTCGCTCGACGCGCCGATGGAGCGTCTTGTCCAATCGGCCCTCAGGACCGTTCTTGCCGGCCGGACGGCGGTGATCATCGCCCACCGGCTTTCCACGGTCGAGATCGCCGACCGGGTCCTCGTCGTCGAGTCCGGGCAGATCGTCGAGGACGGACCGCCCGCGCAGCTGCTGGCCGAGGGGTCCGGCCACTACGCGGCCCTCTACGAGGCGTGGCGCGAGAGTCTCATCTGATCGCGCACTCCCGCAGGCGAGCAGGTGGCGAAGAGCACGAACGATCGGGCTCGAGGTGACAAATGTCACGAGGAAGTCGTGAGGCTGCCCACTGCCGGAAAGAAGGGCGCGCTGGGAAACTCGAGTCATGGTGAGAACGAACGATCCTCCTTTGGGTGTGTGTATTTCCGCCCTGACCAAGTCCTACGGCTCCGTGCAGGCGGTGCGCGGGGTCGACTTGTCGATCGCGCCCGGTGAGACCGTCGCGCTTCTCGGCCCGAACGGCGCCGGGAAGACGACGACTATCGACCTCGTGCTCGGGCTCGCTCGCCCCGATCGAGGAGCCGTGTCGGTGTTCGGCCAATCTCCCTTGCAGGCAGTCAAGGCCGGAGCCATGGGCGCGATGCTCCAGACCGGCACCCTCATCGAGTACTTGAGCGTGCGAGAGCTGGTCACGATGGTCGCCTCGCTGTACCCCCGTCCGCTCGAGGTGAACGAGGTCCTCAGGCTCACCGGCATCGACGACATCGCCGACCGGCCGGCGGCGAAGCTCTCGGGTGGACAGACCCAACGGGTGCGCTTTGCCATCGCTCTCGTCGGCGATCCCGGTCTGCTCGTGCTCGACGAGCCGACCGTCGCGCTCGACGTCGAAGGTCGTCACGACTTCTGGGTCGTCATGCGCTCGGTCGCCGCCCGAGGAAAGACGGTCCTGTTCGCGACCCACTACCTCGAGGAGGCGGACGCGTATTCTGATCGGATCGTCCTCATGGCGAGAGGACGTATCGTCGCCGACGGCCCCCCGACCGAGATCAAGTCGAAGGTCGGGGGCAAGATGATCCGGGCGACGCTCCCCGACGCGAGCCTCGAGCGTCTCGCAAAGCTCCCCGGTGTGGCCAAGGCCGAGCTGCGCGGCGATTCGGTGAGCTTGGCCTGCCAGAGCTCTGACTCGTCGGACAGGGCACTTCGCGAGCTCCTCCTCAGATTCCCCGCGGCTCAGACATCGAGGTCCGCGGTGCAGGACTCGAAGAGGCGTTCTTGGAGCTGACCGCAGACGACGATGACTCCCAGATCCAAGCCGAACAAGTCGGGGAAGTGCGATGAGAATCTCCAAGTACACCCGTTTCGAGATCCTCCGGACTGTTCGTAGCCGCCGTTATCTCATATTCTCCCTGGCCTTTCCGCTCGTGTTGTTCTTCACGGTCGCGGGTCCGAATCGACATGCCCACCTCGATGGCATCTCCTTTCCCCTCTACTACATGACGGGAATGACGGCGTGGGGAACCATGGTCGCCGTGGTCTCGAGCGGAGGGCGCATCGCCGCGGAGCGCTCGGTCGGCTGGACCCGTCAGCTGAGGGTCACTCCGCTCAAGACCGGTACCTACTTCCGCGCCAAGGTGATGAGCGGCTACCTTATGGCCCTGCTGAGCATCCTGGCGATGTGCCTCGCAGGCTCGTTGCTCGGCGTGCGGCTGTCTGTCGCCCAGTGGGCGACGATGGTGGCTCTGGTGCTCGTCGGGCTTGTCCCATTCGCCGTGCTCGGGATTCTGTTCGGCCATCTGCTGAAGGTCGACTCCCTCGGGCCTGCCTTGGGCGGGAGCACGTCGCTGCTGGCGCTGCTCGGGGGCGCATATGGTCCCCTTGCGAGCTCAGGCGTCTTCCTCGCCCTCGCCAAGTGCCTTCCGTCGTACTGGCTCGTCCAAGCGGCCAAGTCGGCGCTCGGCCCGAGCGGTTGGCCGCCCGTCGAAGCCTGGATCGTGATCGCCGCCTGGACGGCGGTCCTCGCCTGGATCGCACAACGTGTCTACCAGCGCGACACGGCGCGGGTCTGAGGTGTCAGGCTCCCCTGGAGTGGAGCCCCCGGTAGCCTTCCCGAAGATGGATGCTGACCGGCGTTTTGCAGGTCCCGCCGAGGCCGCCTGGGTCGCGAACCAGCGCAAATGGACGCGTGGCTGGCGCGGCGTGGTGTTCCCCGGGATCTTTCTCGTCTACCTCATCCAGGTCGTCGCCGGGGTGGCTCAGTACTCGCGGGGCATTGCCGCTGTGACCGGCTACGGCATCGTCGGGGTGTTCTGCGTCTGCTACCTGTTCACCTTGCCGGAGAGCTGGCAGGAGGCCTCGCGCCTTTTCTGGCCTCTGTACGGCACTCTCGTCGTACTTACTGCTCTCGAGCTGCCCTTCGCGCGCGCCGACGCGTTCGTGATGTTCGTGTTCATCGTCGTCCTCACGGTCGCGCGCTTCGGCGGGCGCGCGGCACCGATCGTGGTTGTCCTCGCCCTCATCGCCGTCTTCGCCCCGCTGGCGTTTCCTTCGTGGCACGACAACCTCGCCTCGTCGGTCGACAACGGCGCGGCGATCGCGATCCCGATGGTCGCCCTCGCGATGTTCGGCTTCTTCAACGTGATCCGCGGCAACCGCGCCCTCGCCGAGGCGCACGCCGAATTGGCGCGATTGGCCGCTGAGAACGAGCGTTCCCGCATCGCACACGACCTGCACGATCTTCTGGGCCACTCGCTCACGACGATAACGGTGAAGGCCGGCCTTGCCCGGCGGCTGGGGGCAACCGACCCAGAGGGAGCTCTGCGCGAGATAGCCGAGGTCGAAGCACTTGCCCGGCGTTCTCTTGCCGACGTGCGCGCGGCGGTCGCCAACTACCGCGAGGTGACCCTTGCCGGTGAGCTCGCGACCGGCCGGGAGCTTCTCCAGGCCGCCGGCGTCCTGGCCGACCTTCCCCAAGCTGTCGACGTCGTCGACCCTGCCTACCACGAGTTGTTCGGCTGGGTGGTTCGCGAAGGATTGACGAACGTCGTTCGCCACTCGCACGCCAGTACCTGTGTCGTGAGGCTGGCGCGCTCCGCAGTTGAGATAGTCGATGACGGGGTGGGGGGCGCCGCGGGCTCAGGATGTGGTCTCGCCGGTCTCCGCGAGCGGGTCGCCGCCGCGGGGGGAGTCGTCGACGCCGGCCCGAACGGAACGAAGGGCTGGCGACTGCGCGTCGAGTTCGCGACCGCCCCGGTCCTCGTGTGACCGCCCCGGTCCTCGCATGACCGCCCCGGTCCTCGCATGACGATCCGTATCCTTGTCGCCGATGACCAGGAGCTGATCCGCTCGGCCCTGTCCGCGCTGCTCGATCTCGAAGAGGACTTCGAGGTGGTGGCGGCCGTCGGCAGCGGCGACGAGGTGGTCGCCGCTGCGAAGGCCCATCGACCGGACGTCGCGTTGCTCGACATCCAGATGCCCGGCATCGACGGCCTGGCTGTGGCGGCCGTGCTCGCACAGGAGGTGCCCGGGTGCCGATCGTTGATTGTCACCACGTTCGGGCGCCCCGGCTACCTGCGGCGCGCCATGGAGTCGGGTGCGTCCGGCTTCGTCGTGAAGGACGCCCCTCCTGAGCAGCTGGCGGACGCGATCCGTCGCGTCGCGGCGGGCGAACGGGTGGTCGATCCGGTGCTGGCGGCTAGCGCACTCGCGGACGGCCTATCGCCTCTCACCGCCCGCGAGCGGGACGTGCTCGTGGCGGCGCGCTCGGGTGCGACCGTCCCGGAGATCTCCCGGATGCTGTTCTTGTCCGAGGGCACGGTTCGCAACTACCTGTCGTCGGCGATCGCGAAGTCCGGCGCCCGTAATCGCACGGAAGCTGTACGGACAGCAGACAGGCAGGGTTGGCTCTAAGCCGAGGTGTCTGGCTAATTGCGAAGCGACCAGATAAGGTTTCCGTACTGTTACGACCTGAGGGCAAACGGGTGCCCTTAGTCAACCCAATAGGAGGGGAGTGTTCATGAGGAAATTGCTCATGAAGGCCGGTATTCCGCTCGCTGCGGGAGCACTCGTGCTCTCTGCTTTCAGCGGTACGGCATTCGCGAACGCAAAGCATCCGGCCACCGCAAAGCCGGTGTTCGACATCGCGTACGAGGGGCCGCTCTCGGGCGGGAACGCCCAGCTCGGCCTGAACATGGAGTACTCGGTCGAGCTCGCCATCAACCAGGCGAACTCGGGCATGTCCCAGTTCGGCAAGCTTCCGTTCACCCTCGCCTTCGTCCACAAGGACGACCAGGGCTCGGCGACGGTCTCGCCGACGGACGCGCAGGAGCTGGTCGCCAACAAGTCCGTGCTCGGAGTCGTCGGCCCGGCTTTCTCCGGCGCCACCAAGGCTGCCGAGCCGACCTTCGACCGCGGCGCACCTCGCGACCGTGAGCCCGTCGGCGACCCTGCCGGCGCTGGCGCACAACGGATGGACGAACTTCTTCCGTGTCGTGGCCGATGACAGTGTCCAGGGGCCCGCCGACGCCAACTACGTCGTCAAGGTCCTCGGGCTCAAGAACGTCTACGTCGTCGACGACGCCAGCACCTACGGTGTCGGCCTCGCCAGCGCATTCGCCGGCCAGGCTCGTAAGGACGGGGCGAAGGTCACCACCAGCCACTTCCCCGGCACCACCCAGTGCAGCGACGGCACGGCAAGCCCCACGCAGTACCCGGACGACGCAGCCACGGTTGTGAGCGCCCACCCGCAGATGCTCTTCTACGGCGGCTACTACTGCGACCTCGGGCTGCTCGTCAGCGCCCTGCACAAGGACGGTTACAAGGGCAAGGTCATGAGCGGTGACGGAAGCGACAGCACCGCCCTCATCTCCGGCACCAACCCGCACAGCGCTGCCAACGGCGTCTACGCCACCTGCGCCTGCTCGGTGCTCGGCACGACCAAGGTCGACAAGGCCTTCGCCTCGGGCTTCAAGGCCCTCGCCCACTTCCCCGTCGGCATCTACTCGGCCGAGGCCTACGACGCCACCAACAGCATCATCGCTGTCATGAAGGGCATCGCGGGCTACGGGGGCGTAGCGCTGGAGACGCGCCAGAACATCGTCACCGGCCTGCACAAGCTCGTCTTCAAGGGCCTCACCAAGACGGTGTCGTTCCAGGCGAACGGCAACATCTCCGGCCAGGCCATCTTCATCAACCAAGTCCAGCACGGTGCTCTAGTCCAACTCGGGCTCGCCTAGCACCAACCGCTCCTAGGGGACGAGCCGGGCATTCCGCCGCTGCGGGGTGCCCGGCTCGTTCGCGTAACTGGGCCGTGCGTCACCGACTGAGTAGTCTGCTCCCCAAGGTTGAGGGGAGTGATCTGAACGCATGCATTGTCCGGCGTTCATCGCGAACAACAACATCTGGGTGTCGCTCGTCGTTGGCGGTCTCGCCAACGGGTTCCTCTACACGCTCATCGCCCTCGGCTACACGCTCGTGTACGGGGTGCTCAGGCTGATCAACTTCGCCCACTCCGAGGTCGTCATGGCCGGGGGGTTCGGCGGGCTCTTCGCCATGCGAGCCGTGCTCGGCAACTCGACTCCCGCCGGGAGCGTGGCGATCTGGTTCATGCTCATCGGCATCGTTGCCGGCGCCGTCGCCGGCGGGGCGACCGCCTTCGTGCTCGAGCGGATCGCCTACCGACCCCTGCGCAAGCGCAACGCACCACGGCTGACCTACCTGATCAGCGCCATCGGGGCGTCCTACTTCCTCTACAACCTCGCCGGCAAGGAGTTCGGGCGCTACACCGCCTTCATCCCGACCCCGCAGGTGATCAACGGCCACGCCTTCTCCCTGTGCGGGGTCGGGGTCCAGTCCGACTGGATCCTGACCATGGTCACGGCGGTCGTGCTGCTCGTCGTTCTCGACCTGGTCGTGAACAAGACCAAGCTCGGCAAGGGGATCCGGGCCGTCGCCCAGGACGCCGAGACGGCGAGCCTCATGGGTGTGCACATCGACCGCACGATCGCCCTCACCTTCGTCCTCGGCGGCCTGATGGGCGGCGCGGCCGGCTTCCTCTTCGGGCTTCAGTTCGGGGTCATCTACACGATGGGCTTCGTGCCCGGACTGAAGGCCTTCACCGCCGCCGTGCTCGGCGGCATCGGCAACATCCGCGGGGCGATGATCGGCGGTCTTCTTCTCGGGGTGTTCGAGAGCGTCCCTCTGCGCTGGATGTCGGCCGAGTGGCAGGACGTCATCGCTTTCGGAGTGCTCGTGGCGCTCCTCCTCTTCCGCCCGACGGGCATTCTCGGTGAGCGGCTCGGGAGAGAGGCATGAGCGCCACCGGGCCGGGTATCGAGGCCCAGCCCTTCGAGGGGACGGCCGACTCGGCTCCCCGGGTCCCGCGGTCCGCGCGGCTCGGCGGCGTCGGCGCCAGCCCGGCGATGCGCCGGCTCGGCATGTGCGTGGCCGCCGCGCTCGTCGTCGCCGTCGTCACGGGTCCGCCCGGGTCGAACGGCGCGCCGACCTCGGGCTTTACCGGCTCGCTCGAAATTCCCAGGCTCTTCTGGTTCCTCGGCGTCGCGGTCGTGGTCTTCGCCTTCTTCTCGCTCTGGAGCGCGTTCGGCACGGCGGCGTCTTCGCGCGCCGCCCGCATCCGCGCCTGGACGCTCGAGATGACGTCGAAGCGTCGGATCCGGTTGGCCCTCTACCTGGCGATCGTCGCGATCGGCTTCATCTGGGTGTCGTGGATTGCGCCCGACGACACCTGGAAGGGGGGCGTGTGCATCCAGGCCGGCCTGGCGCTGGCCGCCATGGATCTCCTCGTCTACCTCTCCGAGTCGCGAAACCTGCGCGTGGCCCGGCTGGGAGGCTACGCGTGCCTGGCGCTGTACGGAGCGCTCGCGTGGATGCACAACGGCGTCGCGGCCTATCTGAACACGATCGGAGCGGTCCCGCACCAGCACAACATCGGCCTCCTGCTCCTGTGGCTGGCGCTCTGCTTGACCGTGCTCGAAGGTCTCCTCGTCGCCCTCTCGATCGTCCGCAAGGCGATCGAGCCTCGCAGGTACCGGAGCCTCACCGGCCTCGCCGGCGTCGCCCTCGTCGCCTACGGATGCCTGATGTGGACGGGGTGGTCGTTCTGGCGGACATCGACTCCGCACTCGGTCGCCCACTGGTTCGCCTCCATCCACCTTTTGCCGCACGACCACTCGGCGGGTCTTGTCGTGATGGGCGTCGGCGCCGCCGTCCTCCTGGCGGCCGTCGCCTGGGTCGCGTCGGATCTCCTCGGCGGCTCAGCGCCGGAGCACGCCAGGTTCGAATTCACCGGGATCACCAAACAGGCCAAGTTCGCCTACGGGAAGACGGCCATCACGATCGCCGCCCTCCTCATCGCGGTCGAGTGGCCGCTCCACATGGATCCCGGCATCCAGTCCATCCTCACGACGCAGGTCGCGATCTATGTGCTGCTTGCCATGGGCCTCAACGTCGTCGTCGGCTTCGCCGGCCTCCTCGACCTCGGGTATGTGGCGTTCTGGGCCATCGGGGCCTACACGACGGCGTACTTCACCGGGGCGATGCCGATCCAGCCGCCCTTCCTCCTCAACCCGTTCTGGATCATCCCGTTCGCCATCGTGGCCGCGATGCTCACCGGCGTTCTCATCGGGACCCCGACCCTCAGGCTGCGGGGCGACTATCTCGCAATCGTCACCCTGGGCTTCGGGGAGATAATCGAGATCGTCGCGAACAACCTCAACGGTGTCACAGGCGGTCCGGCGGGCACGCCTGGCTTCATACCGCAGTTCTCGGTTCACATCTTCTCGGTCCACTACGCCTGGACGGGAACCGTCCTGCCTTACTACTACCTCATCCTCGGGGTGGCGGTCGTCTTCATGGTCGCGTTCAGCTTCCTCGAGCATTCCCGGGTCGGGCGGTCTTGGACGGCCATTCGCGAGGACGAGGTCGCCGCCGACTCCATGGGCATCAACGCCTTGAAGTACAAGGTCATGGCCTTCGCCATCGGCGCCTCGACATCGGGGTTCGCGGGAGTCTTCTTCGCCAGCCAGGTGCAGAGCCTCGTGCCCAACGACTTCATCGTCCAGACCTCGATCCTCATCCTCGTCTTTGTCATCTTCGGCGGCATGGGCTCGATCGCGGGCGCCGTCATCGGCGCCTTTTTGATCCAATGGCTGCCCCAGTACCTGCAGGTGCACTCCTTCCAGGACTACCAGTTCCAGGACGAGTTCATCTACCTAGGGGGCCTGCTCATCCTCCTCATGATCTTCCGCCCGCAGGGCATCATCCCCTCGCGCCGGCGCCGGCGCGAGATCCTGCTCACCGAGGAGGGCGTCGGCCACACCGACGCCCACGCGCCCGGTGGTCCCGTGCATCTCTCCTTCATTCCCCAGCCCTCGGACTACGGCAAGCTGTCCCTCGACGAGCCCGGCTACATAGGCCCGGAGACCGAATGACCGACACGACGCCCGTAGCCTCGACGGAGTCGACCGACACGCTCTTCCGGGTCGACCACGTCACCCTCCGCTTCGGCGGTGTCACGAGCCTGAGCGACGTGTCGCTCAGCTTGCACCGGGGAGAGCTCTTGTCGGTGATCGGCCCGAACGGGGCCGGCAAGACGTCGCTGTTCAACTGCCTGACCGGTGTGTACAGGCCGCAGGAAGGCTCGATCGTGTTCACGGACAAGAACGGCCGTGCCGTGAGCGTGGTCGGCCGCAAGCCCTACCGGGTGAACCGGCTCGGAGTGGCGAGGACGTTCCAGACCTCGCGGATGTTCAACGCCTTGACGACGTTCGAGAACGTCAAGATCGGGGTCGAGTCCAAGCAGCACAGCGGGGCGATCGGGGCCATGTTGCGCCTGCCCCGCACGCGCCGCGAGGAACACGAGAGCGACCTCAAGACGCTCGAGCTGCTGCGGTTCGTGGGCCTGACCCACAGGGCGAACGAGCTCTCGAGCTCTTTGCCGTACGGCGACCGGCGGCGGCTCGAGATCGCCAGGGCCCTCGGGACGAACCCTGAGGTGCTCCTCCTGGACGAGCCGGCCGCGGGAACCAATCCGGCCGAGAAGGTGGAGCTCGCCCAGCTCATTCGCCGGGTCATAAGCGAGCTGGGCGTGACCGTGCTGTTGATAGAGCACGACATGAAGCTCGTCATGTCCGTGGCCGAGCGGATCATCGTGCTCAACTTCGGCCAGGTGATCGCCGAAGGCAGCCCGGCCGAGATCCAGCGGGACCCGGTTGTCATAAACGCCTATCTGGGCGCTCCCGACGCCGAGGACGAGACGACAGGCGGGGAGTCCTGATGGCGCTGCTCGAGGTGACGGGCACGGAGGTCCGATACGGCGCCGTGCCGGCGCTGCACGACTTCACGATCTCGGTCGACGAGGGCGAGATCGTCACCCTGCTCGGCGCCAACGGCGCCGGGAAGACGACGACGCTGCGGATGATCTCGGGCCTTCACCACACCTCGCTCGGCACGGTCTATTTCGACGGCATCGACATCTCCCGCCTGCCGGCGCACAAGATCGTCGAGCTGGGCATCAGCCACGTCCCCGAGGGTCGTCGGATCTTCCCGCAGATGACGGTGCTCGAGAACCTCGAGATCGGCTCGTACCACAAGCCCCACGGCCAGCACGCGAGGATCGATCAGGTGTACGAGCTCTTCCCGATCCTGCAAGAGCGCGCCAAGCAGCAGGGCGGCAACCTTTCCGGTGGCGAGCAGCAGATGCTCGCCATCGGCCGCGCCCTCATGGCAGAGCCCAGGCTCCTTCTCCTCGACGAGCCCTCCATGGGCCTCGCCCCGCTTTTCGTGCAGACGATCTTCGAGATCCTGCGCACCATCCGCGGGCGCGGGGTGACCGTCCTGCTGGTCGAACAGAACGCCGCCAAGGCGCTGCAACTGGCCGACCGCGGCTACGTCCTCGAGACGGGAAAGATCGTGCTGGCCGACTCGGCGGACGTGCTCTTGCGCGACGACCGGGTGCGCATGGCCTATCTCGGCGAGGACATCGGCCGTGCGGCCCCGGGCTGAGGCGGCGGCGTGCTGATCATCGGCACCAAGGTGCACCTCGAGGATCTCGACCGCTCGTACACCTATGCCCGGGACGTATCGGTCACCGCCGTGGCCGTGGGGTCGTGGTCGGGAGGCGTGGGCAGCCTGTTGCCCGGAGGCCCGCGGCCGACCTGGAGCCTGCTCGACGGCGGGCGCATCGTCAGCATCGAGCAGTTCGACGTCACGCCGCTCGTCCGCCTGCCCGCCTCCGACGCCCAGAGCCTGGCCGTCGCCGCCGGGGGCACATTTGTCGTGGGGCTGGAGGGGGCTCACCTGCTCACCGTCTCGCCCGATGGGGTCGTGACCCCGGTTGAGGCCTTCGACGCCCTCGAGGGGAGGGCGGCGTGGACGAACCCGGCGGGGCCTTCGCCCGACCTGCGCTCGATCGCCATCTCGGAGAGCGACGTCTGGTACGTGAACGTTCACGTCGGGGGCGTGTGGCGCTCCGACGACCAGGGGCGGACGTGGCGAAACGTCGTCCCGCCCGAGTCGGACGTCCACGAGATCGTCGCAGGCACCGGCGGCAGCCTTGCCGTGGCGGCGGCGATCGGCTTCGGTTGGAGCACCGACGGCGGCGACACGTGGACCTGGAGCACGGGCGGGCTGCACGAGACCTACGCGAGAGCTGTCGCCCTTGACGGAGACACCGCCTTTGTCACTGCGTCCACCGGGCCGACCACGACGGACGGGCGGCTCTACCGGTGCCGCCTCGGTGAGCAATTCGAGCCGTGCTCGGGCGGGTTGCCGGAGAGCTTCCCCTTCAACCTCGACTCCGGGTCGATCGCGGCCTCCGGCGGCCAGGTCGCTCTCGGGACCCGCAGCGGACGCGTCTTCCGCTCGAGCGACAGCGGCACGACCTGGGAGCTGGCGGCCGACGGCTTGCGACCAGTCACCGTGGTGCGCTTCAGCTCATAGGCCTCATGGAAGCTCCACCGTGGCTCGCGACCCGCTTTGCACGACCTCGAAGCCTGCAGCGGCCTTGAGGCCCGAGCCCGGCCGAGAAGTGTTAGTCCTGATGACTAATTGGGTATGTCTAGATCGTCTCGATCGTCTCGTACCGGGGAGGACGGAGCCAATATGAGGTGGGATTCCCCAGAGCCCGGCGGCGCGACAGGCAAGGAGAAGCGACGTGGAGGACTTGTCCGATCCCAAGGGATCGAGGTCGAACGGCGGGATGCCTGCTCGTGGTGACCGAAGGCGGGACCGACCTGGCGGTCGCGCTCATACCTGAGGCACGGTCGACGATCTGCCGCCGGGTGGGGGAAAGGCCCGGAGGGCCGCGCCGCAAGGGTCTCGCAACGATGATCGAGCCGGTGACGAAACCTGGACGAAAGCAAGATCGGCGAGACGATCACGATCTCGTTCCCGGCACAACCCGATTTGATCGTGTTGGCCCGCTTTGCCGCCGCCACCATGGCGGCACGCGCCGGCTTCGACGTCGAGGAGATAGAGGACCTTCGCCTCGCCGTGGACGAGCTCTACGTTTCGCTGGGCCCGATAAGCGAGCAGGGCTGCATTCGGATGGAGCTCGACTGCAGCGACGAGACGGTGAGCATAATCGGGTCGTTCGAGCCCGTCTCACCACGTGGCCGCATCGACGAGGCGAGCACCTCGGCGACGCGAGCTGGAAGCGGGCTGCAGAGTTGTCACAACTGCTGCTCGATTCCCTTGTCGACGAACACGGAGGCGGCATTGAGAACGGGACGCCGGTGGCGTGGTTGCGGAAGCGGCGGACAGCGACCCAGTGACGGAGCGCCCGGCCAACGCCGCGCGAGGAAGCCAAGAAGATCGCTTTGCCGAATTCTCGCGCACCCGAGATCCGATCCTCAGAGACGAGCTCATCGAAGCCAATCTCGGCCTCGCCCACCAGCTGGCCCGGCGCTTCGCCAATAGAGGCGAGCCTCATGAGGACCTGGTCCAGGTCGCGTCGCTGGCCCTCGTCAAGGCGGTCGACAGGTTCGATCCCGAACGAGGGGTCACCTTCAGCAGCTTTGCCGTCAGTTCGATCGTCGGCGAGCTCAAGCGGCACTTCCGTGACCGGGGCTGGGCCGTTCGGGCTCCACGGCGCATACAAGAGCTGTACCTGGAGCTTGGTCATCACACCGACCGTCTGTCCCAGGAATTTGGGTCGGGTTCCGACGGTCGGCGAGCTCGCGGCGGCTTGCGGCGGCACGGAGAACGCTGTGCTGGAGGCACTCGAGGCAGGGCGCGGCTACAGGACAGCTTCGCTGGACGCTCCCGACAGGGACGAGCAGACGCTCGCGGAGTCGCTGGGGTCCGACGACCCGCAGTTCGCGAACCTGGAGGATCGCTCGGTGCTGGCCCTGGCACTCGAACAGCTGTCACCGAGAGATCAGCGGATTCTCAGACTGCGCTTTGTGGAAGGACTGACCCAGTCGGAGATAGCCGCCCGGCTCGGGGTGAGCCAGATGCAGATCAGCCGGTTGTTGGCGGCAAGCCTGCAAACGCTCCGCGGCACGTTCGAGTCAGGTCTCAGTACAGTCCTGATCCGGCGTGGGTCACCTGTCGTCGACGTCTGGCCCGAACCTCGAAGCTTTTCCCGGGGTCACCACCGATAGAAGCGGTGGTGACCTGCGGTCTCGCCTCGACCGAGGGCAAAGCCGACCAGCCAGACGACGAAGAATATGACGGCCGCGATCCAAAGCAGATGGATGGCGAAGCCGAGACCGAACATCAGCAGTACGACTAGAAGTGCCAGCAACAAGACCATTTCTCTTCCTTCCGGACTCCCCACGGGGCAGGGCCCCACAGGAGGATTCTTCCCCTTTGGTGGAGCTTCAAACCCGAGCGCCATCTCGGCGTGCAGGTGTTCGCGGACCTCGAGGCGGAGACGGAACTGACCGGGCGGCCGTTTGTGCCAGTATGGCTGGAGCCTGCCCCGGGGTTGATCCGTAGCCGTATGACCGCGCTGGGGCGCGAGTACGAAAGGGGCCACGATGCCGAGCTGGATCACGAGCAAGCAGGAGGGTGCGGGCGCACGCGATAAAGGGGCGGCTCCGGGCTTTCGTGCCGGGCGCCGCCGGCGTTTTGCTGCCGCAGGCGCCGCCGTGCTGGCTTGTGCTCCTTTCCTCTCGATGTTGGCCCCGACAGCCGCCGGAGCCGGCTCGAGAGCGATATCGATGGTGGCGGTCGCGGCCGCGCCACGGATCCCGCTCGGAGACAAGGCGCTCGGAGCGGTTGCGGCGAGCTCGAAAGAGACCGGGATCGTCGTGCTTCGGCCGAGCGACCAGTCGGCGCTGACAAGTTTCATTGCGGCTGTCACCGACAAGAGCTCCCCGCTCTTCCACCAGTACCTCGCTCCGGGGGCCTTCGCCCAGCGTTTCGGCCCATCCCAAATCACGATCTCGGCGGTGAGGGCCCAACTGGGCTCGCAGGGACTGCGCGTGACCAAGGTGTCGCGGCGACGGCCTTCTCGTGAGCTTCGCCGGTTCCGCGGCGGCCGTGGAGGCGGCCTTCCGGACCGGGATCGAGCGCTACCGGCTCAGCGACGGGTCGATCGGACAGGCGACGACCTCGGCGGTGCGGATGCCGTCGTCGGTCGCCTCCTCGGTCGAGGCCGTGGTGGGCCTCGACAACCTGTTCCACTCCCAGGCCGCTGACATCCGACCAGGGCCGGCATCGGTGCAGCACCAATACCGGGCGGCCAAGGCGTCCAGCTTCTCGCACCCTGCAGGCTCGCCGAGCCCCTGCACCGCGGCCGTGAACGACGCCGAGATATCCGGCGGCCTGACAGACGACCAGATCGCGAATGCTTACGGTGCTTTCGGCTTGTACCGGATGGGCGACTTCGGCCGCGGGCAGCACATCGCCGTCTACGAGCTGCAGCCGTTCTTACCGAGTGACATCGAGACCTTCGACTCCTGTTTTTTCGGTGCGGCCCAAGCGGCTCGGATGTCCGGAACAGGCGGGAAGCTGGCCGGGAGCCTGCTCTCGATCGTTCCGGTCGACGGCGGCGAGCCCCAGCCTGGGATCGGCAGCCAGAACGACGAGGCCACCTTGGACATCCAGGACGTCTCCGCCATCGCCCCCCAGGCCACTATTGACGTCTACGAGGCTCCCAACACCAACTCCGGTGGTCTCGACGAGTACGCACAGATAGTCGACAACGACACCGACCAGATCGTGACCTCGAGCTGGGCCGCCTGCGAGCAGCTGCAGCAGCTGGGCGACCCAGGGGCCCAGCAGACCGAAAGCCTCCTGTTCCAGCAGGCGGCCGCACAGGGACAGACCATCTTGTCCGCGGCAGGAGACACGGGCAACGACGAGTGCAACGGGACTCGTTCATTCCTTCCGCCCACCGATCAGAACTTGCTCTCGGTACTCGATCCGGGCAGCCAGCCCTACGTGCTGTCCGTCGGTGGCTCGACCATCGACAACGCCGCCCAGCCTGCCTTGGAGCACGTCTGGGACGACGGCGCGCAGTGGGGTGCCGGCGGGGGAGGCATCTCGGAGTCCTGGGCGATGCCGAGCTGGCAGCGGCCAGTCGCCTTGACGGCGGGGAACGCCACCGACATCGCCAATGCTGAGGCCTACGAGACGAAGACCGCCAAGCTTTCGGCGCCTAACACCACGCCGACGTTCTGCGTGGGCACCTTGAAGCTGGCGCCGGGGTCGGTGTGCCGTGAGACGCCTGACATCTCTGCGCAGGCCGACGAATTCACCGGCTCTGTCACCATCTACGGCAGGTCGCTCGGTTACGGGCCCGCGAACGGGTGGGCCACGATCGGGGGCACCTCGTCGGCGACGCCGATCTGGGCGGGGTTGCTCGCACTTGTCAACGCTTCCCCGGCCTGTTCCGCCGACAAGATCAACGGGATCCGTGACGTAGGTTTCGCGAGCCCGATCCTCTATGGGATCGCGGCCGACCCGACCGCCTACGCCAGGTCTTTCAACGACATCGTCGTGGGCAACAACGACGGCTACGGCCTCGACAACGGCCTCGCCTTCCCGGCGCGTGCCGGCTACGACATGGCGTCGGGCCTCGGTACCCCGCAGCTGACGACGCCGACGGGGGGCAACGCCTTGCCTTCTACATGTGCGACTACGCCGCCAAGCTCGCTCCGCCGACCGTCAGCGGGCTCAGCCCGACCTCCGGCTCCACGGCCGGCGGTTACACGGTGACGGTGACCGGGTCCGGCTTCGGTACCACGGCGACCCCTGAGGTCGCGAGCGTCCAGGTGGGGAGCACACAGGCGAGCGGAGTTGCCGTGGTCAACGACACCACGCTCACCGCGGTCTTCCCGGCTTCGACGGCGATCACGCCGCCAGGCTCCCCCGCACCCGAAGACGGAGCAGGGCCGGCAGTTGTCGGCGTGACCTTGAAGAGCGGCGAATCGAGCTTCCCGAGAGCCGCCGCGGTCTTCGACTATGTGGACGAGAACATGTCCGCTGCAGCGATCCCGAGCGTCACGAGCGTGGGACCGAGCGGAGGACTCGAGTCCTCGCCCAAGCCGGTCACGATCTACGGATCGGGCTTCATCAGGCGCTACCCAGGTCACCTTCGGTGGTGTGGCGGCCGCAGGCTTCGACATCAAGTCCCCCTACGAGATCGTCCTCACGCCGCCTGCCTACTCCGCCCAGTCCTGCGCGCCGTTGCCGACGACAGGTGTCTACGCGGGCGAATGCTTCGAACGACGTCTGCCAGGTGGAAGTCGTCGTGACGAACGCCAACGGCTCGAAGCGCGAAAAGCACGATCCTGCCGCCATATGAGGGACCGATCAGCTTCGACAGCATGGGCGGGCAGATAATCCCACCCGGCTATGAGGCGACTCCGCAGCCGACGGAGTTCGACTATGCCCCCGCTCCCAGCATCACCTCGGTGTCGACCGGATCGGTGGCGGACCTCAAGCACTGCATCGCGCCGGCGACCGCGGCGTGCAACGCCATCGACCTGGCGAGCGAATCCGGGGGCCTGCCGACGAACCTGATCACGCTCGAGGGGACGGGCATGAACGGCCTGAGCCTCGACACGGTCTTGCTGGGCACTCCTTTCAACGAGAACTCGGTCCTGGCACCGGTTGCCGAGACGGGGACCTCCTTGGAGATCGTCGTCCCGTTGCTGGCGAAGTCCTACAAGGCGCCGACAACGCAACCGGTATCGCTCGGCGTGGAGTTTGCCTCGGTGGGCGGAACCTCCAACAAGCGCAGCGTCGTCTATGCCGGCGTGCCGAAGGTGGCGAGCATCGTCAACTCCCGTACCGGTGAGAACGGTGTTCCCGACGCCGTCGCCTGCACGCCGACCGCGAAGGCGGGCTGTGGCACGGCCCTTCAGGTGAGCGGTACGGGGCTGCTCCAGGCGGTCGGCCCGATCGCCTTCGTGGACAACCTGACCGGCTTCTCGCTCGGCACCCAGTACAACTTCGCGGTCAAGAGCGACGCGAAAAGCTCACGACGCAGTCGGTCGCTCAGAACCCGGGCGTCGTCGACGTCGAGATCTGCACGGTGACGAGCTGCAGTTACAGCCCTTCCACCGACGTGCTGTTCGTGTATCCGCCGGGTACCCCGAGGATCGACAGCATGACGCCGGCGACCGGGCCGGCACACGGCGGCAACCAGGTCGTGTTGAACGGGTCCAACCTCGGATGCGTCGTGGCTGTCGCCTTCGGACAGGTCGTGACGCTCTCGACCAACAACTCCCAGGCCCTTTTGACCTGCGGCACGACGAACCAGGTGGTCGTGACGGCGCCACCGGGCAAGGCGGGCGCAAAGGTGCCGGTAAGGCTCGCGACCGTGGAGAGCTTCTTCAACCCGACGGGCAAGACGAGCAATTCCATCTCGTACACCTACAGCCCGAGTGTCCCGAGCGGCCCGACTTCGGTCACGGCCATGCAGAAGAACGGAGGCGCGTCGGTCAGTTGGGGCGCTCCGGCAAGTGACGGAGGCAGCCCGGTCACCGGATACATAGTTACCGCCTCGTCGCCCGGGCTGCCGAGCGAGCGCGGTCTTGGCGGAGCGGCAACCAGGCACATGACCTTCAACGACCTTCAAGCCGGTGCCACTTGGACCTTCAGCGTGAAGGCGACGTCGAAGCTGGGCGTCGGCCTCCGGGCGGTGTCGGGGACCGTCGTGCCCGGTCTCGGTGCCGACGGTTACCTGGTCGAGACCCAGGACGGTTCGGTGCTCGGGTACGGCGACGTCCATTCGCACGGGGGCATCGCCGGGGAGGGCTCGACCGTCGTGGGCTTCGCGACGACTCCCGACGGGCTCGGTTACTGGATCGTGACGAGCACAGGTGCGGTGACGCCGTTCGGCGACGCCGCCTACCTCGGTGAGGCGTCGAGGAACAACGTCGTCGGCATCGCCTCGATGCCGAGCGGCAAGGGCTACTGGATCGCCACCAAGAGCGGCGCCGTCCAGGCGTTCGGACAAGCCAGGACCTATGCCGGCAAGGTGCCGAAGGGCTCGGTCATCACGGCCATCGCACCGTCGCTGGACGGGAAGGGCTACTGGCTTGTCGGGAGCAACGGGAGCGTCACCGCTTTCGGTGACGCCCCCACCCACGGGTCGCTGGTCGGCAAGAAGGTTGGCGGGCCGGTCGTCGCGATCGCGGTCAACCCGACCGGGAAGGGCTACTGGCTGGCGACAGCTTCGGGCTCAGTCTTCGCCTTCGGCGGTGCGAGCCGGCACGGCTCAGTCTCGAGCAAGAAGCTGAGCGCCCCGATCGTCGGCATCGCCCCGGCCCCGGCCGGCAACGGCTACTGGCTGGTCGCGGCGAACGGTCAGGTCTACAACTTCGGCGCTGGCGAAGTACTTGGGCAGCGCCCCGAGCGCGGCGGCCATCGGCCTCTAAGCCATCGCCGGCTCGTCGCGGCAGTCTCCACCCCGTCTTCGTCGGTGGCCGGGGTGGGGTAGCGCGGCCCGAGTCGGTAACCTCAGGGGCAAGAGGCCAACTTCTGCATCGAGCAAAGTGGACTACGCAGGATTCAAACTTTGAAGGAGAGACAATGCTTGGAATCGGTGACAGCTTCCCCGAGTTCTCCCTCACGGCGCTCATCCCCGGCGACCTGAGCGCAATCGAGGCCAAGGCGCCAGAGGACTACTTCACGAAGATCGACTCCTCCACCTACGAGGGCAAATGGCGGGTCGTCTTCTTCTGGCCGAAGGACTTCACCTTCATCTGCCCGACCGAGATCGCCGAGTTCGGCCGCCTGAACACGGAATTCGCGGACCGCGACGCCCAGGTTCTGGGCGGATCGGTCGACAACGAGTACGTGCACTACGCGTGGCGCAACCAGCACGAGGACCTGAAGAATCTCCCCTTCCCGATGCTCTCGGACCTCGACCGCGAATCTCGTCGCCGACCTCGGCGTCCTCAACGTCGACGGCGTCGCCGACAGGGCCACGTTCATCGTCGACCCGGACGGCATCATCCAGTTCGCCATGGTCACAGCCGGCTCGGTGGGTCGCAACGTCGAAGAGGTGCTCCGTGTCCTCGACGCCCTGCAGACCGACGAGCTGTGCGCTTGCAACTGGCACAAAGGTGCGGCGACGCTCGACGCGAAGGCGCTCATGAGCCAGAGCTCTTGATGGGCGTTCCTGCTCTCAAAGAGGCGCTGCCCGCTTACGCCAAAGACATCCGCCTGAACCTCGACTCGACGATCGCCGTCTCGACGTTGCCCACCCAGCGGCTCTGGGGCACCGTGCTCGCGACGGCTATCGCCTCGCGGGGCCGGCGCGTCCTGGTCGAGCTTGCCGAAGAAGCGAGACAGCACCTCTCGGGCGAGGCTTTCGACGCCGCCAAGGCGGCTGCTGCGGTGATGGCGATGAACAACATCTACTACCGCAGCAAGCACCTGCTCGCAGACGAGGGGGCCAAGGACTACCAAGACCTGCCTGCTCGGCTGCGGATGCAGGTCATAGCCACCCGGGGCGGTGCGGACGCCGAGGATTTCGAGTTCTGGTGCCTGGCGGTCAGCGCGGTGAACGGTTGCGGCGGCTGCCTGGCCGCGCACGAGAGCAAGCTCCGTGAGCTCGGCGTGAGCAAGGACCAGATCCACGAGGCACTGAGGATCGCAGCCGTCGTTCACGCCGTGGCGGTAACGCTCGAGGCCGAGGAGGCCACGGCCCAGACCGCCGTCGCCTGAGACAGGCCGGCGCCCGGTCGCGCCGCGGTCTGACGGCCCCGGTCCGGCCGCCCCGGACGGCGGGGCCCGACGTCGTCTTTGTCCAGTTCGGCGGCAAGGAACAAACCGGCAACGCCGGCCGGAAGCCCTTAGACTGGGTCGACGGCCAGGTCCGGTCTTCCGGTCCGCGGTGTGCGGCCAGCCGTCTTGGGGGGGAATGATCCATGGTCACGCGTCGGCGCATGTCGCCCGTCAGCCCTTTTTCGCGCTGGGTCTACGTCGTGTTCACGATTCCGGTCGTCGCCGTCTTGCTTGTGGCTCGCCCAGGACTGAGCCGTACCGGTGCCACGCCGTCGGCGATGCCGGAGATGGTGATGGCCACGTCGGCCTCCAAGATCCCCGTATGCACCCATGCTGGAGCCGGAGGGTTGGACGGCCACGGCGAGCGGTCAGTTGCCGGGTCATCCCGCTGACGCCGTGCTCGACGGCAGAGCCTCCAGCTACTGGCAGAGCCGGCCGTTCGCGCGGCTCGCTTGCCGCAGTGGATCACCATCGACATGCGCACGGCTCAGGTCGTGTCGGGCGTCGTCTACGAGCCCCGCCAGGGTGCCCGTCCCGCCGGCGCCATCGGCCGGTTCGAGGTCAGCGTCAGCCAGGACGGGGTCCATTTCGGGACGCCCGTGGCGACCGGGACGTGGGCTGACAACACGGCCGTCGAAGACAGTCGGCATCTTTCCTGTAAAGGCTCGTTTCGTCAGGCTCACAGCCCTTTCCGACGCGGCCGGTGGCTCGGTCGTCTCGGCGGCCGCGATCTCCCTCGAGGGCGCCCCGCAGACGGCGCCCGTGCTCGCGGCCGTCAATCTGAAGTCGCACGCCCTGAGCACGAACCCGGCCATCGTCGGTGAGTGGGGGCCGACGATCGGCTTCCCCCTCGTCCCGGCCGCGGCGGCGCTGCTGCCCAACAACGAGCTGCTCGTGTGGTCGGCGGACCAGGACATGAACTTCGGCTGGGCCTCGTACACCCAGACCGCCATCTTGAACCTGAACACGGGCGTCGTCAGCCAGGAGACGATCACCAACACGAACCACAACATGTTCTGCCCCGGTGTGGTCATCTTGGCCAACGGCGAGATCATGGTCACAGGCGGCGACAGCGACGACCAGACCAGCATCTACGACCCCACCACCAACACCTGGAAGCGCGGGACCGCCGATGAACATCGCCCGCGGCTACCAGGCGATGACCTTGCTCTCCAACGGTGAGGCCTTCACGCTCGGCGGTTCGTGGTCGGGCGCTCTCGGGGGCAAGCTGGGCGAGGTCTGGACGCCCACCGGCGGCTGGCGCGAGCTGACGGGCGTCCCGGCCACACCGATGTACACCGCCGATCCCCAGGGCGTGTACCGGGCCGACAACCACGGCTGGTTCATCGCCACCTCCGGGGGAAGAGTCCTGCAGGCGGGGCCGTCGGCGCAGATGAACTGGATCACGACCAGCGGTGCGGGCAGCATCACCCCGGCCGGGAACAGGGGCACCAGCGCGGACGCCATGAACGGAAACGCCGTCTACTACGACATCAACAAGATCATCACCATGGGGGGAGCCCCCGCCTACCAGAACTCCTACGCCACCAACAAGGCCTATGAGATCAACATCGGCACAGGGACCGCTCATGTCACCCAGGTGGGCTCCATGACCTATCCCCGCACATTCGCCAACAGCGTGGTGCTGCCCAATGGCGAGGTCGTGACCATCGGCGGGGAGACCTACGGCGTGCCTTTCAGCGACGCCGACTCGGTGCTGAACCCCGAGATGTGGAACCCGTCCACAGGTCAGTTCACTGTCATGGCCCCCGAGGCGGAGCCACGCAACTACCACTCGGTGGCCGTCCTGCTGCCCGACGGGCGGGTCTTCTCCGGCGGCGGCGGGCTTTGCGGAAGCTCCTGCTCGACCAATCATCCCGACGGGCAGATATTCACGCCGCCTTATCTGCTGAACTCCAACGGCACCCTGCGCATCCGTCCGGTGATCACCTCGGCTCCGAGCGCGGCGGCCACCGGCCAGACGATCTCGGTGACCACCGGTGGCCGGGTCTCGAGCTTCTCCATGGTCCGCTACGGGGAGTCGACCCACTCGGTGGACAACGACCAGAGGCGCATCCCGCTCTCGATCGTCTCCGCGGTCGGCAACACCTACAAGCTGGCCATCCCATCCGATCCCGGGATAGCGCTCCCCGGGCCCTACATGCTCTTCGCCCTCAGTGCCGGCGGCACGCCGAGCATCTCGAGGACGGTCTCGATCACCAACGTCGCCACCCAGCCGCCCGCCGACAGCTACGGACGGGCGGTGCTCGCCTCAGGACCGGCGGCCTACTGGCCGCTCAGCGACGCGACCGGGCCGACGGCCGCTGACGCCAGCGGCAACGGCTACACGGGTACCTACAGCACCGCCGGGATCACCTACCACGCTCCGAGCTCCGTCGAGGGCCCCGCGGGCACCGGCGTCGCCCTGGACGGGTCCAGCGGCCAGATCGTCGCCGCACAGGCCATCACCGATCCCACCACGTACTCCGAGGAGATGTGGTTCAAGACCACGACGGCCTCAGGCGGCTATCTGATGGGCTTCGGCAGCTCGCCGAGCGGCCTGTCGGCCCAGCGGGACCGGCAGGTGTGGATGTCGAACGACGGCCAGCTCAACTTCGGGATCTTCGACGGCCAGACTGTCGTCGTCCAGTCGCCCAAGTCCTACAACGACGGGGCCTGGCACTACGTCGTCGCCACCCAGAGCTGGGACGGCATGAGCTTGTACGTCGACGGCCAGCTAGTCGGCGCCAACAGCACAACTCAGTCCCAGAGCTACGTCGGCTACTGGCGGGTGGGCGGCGAAGATCTCAGTCTCTGGCCCTATCAGCCATCGAGCGACTACTTGGCGGGAACCGTCTCGGACGCGGCCTTCTACAACATCGAGCTCTCCGCCGCCCAGGTCCAGGCCCACTACCTGGCGTCTCCGCTGGGCTGATCGACCTCAGCGCGGGCCTGATCGGCCTCGGGGGACCCCGGGCCCTTCTCAGGCCCGGTGGACGATGACGAAGGGCGTCAGCTCCTCGCCTTGGCCCATCGGGTTGTCGAGGAGGACCAGGCGCGCCGTCGCCTTGTCGACCGGCATGTCCGGGCTCACCCCGAGCACCTCGACGTTGATGTTGTTCCCGTCGATGATGACCACGGGGTGGCCGAGGTAGGCCGCGTAGCTCCTGCACGCCTTGTCCGGGTCGGCCGGCCCCAGCATCGCGAACTCGTCGAAAGGCTTCACGGTGTCCGGGTTGAACCCGTCTATCTCGGCGATTCGGTGACCCGCGATCCGGTAGAAGTCGCCGTGCCGGCCGAACAGCTTGGTCACCCCGCCGACCACCATGGCGAAGGCGGCGCGCGCCGAGCCCGTCTGCATGATCGCCACCTGCATCTTGCGCGGGTCGCTGAAGGCGACGTCGTGCTCCCACTTGCGGGTGCCCTTGACGATGAGCTTCGCGAGCGGTCCGGGCCGGACGACCGAGTAGTGCACCACTCTGCCTTCGGAGATGGCCACGACCTTCTCCGACATCGCCACCCAGTCCCCGTCTTCGAGCAGAGGACGCACTCGCGAGTCCAAGATGGGCTCGAGCGCCTCTTTGATGTGGATGAGATGGGTGTGCACGAGGGTGCGCTGATAGGTGTGCCCGCCGAGCACGACGTCGGGAGCGGCTTCGGGCGCCCCTACGGCGGGCGGTCCGGGCTCGGGCGGCCCGGCCTTTTCTGGCGGCGTCATCGGACGGCCACCGGCGAGTCGACATAGCGCCGCAGCCAGAGCTCGGTCACGAGCACGCGCCAGAAGGCGAGCCCGTCACCCGGCTTGCCGGCGAGCCAGGCGTCGAGCTCCTCGACGAGCCTCCGCGGGTCGAAGATCCCGCGGGACGACAGCGAGTCGGACGAGAACACCTCGCGGATCTGCCCGGCGCGCTCTCGTGTCCAGGCGGCCTCCGGATTGGTGAAGCCGATCTTCGAGCGTCTCGTCCGGTTGGCCTCAGGCATCTTTCCTCTCATGGCCTGACGGTACACGTAGCGGTTCCACCCTCTCTTGATCTTCTGGTCGATGGGCAGCTGGAAGATGAATTCGACCAGCTCGTGGTCCAAGAAGGGCACCCGCGACTCGATGGAGAAGGCCATGGAGTTCTTGTCCTCGTAGCGCAGCAGGTTGGGCGTCGAGTACTTGAGCACGTCGTCGGCGAGCCGGCTGTTGAGGTTGCGGCTCGGCCGGTAGTCGAACTCGGCGAGGGCGCCGGGCGCGGCGGTGAGGAAGTCCGGCATGGAGAAGGGGCGCTGACCGCCAGGCCGGCGCGCTCGCCATGAGCTCGCGGGCATAGCTCTTGTACAGGTCGCGCCCCATGAGCGCCTCGCGGACCGCGGCCAGGAAGTGGCGCTGGTCGACCGCCGAGCTCAGGTAGGTCCGGAAGTAGGGGAGGTAACCGGCGAGCAGCTCGTCTCCGCCGTTGCCCGACAAGATCACCTTCACCTCGCCTTTGGCGATGCGGTAGACGCTGTAGTAGGCGTACGGCGCCGACGAGATCGTCGGCTCCTCCTGGTACCAGATCCACTCGGCGATCTCGTCCCAGAACTGGTCGACGGTCGGGTAGGCGTAGTGCGGGACGCTGTGGACGTGTCTCTCGACCGAGTGAACGTACTCGCTCTCGTCGATGCTCTGGCCCGGGTAGAGGGCCGAGAAGGTGTGCAGCGCGCCGGCGGTGTGCGTGTCGGCGCCCGAGTGCATGAGGGCTTCCATGACCGAGGAGACCCCGCTCGAGTCGAGGCCTCCGGACAAGGAGACGCCGACGGGCACATCGGCGATCATGTGGCGCCGGATGACCCGCTCGAACAGATCCGCGAATGCGTCGGCGTACTCCGAGTCGCGCAACGACGACGAGAACTCCGGGTTGACCTCGGGTGCCCAGTACTTCGTCGCAGCCGTTCGGCCGTCGGCCGCCACCGTCATGAAGTGTCCGGGCAAAAGACGCTTCACGCCCACGAAGAACGTCTCCTCCCCGGCGTCATGCACACGATGGAGGAGGAAGCGGTAGAGCACCCCCATGTCGGCGGCGCGCGGGACCCTCGGGTCCTGGAAGAGCGCCTTCAGCTCGGACGCGAAGGAGAAACGGCCCGATTGCGAGAAGTAGTACAGCGGCTTTATGCCGAGCCGGTCGCGGGCGAGGTACAAGACCCGCGACCGCGGGTCGACGATGGCGAAGGCGAACATCCCCACGAGACGCGTGACGCACGAGTTGCCCCACTGCTCGTAGGCGCGCAGCACCGTCTCGGTGTCCGAATGGTCCGACACGAAACGGTGTCCCGCGCGCATGAGCTCCGCGCGCAGCTCCGCGTTGTTGTACAGCTCCCCGTTGAACACGATGCAGGCGCCCGTGCGCTCGGAGCAGATCGGCTGCTCACCGCCCTCGATGTCGATGATGGAAAGGCGTCTCATCCCGACGGTGAAGTCCTCGCCGACCTCCGCGCCCCAGGAATCGGGCCCCCGGTGCTCGATGGACGCCAGCATGGCGTCGAGCAGCTCCGGGTCGCGGCCGGTGAAGCCCGCTATCCCGCACACGGCGCGTCTGTCAACGGCTCACGAGGTGGTCGATGTGGGAATGGTCGTGACCGTCGCCCCGGCCGGGAGCTGGAAGAGCGAGGCCGCCGGCGATGACGAGTAGCTCTTGATCTCGAAGTCCGCGGCCTTGGCCGCCACGCTCACGTAACCGAGGATGCCCTGGGAGGTGACGCAGACCTTGCTCGTGGTCTGATTCGGCGCCTTGCCACTGACGACCACGGCGCACTGCAGCTTGAAGCCGTTGACCGTCATCGACGATGAGCTGATCGTGACCCCGTGCAGTGCCGCCGCGACCGAATAGAGCTTGAGGAAGTCGATCCAGTACGCGCCCGAGTAGAGGGCGTACATCAGCTTGGTCGTATTGACCCCTGAAACGTCGGTCTTGAGGCATTGCCACGTGGCCCCCGCCTTCGGCCGGTTGCACTCGAACTGGCCCGCCGAGCCCGCGAAGACCATGAGCTCGCTGGTCGAGGTCGAGTCGTCGAAGGCGAAGTCGTTCGGCGGCTGGGCGGCGTAATTGATCGTCGCCGGAGAGCTGCCGGTCGTGACGTAGGTCACGTCGTAGGCGGCGTTGTCTCCGGCTTTGATCTTGGCCGTGAGCGAGTTGATCGCCGCGCTGCCGTGCATGATGTTGTGCACGGCCTTGACGGCGGAGATGGCCTTGCTCACGGCGCTGCAACCCGTCAGCCCGAGGGCGATCGCCGCGACAAGGGCAGCGAGGAGGATCGTCTCGCGACGAGCGACCCGGTGGGTCTGCGCAGGCTTGTTCATCGTGTCACCCCTCGGTTCAGTCGTCTGTGGGTCCTGCCAAGGATAGATGGCGCGAAGCCCCAGGTTGGGCGACCTTGGCCCGATGCACTTGCCGGGTGCAGCAAGCTGAAGGCGTGACAGGAACCTCGAAACGCAGCGACGAGCCGCCACGGCGCCGAGATGTGGGCGGCGACGACTTGGCCGGGGAGGCGCTGGAGCTGGCGGTCGCCGCCGTGTCGCTCTGGTGCGGCGCCACCAGCGCTGTCACCGTGGTCGCCGTCGACGGCCACGGTGCCTCGGGCAAGACGACGCTCGCCGGCCGGCTCTGTGACCTGTGCGAGGCGAGCCTCGTCCACACGGACGACTTCTTCATACCTGAGGCCGCTGGCGGCGCCGAGGGCGGCCAGGCCATCGGGAGCTATTACGACCTCGCCCGCCTGCGCCGGGAGGCTCTCGGGCCGCTGCGGGCGGGCCGCGAGGCCCTCTACCGTCCCTACGACTGGGACTCGGGAAGGCTCTCGGACGAGTACACGCACGTCACACCGGCACGACTCGTCGTCGTGGAGGGCGTGTGCTCCTCCGCGCCGGCGCTGCGAGACCTTGTCGACAAGACGATCTACGTGAAGACGCCCGAGGCCGAGCGGCTGAGTCGCCTGCGGGGCCTGATCGCGCCCGAGGACTGGGACGACGAGTGGCTGCGGGCGGAGCGGAGGTACTTCGCCGACATCGCGTCCCGAGGACTCGTTCGACATTGTCGTCAGCGGGGCCGCGCCGGCCAAGCACGACTAGGCTGTCGGAGAAGTGCACGGGAGCTCGGGTGTACCGGGCTGAGAGGGTGGCTGGCCGGCGGGCCGGATTGCCACCGACCGTTCGAACCTGACCGGGTAATGCCGGCAAGGGAGGTGGCCACAGTGACGACGTCGGGCCCGAAGGCGCCCTTTTCGCGCGCTGAGAGCCTTGTCGGGGCTGAAGAGCTCGTCCGCCGAGGCCTCGAGACCGCCGGACGGGCTCCTCGCGCCTCGAGCCGCGCTCGGCCTGCTCGTGCTCGCCTCCATCCAGGCGTGCGGCTCGTCGGGCACCGGCTCGGCGACGACGGCTCGGCAACGAAGGCTCCCGCTGCTGCGGCGAAGGCCCTGGGCGCGGTTTCGAGGACGGTGATCGGCGGGGGCACGGCCTATTTCGCCGAGCAACCGGAGACCCCGCCCGACTACATCTTCCCGCTCGTCTCCGGGGCCTATTTCACGGACGCGAACACGGCCGATCTCCAGACCCTCCTCTACGAGCCCCTCTACTGGTTCGGCGACAGGGCGTCGACGTCGGTCGACTACGGGCTGTCGGTCGGCAACGCCCCGGTCTACAGCGACGGCAACCGCGTCGTGACGATCACGCTCAAGCACTACATGTGGTCCGACGGCGAGGCCGTGACCGCCCGGGACGTGATCTTCTGGATCAACCTTTTGAAGGCGAACCGGGACGGCTGGGCCTCCTATGTCCCCGGCGGGTTCCCCGACAACGTGAGCTCGGCCACGGCCCCCAACGCGACGACTGTGCGCCTCAGGCTCAACGACGCCTACAACCCGATCTGGTACACCTACAACGAGCTCTCCCAGATCACCCCGCTCCCGCTGGCCTGGGACCGCACCTCGCTCTCGGCTCCCGCACGGAAAGCCCGGCGCGAGATATCTTCCTGACTCCACGCCGTCGGGGGCAAGGGCGGTCTACGACTTTCTCAGCACACAGGCCACTCATCTCGCGAGCTACGCCTCGAGCCCGGTCTGGTCCGTTGTCGACGGGCCCTGGAAGCTCGTCGGGCTCACGACCGAAGGGACCGCGACCTTCGTCGCCAATCGGCGCTTTTCCGGTCCGGACAAGCCGCATCTGGCCAGGCTCGTCGAGCTCGCCTACACGAGCGCCGCCGCCGAGTTCTCGGTGCTGCGCGCGGGGTCGGCCAAGGCGGCTCCGGCTCTTCTGCGGGCGGCGACCAGATCTCGGTCGGCTACGTGCCGGACAACGACCTGCCGCAGTCAGGGGCTCTCCGCGCCGCAGGGCTACCAGCTCGTGGACTGGTACCCGTTCCAGTTCGACTACTTCGAGCCGAACTTCAACAACCCGACGGTCGGGCCGATTCTGCGCCAGCTCTACTTCCGCCAGGCTTTCCAGCATCTCGTCGACCAGCAGGGGTGGATCCACGCCTACTACGGCGGGCTCGGGGTCCCGACCTACGGCCCGGTGCCGGCGAGCCCGGCCAACCCGTATGCGGACGCGAGCGCGTCCGTGAACCCCTACCCGTTCAGCGTGCCGGCGGCCGCCAAGCTGCTCACGGCCCACGGCTGGAAGGTCGCGCCCGGCGGCGTCACGAGCTGTGCCCGTCCGGGCACGCGGTCCGAGCCGGTGCGGCCAGGGCATCAAAGCCGGCGAGGGCCTCAACTTCACCCTCATGTACCCGAGCGGCCTTCCCTACACCGACGGTTCGATGGTCGACCTGCAGTCGGTGGCCAAGCAGGTGGGCGTCGAGATTGCCCTCAAGGAGGTGACGCCGACCACGATCGCTTCGACGATCCTGACCTGCTCGCCGGGCCAGGCGGCCTGCAGCTGGGAGCTCGGCCAGTACGGCAGCGGCTGGGTCTTCGAGCCCGACCACTACCCGAGCGGGGAGGAGATATTCGAGACCGGCGCCCTCGGCAACGTGGCCAACTACTCGAACCCGACCTCGGACAAGCTCATCAAGGCGACCACGACGACGCCGGCCGCCGGCGCCCAGGCCGCCCTCGACGCCTACCAGGACCAGGTTCGCCTCGAGCTCCCCAACTTCTGGCAGCCGAGCCCGGGAACACTGGTCACGGTCTCGTCGAACCTGCGCGGCTTCGTCCCGAACGCCTACGGGTTCATCAGCCCCGAGGAGTGGTACTTCTCGAAGGGCTGAGCCAGAGGCCGATGCGGACGGAGGGCACGAGCGGACATGATCGGGTACACACTGCGGCGCCTCGTCCAGGCCGTGGTCGTCCTCCTCGGCGTGACGGTGCTCGTGTTCGTGCTCGAGCACATCATCCCCGGCAACCTCGCCCGCGCCGTGCTCGGCCCGCGGGCGAGCGCCGGGGAGATGGCGAACTTCGACAGGGTGAACGGCCTCGGCCGCCCGGTCGTCATGCAGTACCTGACGTTCCTCTCCCATGTGCTCCACGGCAACCTCGGTTACTCCTACCGGCTGAACCAGAGCGTCGACTCGCTCGTGGTCCACGAGCTGCCGAACGACATCATCCTCGTCGGCATCGCCCTCGTGCTCGCCCTCGCCATCGCCATCCCCCTCGGCGTCGCCCAAGCCGTGCGGCGCAACCGTGCGCTCGACCATGCCGCCACGGGGGTGGCGCTGCTTGCTCTACTCGATGCCGTCCTATTGGCTGGGGCTCCTGCTCATCGCGGGGATGGCGATCGGCCTGCACGCCTTGCCGCCCGAGGCGCCCCAGGCGGCGACAGTCGCGGGCGTGCTCGCCGACCCGCGCGCCCTGGTGCTCCCCGTCCTCACCCTCACCCTCGTGAACGTGGCCCTGTTCAGCCGTTACATGCGCTCGGCGGCCATCGACACCCTCGCCCAGGACTACGTGCGTGTGGCGCGGGCCAAGGGGCTCCCGGCGCGCGTCATCGTCGCCCGCCATGTGCTGCGCAACTCGCTCGCGCCGGTGGTGACGCTGCTGGGGTTGTCCGTCCCGGCCGTGCTCACGACGGGTCTCGTCGTCGAGTACGTCTTCAACTTCCCCGGCCTCGGCCTCACCTATTTCAACGCCGCCGTGAACGCCGACTACCCGGTGGAGCTCGGCATCACCGTCATCGCCGGGGTGGCGACAGTGCTCGGCAGCCTGCTCGCCGATCTCGCCTACGCCGTGCTCGACCCGAGGGTCAGATATGGCTGATCCGCGCCCGGCCGTCGAGCTGCAGGGGACCAGGCTCGGTCTGCTCGCCGAAGCCGGATAAGGCGCGCCCGCGACCCGGCCGCAGCTCGTTCGCGTCGGGGTTCTTGGAGAACCGCCTCGGCGTTGTCGGAGTGGGGATCATCGTCGCCGTGGCGGCGTTCTGCTTCGGCGGCCCGCTCGTCTACCACAGCGACCAGTTCCAGGCGAACATCGCCCTCACCAACATGCCCCCCGGTGCCGGACGCCCGCTCGGGACCGACGCCAACGGCTTCGACATCCTGGGGCGGCTCATGGTCGGTGGGCAGAGCGCGCTCGAGATCTCGCTCGCCGTCGCGCTCGTCGCGACGAGCTTCGGCGCCTTGTGGGGGGCGGTCTCCGGCTTCGTGGGGGGAATCCTCGACGCCCTCATGATGCGCGTCGTGGACGTCGTGATCGCGGTGCCCGCCATCTTCTTGCTCGTCTACCTGGCGAGCGTGTTCCGCCCGAGCGTGCCGGTCTTGATCCTGGTGCTCTCCTTCCTCTCCTGGCTCGGCCCGGCGCGCCTTGTGCGCGGCGAGACCTTGTCGTTGCGCACGAGGGAATTCGTCGATGCCGTGCGCGCCGCGGGCGGCAGCAGGCCGCGCATCGTCGGGCGCCACATCATCCCGAACACCCTCGGGACGATCTCGGTCAACGCCACCTTCCAGGTGGCCGACGCCATGATCATCCTCGCCACCTTGAGCTTCCTCGGTTTCGGTCTGCCGCCGCCCGCTGTGAGCTGGGGTGCGATGCTCTCCCAGGGGACGACCTATCTGCTCGACGGTTACTGGTGGGAGGTCTATCCGGCCGGCCTCATCGTGATGGTGACGGTTGTGGCGTTCAACTTCGTGGGCGACGCGATGCGCGACACGCTCGATGGGCACTTGCGCGAGCGGTAGGGCAGCTCGCTTCGAGTCCGGTGCACGCAGTCGGCCGCGGCACGCGACTGAAGCCTCGCGCCGGCGGAAACTGCCCGGGTACTCGGCCGCGAGACCAGCGGCTACACTCTGCGCCTTCGTGCCCTCCCCGAAAGGCGGCCTGTAATGACCCGTAGTCGCGCCCTGTTGGTCGTGGCAGTCCTGCTCGGCGCCCTCGTGACCGGAGTCGCCGGTGCGGCCGCGGCGTCGAGCCCGCGTCTGGCGTCTTGTAGCGACAGCTGGAAGAGCCCCGTGAGCGGCGTCTGGGGTGCCGGGGCGAACTGGAGCACGGGGGTGATCCCGAGCAACGCCGACAACGTCTGCATCACCGTGCCGGGCACCTACACGGTGACGCTCGCCCCTTGGAGTCTCGGCACCGCCGATCCCAACAACAACGGCGCCAGCGTGAACTCCCTCACCCTCGGCCTCGGCGGCGGGGCGGGGACCCAGACACTGGACATCGCGGGCCAGGGGAGCACGTCGAACAGCAACGAACAGCTCAGCACGGTCTTCTTGAACGTCGTCACGACGAGCACGATCGCCGCCCGCGGAGCCCTCGTGCTCGACTCGACCGATGGCGGCTCGCAGCTTCCGGGCAACCCGATCGGCGGCGACGCAGTGCTCAGTGGCGCACCGGTGCTCAACTACGGCAGCGTCACAGCCGAGATTCAGGACGCCAAGAACAAGTACGCCAACACCACCCAGATCGAGGCCCCGTTGACGAACGAGGCAGGAGCGAGCTTGCAGGACGGCTCAGGGACGCTCGAGGTGGCTGCGATCACCAACTACGGCACCTTCACCGTCGCTCCCCGTGCCGAATTGAGCGTCGTCAATCTCGAGGGATTCGCCTCGCCTTCGAGCTTCACGAACGACGGGGAGCTCGTCAACGACGGGTCGATCCTTGCCCAACAAGGCTCGGGGCCTCTCACCTGGACCCAGGCCGGCGGCTATGTAAAGGGCAATGTCGTAACGCTGCAAAGCGGAGCGACCCTTGTCGACAAGGCCGGGGCGGCCCAATTCCTCGTCAACTATCTGGGCGCCAACATCAAAGGCACGATCCCCGCCGTGCAGAAGATCACCGTGGTCGGAGGGGCCTACAACTACCAAGGTGACAACTACAACGTGACCGCGCTCGGACTCGACCACAGCAGCGTCGTCAATCAGGGCACGCTCGTGCTGGTGACGCAGGGATCGGGCAAGAAGACCGGCGGTGCAGTGACGGTCAGTGACGGCTCCATCGACAACAAGGGCACCATCCTCGCCGAGATCAAGGATCCGTCATGGAACGTGCAGTACGAGGCCGGGCTCACCAACACCCACACCGGCAACCTGACCGTGACCGGCGGCACGTTCACCGACGGGGGTGGCGCGCCGGTCACCAATCACGGGACGGTGACCGTCGGACCGCGGGCGTTGTTTCTTCTTCAGGAAGCCTCGGCGTTCATGAACAAGAGCGACGGGACGATCGTGTCGGAGATCTCGAGCACGAAGAGCCTCGGGCAGTTCGAGCTGGTTTCCCCCTGCTGTGCCGGCCCGGGAAGGTTCATCGCCGGGGGCACCCTAGCTCCGGTCCTGAAGAGCGGCCATGCGCCGGCGGCCAACACCGATTTCCAGCTTTTCCTGCTCTCCGGCGGGAGCTTCAAAGGCACCTTCGCCCATCTCGGAAGGCGCTTTACGGCCGACTACGCCCACGAGTCGGCGAGCCCGGCCTTCGTCGGCGCCGTCTACGACAAGTCGGGCAAGAAGCCGAAGGGCTGAAGGCCACGGCGGAGCACGGTCAGCTGCCGCCGGGACCGGTCCTCGACATCTCCTCGGAATGGTCGGCTAGGCGGCCACGACCAAGGTGAAGGTCCATGTACAGCTATCTCCGCCCGTGTCCTTGGCGGTGCCGGTGATCGTGTAGCTCGCCGCGGCCAGCGTGGCCGGGGCGGAGACCTTGCCTGTCGAGGACACCGTCATGACCTGGGCGCCGGTCAACTGGGTGAAGGTGACCTTGCCCGACGCCCCGGAGACCTTGAGCTGACCACTGAAGGCCTTGCCGCTGATTACCTTGCCGGTGATCGGCAAGATCTGCTTGAGCGTGCTGGCCTTGACGGTCAAAGTGAAGCTCCAGATCCCGGTCCGGCCCGAAGCGTCCTTCACCGTGCCCGTCGCCGCGTAGGTGCCCTTTTTCAGCGTGGCGGGTGCGGAGATGCGACCCGAGGAAGAGACCTTCAGGTGGGGCGCGCCCTTCGACTCGACGAAGGTGGCCTTCCCATGGGCGCCTTTGACCTTGAGCTGCGCCGTGAAGGCAGTCCCTGCGCCCGTCGTCGCCTTTGTCGGCGAGATCTGCTTGAGTTGGTTGGCCTTTACCGTCAAGGTGAACAGCCAGCTGCCGCTGTCGCTGGCAGAGTCGCTCACCGTGCCCGATGCCTTGTAGGTCCCCGGCTTCAGGCTGGCCGGAGCTGAGATCACCCCGGAAGTGGAGACCTTCAGCTCTGGCGCGCCCTTCGACTGGGCGTAGGTGAGCTTGCCCCGGCCGGCGGAGATCTTCAACTGGTCCTTGAACGTCGTGCCCGCCGGGACTGTCGCCTTTGCGGGCGCGAGCTGAGTGAGCTTGTGGCCGGTGACCGTGAGCGTGTAGGTCCAGCTGCCGGTGTCACCGAGGGCGTCTCTCGCGCTGCCGGAAGCCTTGTAGGTGCCTGCTGTGAGCGTCGCCGGGGCCGAGACCGCCCCGGAGGAGGAGACATCGAGACGGGGCGCGCCGGTTGACTGGGCGTAGGTGAGCTTGCCGTGCGAACCCGCGACCTTCAGTTGGGCGGTGAAGGCCTTGCCGGCAGCGATCTTGGACATGACCGGGGCTGTCTGCAGCAGCCTCGTGGCGGTGACCTTCAGGCTGAAGCTCCAGCTCCCGGAGTCGCCCGAACGAGTCCTTGGCGCCGCCGGTTGCCTTGTAGGTTCCTGCCGCGAGAGTGCCTGGGGCCGAGATGGCACCGGAGGACGAGACCTTCAGGTAGGGTGCTCCGCTCGACTGGGTGTAGGTGAGCTTGCCGTGCCCCCCGAAGAACTTGAGCAGTTCGGTGAAGCTCCTGCCGGTGACGGTCGAGGCCTTGACCGGAATGACCTGGGCGAGCCTGCCGCCCTCGACCGTAAGGGTGAAGCTCCAGCTGCCTTTGTCACCGAAGCTGTCGGATTCGGTCCCCTTGGCCCTGTAGGTCCCCTTGGCCAGGTTCGCGGGAGCCGACACCTTGCCGGAGGACGACACCTTGAGATGCGGCGCGCCCTGCGTTTGGGCGTAGGTGACCGTGCCATGGGCTCCCGAGACCTTCAGCTGGCCGCGGAAGGCCTTGCCGACGGTGGTCGTCGCCCTCTCCGATCCAGCCTGTCTGATCGTGGTGGCGCCGACGATCAGGGTGTAGCTCCACTTCCCGGTGTCGTGCAGGCTGTCGAAGTCGGTCCCCGAGGCCGTGTAGAGACCTCTGGCCAGATTCGCCGGGGCCGAGACCGCGCCGGAGGTCGAGACACGCAGGTCCGGGGCGCCCCGGGTCTGGATGTAGGTGACGGTGCCGTGCGACCCCGAGACCTTCAGCTGGCCGCTGAAGGCCTTGTTCGTTCCGACATTGGCCGAGGTCGGGCTGGCTTGGCTGATCTTGGTGGCCGTGACCGTCAAGGAGAAGCCCCACGTGCCGGCGGTGTCGCCGTAGGAGTCCTTCACCGTGCCGGTGCGCCTTGTAGACCCCCGCCGCCAAGCTCGCCTCGGAGGAGACGGCACCCGAGGACGAGACGGTCAGGGACGGCTTGCCGCTTGCCTGCGAATAGGTGGTCGTGCCGTAGTAGCCGGTGACCTTGAGCTTGCCGGCGAAGACGGTGGCGGTCGTCGTCGTGCCGCCCGTCGGGGCCGACTGGGAGATCTTCGTGGCCGTGACCGTCAGGGAGTAGCTCCACGGACCGGAGTCGCCCAGCGGGTCAGAATCGGTGCCGATGGCGGTGTAGGTGCCGACCGGGAGGGCCCCTTTCGTCGAGACGACGCCCGCGGAGGAGACGACGAGGCCCGGTGGGGTCGAGTGCGAGCCGGTCAAGGCGTACTTGACGGCGCCGTTGTTGCCGGTCACGGCCAGGTGCGCCGTGAAGCCGGAGCTGTCGGCGGGAGTCACGACCGTCGAATTCGACTTGGGCGCGGACTGGGTGATGGCGGTCGCGCTCACGGTCAGGGTGTAGGTCCAGGTGCCGGTGTCGCGGTAGCCGTCGGCGTCTGTGCCCGTGGCGGTGTAGCTGCCCTTGGCCAGGGCGGAGCCGACCGTCACCTTGCCCGAGGACGAGACCTTGAGATCAGGAGCGCCGGTGGACTGGGTGAAGGTGATCGCCCCCGCGCCCCCGGAGGCCGACAGCTGGTCGGTGAACTGCAGGCTGTTCGCCGGCGTCGTGGCGTTCGTGGTGGGGGCGGACTGGCTGATGGTCGTGGCGGTGACATTCAAGGTGTAGGTCCAGTTGCCCATGTCACCGTAGATGTCCGAGTCGGTGCCCGAGATGACGTAGCTGCCGACGGCGATGGTGCCGGTCGTCGACACCACGCCTGCGCCGGAAACACGGACTCCCGGCGGCGTCGAAC
>CAWDPZ010000026.1:0-7864 GCA_963804265.1 uncultured Acidimicrobiaceae bacterium
TCGTGGCGGTGTCCTGTCGCCAGCGGCGACACAGGTCGGGCGCTCACCATCCCGGAAGGCCTTCTGGACGGGCTCATAGCCGTCTCACGAACGATGTTGGTGAAGTTGTTGGGGAGCGGAGAGGCCCTACTTTCTGGCTCAACAACTGTGCCCGCTCCGATGCCGATTGCGACGAGCACGATGACGTGAGCAAGGTGACGGGACGGCGGAGCCTGCCAGTCGCGGTTACCCAAATTCGACAGTGGTACCTGCTACGTGTGACATCTTCCTGATCGCTGGTAGCAGGCGGTCGATTTCTGCGACCGTCTCCGACGAGGCCAAATAGACACAGCACAATGCCTGGCGATTGCGCGTTCCAGTCTGTCCCGGTGATGTCGCCGCCCAGGCCTAATAAACGGCTGGGGAGCTTGCTCGCCTGGCTAGCAGATGTTCCCACCTTCAGGTGAACGATGACCTCGGCGGGACTCGGGTGGTCGGCGTTGGGAGTGCTACTCGTGGCGGTGCCCGAGCAACCGCTGAGCACGATCAGGAGGGAGGCGAGGACCGCAGTCGAGGCAACCGCCCGTGTCGTCAAGCGCGCCATGGGGCTGATGCTACGCCGCCGCGGGTAACCGACTACCCCACCAAGATGTCAGTGGCACTGCGTTCGACGGACGCGGGTGCCTGTCGGTTCCTCGCAATGAGCATGAGCGGGCCACTGACGATGAGCACAACACCGGCCACCGTCGCGATGGTGAGGCCCACACTCCTGGTGGCGACTTGCCCAGCACCGATGAGAATCTCGGTCCTGGCCCGTTCGGCTGTGACGACGTACTCTGACACCCCCCGCAGGGTGCTTCGGCGAGGTTCCATGTGCATCAGCGCGTTCTCGGCTTCGTCGACCGGCGTGATGGCAGCGCTCAAGTCAAGCGCTCAAGTACGTCGGCTGAATTGTTGGCGGAGGTCAATCACTTCCGGCGTTGACTCTACCTCCATGCCTTCTGCCAGGACTCTTGCTGGCAGCCCCGACGGGATTCGAACCCGTGTCTCCACATTGAGAGGGCGACTGGATCACCGCTCCAGAACGCTGAGCAGCGCTCTCGCTGCACCGGCGCGACGCCTTGCAGCTTCAGAGGAGCGACTGTCTCACTACTGCTGCGTTCCAGGGTCGAGGCTGATGCCGATCACCTCGGCAACCCGATTCATGTCGGCATCGAACGCCAAGAGTGTCGCGCCGTGTCGCAGCGCGACGGCGGCGATCATGCAGTCGATCAGCCCTCGCGGAGTGACACCGACCCGCCGGCACGCTCTGTAGATGTTCGCCGCGGCATCGAAGTCGACAACCGTGTCGAAGGTGAGCAAGGCGAATCTGAGCAGGAGCCGGCGCAGGTCCATCTCGCTTTCGTGAGTCCGGGCACCTGCCGCGAGCTCCATGACGACCGGCTCGGTAACTGCGATGGGTCCCTCATCGGTGATGAGCTCAGTGAGACGACGGTCGACCGGGCTGCCTGTTGCCCGGTCGTACTCCACCCAAGCCGAGGTATCGACGAGGATCATGCGCCACGAGGTCTGGAGTCGGAGGGGGCTTTCCCGATCGAACGAGAGCCCCTCATGGCTAACGCCTCCTCGCGTGACATGGGCCGACCTGCCAAGTGGCGCAGGGCGAGGTCAACCGCTTCGGTCTTGGTGCGCAAGTGGTAGCGGTCCATGACCAACTGGAGATACGAGTCCTCGATCTCAATGTTCGTTCGTACCCTCGGCATACACGTACTATACACGACTCGTGTACGTTACGTGTACCGCCGGGTCAAGCCAAAGATTCTGCTTCACCACCCGCCCAACTGAGAAGCCCGAGTTGGCGGGGACACACCTCAAGTACCGGCCTCGAGCAGATGAAGTCGCCTCGCTCCCAATTGAAGTTGCTGTCTGCCATCACGATGGCCGAACTGGCCGCCGGACCGCACGCCACCTCCGACTCCGAAGAGCGAGCGCGGCGACAAGATCGGCTTCATCGTGCCGAAGCGGCGTTCCACCCCCTCCCTTTCGATGGTGAGGCTGCCCGCGGCGTACGGGCGGATCTACGCAGCCGTCGTCGCCAAAGGTCGCAAGGCCCGCAGTGCTCGCGCTCTAGACCTGCTGATCGCGGCGACGTCGTGCGCCGCCGAGTTGCCTCTCTCACACGGAACCCCGCTGACTTTCGGGGTCCCGAGAAACTCGTCGACGTCGTCGTGTAGATATCGCGAGACGACTCGGGCACGAAGCGGCCTGCCTGGCAGCCCCAACGGGATTCGAACCCGTGTCTCCACCTTGAGAGGGTGGTGTCCTAGGCCTCTAGACGATGGGGCCGTGCGTTACTCGAGGTAGCAACGAACACCTCGCGTAGCCCCGTTGACGCGACGGCCAGCGGAGCGTGTTCATGCTAGTCCTCGCTCGCCGTCTCGATGCCTGTCGGCTCGGACGCGTCCGGTGGGTGGCCGCGGCCGCTCGTGGCAGGTCAATCGACCCGAACAGCCCTGAAGGTCGCCGTGCACGTCTGCGCAGAGGCTCCGGCGGCGGAGGCAGACTGTCACGATGGATCGCGCGACGACACTGGATGCTCTCGACTTGGAGTCCAGCCGATTCCTGCTGGCCGTCTCCAGCGGAGCGGCCTCGCTCCCTGTTCCCACCTGCCCGGATTGGGATATGTCACAGCTGGTGAACCATCTTGGCTACATCTACTCCCGGACGGCCCTCATCGTCTCGGATCGGAGAGCCGCGCCTCCGACCGCAGTGAGCTTCCGGTCCCTACGGAGGACGACGAGCGCATCGGTTGGTTCGCCGAGCAGCGGACGGCCGTGCTCGCGGCTTTGGAGGCAACCCCCGACGACGCCCTGGTGTGGAACTTCGCCGCGGGCGGGGCGGCCCCGGCGAGCTTCTGGCCGCGCCGCATGGCCCAAGAGACGCTCATCCACCGCGTCGACGCCGAACTGGCCCAGAGCCTCACGCCGGCTCTCGGCGACCCTGAGGTCGCAGCGGACAACATCGCGGAGTTCTTCGAGCTCTTCTTCCCGCGATTCGAGGCCCGGCTGCTCGAGAGCGGACCGGCCGGGTCCCTCCACCTGCATGCGACCGACGTCCCGCAAGCCGAGTGGACCATCGAGCTCCGGCCCGGAGGATCGGTGATCACCCGCGAGCACACGAGGGGTGACGCCTCCGTCCGGGGCAGCGCCTTCGACCTCGCCTGCTGGGCCTGGCGCCGCCTCCCGGCGGAGAGGCTCGAGATCTTCGGCGATCCGCAGATCGCAATCCGGTTCCACGAGGCGGCTCGACTCTGACAACTGGCCGGCGCTCTCGTCGGTTCGCGAAACGAGCGGCCTCACGGCCGCTCGAACGCTCGGGGGAGAGGACTCGAACCCCTAATTACAGGGCCAGAACCTGCCGTGTTGCCGTTTACACCACCCCCGAATGGGCGTCGTCATCGTAACAGGCGCGACCCGGCGGGCCGCCAGGTGAAGACCTCAGCGTCAGGGCAGCCGAGCGCCGAAAATCCCGCTGAGCAGGCCAGGACCCGTCGCGGAGCTCCTAGGACCGGGCCTCCTCGACCCCGCGATCGCACTATCGATCCGCTCCAGCGTCCGGTCGCGGCCGAGCGCCTCGAGCGACTCGAAGAGGGGGAGCCCGATGCTGCGACCGAGCGCCGCAACCCGGATCGGCGCCTGCACCTTGCCCAGCTTGCGCCCTCTCGCCTCGCCCAGCTCTGTTATCTGAGCTCTGAGCGACTCGGCCCCGAAGTCGCAGCCCGCCAGGCGCTCCCGGGCCTCGACCAGGATCGACCCCCCCTCGGGATCCTTGACGATCGCCTTCTCGAACGCCGCGTCCTCAACAGCGAGCTCGCGTGCGAACAGGAACTCGACGAGGCTCGCGGCCTCCGCAAGAGTGGTCGCCCGCTCCTGTACGAGCGGAGCGAGCCCGGTGAACTCCGGCGAGGCGAAATCCACCACGACGGGCGTGACGGAGTCCTCTCTCGCCCATCGCCGGCGCGGTCGACGAACTCGTCCAGCGGCAAGGCACGCAGGTAGACGCCGTTGAAGTGCAGGAGCTTCTGCTGGTCGAAGAAGGCCGGCGAGTGGTTGACGTTGGCAAGGTCGAACTCTGACACGAGCTCGGTGAGGGTGAAGAACTCACGCCCGTCCCCGGGGCTCCATCCGAGCAGAGCGAGGTAGTTGACCATCGCCTCGGGCAGGAAGCCCTGCGCCCGGTAGTCCTCGATGGCGACACGGTCGCGTCGCTTCGAGATCTTCTGGCGCTTCTCGTTCACGAGCACCGGCAGGTGGGCATAGGCAGGAAGCGGCAGCTCGCCGGTGCCGAGGGCCTCCCAGATGAGAACCGCCTTGGGGGTCGTCGGAAGGTGCTCTTCTGCCCGGATGACGTGGCTGATGCGCATCTCCCGGTCGTCGACGACGCCCGCGAGGACAAAGAGCGGGTCCCCGTTGGACTTCGCCACGACGAAGTCCTCGATGGTCGAATTCGCAAAACGGACCTCCCCCCGCACCAGGTCCTCGACCACGGTCACGCCCTCAGGCGGGACCTTGAAGCGCAGGGCACGCCCGAGGCCGCGATCCAAGCCCCTGTCGCGGCAGAACCCGTCGTAGCCCGGGGTCGCGTTGGCCTTCGTCCGCTCGAGCACCAGCTCCCGCGTGCAGTCGCAGGCGTACAGATGGCCGTTCTCCCAGAGGTCGTCGAGCGCCTCCTGGTAGTGCGCTTTCCTCTCAGACTGGCGGTAGGGGCCCTCGTCCCAGTCGATCCCGAGCCAGGCCAGGGCCGAGCCGATCCCGGCGACCCACTCCTCCTTGTTGCGCTCCGAGTCGGTGTCCTCGATCCGCAGGATGAACACCCCGTCACGGCGGCACGCGAAGCACCAGTTGTAGAGAGCGGTCCGGGCGCCGCCGACGTGGAAGTAGCCGGTTGGGGAAGGGGCGATGCGGACGCGGACCGGGCGGGTCCTGTCCTTGGTGGCGTCCGTGTCGCTCGGCATCAGCCGAGGCTATCTGTCGCGGGTACCACGTAATCAGTCCTCGACGAGCGAGATCGCCTGCGTCGGGCAGGAGGCGACGGCCTGCCGGAGCTTGTCGGGAGCTCCTCGGGCGGGTTCTCGTTCAGCACGTAGAGGAAGTTGTCGTCCCGCACCTCGAACACCTCGGGCGAGATGCCCATGCAGACAGCGTTGGACTCGCACCGGTCATAGTCGACGACCACGCGCATCACGACCTCCTCATGTTCGGGCCACATCCTGCCAGCGGCCGAAGACGGCGGCCAGGGCGCCCATGATCTCACCCACGGTCGCGTAGGCCCGGACCGCCTCGCCGACGGACTCCATGAGGTTGCGGGTCAGGGTCTCGAGCGTCCTCGCGCACCTTTGCAACGCGACCTCGACGGCGTCGGCCGAACACGAATGGCGGACTTCCCCGAGCCTTTTCAGCTGCACGTCCTCGACCTCCTGGCCGACGCGAAGAGTTGGCGGCGGGTCCTCTTCGTTCCCTTCCGTGTAGGCGTTGACGCCTACGACGATGCGCCGGCCCGAGCTGACCTTGCACTCGAAGTCGTAGGCGGCCTCCGCGATCTCGTCCTGGAAGTCGCCGCGGTCGATGCCCTGGTAGACACCTTCGAGGATCGAGCCCCCACCCAGCTCGTCGAGGTAGGAGAAGACCGCTTCTGCCTGGCGCTCCATCTCGTCGGTGAGCTCCTCGACGAACCACGACCCCCCAGGGGATCGGCGACATTGGCCACGCCGGTCTCGTGCGCGATCACCTGCTGAGTGCGCAGGGCGATGCGGGCCGCCCGCTCGGTCGGCAGGGCGAGCACCTCGTCCATGGAATTGGTGTGCAGGCTCTGGGTGCCGCCGAGCACTCCGGCGAGCGCCTCGAGCGCGGTCCGGACGATGTTGACCTCGGGCTGCTGGGCGGTGAGCGAGACGCCTGCGGTCTGGGTGTGGAACCGCAGCTGGGCGGTGCGCGGGGACTTTCCCCGTAGCGTCCTGTCATCCAGCGTGCCCAGACGCGGCGCGCCGCCCGGTACTTGGCGATCTCCTCGAAAAAGTCGATGTGAGCGTTGAAGAAGAAGCTCAGCCCGGGCGCGAACTCGTCGACCTTCTGGCCCGCCGCCATCGCGGCCTCGACGTAGGCGAAGCCGTTGGCGAGAGTGAAGGCGAGCTCCTGGGCCGCGGTCGAGCCGGCTTCCCGGATGTGGTACCCGGAGACGGATATCGGGTGGAACCGGGGCAGTTCCGACGAGCAGTAGCGCACCATGTCGGTGACGATCCGCATCGAGGGACACGGAGGGAATACGTACTCCTTCTGCGCCTGGTACTCCTTCAAGATGTCGTTCTGGATCGTCCCGCCGAGCTCACGGGCCGTGACGCCGGCCTCGGCGGCTGCCGTCGCGTACATCGCGAGCAGCACGGCAGCCGGGGAGATGATCGTCATGGAAGTCGTCACGCCGGCCAGATCGATGCCGTGGAAGAGGTCGTTCACGTCGGCGAAGGTGTCCACGGCCACCCCGCAACGGCCCACTTCGCCTTCGGCCAGGGGGTCGTCGGAGTCACGCCCCATCAAGGTCGGCAGGTCGAAGGCAACCGACAGGCCGTCCCCGCCCGAGCGGAGGAGCTCCTTGAAGCGCATGTTCGTGTCGACGGCGGTGCCGAAGCCGGCGAACATGCGCATCGTCCAGAGCTTGGAGCGGTACATGGACGCGTACGGCCCACGGGTGTAGGGATAAAGGCCCGGGAGCGGTGACCCGGGAGGCCCGTAGACCGGCTCGAGCGCCAGGCCCGACATCGTGCTGAATTCGATACATCACGAAGTGGCGCAGATCCGTAGAGCTCCCGCCAGTCGGCCGCCTCGTCGCTCTCCCCCACCGGGGACCAGTCTACGGCGAGCCCCTTGCCACCGTCGGGGCTAAGAAGGGCTCTGGAGGCCCGGACCGCTGCTCGAACCAGCGGCGAAGGCCGGCGGCATTCGAGTGAACGCCCCCGAGCGTCTCTGCCGCACGGCGCTGTTCGGGCTCGAGCCCCCCGGTGTCCTGGCCGAAACGCCGCTCAAGCGCCTCGGCGATGTCCGTGCCCGCCCGCCACGCCCGCTCAGCCTCTTCGGCCCAGGCCCTGAGGGTCGCCTCCGCCTCTCGCCAGCTCTTCGGCCGCGACGGGCACGAGGCCGTAGTGAGCGAGCGCTATGCCGGTGGGGCGCTCGTCGGCGAACTTCCGCAACGAGGTCAGGGCCACGTCGAGGTCGGAGACCGAGGGGAGGAGTCGCCGGGCGGAGCACGCCGCCGTCCGGAAGGCGAACGCCGACGGCGTCGCCGGCAAAGAGCAGTCCGCTCCCGGAGTCGACGAGCCCGAGATGGTGCTTCGCGTCACCCGGAGATCGACCGCCCGCAAGCTCCTGCCGCCCCCGAGGTCGATCTCCTCGTGGTGCCCGAGGACGTGCACCCTTTCGGAGGGGGTGGGGTCCAGGCGACCGAAGAGCGAGTCGAGGAGCGGGCCGTAGACCATCGCCGCGGAGCGCACGAGACGGCTCGGGTCGACCAGGTGCCGGGCACCTTTCTCGTGCACGTACACCTTCGCCTCCGGAAAGGCGCGTGCGACGTCGCCGACACCGCCCGCGTGGTCGAGGTGGATGTGGGTGACGACGACGCCTGCGAGGTCCCGCTCGCCGACGCCAAGCTCGGCGAGTGCTGCGAGCAGGACTTCGATCGAGCTCTGACTGCCCGTCTCGACCAGGACGGGACGAGGCCCTTCGATGAGGTAGCCGGCCGTGACCCGCTGCCAGGCCCCGAGCAAGGTGTCGATCTCGACGACTCCGGCAGACTCAGGAAGTTGGCATGAGAGAGGGCGTTGCGTCCGGACCGGCCG
>CAWDPZ010000027.1:0-21684 GCA_963804265.1 uncultured Acidimicrobiaceae bacterium
ATGTTGTGTGTGGTGGCTCCCTTGGCTCGTTAGGTATTGCTGACGCCTCCGCATAGTGCCCGAGGACGTCGTCGTCGCGGATGTGTCCCAGCTCGTCGCCATGGGTGCCAGGCACGTGACCTTCGCCGACCCGGACTTCTTGAACGGGCCCCGGCACGCTCTCCGCGTGGCCGAAGCCGTTCACTCGTCCTTCCCGGAGCTGAGCTTCGACTGCACCACCAAGGTCGAGCACGTGCTGGAGCATGCGGACCTCTGGCCGGCCTTGGCCAGGGCCGGGTGCCTGTTCGTGGTCTCGGCGTTCGAGTCGGTAGAGGACACCTCGCTGCGCATCTTGGACAAGAGGCACACCGCGGCCGACGAGAGCGCGGCGGTCACCCTGCTGAGAGGTCACGGCATCGAGGTCAGGCCCTCATGGCTCTCCTTCACTCCTTGGACGAGACCCTCCGAGCTCGTAGCCATGCTCGACTTCGTGGTCGCGCACGACCTGGTCGGGAACGTCGACCCCGTGCAGTACACGATCCGGCTCCTGCTCCCGGAGGGTTCCCTGCTGCTCGAGGCGCCTGAGGTGAAAGCGCGGCTCGAGCACTACGACCCCGGGCGCCTCAGCTGGGTATGGAGCGCCGAGGACGCCGCCCTCGACGGGTTACAGGAGGAGCTCGCCGCCTTCGCCGAGGCCGCCAGCGCCGAGGCGGGCCCGATGAGCCAGGAGGACGTCTTCGCCGAGATGCAGGGCCGTGTCCGGGCCTTCGCCACTCGCCGGGGACCGGGTATCGCAGCCGCTCCCCGACGCGGGAGTGCGTCGATGGGGCCGCCCGGAGCACGACCGAGGCTCAGCGAGCCCTGGTTCTGCTGCAGCGAGCCCACGACGACCCAGCAGGCGGCGGTGGGAGCCGGCGCTGCCTCCCAGCCGGCAGTGGCGGTGGAGGGCGCATGAGGGACCCGCGGTCCTGAGCTCGTGCCCGCGTGGCGGAGCCGCCCGGGCAGGATCGCCGACGCGTCTGCCGAGAGCCGGGCGGGACCTTTACTCGGCCTGGTCCACGCTCTCGAGATCGAGCCCGATGTCCAGGGCAACGGCCGAATGGGTCAGCGCCCCGACGGAGATGACGTCCGCGCCGGCGCCGGCGTACTCGGCCACATTGGCGAGGGTGACGCCGCCGGACGCCTCTACCAGGACAGAGCGGATGGCTCCCCGCGGGATGGGCGCGCACGAGCCGCACGCACTCGCTCACCTCGTCAGGGGTCATGTTGTCGCACATGACCAGCGTCGCGCCGGCCTCGAGCGCCTCGGCCACCTGTTCGATGCGGTCGCACTCGACCTCGACCATGCGACCCGGCCAGCGCTCGAGAGCCTTGTGCACCGCCTCGTTGATGGAAAGGCTGCCCAAGTGGTTGTCCTTGATGAGGACCCCGTCGGAGAGGTTGCCGCGATGGTTGACCGCGCCGCCCGCCCTCACCGCCGCCTTCTCGAGCGAACGCAGGCCGGGCGTGGTCTTCCGCGTGTCCCATATCCTCGTCGCCGGGTTCGCCTCGCGAGCCGCCTCCACGTAGCTGCGGGCCACGGTCGCGACCCCGGAGAGGTGGCACAGGAAGTTGAGCGCCGTCCTCTCGGCCGTGAGAAGCGAGCGCAGTCGGCCCTCCACGCGCCCGATCACCTGCGTCCGGGCCGACCTCGTCCCCGTCGCGCACCAGCCACGCAACCTGGAGCTCCGGGTCGACCTGCAGACAGGCTTGCTCGGCACAACCGGTGCCGGCCACGACCCCGGCCACGCGGGCCACGAAAGCGGCGCGGCCGCGCGCGCCCTCGGGCAGGAGCATGGCCGACAGGTCGCCGAGGGGAAGCACGTCCTCAGCCAGCACGGTCGCGACGGCGCTGCGAATCGCCGCAACCGGCGGCTGCACGTCGTCTCGCGTCGCCATCTCCTCTCCCACTAGCTGGCCGACGCCGGTGAGACCGCTCCGGGCCCCCCGCCGCCGGCGGGGCGCGGCCCGTGGGAGAGCCTGCATCGGAACTCCGGGGAAATCTCCGGGAAGTCCGACCGCGTGGCACGCCGCGCGTCTCCTCGCGCTCCGAGGCGGCCTCGAGCACCGCCCTGGCGACGTCGGTGAGGTTGCGCACCTCGGCCGTGGCCCGCTCCACCCCAGAGCCGATCTCGGCGACGACACCGGCGACTGCGCTCGCGGCTTTCTCGAGCGAGGATGCGTCGCGGACGACGCCGGCCCAGTTGGTCATCGCCGCCTGCAGCACCCTGCGCTGTGCCTCGGTTCTCTCGGCACCTCCCGGGGAGGACCCGAGCCGCCACGGCGAGCGACCGGGATCGTCTGACCCGCACCCGCACGCCGGTCACATGCCGGATCGGGATCAGGGCGCTCGCGTCCCCGCTCGGTGGCGTAGCCTTGCGGACGGAGGAGGCCCGCAAGGGCTCCGGTGGGCTCAGGGCCCTCGCGACCGGAAAGGATCGCGTCGACACAACGGGCGCCGAAGACCATCCCCTCGAGAAGCGAGTTCGACGCGAGTCGGTTGGCTCCGTGAACTCCCGAGCAGGCGACCTCTCCTGCAGCCCACAGGCCCGAAAGCGCGGTCGCCCCGTCGAGGTCCACGAGGACGCCTCCCGACACGTAGTGGGCCGCGGGCGCCACGGGCAGCCAGTCACGAGCAGGGTCGAGCCCGGCCTCGGCCAGCGCGGCGGCGATCGTCGGGAACCTCCGCTCGAAGTCCTCGAGCCCGGTCGCATCCAGCCAGACGTGATCGGCCGACTCCTCGGCAAGCTTGACTGCGATGGCGCGGCTCACGAGGTCCCGGGGCAAGAGCTCGTCCACGAACCGGATGCCGGCGCCGTCGCGCAGCACTGCACCGTGGCCCCGGAGCGCCTCGGAGATGAGCGGACGCGGCATCGAAGCGTGGTGGAGGGCGGTCGGGTGGAACTGGACGAACTCCACATCGGCGACCGGGACGCCCGCCCGCAGGGCCATGGCGATCCCGTCGCCCGTCGCCTCGGTGGGATTGGTCGTCACCGAGTACATCTGTCCCGCGCCCCCGCTTGCGAGCAGCACGTGCGACGCCTCGATGCGCAGCAGGTCGCCCGAGGAGTCGAGCGCGACGACTCCGGTGCATCGATCGCCGTCGCGCACGAGATCCAGGGCGAACCAGTTCTCCAAGATGGCGGCCGCGCTGTCGCGCACCGCCTCGACAAGGGCCCGCTCCACCTCGGCGCCCGTGGCGGTGCCCCCGGCGTGCAATACGCGCGCCGTTGAATGGCCGCCTTCCCGGGCTCTCGAGAGCCGGCCGCCGGGAACCCTGTCGAAGACGGCGCCGAGTGCGATGAGCTCGTGGACACGCTCGGAGCCCTCGTCGACGAGCACCCGGACCGCGGACTGGTCGCACAGGCCCGCTCCGGCGCGAAGCGTGTCGGCGAGATGCAGGTCCGTCGAGTCCTCGTCGCCCGGCAGTACCGCGGCGATGCCGCCTTGAGCCCAGCGCGTCGTCGACTGCTCGAGCTCGCCCTTTGTGAGCACTCCGACCCGGTTGCCGCCGAGCTGAGCGAGGCGGACGGCGGCTGACAGGCCGGCCACGCCACTGCCGACGACGAGGACGTCGAGACGCTCGACGGCGCTCACTTCCGCCGGGCCCCGACCCCGAGTGCGCGGACGAGCGAGACGGCCCGGACGTCATGGCCTCACCCCCAGGTTGTCGATCAGGCGCACGCCCCCGAGATCGGCGGCGATCAAAAGCCGAAGCTCGCCGGCGACGCGAAGCGGGCGGCTCGAAGCTCACTGGGTCCACCACCATTGCATAGTCCAATTTGGCCCGCGGCTCTTCGGCGACAACCGAAGCCATCGCCTCTTGCACCTGCTCGCTGTCCCATGCCGGCGTTCTCCAGGCATGCTCGCCCGGCCTGGAGTGCCCTGAACAGCACGGTCGCCGACTCCCGATCGGCGGGCCCGAGACGCCGGTTCCGGCTGGAGCAGGCAAGGCCGTCGCTCTCGCGTACCGTCGGGCATCCGACGACCTCAGCATCGAGATCGAGATCGCGCACGAGATTGCGCACGACGGCCAGCTGCTGGAAGTCCTTCTCGCCGAAGTACGCCCGGCACCGCCCGCAAATCGCCAGGAGCTTCGTGACGACCGTCGCGACGCCGGCGAAGTGACCCGGGCGCGACGCTCCCTCGAGCCGGTCCGCGAGCGGCCCCGGGTCGACGGTCGTCTCCGGCTCGCCCCGCGGGTACATCTCGACGACGGAGGGGACGAACACGAGCCCGACGCCGCCGTTGCGGGCGAGCTCGAGGTCCTGCTCGAGGTCGGACGGGTACCGGGCCAGGTCCTCGGCGGAGGAGAACTGGATCGGATTGACGAAGATGCTCATCGCCACGAGGTCGCAGTCCGACGCCGCAGCCCGCAGGAGCGAGAGGTGGCCTTCGTGCAGCGAGCCCATCGTCGGGACGAGCCCGATCCGAGCACCCCCGCGCCCGGGCCTCGGAGGTCGCCTTGCGGAGCTCGTCGCGGGTGGCGACTACCTCCACGACCCGGTTCCGACGATCCCGGCGAGCTCGGCGTCGACGGCACCCTCACGGCGCGCTTCGAGAGGGCGAGCCTCGGTCCGTCCTGGCGTCTCGGGCAGCTCTGGCATCTCTCGTATCTCGGGCAGCTCGGAGGTCGCCAGACGACGTGCGAGAGCCACCCCGGCGTCGTAGCCGGCGAGCTCTCCCGGGTCGACCGCCCGGCGGTGCCGTTCGAGCGTGAACAGGTCGCCGCGGGCCGCGGGACCGGTGAGGGCGGCTTTGGGACCGAGTCGCCCGACGTCGTCGAGGGCCCCCCGGGCAAGGGGGAGGAAGGCTTCGAGGGGAAGCCCGCATGGAAGCGGCCATGCGCTCCACCTGGCCGAGGAGGGCGACGAGGTGGTTGGAGGCCACGCACGCCGCGGCGTGGTAGAGCGGGCGCGCCTGCGCTGGGATGAAGAGGGGCCGGCCGCCGAGTGCGGTCACGACGTCGGTGGCGAGCTGGTCGCCGGCAACGGCGAAGTAACCGCCCGATCTCAAGCGGCCGGCACCGAGGAGAGGATCGGGCAAGGTCGAGAGGGGATGGATCAGGGCGACCCGTTCGTGTGCTCCGAGCACGTCGAGGCCGAGCGCTCCGGAGCAATGGGCCACGACCGTGTCGGCCTCCGGCCTGATGATCGAGGCGACGGCGGCGATCGCCCGGTCGGGAACCGCGAGGAGCAGCATGTCCACTCCGGCGGCCGCAGAGCCGACCTCGTCGGTGCGTCCGAGGACGCCCCGAACCTCGATGCCGACGGCTGCCAACGCCCTTGCGAACGACAGACCAGCGCGTCCGGGCCCGATGATGCGAACCGATGTCATTGTGAGCTCTCTTCGTTCCGGCCCTGTCACCAGGTGCCGTTCGTGTCTCAATTTCCCCCGAGCCTACCAACCATGTGCAGGTCGAGAGACGCCGGATCACTCTCCGCGAGCCTCGCCCGCCAGCGGGCGGGGACACGCCCGGCGTCGAGATCCTCGAGCGGCGCCAGCACGAAGCCGCGCTCGGCCATCCGGGGGTGGGGCACGACAAGGTCAGGCTCGCAAACCTTCAGGTCCCCGACCAAGAGGACATCGACGTCGAGCGTGCGGGGTCCGTTGCGCACGGTGCGCACCCGGCCTGCGAGTCGCTTCGAGCCGCTGCGCCACTTCGAGCAGCTGGCGGGGAGTCAGGCCGGTCTCGAGCCGGACGACGCAGTTGAGGTACCGCTCCTGGCCCACAGGACCGCCGAGGGGCGCTGTCTCGTAGACGGGGGAGACGCTCAGCTCCACGTCGATGTCGCGCAGCTGCTCGACTGCCGCCTCCAGGTAGCCCATGCGGTCGCCCATGTTCGAGCCGAGGCCCAGGTAGGCCTCCACGGTCACAGGCGGCGGCGCGCTCGCGTCGCAGACGGACGCCGGCTGACGCCATGTCGGCCGCCACGGGAGGCCTGAGCTTGCGCACCGACACGGTCACGGCCCGGACGCCGGGGATCTCGAGGATCCCCAAGCGATTGCCTCGGCCAGCGCCTCCAGCAGGAGGTAGCGATGGTTGCCGACTATCCCCATGGCCGTGTCCACGACAAGGGAGTAGTTGACGGTCTTCTCCAGGTCGTCGTCCCGAGCCGCCTCGCGAAGCTCGGCCTCGACGTCCAGATCGACCTCGAAGGGCTGCGCAGTGTCCTGCTCGCCCTCGAGCGCGCCGTGACGCCCGAGCGCTCGAAGCCCGCGTAGCTCGATACGGTCGGTCATCTTCGACGCGCCGGCAACCAGTCCTCGCCCTCGCCGGCGGTCCGCGGCACCGGGCTGGGGGCGACCTCGTCCGTGACAGGGCGGGAAGCTCGCCGGGGTCACCGGCGGCCGCCGCGTCCTCGGCTCTCCGGCTCCAAGCGAGGCGCCCCCGCCGGCCCCGACGAGCGTCTTGCCCGGGATCCTCGTCTCCAGCTCGGGAGGCAGTGTCGTCTCCTATGGCCCAGTGTCGTCTCGCGTCTGACCGGCCACGGGCTCGTCGACCGCGCCCGGACTCGATCGGGGCATCCGAGTCGACCGGGGCTTCCGAGTCGACCGCGGGCACGTCGTCCACCGCCGCGACGATCATCCGGCCGACCGTGCCCATCTGGCGGCGCAGCAGCTGCTCCATCGCCGTGATGGCTCGCGGCCCGTCAGGGAGGATCCCGCTCCAGAGCAGGTAGCCCGCGGCGACGCCCATGACGCAGTCGCCGAGCTCTTCTTGATGGAGCAGAAGACGCTCACCGCCGCGCAACCAGCGGTGCACCGACGGGTAGAGCTTGGCGAGGATGTTGGGCGTCTCCGAGGCGGGGGGCATCGGGAAACGGGACCACTCGAGGCCGAGCTCCTCATAGGCATGGAGGTTGTGGGTCGAACCGAGGAGGGACACGACTCTGGTGAAGCCCTGGGCGCGCAGCCACAGCAGCTCTTCTTGGCGCCGAACCTTGCGGTGGTTGGGCGCGTAGCCCCCCGGCCGCTCGCTGACGGCGAGATGGTCCTTGATGATCCAGCAGAAGTTCCTCGGGACGATCCCGGCCGCCCAGCGCCCTCTCATGCCGCTGCTCCGCGGAGAAGACGGGCCGCTTGTGCACGTGGCTGCGACATCATGGACCCTGACCAGTGCCGCGCCGCAGGCCATCGCCCACACCGCCGAGGCGAGCGAGCCCTCGAGGCGGGCGCCGGACGCGAGCAGCGGAACGTCTCCCACACGGCCGTCGCTCGATCCGCCCGCGCCCAGATGACCTATGAAGCTCTTGCGACTGGTCCCCACGAGCACCGGGATCCCTGTCGCCACAAGCTCGGGGAGCGCGGCCAGAAGCTGCAGATTGTGGCGGACCGTCTTGCCGAAGCCGATGCCAGGATCGATGTAGATCTCCTCGACACCGGCCGCCGCGGGCCTCGCCGCACGCGTCTCGAGGAACCGGCGCACCTCGGCGACGACGTCGTCATAGCGGGGGTCGTGCTGCATATCGGCGGGAGTCCCTTTGCAGTGCATCGCCACAAAGCCGGCGCCGTGATCGGCGGCGACCGGAGGCGAGGCTTGACGAGACGTCGTTCACGAGCGTCGCTCCGGCACGAAAGGGCGGCATGGGCCACGGAAGCCTTGCTCGTGTCGACCGAGACGCGAACCTCGCGGCAAGCGCCTCTATGACGGGCACGACTCGGCGCAGCTCCTCGTCGGCTGTGACGGCGGCCGCGCCAGGCCGGGTCGACTCGCCACCGACGTCGACCACGTCCGCTCCCTCGGCCGACCATCTCGCGCCCGCGGCGCACCGCGGCGTCGTAGTCAAGGTAGAGGCCGCCATCGGAGAACGAATCGGATGTGACGTTCAGGACGCCCATCACAAGGGGGAACACACCGCAAGAGTGAGAGGTTCAGAGCCCTCTGCCTCGCACGTGCTCCATGGCTTCGGACCGGGTCCTCGGGTCGCTGCGGAACAGCCCCCGCACCGCCGAGGTGACAGTGACGGTCCCGGGCTTTCTCACGCCTCGCATCGACATGCACAGGTGCTCGGCCTCGATGACGACCAGCACGCCTCTCGGAGCGAGGGCCTTTTCGATCGCGTCGGCGATCTGGGTCGTCATGCGCTCTTGTACCTGCAGGCGGCCAGCGGCCACATCGACCACACGGGCCAGCTTGGAAAGACCAGTGATCCGCCCGTCCTTGCTGGGGATGTAGGCCACGTGCGCCCTGCCGAGGAAAGGCACGAGATGGTGCTCGCAAAGTGACGCGAAGGGTATGTCGCGCACCATGACCATCTCGTCGTGCTCGGCGGCGAAGGTGACGGTGAGGAACCTGGCCGGGTCCTCGCCAGCGTGGCCGAACAGCTCGGCGTACATCGCCGCCATCCGGTCCGGCGTGCGCACGAGACCATCGCGGTCGGGGTCCTCGCCGATGGCGGTGAGGAGCTCGCGGATCGCCGTCGTGACCCGCTCGCGATCGACCCCGGTCCTCGCTCGGAGCCGGGCCCGGGCGTTCTCGGTGTCGCTCATGAGCTGATCCCCGGGGCGACAAGAGACGCCCCGACGCCGACGGCTCACGCGGGCTCCCCGGCCGTGTACACACGGATGTCGGGAAGATTGCGGTAGCGCTCGGCGACGTCGAGGCCGTAGCCGACAACGAACTCGGGCTCGATGTAGAACCCGACGTAGGCGACCTCGAGATCGGGGCCGGGGGCACGGCCGCTTGACGAAAAGCGAACAGACGGCCAGGCTCTCCGGCCCACGGGCGAGAAGGCTGTTACGCAGGTAGGAAAGCGTAAGCCCGCTGTCGAGGATGTCCTCGACGATCAGGACGTGACGGCCGGTGAGATCGATGTCGAGGTCCTTCAGGATCCGCACGACGCCACTCGTCTTGTCGGCCGTTCCATAGGAGGAAACGGCCATGAAGTCGAGCTCGAGCGGAAGCTGATCTTGCGGGCGAGGTCCGCGAGGAAGATGAACGCGCCCTTGAGGACTCCGACCAGAAAGGGGCGGACGATCGGCGTAGTCCTCGTGATGGCCTCGCCGAGCTCGGCGACCCGTTGGGCGATCTGCTCGACGGACAGCACGACCCTGCCCGAGAGCCGGGTCAGCATCCCAGACGCTAATGACACCCGAGGAGCTCAGAAAGCATGAGACCGAGCTCCGGTGACAGCCCGGTCATCGACGAATCGCCCATCGGGGCCGACACTAATGGTTCCGGTCAGCTCCGTTGGGGCCGGCCGGTCGAGGGTAGCGGACGCCTCACCTAGGCCGTCCGACCCGCACACGTCATCCCCGATGCCCGGCGTCTCGTCCCGGTGGCGCTTCGAGCCGCAATGCGCCCTTGGACCGGCGGACGCTCCTGCCCGCGCCGACGTCGGTCCCGAGGGCCGCTCCCGGCCGCCACCGCCAAGACCCTCTCGACGGTGGCCAGGTCAGGCGGGTGACTCGCGCAACCACTCACGAAGCGCCCGGCGGGCGAGCGGGCCCGGGGCGTTGGCGAGACGGCCTGGCGTCGGCCGGGTCGATCGCCGCAGCGAGCTCTCCCAAGAAGGGCCGCGTCCTCTGCCAACAGCCTCGCCTGGCGGGCGAGGATGGGACGACGTCACGGCCCGCCAGATCGCAAAGCATCGGCAACAGCTCGTGGCGAACCCGGTTGCGCAGATAAGCCGGGTCGCTGTTCGTAGGTCGGTCACCGGCTCCAGCCCGAGCCGCGACAAAGCGAATGCGTCTCGGCCCGGCGCAGGCCGAGAATCGGATGCTGCGACCCGGACGCATGGCCCCGAGGCCGTCCGTGGAGGCCCCACGGAGCAGATTGAGAGCGACGGTCTCGGCCTGGTCGTCGGCGGTATGACCCGTAGCTGGCGCCAGGCGGCAGCGTCCCAGCCGGGCGTCACGGCCCGCGCCTCCAGATTCGGTCCAGGACCGATCATCACCCGGTGCACGATCACTTCGACCCCAGCCGCCGCGGCCGCGTGGACCACGGCCTGGACGTCCATTTCGGAGCCCTCGCGCAGGCCGTGATCGACGTGGTGGGCGACCGCGGAGCAGTCGGCGGCCACCGCCAGAGACAAGAAGGGCGAGCGAGTCCGCCCCCCGGACACCGCACAGCAAAGCGTGCAGCCGGGCTCGGGGAACGACACCGCCCGATGAGCGGGAGCCGCCGCCTCGAAGAGCTTCTCCCGGAAGCGGAGGCTCACCCCGGCTCGAGAGCCGGACCCCGCACGCGTGACACCCAGTGCGCCGGCGACTGTATCTCCGCGGCACTGGGGAGGTTCTCGGGACCCTCCCACGCGAGCGCGCAACAGCGCGGGGCCGCCGTTGCGCTCGACCTCCCGTACGAAACGCTCCCCGTCGGCGTACTGACGCAGCTTTGCCTCGAGACCGATCAGCTGCTGGAAGAACTTCGTGAGCCCGCTCGCCGACTCGCGCCTCGTGTGAAGGACCTGCGAAAAATGGCCGCGCTCGGGAGCAGATTCGCTGCCGCCCGGTCCATGGTCACGTCGCCGTGACCCTCCAGAAGACTCATCATCCCCTGGATCGACCGCAGCGTGTCCAGCTGCTCGGGCGAGGCGAGCGCCCCGACAAGGCCCGACTCGGCCAGAGGATTCCGTCCGTAGCGGATGTCGACGGCCATGCGCCCGAGCGCCTCGATCAGCTGGCGGGGGTCGGGGGAAGCGATGGCGATGCTGCGCTCGACGAGCTCGAGAAATGGGCGCAGCCAGGCGACGCCGGTGAACTGGGCCCTGTGGGTCAGCTCGTGCAGAGCTATCCAGAGCCGGAACTCCCGGGGATTGAAGCCGTGACGGCGCTCGAGGGAGACGATGTTCGGCCCCACGAAGTACACGGCGTCCTGGGCGGCGTCGCCCTCGGTGAAGAGCAGGTCGTACTGGCCGAGCACCCGCCCCGACATCCATCCGAGCACCACGCCCATCTCGGCGCCGGCGGCGACCCTGCCCACCGGTCCGAGCAGCCCGGGAAGACTTCGGCCGCTCTTGCCGGCCCGCTCGAGAACGGGCCCAGCAACCGGCGGAACGACGAGATGTTGGCGTGGATCCATTCCTCCCGGGTGGCGACCTGCGCCTTGGCGGGCCCGACCAGCGAACGCAAGCCCGTGGACTGCTCGACGAGCGTCCTCGGCCTGGGCGGTGACCTCCTGGAAGTCTGTGACGAGTCCCCGGAGCGTTGCCCAGTCGATCGGGACCTCGCCCCGTCCCGCGACCTCCCGGCGACCTGCTCGGCCACATCCCACGCGACCGGCTCGGATGGCGACGTCATCTCCGCATCGTAGGCGCCTCGGCGCCGAGACAACCTGCGGTCAGAGCTCGGCTCTCCCGGCGGTGCCGCCGGTCTTCATCCTCTGCTTGTGCTCGTGGTCGATCGCGGCGGCTATCCGGGTCCGCAGCCCGTCCGGGACCTGATCGCGGCACTTGTCGGCGATGAGCTTGCGCAGGTCGGCCTCGAAGCCGAAAGCCCGCAGGCAAGGGGCACAACGGTCGAGATGTCGCTCGATCGTGTGACGTCAGCTCGGAGTCATCTCCTCATCGAGGAAGTGGTAGACGCGATGCAGCGCTTCCCGGCAGTCGATGCTCGAATCGTCAATCTCGCCGTTCATCCCAGCTCCATCCGACATGTCAGCCCTACCGAGCCGCGACGAGACCCCGCGCCACTCCAAAATCGTGCAACGCCTTTTCGAGCGCCCTTCTTCCACGATGGAGCCGGCTCATCACCGTTCCGATCGGGCACGTCCATGATGTCCGCTATCTCCTTGTAGGAGAAACCTTCCACATCGGCGAGGAGAACCGTCATGCGGAAGTTCTCCGGAAGCGACTCCAAGGCGGCTTTGACCTCGTCATCTGTGATCCACGAAAGGGCTTCGTCCTCGGCGCTGCGGCCGATCCCATCGTCCCTGCCGCCCATGCGGCGGAAGAGGTAGAGCTCCTCGACGTCGTCGAGCTCGGTCTCCTCGGGCGCCGTGCACGCGGACGGTAGGTGTTGATGAACGTGTTGGTCAGGATCCGGTACAGCCACGCCTTCAAGTTCGTGCCCGCCTCGAAGCCGCCATAGCCGCGATAGGCCTTCAGGTAGGTCTCCTGCACCAGGTCCTGGGCATCCGAAGGATTGCGTGTCATCCGGAGCGCGGCGGTGTAGAGCGAGCCCATGAAGTCGGTGGTGTCGTCCGCGAACGTCTCCTGGTCAGCCACGAAGGCACCCTAGCGCCCGGTTGTGTCGGGCCGGAAGCAGGCCCCTCCTGCCCGGAATGCCGCTCTTGGCAAAGGCCCCTGATGCCGGAAGACCCCTCAGGCGGGAAGACCCTTCAAGCCGGAAGGCCCCTCGGGTCGAGCGCGTCAGGATCTTCTGCCACGGCGCAACCTTGCGCTGCGCTGCTGGCACGACGGTCCTGGCATCGCGTATTGCCTGGCCGAGCGCGTCCTTGTCCGGCAGCGTCGCCGCATATCGTGCCGTGGTCGCGAGCCGGGCCAGGTCGCCGAGGGCAAGCGCTGCCTCCGGGGACAGCAACCCGGCTGACTCAACCCGCTTCGCGAGCTCGACGAAGGTCTCGGCTCTCAGGCGGCGGGCACCGGCACGCTCGAGGGCCTTCGAAGCCTCGGCCCAGGCAGCCAGGATGCCCGCCCGAGGCTCGCGGAGACTGCGCCGCAGACGCAGACGGCGCCATGCCGGGACACCTCCTGCCCAGCAGAGGACCGCCAGCGGGGCGACAAGGAGCCACAGGTCCGAGGGCACACCGGAGCCGCCGCCACGGCCGGCGCCTCGATCCTTCGGGTTCGTCGCGCCGCCGGTGGGCGAGGGACGGAGATGGTGGGTACCGGGCGACGTCGTCGTGACCGCGGGCGGGATGGTCGGCGTGGTCGTCCCCCGCGAGCCGGGAGCCGACGACCCGACCCTGGTCGTGCCCGGCGTCGGCTCGAAGTCGATCCAGCCGTATCCCTTGAAGAGCACCTGGGGCCAGGCGTGGGTGTCGACCCCCTCGACTCGCCATTCGTCGTGCCCGACAGGCGTCCCCGGCAGGAATCCCACCGCGATGCGAGTTGGAAGCCCGTCCGCTCGGGCGAGGACGGCGAAGGCGGTAGCGAACTGCTGGCAGTAACCCGTCCTCGACTCGAACAGGAAGTTCAACAGGCCGCCGTAGGCGAGCAACGGAGCGGCCACCACGGTTCTCGCCGGCGCGGGGAGCTGATAGCGGGACCTCGGCGAGGTCAGGTACGCCTCCAGGGCCCGCGCCTTGTCGTAAGGAGTCTTGGCCCCTGCCGCGAGCTGGTGGGCGAGCTGGACGATCCGGCGCGGGACCCGTCCGGGCAGTTGCAGGTAGCGCGGGTTGGACGTGTCGACGCCGGAGGCCTCCAGCTGGGCGGACGACGGATCGGCGACGATCGAGCCGACGGCGTAGACAGACCCCGGCCGGAGCGGGGCCTCCGCCACGACCGATCCTCCCGGGCCGCTCCGGCTCACCCGGCCGTGGCCGGCGACGCCGACCACGTCGCCCCAGGTGGGAATGTCGTTGCCTCCGAGGGCCGCTACATCGAAGACCTCGATGAGCTTCTCGCGACCCGGCCCTGCCGGGATCGGAGCCGGGGGCCGGCTCTCATCGGCTTCGATCGAGGTGGCGAAAGATCGCAAAGCCGGCGCGGACACCGGCGCCGGTGTGCTCCAGCTGCTGCCGTCGAAGCCGTCAAGCGTGACGATCAGCTCTCGCGTGGCGACGGTGCTGTGCACGGTGAACAGCGTCGTCGTCGGGTTGTCCACCTCCTCCTGTCCGACCTGGACGAGCGAGTTGATCCGGATCCCCGGCGACGACCGGGCGCCGGGACCGGCCGCGGTCCCGGACCCGCGACAACAGCCCCGCTGCCACGCCACGCCACGAGCGCGGTGCGTGCGCCCCCGGCAGGTTCGGGCCGATGATGGCGGCAGCGGCAGCAGCTATCACGGCCGTGGGCAGGACCACGGCGGCGGCGCGGAAGGAGAGCGGTGCGGGAGGCGGGCCTGGGGCCGTTGGCCGGGGACGCCACGAGTCCGTCCGGCCTGCTCCCGTTCTCATGGACGACGGCGGCGAGGTACCAGCAGCACGACGCTGCCATCGCGCCGAGGCCGAGGGCTCGCCAGCTTCCGGTCCCGAAGCCTGAGGCGAAGAGGTAGATCCCCACAGCCGGCGTCAATGCGAACACAGCCGGAACCCGCTTCTGGGACGAGATCATCTCGGCCAGCAGGCCGGCTGCAGCCGCGGCCCACGCCGTCGCGAGCACCAGGCCGGGCAGCTCCGGCACCGGGGCGACCTTGGAGTAGTAGGTCGCCCAGCCGGTTCGGAGAACCTGGACAACTATCTCGCCCGGGACCCGCGAGAAGAACGTCGTCCCGAGCACATCGCGATCGGCAGGCAAACGGCCGCGACGGCACCGAGCAGCCGCCAAGTCCCGCTTCGGCCGAGCAGCCGGTGCCTGGAGGCCAGCCCTGCGAGGTGGACAACGATGAGGGTCGTAAACGCGGCCGTGAGCTCCCCGGGCCCGGTGAAGCAGCGGGCGAAGGTGGCGACGGCGATCAGGTCGGTGATGACGAGAGCTGCCCAGGCGCTCATACTGCGGTCTCCAAGGTCTCGTCCACGCGAGAGGAGGGATGGCCGGCGGGACTCCGGTCCCGATCCACGTGCTCTCGGCTCCAGGCCGCCGCGAGCGAGGTGCCCCGTGGCAGGGCGACGGTCAACACGCCCGCCTGTGCGGCACCGACGGGAGGTCTGGCGAGAGGTCTGGCGAGAGCTCTGGCGCCCTCGAGGAGCCCCGGCGTGCGTGCTTGCTCGAAGTCGGCGCGCCTTGCGGCTTCGTGACGTGCGGAAGGGGTCAACTCGGCGCCCACCAGCACCACGACGACCGTCGCGTAGGTGCGGGCGAGGTCGTGCAGAACGGCAGGATCGGGTGGGATTCCCCCGAAAGCACCGACGATGACGAGCGCTTCGTCCCGGTCTGGAAGGCCGAGATTCCCGACCGCCGCCCTCAGGCGCTCGCGGGCCGGAGCGGGCCGGCTCCGACACCGGCCAACGCGACGAGCACTGCCTGCAGGTCGTCGTGCCCTCGCCCGCCGTCGATGTCCACGCCCGTGGTCGTCAAGAGGCGAAAAGCACCTGAGATCCGGGCGCTGGATGCCTCCTCGGCGGCTGTCAGAACGCTCGCCGCCACCTCCACCGCCCGGTCCAGGTCTTCTGCCGGCGTCGCCTCGCCCCCCGCGTCGAGCAGCACGGTCGTGAGCATCCGGTCGACTTCGTCGCTGTCCCCGCCCTCGCGGACCATGAGCTCACCGACACGGGCCGTGGTCCGCCAGTGGACCCGCCGCATGTCATCGCCTTGTGCGTATCGGCGAAGCGTCGAGCTGCCGGTGATAAGCCTCTCGGCGGCCGAGCGTGTGCTCGCGGCTTCGACCCAGCCGAACCCGTCCGGCAGGACGGTCGCGATCGGCTCGACACGCGGCAGGACGACGCAGGTGGCCGGGGCGCCGGATCCGAGGCTTCGCCGGGCCAGACCGAGGGGGTCGGTGAGCACCGCCTCATAGGCATTGACGGTGAAGACGCCACGCCGCAAGGTCGGAAGCTCGAATGACACCCGAGCCAGCCCGGAACGGGTAAGACCGGGCACGGGCATCCCAGTCGGCTGGCGGGGGCCGGAACCGTACGAGTCGCCGGCCTCGAGGAGGACCGTGGTTGAGAACACCCGCCTCGGGCCCGCCTCCTCGACGGTGACCTCGACACGAGCAGGCTCGCCGGCGTTGACGACCGGGGGAACGGCGCGGGCGCTCACAGTGACGTCTCTTCTCGCGAGCCTGACCTGCACGAGGGCGGCCATCGCGACGACAACCGCGGCAGCCGCCAACCCGAAGAGCTCCGGGATGCCGAGCACCCGGCCGAGCAGCCCCGCGAAGAGGCCGAGCGCAACCGTCCGCCGGCCCCTCTGGGTGAGCACGACCCTCCTATCGGTGCCGGACCGGTCGTGGCGGCACCGGAAGATCGGGCACCGGCACCTGGCGGAGGATCTCACTCAAGACCGCGGCCACTGGACCGCGGCCGCGGCCGGCGGCGGCACTCAGCTCGAGTCGGTGGCCGATCACCGCAGGCGCCATCGCTTTGACGTCGTCGGGCGAGACGAAGTCCCGGCCTTCGAGCACTGCCCTGGCCCGCGCCGCCCTTTGCAAGCCAGCGCCGCCCGCGGCGACATGCCGAGCGCGACGGCGGGATGGACCCGGGTCGCGTTGGCGATCTCGACGATGTAGCGCTGGATCAACGGTGAGGTGTGGATACCCGGGCCCTCGCCGCCAATGCGGTCACGTCCTCGGGGGTGGCGACGGGCTGCAGGACCTCCAACGGCTCGCTCACACCATGGGCCTCGAGCATCGCGACCTCCGCCCCCGCATCCGGGTAGCCGATCTGGATCCTGAGGAGGAAACGGTCGAGCTGGCTGACCGGAAGGGGGAAGGTCCCCTCGTGCTCGAGCGGGTTCTGCGTGGCGATGACCATGAACGGTCCGGCAATCGGTAGGTGACCCCGTCGACGGTGACTTGGCGCTCCTCCATCGACTCGAACAGGGCGGACTGGGTCTTCGGGGGCGTCCGGTTGATCTCGTCGCCGAGGACGATGTTGGCGAAGATCGGCCCGGGCCGGAATTCGAAGCTCGCCTTTGACACGTCGAAGACGTTCACACCTGTCACGTCGGAGGGCAGGAGGTCCGAGGTGAACTGGATCCGCCGGTGGTGACATGACACCGAAGCCGAGAGCGCCTTGCCGAGACTCGTCTTGCCGACTCCGGGGACGTCTTCGACGAGCAGGTGGCCCCCGGCGACGAGGCAGGTGACCGCGAGCCGGATGGCCTCGTCGTTGCCCTGCACGACAAGGGCGATGTTCGCCACGAGTCGCTCGAACAGCTCGGCCGCCGAGGACGCGTCCTCGAGGACCGGGTGGCCGTCGGTGGACGCGAGCCCGGCACGCGTCGACCCCGATGCCGGTGAGGTCCATGCTCGTCACCTCCGAGCTCGAGGAAGGCCGCCGGCAAGATCATCCCAGCATCCGGGCCGTCGTTGCTCGCGGCGCGTACTCGTGCGCCTCGAGGTTTCCCGCGCCCTCATCCCGCACCCAGGCAGACGAAGGCGGCGGCGGCGAGCGCCTCGCGGGCCGCCCGGCCGCCGGAGGCCAGGTCCCCGAACTCGAGGGCGGACGGGAGCGCGCGAGCCTGGGCTCCAGCCAGGGCGCCGGCCGGGCCGCGGCCGCGGGCGAGCTCCTCGTGGAGGGTGAGCATCACGGCGGTCACCCCGTCGTCGGGCACCGGAGCCGCGCTCGAGACGATCGCGCGCGTGCCCAGGGACAAAAGAGCGGCGCTCGTGCCCATGAGCTCGTCGCCGGGGTGCACCGCGGAATGGCCCGCGTCGCAAGCCGAGAGCACGATCCAGTGAGGAGGCCGTGAGATCTGCTCGAGGTCGTAGACGGTGAGCGGCCCGTCTGCGAGCTCCAGCGAGGAGAACTGGGGGTTGTCCGCCCGGAAAGTGCCGTGGGCCGCCACATGGGCGAGGTGACTGCCTTCGAGGGCCTGCGCCACGGCCGGCGCGGTCGAGGCGGGACCGTGCAACATGCGGGCCCGAGGATAGAAGGCGGCCTGGATCCGTTTGATCTCATCGTCGGCCTGGGCGACCCGCGGCCCAGCCACCAGAACCGCTCCGTCGCCGGATCCGAGACGGGACGGGCCGGGCGGTTCGCCTTGGCGCGAGTACCAGAGCGATGCCGACGGCGCGACCGTGACGGTGCGCCCCCGCAGCGGCGGGAGCAATGCCCAAGCGACCGTGTGAAGCGGGCCGGTAGGCACGACGACGAGGTCGCGGTCGTCGAGCTCGCGGAAGACGGGCGCGATCAGCAACTCGGCCAGGCGCCGGCAGGACCGGGCGAGAAGGGCCGCCGCGGCCTCCAGGCTCGGCCGGGAGCTTCTCGCCAACGCGAGACGGCCGAGGGCGAATCTCAAGGCGACCCGGTCCGCCTCGGCCTGGGCCGCCGCGCCGAGAACCCGCAGGCGGAACCCTTTGCGGTCTGCGACGACTGCATAGAGCCGGTCCAGGTGCTGAACGTACTCGAGAAGGACCGTTCGCCGAGCGCCCGCTTCAGCTCCGCCGGGTCCGGAAGTCGGGCAGCCGACGCGAAGTCACCTGCAGCCGAACGGCTGCGGTCCCGGACCTCGGTCTCGAGCCTCGTCTGGCGATCGGAAAGCCGAGTGGTGTCCGATCCCTCGAGCGAGGCGGACTCCAGACGAGCGACCGTGTCCCGCAGGGCGGCAAGAAGCCCCGCCAGGTGACGGTCCCTCGGCGGGGTCACGCGAGGGCTCCCGAGCGCCGGCGCGCCACCTCTCGGACCACCGCAACACCTCGGCGCCCCCCGCGTCGAAGGCGATGTCCAAGCCAAGGCGCGCAAGCTCCGAGACCGTGGTCGGGTGCGGACACGAAGCCCGTCGCTCCGAGCGTCACCCGGTGATCGTCGGCGAGGTCAGGCCGGCGCTGAGCGCGGCCAGCGCGCCCCGTCGGTTCCCCGCCGCGAGACGGCCGAGCGCCTCGCCGTCGCGCGCCGCCGCGGTGGGCCACGGGCCAGGAGCTCGCCCGGGACTCCGCGGCTGACATCAGAGCCAGCGCTCCGGGCCGGTCCCCGGCCTGCAGAGCGGTGCGGGCGCCCAGGATCCGGCACTCGAGGCTCGGAAGCGACCATCCTTCTCGACCGAGGAGATCGGCGAGCGGGCGGCCTCGGCGACGACACGGGCCGGAGGCGTGCCGGCGGACCACCGCTGGGCTTCGACGAAACGCGCCAGCGCCGCCCACCTTGGCCTCGCCTGGCGGCGAAGCTGGCGGTGCGCGCTCCGCGCCGTCAAGCCGGCCGCGAGCAGGTCGTTCTGGGCCAGGGCGATCTGGCTGAGCAACAACCGCGCCTCGGCCAGGTCCAAGGAGTTGCCGGCGGCCTCGAGCCGGCGACTCCGGCCTCGATGTGCTCGCGAGCCTCCGGAGCAGCCCGCCGACAAGAGCAGCTCGGCCCTGTCGATCGAGAGAGCGGGGCATCGAGGCCCCGTTCACCGAAGATGAGGGCCGCCTCGTCATAGCGCTTCAGGGCATCGGGGACGTCGCTTTCAAGGCCGAGACGTACCCGAGGTTGTGAGCACCTGGGCGGCGGCGATCTCGCCTCCGAGCTCCTGGTACAGGCCTAGGGCTTTGCGGAGGTCCCGTTCCGACTGACCCAGCTCGTTGCGGTAGGCGTGGAGGATGCCGCGGTTCGAGTAGAGCCGCGCCTCGTCAGGCGGTCACCTGCGCGACGGAGCAGGGGGAGGGCGCGCCGGCTGTCCTCCAGCGCCTCGTCGAACCGGCCGACGCGGATGTGGACGAGGGCCCGCTGCACGAGGATCTGCCCCCGCAGTCGGCCGGGCACCCGCGCAGCCGCCAGCTCGAGCTTGGAGAGGGCGGCCTCCGGCGAGCCGTCCTGCGCAGGACGAGGACCAGGCTCAGGCGCGCTTCGGCGGCGCGTGCTCCGAGGTCCTCGGACTCGGCGATCGCGATCGCCCGGCGCAGGCTCCGTCTTGCCGCGCTCAGGCGTCCGGTCTCGCGGGCGACAGTCCCACCGCGTGCTGCGCGACGGCGGCCGCCTCGGGCTCGACGCCGCGCCCCGAGAGCACTCTCAGTGCGGCCGCCTCGGCCTGCAGCGGATGGTCGACGACGGCAGCGAGGGCGCGTTCGGCCTCCTCGAGTGACCCCCTCGCAATGGCTTCTCATGACTCAGGTCTGAGGAACACCTCGGACGACTCTCAACCGTCTCCGGCATCAAAGCGTGATCCAGGCGGTAGCGACCGGGCGGCCGGCAGGGCCCACCGGGCAGCAGCGAAAGCTCACAGGGCCCTCCGGCATGTCCGGCACATGGAAGTAGCCGAGCTCGTCGGTCTCGACCGGTGTCGTTCCGGCCCGGTGGCGCAGCTCCACGACGGCGGCCTGCGGCGGCACGACCTGCCCGACGAGGTGCCCGCGCCGGAGACCTCGATCTCGAGCAGGACGTCGCTCGCCTCGAAGGGAGCTGACGAAGCGCCTGGGAACCGGCTCGAACCGCCGCGAACAGCTCAGCGTCGATGTTCCAGTCGTAGACGAGCGCAGCCGGCTCGTCATCGACCCATCGGGGCCCGCCCACACGACGGGCGTGACCGGGCACGTCGGGCTCGGAGGCACCGGTCCCGGCGCCGAGGGACCGGAGCCTGAGGTAGGTGGCCTCCTTGGCGGCCTGTGCGCCGCCGGACCGGCGGAGCCCAGCTCCGTCCCCCGGTGACCTGTGAGACCTGACCGGCTGGTCATCTTCGTTCATGACATCCCCTCGACGCCCGTGTCCCGTTGCAGACTCCCGCCGCAGCACCCGGGCCCGTCCTCACCACGAACAACTGTAACCACGCCGCGACCTGAGCTTGAAAGACCCGCTGCAAAGGGCCGAGCTTCGGCACATGAGACGCCTGGCCATCATCGGCGGAGGCATCGTCGGACTGGCAGTGGCCAGCAGACTCATGCAGGCGAACCCGTCCTCGATGGTCGACGTCATCGAACGGGAGGCGCCGTGGCACCCATCAAAGCGGCCACAACAGCGGGTGATCCACTCGGCCTGTACTACCCGCCGGTCACTTGAAGGCGGAGCTGTGTGTCTCCGGCGCCGGGCTGCTGAGGAGCTTCTGCGCCGAGCACTCCATCGCCGTCGCAGAACCCGGCAAGGTCGTGGTCCCGGTAGAAGATTCCGGCTGCAAGGCTCGAAGGCCCTGTTCGAGCGCGGCCAGGAAAACCGCGTCCCGGGCTGCGGATCGTGGACGGCGCGGCGCTGCGCGAAAGAGCCCCACGTGGACGTCTACGGGCCATCCACTCTCCTGCCACCGCCGTCGTCGACTACAAGGCTGTGGCGGGCGCATCGGGGGGAGTCGCTGCCGGGGCCGGCTCTGGCTGGGCACCGAGGTGATTCGCTTGCCCGGGAGCGACGGGTGCGTGCGCCTGGAGCTGCGGCCGCCACGCCGGTGAGTTCGACTGCGACTTCGGGATCGTCTGCGCCGGGCTCCAAGTCGGACCGGTTGGCGGTCCGGTCCGGTGCTGACGTGGAACCTCGGATCGGCGCTTTTCCCGTGGTTCGCAGCACCACCGCCTCCGGCCCTCGGCCCGGCACCTCGTACGAGGACTCGTGTACCCGGCGCCCGATCCCCGATACCCGTTTCTCGGCATCCATCTCACAAAGACGGTGCACGGCGAGGTGCTCGTCGGCCCGAACGCCTTTCTCGGCTTCTCGTGGAGGACTACTGCGCGCTGGGGGTTCTGTTGGCAGGACGTGAGCGAGACGCTGCGCTGGCCGGGGTTCGCACGCTTCGCGTGGTCGAACTGGCGTGCCGGGGCGAGAGAGCTCAGCCACGCCATGAGCCGGCGGGGATTTGCCTCGGCCGTCGAGCGGTACGTCCCCTGCCTGGACGGCTGCCGACCTGGAGCCTGGCGGTCGCAGGTATCCGCGCCCAGGCCATGAGGCGCGACGGGGAGGTCGGTGGACCACTTCTGGCTCGAGGCCCGAGACGGGGTCCTGCACGTCCGCAACGCTCCTTCTCCCGCCGCCACGGCATCTTTCGCGATTGCCGACCACATCTGCAGGCGCGTCCGGTACCGGGCTTAAGCCTGTCGACGGCCCGG
>CAWDPZ010000028.1:0-46576 GCA_963804265.1 uncultured Acidimicrobiaceae bacterium
GAGGGGACCGAAGCTCGCTATGCCGAACGACGCCAGCGGTCCGGAGCCTGCCTGGGCGTCTCGGAACCAGTCGACCGCCGCCCCGATCGTCGTCTCGGGATCCGTCGTCGGTATCACCGTGTCTGCCCAGGCCCCGTCCGAACCGTCGCCGACCGCGCAGACGCACTTGGTTCCGCCGAGCTCGATGCCGCCGTATCGTGCCAACCTTTGTCTCCTTCCGACCGGGCTACCGCTCGCCGCTCAAGGAACGATCGCCGCCTTCATGCAGGAAGGGTCGGATCGCGACGCCTCCAGGGCGCGGCCGTACTCCTCGAGGGGAAACTCGTGGGTGATGATGCCCTCGGTCCGTACCCGGCCCGAGCGGAGGACAGCGAGAGCCCTGTCGAAGCAGTGGGTCTGCGCGAAGGAGCCCTTCACCGAGAGCTCCCGGCGGAACACCTCGTAGGGGTGGACCGGCAGGATGTCCGCGGCGTCGGCCATGCCGTAGATGAGCACGGTGCCCCCGTCTTTTGTCAGCGGTACGCACATCTCCGCAACGGCGACCGCACCGGTGGCCTCCACGACCACGTCATAGCCTTCCGGGGCGTTGTCGCGCAGCACCGAGGACGAGGCGCCCGGATCGCCCCGGTCCATCTGCACCGTCTTGTCGATCCCGAAGTCCCGGGCCAGGGCCAGCTTGAACCCGGTCGGCGCGGCGACGGTCACCCGCGCCGCGCCCGCCGTGGGCGAGCAGCTGCGCGAGACGAGCCCCGTCGGGCCCGCCCCGAAGACGAGTACGTCGGAGCCCGGTCGTAGGTCGACCACGTCCATGCCGTGGACGGCACACGCCGTGGGCTCGGTCATCACCGCGGTAGCGAGACTCATGTCGTCGGCGGGGAAGCACTTGGATGCGCCGACGACGACGTACTGCGCGAATGCTCCCGGCCCGTTCACGCCGAGCGAGTAGAAGTTGCTGCAGAACAGCGGCCGGTCGCGGCGACACGCCGGGCAGTGCCCGCAGAGAACCGTGTTGTCGGCTACCACGCGTTGCCCGACCGTCAGGCCCTCGACGCCGTCGCCGAGCGAGTCGACACGCCCGACGATCTCATGGCCCGGCGTCAGCGGGTACTTCGAGAAGAAGCCTCCCGCGTGGATGTGGAGATCCGTTCCGCACATTCCGGCGAGCTCGACGGCGAGACGTACCTGCCCCGCGCCCGGCTCCGGCGTGGGAACCGTCCGCACTTCGAACTGCCGCGGGGCGCTGTAGACGACGGCTCTCATGCTGCCGGGATCCACAGCCCCGGCGAGAAACGGGCCACGACCGCGAGGTGTCTGGTCCAGTTTTCAGGACGCAACATGCCGAAACCCTACATTCCCATGTCGCCGCTGAGTCAGTGGCGGCTCAGTAGCATGGAAACTCGTTGCGTCACCGGCCTCCCGGCCACGACGAGGGTGAGGAGCAGCAGGGCTTCCATGCACGGTACAGAGGTCCCGGGGCCATGAGCGTTCCCAGTGCGTCATATTCGGTGACCATGCGCGTCGAGCTCGAGCATGCCGCGGGCATCGGCGCCATCACCACGGCCGTGGGTGACGCCGGCGGGGCCGTGACGGCGCTCGACGTCGTCGAGCCGAACGAGAGCCGCATGATCATCGACCTGACGTGCAACGCGGTCAACGACGAGCACTCCGCCCTGCTGCGGACTGCCGTCGAGGCGGTGGAGGGCGCCCACGTCCTGGCCATGAGCGACAGGACGTTCCTCCTCCATCTCGGAGGGACGATCTCGGTCGAGCCGAAGGTCTCCCTGAAGACCCGCGACGACCTCTCCATGGCCTACACGCCCGGAGTGGCCCGTATCTCGATGGCGATCGCCAAGGACCCGACGGTGGCCAGGAACCTGACGATCAAGCGCAACACCGTCGCGGTCGTGACCGACGGCTCGGCGGTTCTCGGCCTCGGCAACATCGGACCGGCCGCGGCGCTGCCGGTGATGGAGGGCAAGGCGTTGCTCTTCAAGCGCTTCGCAGGGGTCGACGCCTGGCCGGTGTGCCTGGCGACACAGGACGTCGACGAGATCGTACGGATCGTCGAGTGCATCTCCCCGGTCTACGGGGGGATCAACCTCGAGGACATCTCGGCGCCACGTTGCTTCGAGGTGGAGTCCCGGCTCCGCGAGGCGCTCGACATCCCCGTGTTCCACGACGACCAGCACGGGACCGCCACTGTGGTGTTCGCCGCCCTCTTGAACGCCCTGAGGGTCGTCGGGAAGAAGATGCAGGACATCCGGGTGGTCGTGCTCGGTGTGGGCGCCGCCGGCGTGGCCATCACCAAGCTGCTCCTGGCCGAAGGCGTCGGCGACGTCATCGGCGTCAACAGGCGCGGGATCTTGTCCGAGCACGACGACAGCCTCGACGGGCCCCGCCGCTGGCTGGCCGCGCACACCAACTCGGAGAAGAGAAGCGGGAGCCTCGCGGACGCCATGGCCGGCGCGGACGTCCTGGTCGGAGTCTCCGGGCCGAACCTCGTGCGCGAGGAGCACCTGCAGGCCATGGCACCCGACTCGATCGTGTTCGCCCTCGCCAACCCGGACCCCGAGGTCGACCCCGTTCTCGCCCGGCGTTATGCCGCCATCGTTGCGACCGGGAGGAGCGACGAGCCGAACCAGATCAACAACGTGCTTGCGTTCCCCGGCATCTTCAGGGGCCTGCTCGACGTCGGCGCGAAGCACGTCACCGAGGCCGTCGAGATCGCCGCGGGCCGGGCGATCGCCGATGTCGTCACCCCGGGCGAGCTGTCGCCCGTCTACATCGTTCCCACGGTCTTCAATCCGGGCGTCGTCCCGGCCGTGTCCGCCGCCGTCGAGCGCGTCGTCCGGCCCTCCCCGAGCGCCTGAGGCGACCTCACGCCGGACCGCCCGGCGCCACCCACGACGAGACGTCGCTCAGTAACCGGCAGCGGCACCCTCGAGAGCCCTCGGGTCGCTCGCGCCTTCTAGGTAGCCGTCGCGGCAGGCGATCACATGGGCGTGGCCGGTACCGAGACCGAAGTCCCCGTGCCGCACGACGGAGTGCCCGCGCCCGCGTAGTCCCGCGGGCCACCGCTCCGGTGCGGTCGGCTCGAGCTCGACGTGGATCTCACGACCGGCGCACCAGGTCCGAAAGCCGCCCGGGTCCCACGCGTTGGACAGGACCCGGCGCGGTGCCGCCATCGCCTCGCCGACGGCCTCCCCCGAGTGCAGGATCCGGCAGAGCAGCTGCAGGAGGATCTGTGGCTGGGCGTCGCCTCCCATGGTGCCGATCACGGCCTGGAGGCTGTGGTCGGGTGATGTGACGAGGGCGGGCGAGAGGGTGTGCGGCGGACGACGCCCCGGACCGTACTCGGCCGGGTGCCCGGGCTCCAAGGAGAAGCCCACGCCTCTGTTCTGGAGGAAGATGCCCGTGCTCGTCTCGGCGAGCTCAGAGCCGAAGCTGCCTGCGTTCGACTGGATCAGCGAGACACCCATCCGGTCGCGGTCCACGGCGCACAGGTAGATCGTGTCGCCTGCGCCGTAGCTGCCGGGCAGCAGCGACGCCGCCTCGGGCGAGATGGCCGCACGTCGTGCCGCAAGGCGTTCCGGCGCGAGGAGCCGGGCGCCGTCGGCGTGCTCGTGCAGCACGTCCGTACGGTCGTATGCCGCCTGGCAGGCGGCCTCGATGACGAGGTGCGCCCAGAGCGGGTCGTCGGTGTCGTCTGGCAGGCCGAGCCCGTCGGCGATCCAGGCGGCCGCCAGGGTCAGGTAACCCTGCGAGTTGGGAGGCGTCGTCCAGATACGTGACCCGAAGGCCTCGACCGAGAGCGGCTCGACCCAGTCCGCGAAGGCGTGGCCAGGTCGGCCCCGACGTACTCGCCCGCGCCGAGGCGGAGGAGGCCCTCGCCGAACTCGCCTCCGTAAAAGCCGGCCCGTCCGCCCGCGACAACCGCCCGCAGGGCCCGGGCAACTCCGGGACGCCGGACGATGGCACCAGGGTGGGTTGCGGCGGAGAAGTCCTCGCCTCCGGGAAGCGCTTGCACCGACTGGGCCGCCCCGGTGAGCGAGAGCGAGGCGGGAAAGCCCTCCTCGGCGTACACCATGGCGGCCTCGAGCACCCTGGCGAGGGGCAGCCGGCCGTAGCGTGACGTGGAGGGCGAGCCAGCCGTCGACGCATCCGGGCACGGGCACACAGCGGATGTCGCCGGTGCGGGGCATGAAGCTGTGGCCCTCTCTCCTCAGGCGGTCCGGGTCCGCGCCCGAGCCGGCCCGGCCGCTCGCGTTGAGGGCGACGGGCGCCGTGCCGTCCTCCTGCACGAGCGCGAAGAGGTCCCCGCCCATCCCGCACATGTGCTGGTTCGTGACCGCCAGCACGGCGCTCGCGGCGACGGCGGCGTCCGCCGCGCTCCCGCCCTCGCGGAGAACGGCGACGCCCGCCCCGGCGGCGAGATGGTCGATGGCGCAGACCATGGCGTCGCCCGCGTAGCGGGACGCGAACGGGGCAAGCCTCATCAGAAGATTCTGATGGCGACTTCCGCGGGCCTGTCGAGGAGCGAGACGAGCTCGTCGTCGAGGCGCACGAGCGTCACGGAGCAACCCGCCATGTCGAGCGAGGTGCAGTACTCCCCGACATAGCTCCTGGCGATCTCGATCCCGCGTGCCTGCAGCTGGTCGTGAGCTCGGCCGTAGAGGAGGTAGAGCTCGCTGATGGGCGTGCCGCCGAGACCGTTGATCATGAGCGCGACCTTGTCTCCCCGGCCGTAGGGCAGGTCGGTGACGACAGCTTCGACAAGGGCGTCGACGATCTCGTTGGCGCTCGCCAGCTTCTCCCGGCTCCGGCCTGGCTCACCGTGGATCCCGACCCCCATCTCCATCTCGTCGTCCCCGAGCTCGAAAAGGGGCGAGCCCTTCGCGGGCGGCGTGCACGAGGTCAGCGCCATGCCCATGGTGCGCGTGACGGAGTTGACCCGCTCGCCGAGGGCGACGAGCTCGACGAGACCGGCGCCGGCCTCCGCGGCCGCCCCGACCGCCTTGATGACGAAGAAGTTCCCCGCCACCCCCCGCCGCCCGATCGTGTAGGTGGAGTCCTGGACGGCGACGTCATCGTTGACGACGATCGTGGCAACGTTGATGCCTTCGGCTTCTGCCAGCTCGCGTCCCATGTCGAAGGCCATGCCGTCGCCCGTGTAGTTGTTGACGATATGGAGCACGCCCTTTTCGGACCGGAGCAGCTTGCTCGTCTCGAGCACGTAGTCCACCGGCGGGGCGGCGAACACGTCGCCCGGGCAGGCGGCGTCCAGCATGCCCTTGCCGACGATCATCACGTGCGCCGGTTCGTGGCCGGATCCTGATCCCTGGATGACCGACACCTTGTCGTCGCGCGGGGCGTCGGCTCGCATGATCAGGTTGAACTCCGGAACGTAGCGGAGAGTGGCCGGGTTCGCCAGGGCGATGCCCCGCAACATCTCCGGCACGAACTGCTTCGGGTCGTTCACGAACTTCTTCATCCCATAACCTCCATATCTCGTAAGGCAGTCGTCATAGGTGGCGTGAGCCGTGCATATCTAAGCCGTCATATCTGTAAGCCAGGTGCCGTCATCCGGGTGGCTGTGTACCGAGTCTGCGCGGGAACCCCACTTCGACGGCGATCTGGTCGAACATGAGCGCCACCGCGACCGCGCCGGCGTCCAGGGTGCCGATGCTGCGTTCGCCCGAATACGAGGCGCGGCCCTTCTTCGCCAGCATCTCCCGTGTCTTGTCGGCCGAGCTCCCGGCGACGGCCGCCGCCGCCTGCAGCGCCTGCAGCGGGGCGCCGCCCGCCGAGAGCACCTCCTCCAGCTTGTCGACAGCGGGCTCGAGGGCGTCGAGGAGCGTCTTGTCCCCGAGCTCTGCCTTTCCGCGTTGCTTGATCCCCTCGATCGCCGCCCGGAGCATGGCGAGGACGTCGACGGGCTCGAGCGTGGTCCTGTCGCCCGCGACGACGGCGGCACGCAAGAAGGCCGTTCCCCAGAGGGGCCCGGAAGTGCCCCCCATCCGTCCGGTGATCATCATGGCCACGGCCTTCAAAAGGCTGCCCACGCTGGTGCGGTCGGTGTCGCCGACGGACTCGAGCACGACCTCGAAACCCCGCGCCATCGAGTAGCCGAAGTCCCCGTCCCCGACGATGGCGTCGAGATCGCCGAAGTAGCCCTCGTTCTCCACGGCCGTTCGGGCCATCGTCTCGACGACGAAGGCGACGTCGTCCACGCTTGCGCTCATGTTCTTCTCCCCGACATTGGTCCGTCCGTGCTCGTCACGGCATTGCCCGGCCCATACAGGCCTCCAGGTCTTCCAGGCTGATCCAGGCGCCCGGAGCGGCGACGGTGTTGTTCGCCAGCACCGTCGTCGCCTCCCCCCCGAGTTCTCCGAGAGAGCTCACGACCATGGCGGCCTCCGAGAAGTCCTCCGCAAGGGTGTAGCCGTTGACGGTGATCAGGCAGCGCAGGCCGGCGCCGGTCGCCGCCACGAGGCCGTTTCGCGAGTCCTCGACGACGAGCGTCCGCAGCGGGTCCTCGCCGAGGCGCGCCATCGCCAGTTCGTAGATGTCAGGGGCGGGCTTCTTGTGCGCCACGACGTCGCCGGCGAGCACCAGGGAGAACCGCGCCGCCTGGGCCGGGCCGACGACGTGCTCCAAGATGGCGAGCACCGACGGCTCGGCCGACGTCGAGGCCACGGCGAGCAGCCATCCTGCTGCGAGCGCCTCGCCGACGATCCTTGCAATGCCTGGACGGCCGGGAAGTCGGCCTTTTGTCACCAGGTCCGTGTAGATCGCCGTCTTGCGCTTGTGCCAGGTACGCAACAGCTCCTGCTGGCTGTCGGGGTCCTCGGGGAGCCCGGCTCGGGCGACGAGTTCGGGCGTGAGCAGGCTCGCCATGCGCTCCTTGCCGCCCCCGATGAGGAGCTTGTCCGCGTACTCCTCCTCGCTCCAGTGCACGGGCAGGCCGAGCTCGGCGAAGGTCTGGTTGAACGCGGGAAGATGCCCGTAACGCTCGGTGTCCGACAGCACGCCGTCGCAGTCGAAGATGAGCGCCGTCACCAGGCCCGGTCCGTACTCCCGAAGCGGCCGATGTGGTCGGACGCCATCTGCATCACCGCCGTCCGCACGTCCTTGAACAGCGACGGCGGGTCCCATTTGTCAGTCGCCTGCGCCTTTTCAAGGTGAACGAGGTTCGAGCGCATGTAGGCCATCTTCAGCGCCGTGGAGATGTTGATCTTGGCGCAGCCTCGGCTGATGAGGTCGCGGAACTGCTCATCTGACATGCCGGTGCCACCATGGAGGGCGATCGGCAACGGCTCGGCGGCGACGATGTCGCTCACTCGTTGCATGTCGAGAGCAGGCGTCTTTTTGTACATGCCGTGCGCGTTGCCGATGGCGGGGGCGAAGACGTCGATCCCGGTCGAGCGGATGAACTCGAGGGCGACGGCGAGTGACTCCTGGCCGGCGTCCTCGTCGGAGCCGACGCCATCCTCGACACCGGTGATCGGCTCGATCTCGCCTTCGACATGCGCCCCGTAAGAACGCGCTTCGACCACGACCTCGGCCGTCTGGCGTCTGTTCTCCTCGACCGGCAACCGCGAGCCGTCGAACAGCACCGAGTTCCAGCCCGTCTTCAGGCATTCGGTGATGACGGAGCGGTCCGGGCAGTGGTCGAGGTGCAGGCTGACCGGGACCTCGATCCCGGCCGTCATCTCACGCCACATCGAGAACAGGACCCGGCTGCCGATGGAGCGGACCGTCTTCACCGAGGTCTGGACGATGACAGGGGACCGCAGCTCGACGGCCGTGGCAAGCACAGCCTCCAAGGTCAGGTCGTTGACGACGTTGAAGGCGGCTACGCCGTAGCGAGCCTCGAACGCCCGATCGAGGATGTCCATCAAGGAGACGACCGGCACTCGCTCTTCCTTCCCGTCGTCGACTTCGGCTAGGGGCGGGCGGGCCGCACGACGAGCCGCCGGTGCATGTGCAGGTTGATGTCGTGCACGCGCTCGGAGGCCACGATCTCGTAGTCCGGCATCCTCGACAGCAGCAGGCGGAGGGCGACACGGCCTTCGAGGCGGGCAAGGGGGGCCCCGACGCAGTGATGAAGCCCGGCGCCGAAGGCAAGGTTGCGCTGCGGCTCGCGGTCGAGCCGCAGCTCGTTCGGGGCATCCCACACGCGCGGGTCGCGGTTCGCCGCGCCGATGACGAGGACGACCGTTGCCCCGGCCGGGATGCGCACCCCATGCAGCTCGAGCGGTTCGGTCAGCGTGCGGGACATGTTCTGGACGGGCGAGTCGTACCGGAGCAGCTCCTCGATCGCCCCCGTCCAGGACTCGGGGTGGGCGATGATCCAGGCCCGCTGCCCGGGGTTGGCGGCGAGCGCGCAAAGGCTGTTGCTGATCAGGCTGCTGGTCGTCGAATTGCCGGCCTCGAAGAGCAGGTTGCACATGCCGACCGCCTCGGCCTGCGCGCGGGGATCGCCCGGCACCGCCGCTTCGAGGAGACGACTGACGAGATCGTCGCCCTGCCGGCGACGGCGGTCCTCGAGCTGGGCGGTGAAATAGGCGCGCAGCCGCTCGCCCGCGCCTCGCGCCGAGTCGGAGGTGGTGCCGTCCACGGCGCTGGTCTCGACGATCTCGTCGGCCCAGTTCTTCAGCATCTCCCCGTCCTCGGGTGGCAAGCCCATCAGCTCGCAGATCACGCTCACCGGGAGCCTGCGACCGAACCTCTCCACGACGTCGAAGGCGCCGTCGTGCTGGCTCGCGTCGAGAAGCGCCGAGGCCTGGCGCTCCACGAAGGGCTCGAGGCGGGCGATCTCCTGGGCAAGGAAGGCCGGCTGGACGAGCTGGCGGAGCTCGCGGTGGCGGGGCGGGACCATGGCGATGATCGACGGACCTTGCAGCTCGAGCAGGTCGTCGGGACGCACTCCGGCCGAGCTCGAGAAGCGCTTCCAGTCGCGAAGCGCCGCCGCCACGTCCTCGAAGCGGGCCAGGGCGTAGTAGTCCCGTCTCTCGTTGCGGTAGACGGGCGCCTGCGAGTGCAGCCACTCGTAGACCGGGTAGGGGTCCTCCTGCATGGCCTCCGAGAAGAGGTCGTACTCGAACGGGGCCAGGATGTTCGCGTCGGGCATGGGACCGGTCTCAGCCCATCGTGGCGCCACGGACCTTGGCGCTACGGGCGGCGGGGCGTGCCATGACCGGGGCGTGCCCGGGCCGCGGCGGCGCCAGTGACTTGCGCTCGATCAGCCTGGGCTCCGGCGACTGCACGCGCTGCAAGGAGGCGGGGCTCTTTCCGTTGATGATGTCGACGAGGAGCCTCGTGGCCGCTTCCCCCAGCTCGAACAGAGGCATCCAGACGGTGGCCAGGGGCGGGGACAGATACCCGGCGATGGCTGCATCGTGGAAGGCGATCATCGAGAGGTCGTCCGGCACGGCGACTTCGGCGTCATGGCAGGCCGCCAGGGCCCCCACGGCCGCGATGACACTGCTCACGGCCACTGCCGTCGGTGGGTCGGGCGCGCCGAGGAGACGACGCATCGCCTCGTATCCCCCGGCTTCACTGAAGGCCGCCCGCTCCACGTCGCGCGCTCCGACCGACAGGCGGGCCTCCTTCATGGCCTCCTTGTACCCGGCCAGGCGCCTCGTCGCCGTGTCGACGTCGACCGGTCCGGCAAGGCAGGCGATACGGGTGTGGCCCAGCGCCACGAGCCGGGCCACGGCGAGGCTCATGCCGCGTTCGTCGTCCTCGATCACACTCGGGATCGGCCCGCGGATGAGACGGTTGAGCACGACGCAATTGCCCGGACCGCTCGAAGACCACGTCGGGCAGGGAGTCGTTGAGATTCCCGCTCCCGATGAGCAGCCCGTCGACGCGCCCTCCCAGCACCAGCTCGCGGTAGGCGGCCTCGACCTCTCCGAAGTCGGATGACTCCGTGAGCAACAGGACATAGCCCGCCGCGCGGGCGGCGGACTCGGCCCCCTTGATGATCTGGTCGTAGACGACGTTGGAGGCGCTCGGGATGATGAGGCCGATCGTCATCGTCCGCCGCAGCACGAGGCTGCGGGCATTGACGTTCGGCACGTACCCGAGAGTGGCCGCGGCGGCGATGATCCTCTCGCGCGTCGCCGGCCGGACCCGGACGGCGGGGTCGTTGCGCAGCACCCGCGAGACCGTCGACGGGTCCACCCCGGCCGTCTGCGCCACCGCGACGAGGGTGCTCGTGCTCTGGCCCGACCGAGCAGCGCTACGGGAGGCACTGCCGTCTGCGGCGCGCGCTCGGTCAACTCCGTCTCCTCCCCATGGCGGCCGATGACGCGGGTTCGCCTGAGACTCTCAACAAACGCTTGTTCTCGGTGTCATTTTACAATACATTGCTTCTCGTGCTGCGGGGCTATCTCGACCGGTGGTCCGCCTCGCCCGGCTCGGTCCTCCACGCCAGACTGAGCGGCACGGACCCGGCGCCTACCGTCCGCGTCCTGCGCCTGTCCCACGCCGACCCGAGCCCGGCGGGACCGGGTGTCCTCGCCGAGGCGTGCCCATGGAGCCTGACGCCGCTGCAGCCGGTCGCGGAAAGGGCGACCAGGCAAGGGTCGTTCGCCGTCGTCCCGCGGGCGTTCGGGTCATGCCATGACGAGTTCTGCCTGCTCGCCTGGGTGCTTGCGACCCGGCTCGACGGTGACGGTGCCGTCGCCTCCTGGATGACGGCCGAAGGCCCCGCCGACGCTCGCCATAGAGGGCAGGCGGCTCAGGGTCTCCTCACCCCGGAACGGGGTGATCCTCGAGTCGCCCCACGAGCTGCACGAACGCCAGTGGTGCTTCGTCGCTGTCTCGGTCGGCGAGGACCTGACGATCGCCTGGGGAGTCATCGGACGCACGGGCGGGCCTTACCAGCTGAGCCGTAATCTGCCCGCGCGGATCCTGCCGGTGCCTTCGAGCCCGCTCCTCCTCGGCGCCAGGTTCGGCACCGACGGCGAGCCGGAGGGGTCCTTCGACGGCAGGATCGCCCGGCCGCTGCTGCTGGCGGACGTGCCGGACGCCGTCTTTCTCATGGACGTGATGAACTTCGGCGCCGAGCGCGCCGTCGGCGACGCCGGGGTCGCGGGTCGTTGGGGCTTCGGTGCCCCGGACGACCTGGACCGCGTCGTCGACCTCTCGGGCCACGGCCTCGACGGGCATCTCGCCGGAGGCCCGAGCCTCGGCGTCCTCGGGCCGCCCTCGGCTGACGGATCGGCGGGCGAGGAGCACCCCCCGGCAGGGCCTCCCTTCGAGGCGGTCCATCTTCACGGCGACGACCTCGAGGACTGCCGCTGGCCCGACACCCACGACATCACCGTCCCGCCCGACGCCCCGAGCGGCATCTACGCCCTGCAGGCGGTGGCAGGTGACGAAGAGGTGCGGCTCGCCTTCGTCGTCACGCCCCTCGACGAGCCGCGGGTACGACTGCTCGTTCCCACCTACACCTGGCAGGCCTATGCCAACCTCGGGCGGGATCCCTCGCAGTACCCGGGCCTGTCCCACTACGCCCTCCACCGGGACGGGTCGCCCGTCTATGTCAGCACGAGGCTGAAGCCGGCGCCGGCGCTCGAGCCCGGGGCACGCGTCGAGGTCGACGGGGTCGACAGCTTCCTCGGCGAGGAGCAGGGCCCGACGGCAAGTGCGACGCACCTTTTGATGGCCGACCTCTACGTCAATTACTGGCTGGAGCGATCCGGCGCCGAATTCGGCGTCATCACCGACGAGGACCTGCACCTCGGGGGCGCCGGTGCCCTCTCCGGTTGCCGCACGCTCGTCCTCTCCGCGCATCCGGAGTACTGGACCCGATCGATGCTCGACACCCTGGAGGCCTTCCTCGGCCGGGGCGGCAGCGTTATGTACCTGGGAGGCAACGGCCTCTACTGGGTCACCTCGGTGCACCCCTCGCGCCCGCACCTGCTCGAGGTCCGCCGGCGGCAGGGCTCGCAGACCACGGCCGCGCCCTTCGGAGAGGACGTGCACGTGTTCGACCCGCAGCCGGGAGGGACGTGGGGCGGGAGCGGGCGGCCGCCCGACCGGGTGCTGGGGGTCGGCTTCTCGGGGTTCGGGTGGGACGAGGCCGTCGCCTACGAGCGGACCGAGATCTCCTACGGGGAGGCTTACGCGTGGGTCTTCGAAGGCGTGGAGTCCGAAGTCATCGGCACCGCGGGCTTGAACATGGGCGGCGCCGTGGCTTTCGAGTTCGACCGACATGAGCCGGCACTTGCCCCGCAAGGTTGCACCGTGCTGGCGACGGCGGCACCTCCGGGGGCAATTTCTTCCGTTCCTTCGAGGACGGTCCCGGGCGGGCGCCCGACCCGCTCGTGCGCTGCGACATGACGATCCGCGAGACGCCGGCGGGCGGGCTCGTCTTCTCCCTCGGTTCCATCGCCGCGAGCGGGTGCCTGCCGGAGTTCTCCGGCGAGACGACGGACCTGGCACGGATCTGCACGAACGTGCTCCGCCGCACGCTCGGCTGAGCCCGGGGCCTCACTCCGCGACGAAGTTGTCGAGGACGTTCCGCGTGATCCTGGCCACGTCGTTGTCGTAGTTGTTGTAGGCCAGCGACCCGAGCCAGGTGATCGCCCCGACGGAGAAGACCCGCCCACCGCTCGCATAGGGGACCATGACCATGTCCGCCCGGACCAACGGCTGCTCGGTCCCGCCCTGGCCGGGCTCGCCGAGCAGGATGTCCTCGACCGCCAGCTGGTAGGCGTCGCTGTGGCCCTTCGAGGTCGCGAGGACGACCGTCTCCGACGGGGTGCCCCGGGTGACGTCGGCCCTGTCGACCTCGTTGCCCGCGGCCCCGCCGAGGAGAAGGCCGAGCTCGCCGATCGAGCCGGTGTCGGCGACGCCCTCGAACACGAAGCCCCACTCGTCCTCCGAGGAGTCGCTGAGCACCTTCTTGTAGCCCGGTGCCCGGGCGTCAGCGCCCTGCGCGCGAGAATCCGACCCCGAGGAGACGGTTCGGCGGGCGCCCGCGGTGGCGCCAGAGGCCCCCGGGCTCACCGGTGGTCGAGTGATAGCCCTCGCCCGGGGCGCTCTCCCAGGTGCGGCCGCCCGAATTGCCCCGCCTGATCTCGATCAGGTGCGGCCGGCGGGGATCGACGGAGGTGACCCAGTAGTGCCCGTTCCCGCCGAGGTACATGAGCCGCCCTCCGAGGTGGACGTGACCCTCGAGGGCGTCGAGGATGCTCAGGCTCACGTACTCCGGATGACTGCCGGTGATGACGACCCGGTAGTCCGCGAGGGCTCGGGCGCCCTCGGCGTCGAGCTCGTGGTCGGTGAGGACGTCGTACTCGTAGCCGAGCCGCTCGAGCCAGTCGATCAGGTAGATGTCCTCGCCGAGGTGGACCGGGCCGTCGAAGAGCCAGAAACGGTACGTCGGGTCGAAGTTGATCACCGGCCGGCGCGTCGACGAGTAGCAGACACCGGTCCCGTCCCGGTGGTGGTCGTAGAGGGAGAGCCCGAATTCGCGGTGCTCGGCCATCTCCAGATCCTGCGGCGAGGGCACGTTCGGCACGCCCTCGAAGTGCCCCACCTCCTCGCGCACGTGCTCGTTGGCATAGGCGAGATAGGTGAAGCTCGCCATGAGCACGGCTATCTTCGCCCGGCGCTGGCCGGGGCCGGGCACGACGAAGAACGGCACATGGCGCGACCCGGAGGCGTTCGAGACGACGACGGCATAGACGCCGCTTCGAAGCGAGCCGGGGAGCTCGAGCGTCGCACGTCGGCGACCAACCGGCGTCCTCGAGGTCGTCGTCGTGAAAGGCGAGCGCGTCGTAGTGGTCGGGCGCCTTGGTGAAGTCGAGGACCGTCCCGTCGAAGCTGTGACCCGTGACGGCGGCGGCCGGGGCGTTGACGAGCCGGAGCGGCACCTGCTCGGTGCTCGTGTCCGGGATCTCGGAGCTGTGCGCGCCCTGCCCGAGCCGCCAGGCGTAGCGGAAATGACGGCGGCCGGTCTTCGTCACCTCCCGCCAGCCGGAGACGACCGGCGCCTCGAGCTTGCCGTTGAAGGAGCCGGGCGGGCGGGCGGCGCCGGAGCCGGCGGGCGGGTCGGCGCCCACCCCGGTGCCGGCGTGTCGCGCCGCCGCGAGCACGAGGTGGTCGGGGGCGCCGTTGCCGGCGAGGTGCTCCAGCTCGGCGCTGCTCAGCGCCACGCTCAGGTCGAAACGTTGGTCCCCGCCCGGGGCGGGCGTGGCGCTCAGCACCGAGAGCTCGGCCGAGGACCGCTCGATGTCGAGTGCCGCCCGGGCGCGGTACCAGCGGCCGGCGCGAAGCGGTCCTGGTCCCGGGGGGACCAGTTTGCGCAGGGAGCCCTCGGACCCGAGGTGCAGCTCCGGCCATCCCCTCGCGTCGAGGGCGATCGCCACTGCGCAGCCGCCGGTCAGGCTCGAGAGCCCGGCGACGAGCTGAGCTGTGACGCCGTCGATGAGGCTCGGGCGAAAGACGATCTCGAGCTCGATGCTGGCGGCCCCGGCGAGCATGTCCAGCCGCCCGGACTCGGCCCAGGAGCCGGGCTCGACGGTCTGCACCCGGGCCTCGTGCGCGGCCGTGCCGTACCAGTCCTGCGGCTCGTGCCTGCGCCCGGGGCCGCGGGGACCGGCATCGGCCTGGACGATCCGGACGACGCTCGTCTCGAAGGCCGTCCCGCTGCTCACATAGAGCGAGAGCCGCTCGCCGGGCCGGGCGGTCCACCGGTCGAAGTAGGCGTACGGGAGGCCGTCGCCGGCGTCATTCGGCCGTGAGCGATCGGGCACCGCGCTCACGGCTCCCCGAGCAGGAAGCGGCGCGCCTTGTCCGAGTCGGCGAAGGTGGCCGTGTGGGCGCGAAGCGCCTTGGCGGCGTCCGAGCCGAGCGAGCTGACGAGGTCGGCGGCGCTCGCGAACATGAGCAGGCCGACTCCGTCGCACCCGGCCGACTCGGGGTCGCTGGCCGGGAACTGGCGCGCCTCGACGAGGCCCGGCAGCTCTCCTATCAGGCGGCGGTGCTCACCGAGCCACGCCTCGAGGAACTGCTCGCGCGTGAGCTCGACGCGCCTCGACAGCATCACGCAGTAGACGTTGGCTTCAGCCACGCGGGGACGCTATCGAGTCGTAGTAGGGGTAAAGCGTCCCCTCGAGCGGCGCGAAGCCTTCGATCCCGGGGGCGACGGCGTAGGTCTCCATCGGTGCGCAGAGGGGGATGTAGGGCAGCTCGGACATGAACACCTCCTGCACCTTGCGGCTCGCCGCCTGGAGCTCGTCCTCCGGTCCGGCGCGGAGGAACTCCTCGAAGGCGGCGTCGACTCGGGAAGCTGCGCTCCTTGCCAATTGCCCCCGGAGTCGGCCGCGCACGAGGACTGCGAGAAGCCCATCACGGCTTCGATGGCGTCGGGCCAGAGCCACTTCGACAAGATCGCCTCTGGGTGGGCCTCACAGGCGCGGTAGAAGGGCTCGAAAGGCTGCTCGAAGCGGAACCGCACCGCCGCCCCGGCCTGTGCGAGCTGGCGCGTCAGCGCGCCGGCGATGCGCCGGAACACCTCGGTGTCCTGGGTGAGGCACTCGAATGCCAGCTCCGTGCCGTTTCTCGTCCTTGTGGTCCCGCGCGAACGCGCCCAACCGAGAGAGTCGAGCACCTGCTCGGCCTCCGGTCTCGACATCCTCGGGGCGCCCCCGGCGTCGAAGGCGGCGGCATGGGGGTGCCCGCCGGGCACCGGAGAGCGGCGCCCGTCGCCGTGGCCACCGAGCGCGGCGGCGACGAGACGCTCGCGGTCCACAAACGCCTCGATGCCCGCCGGAGCTGCAAGTCGGCAAAGCCGAGGGAACTGTCGAAGCTCAAGGCGAGGTAGAACTGTAGATCTCGGGCTGTTCGAGAAAGCGCCACCCGCCCGGGGGCAGCCAGTCGCGTCCATGGCGCGGACCACGTCGACTCGTCCCGCCCAGGCCGCCTCGCCGCCCCGCCTCGTCCGGCACCGACACCCAGCTGATCTCGTCGGGGAGCCGAAGCGAGCTGACGGGCGCCGCCCCCGGGTCGTCGCCCGGTGGGCGACGACCAGATCGGGGGCGTAGGTGCTAACGTGTACGGCCCGGTGCCGTCCGCCATCTCGACACCCGTAGCCGTCCCCTAGCTCGGCCCGCCGGGCGACGTTGCAGATGGCGGTGTGGGTCCCCCACAAAAGCGTCGGAAGTCGCGAGTAGGGATAGTGCAGCGTCACCTCCACGGTGCCCTCACCACGGCGCTTACGCGATCGACGGGGTCCCAGTACCAGAGCTGGCGCTGGAGAGCCCGTCCCCCCACCGGCAGCGCTCGAGGGCGGCGACGACCGCCGGGGGCGTCGCAGGCATCACCCGAATGGAACTCGCCCCTTCGCGAAGCTCGAGACGCCAGCGGAGACCGTCCGGCGAGATCCGACCAGGCGGAGGCCAGCCCGGGCTCGGGCTGCTCGTCGGCACCCTTTTTGAGCAGTGTCTCGTAGACCGCCACGCTCGGAGGGTCGATGTGGTCGCCCCCGATCGGGTCGAGCTTGGTGAAGCGGTACTCAAATCTCTGCATCTCTGCCTCCAGTTTCGGCGTTCTCAGATCGAAAGCGAGCCGGCGGTGGCCGCGAGGCGGCCCCGGCTCCACACGGCCGCCGGCGCCAGCAGCAGGTCCGGCTCGGCGCGACGTCGCCGTCGAGGAGGACCAGATCGGCCGAGAGCCCAGGGAGAGCGACCCGGTCGTCTCCGCCAGCCCGAAGGCTGCCGCCGGGTCGCGCGTGCCCGCCCAGAGCGCGTCGACAAGGTCGAGGCCGACCTCGCGATGCAGAGCCAGCACGGCGTGGGCGACGCCGCCGTGCCCGACGCTCGTCACGCCCCCGTCGGTACCGGCGAGGAGCGGGACGCCCGCCCGGTGCATCGACTTGAAGACCGGCAGCATCTCCATGCGCACCCGCGCCCGGGCGCCCCCGCCGGCCGGGGCCTGCCCGGGTCACCGAGCATGCCGACCGTGATCGTCGCGTCGACGGCGTGCCCGCGGCTAAAAGGCCCTGCAGGGTCTCGTCGCTGATGGCGGTCCCGTCCGTCGGACGGCACGTCCCGTGGGCGACGACGCCTATCCCCGCCCGGGCGGCGAGGGCGACGGCCTCCTCGCAGTGCGCGTGGGCGACGAGCACCCTGTTGAGGCGGCGGGCCTCGGCTGCCAGCGCAGCACCACCTCGGGCGGGTACTGCAGCATCGAGGGGTTGCTGCCCGGGGTGAGGTTGCCCCCGGTCAGCATGACCTTCAGGAAGTCGGCCCCGGCGCCGACCGGCGCTCGCCTCCCGATGACCTCGTCGAGGGAGTCGGCACAGGCCCCGAGCCAGGCGCAATGCCCGGCCGTGGTCGTGATCGGAGCTCCCCCGGCGAGCACGCGTGGACCGGTAGGGCGCCTTCGAGCAGGTCGCGCAACTTGATCACGACGCCGCCCCGGGCGCCGCAGTCGACGCGTCGTCACACCCCGGGCAAGGGCGACCGCGAGTTGCGATAGGCCAGCACGCCGAGCTCGACGTCGGAGACGCTGACGACGTCAGCGACCGGGTCCGGTCCCCCGCTGAAGGAGAGGTGGACGTGGCTGTCGACGAGGCCGGGCAAAAGGGTCGCGAGGGTGCGCCATCGACGAAACCTGGATGTCGAAGAGCGCCGGGAGAGACCTGGGTCTTCCGGCCGTGGAACGCGCCGGGGTCACCGCGGCGACCCGCCGCTCGACCAGCACGGTGAGTCCTCGACAAAGCCGCGGCCGGGCAGCAGCGCCACCCCGGCCCGCAACGCGAAGACGCCGTCGGGCTCCGGGGCCGGGCCAGCCGAGGCCGCGCCCGGCGGGCGGCTCGCCGATCGAGTTCATTGCGCCTAAGCTTCCGCGGCCGTGCCGAGCTCCCGTGTCGTCAAAGGAGGTTCGCCGGCAGCCCGATCTTGTTGAACTGGCTCGCGGCGAGCTCCACATGACGCCGCCCGTTGATCATCGAGAAGGCCAGATGACCCGGCAACAGAGCCGAGAAGTCGTAGTCGAGCAGCGTGTTCATCGACTTCGCGTATCCTGGACGCTCGAGTCACCTACATTCTGCAGGATGTGCTTGCCGCCCCGGAAGACGTGGTCGCCGCTGAACAGGTACCCGCCGGCACCTCCGGTCACGAAGTAGCAGATGTGGCCCCGGCAGTGGCCGGGCGTGTCGATGGCGGTGAGCGTGAAGCGTCCGGCGCTGTAGCTCTGGCCGCCCACGAGCTCGAGATCGACGTCGCACGGCTCGAGGTCGAACTCCAAGGGTAGAAGTTGAAGCTCTTCGCCCAGCGCAGCCCGTTGTCCTCCTCGTCGCCGGCGCGTACCTCGTCGGCGACGTCGGCGTGGATGGCGATCTTGAGCTCGGGCGAGAGCGCCTTTCGCATGTAGGCGAGGGCGCCGGCATGGTCCGCGTGGTAGTGGGTGACGAACAGGCGTGTGATGTCCCGCGGCTCGAGGCCCTCGGCCACGATGTTGGCGACCACCTGCTCGCCGCCGTCGAAGCCGGCGTCGATCATCCACAGGCCCTCGCCCGTGTCGATGACGTAGCTGTTCGCGTCCAGCCGGCCGGAGAGGTTGAAGCCGTAGTCCCCGCCACCGACGAGGTAGAGATGGTCGTTGATCTTCATTCTGCGAGCAGCTCCTTCGGGATGGAATAGGCATGGGCTGTGAGGCCGCCGTCGACGACAAGGTTGTGCCCGGTCACATAGGCGGCGTCGGGCGAGGCCAGGTAGGCGAAGGCGGCGGCGATCTCCTCCGGCAGGCCGAGACGGCCCATCGGCACGAGCGGCCAGTGCTGGCGCGCCCGCTCCATCGCCTCCTCGCTCCCGAGCACCGCGAGCGACTGGGGCGTATCGAGCGGCCCGGGACTGACCGTGTTCACACGGATGTTGTGGTCGACGAGCTCGAGCGCCATCGTCTTCGCGAGGTTGACGATCCCGGCCTTGGAGGCGCCGTAGTGGGCATACGACGTCGAGGCGCCGAGCGAGGAGACAGACGCCGTGTAGAGGATCGAGCCTCCCCGGCCGGCCGCGACCATGGCGTGGGCGGCGCACTGGCCGAGCACGAAAGAAGCGGTCAGATTGACCTTCAAGACACGCTCCCACTCCTCCAACGACATCTCCAAGAAAAGGAAGCCGCGCTGTGCGCAGGCGCGTTGCTCACGAGCACGTCCAGGGCTCCGGCCGCAGCCACCGTCACCTCGACGGCGCGCTGGCAGTCGGCGGTCGAGGTGACGTCACCGACGAACTCGATCACCTCCGCGCCCCGCTCGCGGACCTCGCCCGCCACCCGGGGCGAGGTTGCCGGCGTGGAGGTCGAAGATGCAGACCGTCGACGCACCCTCCTCCGGAATCTCTTCGCCGTCGCCCGGCCGACGCCGCTGGCGCCGCCGGTCACGACGACCGAGCGCCCTTCGAGCCTCCTGCAGATCATGTCGACTGCCTCCTTTGTAGACGGGTTCTCATCGGCGCCCGGCCCCCGATCCGGCGGTCTCCATGAAGGCCTGCAGGCCCCGCCACGATCCGCTCGGTCGTGGGGAGGAGGGCGCGTGACAACCGCGACGAGGCCGGGATCCTCGTGTCCTCGGTGCCGATGCGGATGCTGGGCACCCCCGGGCCGCCCGCTTCCGCGACGCGGGCGACGACCTCGGCGCCGAAGCCTCCGGTGCGGTTCGCCTCGTGCACGACGGCGAGGCGCCCCGTCCGCTCCACGGACGCGAGCACCGGACCGAGGTCGAGCGGCGAGAGCCAGCGCAAGTCGACGACCTCGGGGCGGATGCCGGCCTCCTCGAGCGTGCTCCGGCCGGCGAGCACGTCGCCCACCGCCGTGCCCCAGCAGGCAACGGTGAGGTCGTCGCCCTCGAGCACGACGCGGGAGCCCCCGACCTCTTCGAGCGGCGCGTCGAGCTGCACGAGGGCCTTTAGCGGGTAGAGGCGCCGAGCCTCGAAGACCATGACCGGGTCGTCGCTCGCGACGGCGGTGCGTACCATCGCGTAGGCCTCGGCGGCGTTCGAGGGCAGGCACACGCGAAGCCCGGGCACATGGGCGAAAAAGAGCCTCCAGGCTCTGGCTGTGCTGGGCGCACGAGCCGGGGGTGGCGCCTTGTTGGGTGCGGATCGTGAGGCGCGGCACCAACCGGCCCCGCGAGACATAGCGGGCGTTCGCCACCTGGTTGACGATCTGGTCCATGGCCACGAGCAGGAAATCGGCGTACATGATCTCGACGACCGGCCGCAGCCCCGACACCGCCGCCCCGAGGGCCGTGCCGATCATGGCCGACTCGGAGATCGGGGTGTCGAAGACTCTGGGGCCGAAGCGCTCGTGCAGCCCCTTCGTGGCCCCGAAGGGCCCGTTCGGCAACGCGACGTCCTCACCGAAGACGACCGCCTCGGGGTAGTTCTCGAGCGCCCACGAGAGCGCCGTGTTCACGGCACGGATGTAGGACAGCTCCGTCGTGCTCACCGGTTCACTGCCGCGTAGAGGTGCTCGCCGACCCGGCCCGTGTCTGCGAAGGGCACCGCTCGCGCCGCCTCGAGCGCCGAGGCCACCTCCGCCTCGACCTCGGCGGTGCGCCCGCCACGGCGGCGGCGTCCCCGATGCGAAAGCGGAGCCGTTCGACCGGGTCGGCGCGCCAGGCCGCCTCGAGCTCGCCCGCGGGCCGGTAGGCCTGCACGTCGCCGGAGTAGTGGCCGACGAGTCGATGGGTCATCGCCTCGATCAGGACCGGTCTGGACAGCTCGATGACGGCGGACCGGGCGCGGGCGACCGACTCGGCCACGGCTTCGGGGTCGTTGCCGTCCACGACCAGCGCCTCGATCCCGTAGGCGGCGGCGCGGACGTGCGCCGGGACGGCGGTGAGGGCGTCGGCCGGCGTCATCTCCGCGTAGCCGTTGTTCTCCACGACGACGAGCAGCGGGAGCCCGAGCACCGCGGCCATGTTCAACGACTCGTGCACGTTGCCCTGGTTGATGGCCCCGTCGCCGATCGACACCACGGCGACCGCCCGGTCGTCGCCGGGCTGGAGCTTGCGGGCAAGGGCGGCCCCGACAGCCATGGGCACGCCCGCGCCGACGATCGAGTTCTCACCGAGGAAGCCGTAGGCCGGGGCCATGAGGTAGGCCGAGCCGCCGCGGCCGCCGCAGAGCTCGGAGTCCCGCCCGAGGACCTCTGCGAACATGGCGTCGAGGGGTGCCCCGCGGGCGATCGCCCAGCCGTGCCCGCGGTAGGTGGCCACGACGGCGTCTTCTCGCCCGAGCGCCGAGCAGGCGCCGACGGGGACGGCCTCCTGCCCGATGCACAGGTGGGCGGAGCCGACGAGCTCGCCGGCCTTCAAGAGTGCCAGCAGCTGTTCCTCGAAACGCCGGACGCGGAGCATCTGCCCGTAGGTCGCGAGGAGGTTCACGCAGGCTCCTCGGCGTCCCCGGCGCCGGCGGCGACGCCGCCCGTGCCGGAGGCGGCCATCCTGCGGGAAGAGAGCTCGAAAGCCGCCTGCTCGAGGAGGAACTTGAGCATCAGGGTCGAGACATGGATCTCGAAGCCTTCGTGGTCCTCGCTGTCCTCGCCGAGCCCGACGAGGTCGGCCCGCAGGCACCAGGCCGTCGTGTCGTCGATGATCTTCTGGCCGTACTCGCTCGCGGCACCCGCCGAGAGAACGACGAGCTTGGGCACGTGCAGCCAGCGCGAGACCGTGTGGCCGCGGATCGACCCGTCCCGGCGCGGGTCCAAGAAGGCGGCCGCGACCGGCGGGTCCGGGAGGTCGGTCGACAAGAGCAGGTGAGCGCTCGCGCCGTTGGCGACGACGGCGACGGCACCTTGGACGCTCTCGCACAGCGAGCGGTAGGCGGCCTCCACCACCTCCGGCCCTTGTGTCTTCAGGTCACCTTCGCTGAGGCCGTGGCCGGGAAGGTCGATGCTGAGCACGTGCACCCCGGCGCCGGCGAAGCGCTCGCAGAGCCAGCGCACCTTGTCGAGGTCGGCTCCGAGGTCGTGCAGCACGAGCAGGGCGAGGTCAGAGGTCGGCCAGGGCCAGCAGACCGCCTGGGTCACGCCGTGGGCGTGACCGATCTCGACCGCCACCGGGGCCGGGCGCTCGGTCGCGGTCACCATGACATCCTCGGCAGGGCGTCGATGAGGCTCTTCGTGTACGGGTGCGTCGGGGAGTTGAAGATCTCCTCGGGAAGTCCCTCCTCGACCACTTTGCCCCTTTCCATGACGAGCACCCGCTCACAGAACTGGCGGACGATGCCGAGGTCGTGGCTGATGAACACGCACGTCAGCTGGAGCTCGGCGCGAAGGTCGTTCAGCAAGTTGAGCACCTGACCCTGCATCGACACGTCGAGGGCGCTCACGGGCTCGTCGGCCACGAGCACCGCGGGCTGCATGGCGAGCGCCCGGGCGATCGCCACGCGTCGGCGCTGTCCCCCGGACAGCTCACGCGGGTACAGGTTCCGGTAGCGCTGCGGGAGCCCGACGATGTCGAGGAGCCGGCCGAGGTCGCGGGTCGCCTGCTGGCGCCCGAAGACCCGTCTCGCTCCTTCGGAGATGCTCGCCCCGACCGACATCCGCGGGTCGAGCGACGCGTACGGGTCCTGGAAGATCACCTGCACGGCGCGTGGCAGCTGCTTTCGCGTCTCGTGGTCCGCCGCCCAGATGTCGATGCCTTTGATGGTCAGCGCGACCGGAGGTCGGGCGCGTCGAGGCGGAGCAGCATGCGGGCGACGGTCGTCTTCCCGCTGCCGCTCTCGCCGACGATGCCGAGCGTCTCCCCGGCGTCGACGGAGAACGAGACGTCGTCCACGGCGACGTGGTGGACGCCTTGACCACGGACCCGGTAGATCTTGGTCACGCTCTCGAGCTCGGCGACCGTCGTCACGCGCCGGCGCCTTCGGTCAGAGGATGGACGCAGCGCACCGTCGCGAGGCCGCGGACTCTCGAGCAAGGGGTGCGAGGCACAGGCCTCGGTGGCGCGGTCGCACCGGGGCAGGAAACGACACCCCTCGGGCCAGTGACCGGGCTCTGTGACCGTGCCGGGGACAAAGCCGAAGCGCTCGCCGTAGGACAGGCGGGTGCCGCTGCGGATCAGACCCGCGGTGTAGGGGTGCTGGGACGACCTGAACAACTCCGCCGTCGGCGCGAGCTCGACGATCTCCCCCGCGTACATGACCGCGACCCGGTCGGCCAGGCGGCCCACGAGCCCGAGGTCGTGCGAGATCCAGATGACGCTCATCTGCATCTCGGAACGGAGCTCGCGCACCAGCTCGACGATCCCGGCCTGCGTCGTCACGTCCAGGGCCGTCGTCGGCTCGTCTGCGAGCAGCACCCGGGGCCTTAAGACGAGGGCGGCGGCGATCATGACGCGCTGGCGCATGCCGCCGGAGAACTCGTAGGGATACGAGCGCATGCGCTCTTTGGCCCGCGGAATGCCGACGCGGTCGAGCAGCTCGACCGCGTCCCGCTTCGCCTCTCCCACCGAGACGCGCTTGTGGGCGCGGATCGTCTCGATGATCTGGTTGCCGATGCGGGCACAGGGGTCGAGGCTCGAGAGCGGGTCCTGGAAGATCATGCTGATCGAGCTGCCGCACAGGGACCGCAGGCGCTTGCGGTCCATTGCGAGGAGGGACTCCCCGTCCAGGCGGACCTCGCCCGCGGAGACCTCCACGCCCTGCGGCAGAAGGCCTATGGAGGCGAGGGCGGTCAAGCTCTTGCCAGAGCCGCTCTCGCCGACGAGGCCGACGATCTCGCCCGGCGCCACCGCCAGGCTCACATCGGTGACGAGGGGCTTCTCCGTGCGACCGGTGCGAAGGGCGATCGACAGCCCGGATATCTCGAGCGCCGGGACCGGTGCCCGCACACCGGCGTCGGCCGGCTCAGGAGGTTTCACGACCATGGGGCTGCTCATCGTCTTTGAATCCGGCCGAACGGATCGAGCAGGTCGCGGAGGTGGTCCCCCAAAGCATTCAAGAACAGTACGCCGAGGGCGAGAAGCACCCCGGGCAGGACGACCATCCAGGGCGAGATGGCGAGGTAATCCCGCCCGACGGTCAAGATGAGCCCGAGGCTCGGGGTCGGAGCCTGGACACCGAGGCCGAGGAAGGAGAGGCCCGCCTCGCCGATGATCGAGGTGGCGATGAAGTAGACGACCATCACCATCGTCACGGGCAGGAGGTTCACGACGAAGTGGCGGGCGCTGATGATCACCTTCGGGACGCCGAGCACCCGGGCGGCGCTCACGAAGTCGCGCTCTCTGAGCGAGAGCACCTCGCCGCGGACGATGCGGGCGAACCCGGCCCAGTTCGTGAGCGCCAGGGAGAGGATGACGGTGGTCAGGCTCGGCCCGATCCAGCCGGCGAACACGACCGCCAGCAAGATGGCCGGGAAGGCCCACGTCACGTCGACGACGACGTTGGTGACGGCGTCGGCCACCTGACCGAAGAAGCCCCCGAAGATGCCGATCAGAAGTCCCAGCACGACCGATATCAAAGACACGCCGACGCCGATGGACAGCGAGATGCCGAGACCTCCGACCAGCTGCCAGAACATGTCGCGTCCGAGGTTGTCCGTGCCGAGTATGTGCCCGGAGGAGAAGGGCGCCTGGAAGGTGGCGAGGAGGTTCTGGTCCAGGTACAGGTGGCGCCAGGATGGCACGACCTGGATGAGGACGCCCGCCACGCCCCCTACGAGCAGCACGAGCGAGCCGAGCACCCAGAAGATGTTGGAACGGTGGACGAGGCGGGCCCCGGCGCGCCAGGCGAGGGCGCGGCCGGGCTCGGGCTCGAGAGCGAAGGGGTCGGCGGTGGTCAGGCTCATGACGCCTCGCCCGTGACGCGGACACGGGGATCGACGAGGCGCAGGACGACGTCGCCGAGAGCGCTCGCGAGCACGACGGCCGCGGCCAGCAGCAGCGACAGCACCTCGGCGACGGCGTAATCGCGGTCGAGGACGGCGTTGACGAGCTGGGTCCCGAGCCCGGGCCAGCGGAAGATCACCTCGACGAGCACGGTGTATCCGAGCAGGTTGCGAACCTGGATGGTCCCGAGGGAGATGATCGAGCCGAGCGAGTTGCGAAGGACGTGGCGCCACGTGATGCGCCGTTCCGAGACGCCCCTCGCCCGGAGGGTGCGTGTGAAGTCCGCCGACATCTGCTCGAGAAACGAGGTCCGCGTGACCCGGACCGTGAGCGACCACGGCTCGGCGGCGAGCACGACAGCGGGCAGGATCAGGTCGGTGAACGACCCGGCACCGCCGACGGGGAGCCAGCGCAGATGGACGCCGACGACGAGCACGAGCAGGGTGCCGAGCACGAAGTTCGGCACCGACAGCACGAGGCTCGCCACCGACCGGACGACGCGGTCGAGGATCGAGTCCCTCTTGATCGCCGCCAGGACGCCGACGGGGATGCCGAGGCCGAAAGCGAGCAGGAAGGCGGCTCCGGCGAGCTGGGCCGTGTAGCCGATCGAGGTCGTGAAGATGGTCATGACGGGCAGGTCGTTGACGAGGGAGGTCCCGAAACGGCCCGTCACGATGCCGGAGATGTAGTGCCAGTACTGCACCCAGACCGGATCGAGCAGACCGTGGCGACGCTCGTAGGCGACGATGACCGAGTGCGGCGTGGTCGCGACGTCGAAGACGCTGCTGATCACGCTGCCGGGGCTGCCGTGCAGGCCGATGAAGGTCCCGATCGAGGCCAGGAAGATGACGACGACGGCGTAGCCGAAGCGGGTCAGGACGAACTTCATCTGCGCCTCTTAACTGCTTGGCGTCTCAAGGTGTCGCGGGCGAGGTGCTGCGGGAGGAGCGCCGCGACCGGCGACGCCCGCGGGCACGGGCGCCACCGGTGACGGCTGCGGCGAGAAGTGACCCCTCTCCGCCATGGTTATGCGTTGCGCAGCCACACATCGTTGTAGAAGGGGTAGAGATTGGCCTGGTTCGGCTGCCACCCCACGACGTTGTTGGTGTGCGCCCAGATGGTGTTCTGGGTGTAGATGGGGATGATCGGGACCAGCTTGGCGAAGATCTCCTGGAACAGGTAGGCCGTCGACTTGAGCTGGGCGACGCTGGCGGCGTTCTGCCAGGCGTTGTAGGACGCGTAGAGCTGGTTGAGCACGCTCGACTGGTGCTGGTAGAACTCGACGAAGAGAACCGCCACGTCGATCGGGCTCGACCACAGCCACTTGAAGGCGTACGAGAGCAGCTTGTTCGACAGCTGCGGGTAGAAGGCGGCCTGCGACAGGCTCTCGACCTGCATCTGGACGCCCACGTTGGCGAGCATCTGGCTGATCGCCTGCATGACCTGGTTCTGGGTCTCGTCGGTGAGGTTGATGGTCTTGAACGACAAGGGCTTGCCGTTCTTCGTCCGCACCCCGCTCGAGCCCTTCTTCCATCCCGCCTCGTCCAAGAGGTGCTCGGCCAAGGGCAGGTTGAACTGGTTGTACATCTCGACGGCCGGGTTGTACCACTTGTACTTGGTCATCACGGGCCCGTAGGTGGCGACGGCGTGGCCGAGGAAGATCGACTTCACGATCGCCTCGCGGTCGATGGCGTGCGAGATCGCCTGGCGGACGCGCAGGTCGTTGAACCCGAGGGCGGTGTCGCCCATGTTGACCGAGAGGAAGAAGTTCGAGAGCTCCTGGTACTCGAGGACGACGATGTCCGGGTTGTCCCTCAAGGTGAGGACGTCCTGGGGCGGCGGGTTCTTGATGGCGTCGACCAGTCCCGTCTGGATCTGGGGCGCACGCGAGGAGGCGTCGCTGATGGACACCCACTCGATGGCGTCGAGATGCGCCTTGCCCTTGTTCTGGAAGAACGGGACTATGGAACCGGGGTATTCCTCCCATCTTTGCGCCACGACGCGCTCGCTCGGCGAGAAGCTCGTCATGATGAATGGACCGGTGCCGTTGGTCGCCTTTGTCCCGTAGCTGGACCCCTGCGCCTTCCAGGTGTCCGGGTCCATGATGTAGGAGTACTCGGTCGTGACCGTCTCCTGGAAGGCCTGGAACGGGTGCTTGGTGGCGCACACGACGTTCTCGCCCTGGGCGTAGACATTCGTGACCGGAATCCAAAAAGGCCCGTTCTGGCCGGTCTTCGGGCTGCGGAAGAGGTTGAAGTCCTCCACTACCGCCGCCGGCGTGACCGGGGCACCGGACTGGAAGCGCAGCCCCTTGCGCAAATGGAAGGTCCACCCGTGCGGGCCGCTCGTGAATGTGTCCGCCATCATCGGCACGATCTGGCCTTCGGGGTTGCGCATCACGAGCGCCTCGAAGAGGGCGTTGTAGTCGGGGTCGGCCCAGGCGTTGGCAACAGGGTCGGGTGGAGTGAAGACCCTGTCGTAACCCTCGCGGAAGGTTCCACCCTTCTTGGGCGCGCTCGCCGCCGCGGCTCCGGCTGCGCTGCGGCTCGTGGCGGCCCCCGCCGCCCCGGTCGCGACGAGCGGGCCGACCGCGGCTGCTGTGAGCCCCAGCACACCCGCCCGCTTCAAGAGCTCCCGTCTCGAGATCTTCTGCGAGACGTATTCGCCGACTGCTTCCTGCAGGCCGTCAGGTGACCGATCCATAGATTCCCCCCTTGGACTCCGCGCTGGTCGCGTTGGCGCTCAATGTAGAACAAACGCTTGGCTAGGTCAAGAGGCGCGCCTCAGCGGCGCGTGAACGGTGCCCGGTCTCCCCTCCGGGTCCGCGATCGCCGCTCGGGCGAGTTGTTCTCCGGACGCCGGATCCCGAGCCTGCGGCTGTCGCCCGACCGGATTCCCGCCGGGGCGGCTGTCCGCGCGTAACCCGCCCGGCCCGCCCGTCCGGACAGCGGTCAGGCCCCGGGCCGGGACGCTGTGCACCTGCCCTATCGCCCGCGGACGCCGCGGACAGCGCCACCGGTGCTGGACGGCTTCTTCGCCACGCGTCGCCCGGAACGGGGCCGGCGCATCCCGGATAGGGCTTTGCCGGTCGCGCCCGGAGCTGCGCCTGGGCAGCTCTTGGACCGGGCGGCAATCCGATCGGGAGCCCGGGACGTGACACGGTGAGCGGGACACTGTGGGCGGGACACGGTGGGCGGGGCCGCCACCACGGTCGCGCTGGGTCCGGGCGTACCCCGGCGCGAAGCGGCACCGCCGGCCCGCTCCTCGAGGAGGGCCGGAAGCAGGTGCTCGTTCTGGAACCTAACAGGGAGTGCCATTCACGACCAGACCAGAGAATGGACCGACGTCCACATGATCAAATGGCGCGCTTTTCTGGGAGCCATCACAGCGGCCTGTTCGTCGTCGCTTTGACCGGAGCTTCGGCGCCTTCGGTTCCCCCGGCGTCCGCCCTCAACACGCGAGCACACCGGTTGTCCCGTCTGACTCATTGCCGCGCGGCTCACCTGGCCGGGAGCGGTGGATTTCTGGGTTCGTTCAGCACGGTTTGCCAAGTGGCCTCGACGGTCCCGCCGAAGGGGGACGTCAACCCATACGGGATCGCCGTCGTGCCGGCGAGCGTCGGCGACCTGACTGCAGGCGACGTGCTCGTCTCGAATTTCAACAACACGCGCAACCTGCAGGGCACGGGCACGACGATCGTGCAGATCTCACCGGACGGGGCGTCGTCGGTCTTCGCCAACCTGGCGAGGCAGACGAGTGACCACCTCGGGCTGACGACGGCCCTATCGGTCTTCGCTGACGGCTATGTCGTCGTCGGGAGCCTCCCGACCACCGACGGAACCGCCAGGACCGCCTCCGCGGGTGCGCTCTATGTCCTCAACAGCCATGGCAAGCTCGTGGAGACCATCAGCGGCGCAGACGTCAACGGCCCGTGGGACATGACCTCCTACGACGGTGGCGCCTTCGGAGCCCTGTTCATCACGAACGTGCTCAATGGCACGGTCGCCGCCGGCGGCGCACGGGTCCACGGGGGCAATGTCGTGCGCATCGTCCTCGACCTGATGACCTCCCCGCCGACGGTGCTGCAGCGGGTGGTCATCGGCTCGGGATTCGCCGAGAGGAGCGACCCGAACGCGCTTCTCGATCGGCCCGACCGGCCTCGCGATCGGGCCGAACGGGACCGTCTGTGTCGCCGACACCCTCGGCGACCGGATCGTGGCGATCAGGGACGGCCTGTTCTGCTCCACGAGCGCCGGGGCGGGCACGAAGGTCTCCTCAGGTGGCTTTTTGAGCGGGACGCTGGGGCTTGCCATCGCTCCGAACGGGAACCTGCTCAGCACCAACGGCGGCAACGGCCAGATCGTCGAGTCCACGCTCACCGGCGGGCAGCCAGAGTGGCCGAGCGTCGACAACTCGGGGTCGGAGCCGGGGGCCGGGGCGCTCTTCGGCCTCGCCGTCCAGCCAGGCGGGAAGGGCGTCTACTTCGTCGACGACGCCACGAACACCCTCGACATCTTCAACTGACCCGAAGCCCGGGACAGACGATCACGTCGCCTGCGATACTCGCGTGGGGCCTTACCCGCCTGTGTCGCCGAGAGGTCGGCTCAGCGGTGAACTCGACACTCATTGGGCACGGTGTTATAACGGCCGGACACAACTATGCGGGGAGCTTCACCTAAGAGCAGGAACTGACGCAATCGAGGCGGAGAGGAATCACCAATGAGAACCGTTCACGAGTCATCGCACACCCTCAGGAGGTCCTGGATCGTCTCGGTCTGCGTCGCTGTCGCAGGCGCCGCGCTCGGTCGCCGGCACCGGGTCGGTGGCATCCGCAGCACCGGGACGCGTCGCTCACCAGGCGGTCACGATCCCGACTCCGAAGAAGGACCCGACGGTCGCCGCTCTCGTGCCGGCAAGCATCAAGAAGAAGGGCTTCGTCGCCGCCGCGATGGACGCCACTTATCCTCCCGACGAGTTCGTCGCCGCCAACGGCACGACGATCGTCGGAATGGACGCTGACTTCAACGCCGCTCTCGGAGCTGTCATGGGGGTCAAGTGGAAGGGGATCAACGCCACCTTCGGAACGATCATCGCCGGTCTCGGAGCAGGTAAGTTCGACGCCGGCAACTCGTCGTTCACGGTGACGGCCGCACGCGAGAAGCAGGTGAATTTCGTCACGTACTTCAAAGCCGGGGAGGGCTTCTACGTGGCGAAGTCGAGTTCGCTCAAACTGAACGGTCTCATGAGCCTGTGTGGCCGCACCGTCTCTGTCGAGGTCGGGACGACCGAGCAGACCGACGCCCAGAACACGGTTGCCACCTGCAAGAAGGCCCATAAGACACCGGACACGGTGGATTCGTTCTCCAACCAGAGCGAGGCCAACCTCGCCATCTCGAGCGGTCGCGCCCAGATCGGCTTCGCCGACTCCCAGGTCGCCGGCTACATCGTCTCCCAGTCCCATGGCCAGTTCAAGCTTGACGGGCCGGCCTTCGGAGTCGCCCCGTACGGCTTCGCTTTCTCGAAGTCGTCGACTCTCGACAAGGCGACTCTGGCTGCGGTCAAGGACCTCATCAAGGACGGCATCTATGCCAAGATCCTCACGAAATGGGGCGTGCAGGCGGGCGCCATCACCAACCCGGCGATCCTCTAGCCGGGCGGCGGCTCCCCGAGCGGAGGCGAGCCGGTGAGTATCGAAAGCAGACAGGGGCACCGCCCGGACGAGATCCGGGCGGTGCCCCTGCGTCATCCGGGGCGATGGGTGGCCACAATTGTGTTGCTCGTGCTCGCGGCGATGCTCGCGCACAGCATGGTCACGAATCCCCATTGGGGCTGGGGGACCATCCGCAGCAACCTTTTCGCTCCACCGATCGTGCAAGGGGGGGAGAAGACCCTCGAGCTCACTGCGATTTCGATGCTTGTCGGCGTGATCCTCGGGGTGCTCTTCGCTGTGATGCGGCTGTCGCCGAACCCGATCCTGTCCGGTGCCTCCTGGACCTACATCTGGTTGTTCCGCGGAACACCTGTCTATGTCCAACTGCTTTTTTGGTACGCGGTCTCCTACCTCTTCCCGGTCATCAGCCTCGGCATCCCCTTCGGACCGTCCTTCCTTCACCTGAGCGCCAACACCCTCATCACCCCGCTCGTGGCCGCCGTCTTGGGACTGGGCCTGAACGAGGGCGCGTACTACGCCGAGATCGTCAGGGCCGGGATCCTTTCGGTCGACCACGGGCAATTCGAGGCGGCGCAATCGCTCGGCATGCGCCGGGTGACCCTGATGCGCCGCATCGTGCTCCCCCAGGCCATGCGGGTGATCGTCCCGCCGACGGGCAACGAAGTGAACAACATGCTGAAGACGACATCGCTGGCGGTCGTCGTCACCTATCCCGAGCTGGTCTACCAGACGAACAACTTCATCGCGAGGACCTACATAACGATCCCGTTCTACATAAACGCCTGCATCTGGTACCTGTTCATGACCACGCTGCTCACGATCGGCCAGTTCTACGTCGAGCGGTACTACGCCCGTGGCAGTTCGTACGCGCTCCCGCCCACGCCTATCCAGCGCATACGGCGCAACCTCAGCACGCTGCGCCGTATCCCCTTTTCTGCAAACGGGCTGGGCGAGTTCTAGATGACAGAACCGATGGTCCGCGCCGAGGCGGTGCACAAGCGGTACGGACCGCTTGAGGTGCTGAAGGGCATCACCCTCGAAGTCGCGCCCCGCGAGGTGATGTGCCTGCTGGGGCCGTCGGGCTCCGGCAAGTCGACCTTCCTGCGCTGCGTCAACCACCTCGAGAAGATCAACTCAGGGCGCCTGTACGTCGACGGCGCGCTCGTCGGCTACGAGGAGCGCGGCGGAAGCCTGCACGAGCTGCCCGAGCGGGAGGTGTGCCGCCGGCGCACCGAGATCGGCATGGTCTTCCAACGCTTCAACCTGTTCCCCCACATGACGGCGTTCGAGAACGTCGCCGTCGCGCCGGTGCTCGTGAAAAAGGAGCCGAAGGCCGATGCCGAGCGACGGGCCCAGGCGCTGTTGCAACGGGTCGGGCTGTCGACGAAGGTCGACGCCTACCCCAACCAGCTCTCCGGCGGCCAGCAGCAGAGGGTGGCGATCGCCCGGGCGCTCGCCATGCAGCCCAAGCTCATGCTGTTCGACGAGCCGACGAGCGCACTCGACCCCGAGCTCGTCGGTGAGGTCCTCGACGTCATGCGCGGCCTCGCCGAGGAAGGCATGACGATGATCGTCGTCACCCACGAGATCGGCTTCGCCCGGGAGGTCGGCGACACGCTCGTGTTCATGGACGAGGGCGTCGTCGTCGAGCAGGGCGCGCCGCGCGAGGTGATCGCGAACCCACAGCACGAGCGCACAAAGGCGTTTCTCTCCAAGGTGCTCTGAGCTCCGGGGCCTGCGACAGGGGCCGGCCGGAGCCGCGCTCAGGAGAAGGCGCCCGAAACCATGACCGCGACGAGGTGCTCGGCGGCGGCGAGGGCGTCGACGTGGCGCAGGTAGAGCGGAGCGAACCCGAACCTGCACAAGTCGGGCGGCCGGAAGTCACCGATGACGCCGCGCCCGGCCAGCGCCGCCACGATCCCGGGTGCGTCCCTGTGGCGGAGAGAGACCTGCGAGCCCCGGCGTTGCGGATCGCGGGCGTGGCGATCTCGAAGACGCCGGGCAGCCTCTCTTCGAGCGTGCCCATGAACACCTCGGTCAGCTGCACCGACTTCGCCCGCACCTGTTCGCTCGAGACGTCCGCCCGGCAGTCGAGGGCGGCCTCGAGGGCGCTCAGTCCGAGGATGGACGGTGTCGAGGTGAGGAAGCGCCGGATCCCTCCCGCGGGCCGGTAAGCGACATCGAAGTCGAAGGGCGCCTCGTGGCCCTGCCAACCCGGGAGAGGGTTGACGGCCGCGTCCTGATGCTCGCGGCGCACGTACAGGTACGCCGGGGCGCCGGGGCCTCCGTTCAGGTACTTGTAGCCGCAGCCGATGGCAAGGTCCACCCTGTTCGTCTCACAGCCGATCACGACGGCCCCCGCTGAGTGGCTGAGGTCCCAGAGCGCGAGCGCTCCCGCCCGGTGGGCGGCGGCGGTCAAAGAGGCGAGGTCAAGCATCTCTCCGGTGCGGAAGTCGACGTGGGTGAGGCAGAGCACCGCCACGTTCTCGTCCAGCGAGCCGGCGAGCGCCCCGGGCTCGACCCTTTTCACCTCGAGGTCGCCGGCGAGCTGCGCCAGACCCTCGACCGCGTAGAGGTCGGTCGGGAAGTTCGACGACGTCGTGAGGACGACCCTGCGGTCGGGCCGCAGGCCGAGCGCGGCGCCGAGGAGTTTCGCGAGCACGATCGTCGTCGAGTCGCAGGCGAGGACTTCTCCGGGCGCGGCCCCGATTATGGGGGCGATCTTGTCGCCCACCCGTTGCGGGGCCGATCTCCACTCGGCCGAGCCCCATCCCCTGATGAGCTCGGTCCCCCACTCGTCGCCGATGACCTCGCTCATGCGGGCCGGGACGTCGCGCGGCAAGGCGCCGAGCGAATTCCCGTCGAGATAGATCTCCCCGGCCGGGAGGACGAACCGCTGTCGGACGGCGCGAGATCGGATCCGAGGCGTCGAGCGCCTCGCAACGCTCCCGGTTCCAGGTGGCCGAGCTCATGGCGCCTCCAGCATCTCAGTTCCGGCGCCCTCAGTGCGGCGGAGCGGGTGCGGCGGAAGCCGGCGACCGGGCAGTGCCACGGCTACTGTTCGCCGTAAGGAGCAGGATGGACATGACCGAGGCAGCCCGACCCGACCCGTTGCCTGGTCAGGGCTGGCTCGGCCGGGTCCTGTTGTCCTTGAGCCTGGGCGGGCTGCCGCTCGTCCTGCTCGTGCTCCGACGGCTCGGCCGAAGGGGAGGCATCATCGTGGCGTGCGGTTGCTCGGTGCTCTTCGCCCGGGACCTCGCCATGGTCTCCGCCGGCGTACCGGCCAGGCTGCGACGCCTGCCGCGGCTCCTTCTTCTCCTGGAGGCAGTGGTGTCGGGAACGGCGACCTTCGCCGGTCTGTGGGCCTACGCCAAAGCTCCGGCCCCTCATCCACCGGCCGGGGACGACGGGGACCTCACCTATGGCATCGAGGTCGGCGGGCGCGGAGGGGACCGCGCCCCGCGAACGCGCCAAGCTGCCGCTCGCCTCGCCACGGCCGCCGCGGCGGTGACGTTCGTCCTGCACACCGCTCGCGAGGCCATCTATCTGAGCCCGGGCCACGGCCGGAGATAGCTCGCGGGTCTTAGGCGACGGGGCCTCGTCCAAGGCCCATGGGCCTCGCCCCGGGCGACGCCAACCAAACGGGATGGACTCATTGGGGACGATGAGTACGTCGTCGCCCGAGGCGAACGGCCTTGCTGGGAGTCAAGTTACACCTGCGCGAACAAGCTCACAACAACGGACCGGGGCTGGCGTCGTGAGCCTCGACAGCCTGTCGGGCGACGCTCAATTACCGGTCAACGCTGCCGGTCAACACTGCCGGTCAAATATTGCCGGTCAGTCGACATTGCCGGTCAATCTTGCCGGCGGTCAATCGTCCGGGGCTGTCGGCTCCGCCCCGTGCAGCTGAAGCCAGCGGTAACCGTCGGCCCCGCGTGAAAGGACACCTGTCAGCCGGTAGGCGAAGTCTTCGCCCCCTTCGGCGTTGTGCGAGTGACCGACCGCCTCGGCGGTCACGAGCGCCAGGTCTCCGCGGGACGAGGCCCAGAGCTCGGTGACGTCCCAGCTGTAGGCCGATCCCCGCGCGAACAGACCGGCGAGGAGCGATCGGATCCCGTCGCGTCCCGCGGCGACCTCCCCGACCTCCGAGCCCGAGTAGAGGACTGAGTCGTCGTCCGCGAAGCAGGCGAGAGCGGCTTCGACGTCGCCGCGAGGCGAAAGCGCGCGAGAGCGCTTCGAGAGCCTCGGCCACACCGGCCGGCGGCCCGGGGCGGCTCACCGGTCGGCGCTGCCGTGACGCGCCATCGGCACGTCGTTGGCCCGCATGCCCGGCAGGAACAGGAATGCGAAGGTGACCACGGCTCCCACCGAGCCGGCGAGCTCGAGCGTGGCGCGTACCCCGAGGAAGCGGACGACCACAGGCGTCAAAAGGTACGAGAGCGGCATGAGCGCCGTCGACACGAACCAGTCGATGCTCGATACCCGGCCGAGCAGCTCACCCGGCACGAGGCGCTGCTTCAAAGTCGCCCAGACCACCGTCCCGGCGGCTTCCAGCGCGCCGACCGCGAACACGAGCGCCGCCAGCTGCCATTGGCGGGTGACGAACCCGTAGCCGGCCACGAGCAGAGTCGCCCCCGTCCAGGCCACGTACATGAACGTGACGGGTCGCTGCCGCCGGTCGCCGAGCTGCGCGGTGACGGCCGCGGCCAGCAGTGAGCCGAGTCCGCCGAGGCCGAGGACAATCCCGAGCGTGCCGCCGCTGCCGTGCAGCGAGTTCTTGACGATGAAGGGTACGAGAACGTAGGTCGGCCCGAGGAACAGAAGGTAGGTGAAGGTCGCTGCCACGAACGTCCCCCACAGCCAGACCTGGCTGCGGACATAGCCCAGCCCCTCTTTGATGTCGACCCACAACGAGCCGCCCTCGGCGGGAGCGACGGCCGACACGCTTCTCGAGAGCCTCACCAGGCAGCCCGCCGAGAAGAGGAAGCTCAGCGCGTCCGCGCTGAAAGCGCCCGCAGTCCCGACGGCGGCGAGAAGGATCCCGCCCAACGCGGGACCGAGGAGCTGCAGCGCCGCCGGCCGCAGGAACTGGTCGAGCCCGTTCGCCTGCAACAGGCTCTCTCTCGGCACCAGGGCGGGCACGATGGCGTCGAAGGCGGGAGCCGCGAACGCCGTCGCGGCACCGATCACAAAGGCGGCGGCCCACAGCTCCCAAAGATGCAGGTGCCCCATCGTCCCGAGGACCGCCAAGCCGCCGACCGCGGCCGCCCTCGCCACATCGGCGGTGACGAGCACCGCCCGGCGGGACAAGCGGTCCGACCGCTCCGCCGAAGACGAGAAGCACGACCTGAGGTACAGACGTCGCGATTCCCACCCCGGCGAGAGCAGAGGGCCGGTCGGCGATCTTGTACGCCTGCCATGCCACCGCCACGAGGAAGACGCCGTCGCCGAGAAGCGAGACGACGAGACCGGTCCAAAGAAGGCGGAAGTCGCGATGGCGCAGCGGGGAGATGATCGCCACACGACGAGAGAGCGTCGTCATAACAGCCGCCCTCGCCCCGGTCCGGCTCAGCCGGAAGTCGGTGCGCGCTGCATGTCGAAACGAGCCGCGACTTCCCCCAGAACCTCGTTGAGCTGTTCGATCTCGTCGTCGCCGTTGGCGGCGGTGACCTGCACGCGAAAACCCACCTGGGATCTGGGCACGAGCGGGTACGCCGCCAGAGTGACGTATATCCCCCGCTCGAAGAGGAAGCGGCCGACGGCGTCGATCTCGTCGCTGTTGCCGAGGGGGAGCTCGATGACGGGGAAGCCCGAGGAGTTCAACGTGAGAATGCCGAGCTCCGCGATCCGGTCGAGCACGCTGCGCGACTTGCGGCACAGCGCCTGGCGAAGCTCGTCACCCTCGGCGTCGTTGACGCGGAAGCCCGCGAGCACCGTGGCGAGGGACGCAGTGGGCGAGGGCCCCGAGTACAGGTAGGGGGAGGCAGCGACCTTCAGGTGGTTCTTCACCGCCGTCGGCAAGGCCAAGAAGGCGAGCAGTGACGAGTAGGACTTCGAGAAGCCCGCCACGAGCACGACGTTGTCGTATGTCTCCCCGAAGTACTTGACGATGCTGTTGCCGCGCCGGCCGTAGGGCATCTCCGGAGTCGGAGACTCGCCGATGACGCCGAAGCCGTGCGCGTCGTCGACGTAGAGCAACGTGTCGTACTCACGGCAGATGCGGGCGTAGCGCGGCAGGTCAGGCACGTTGCCCGTCATGCTGTTCACCCCGTCGATGCAGAATATCCGTGAGATCCCGGCCGGCAGCGACCGCAGCGTCTCTTCGAGGTGCTCGTAGTCGTTCGTCCGGACGCGGTACAACGTGGCGCCCGCCCCCCGGGCGATGGCGGCGCCTTCGTAGATCGTCTTGTGCGCCTGGGCGTCGACGAGCACCGCACCTTGACCGGCGAGCACCGGGATCACCGAGGTGTGGATGAGGGTTATCGTCGGCAGCACGAGCGAGTCGGGGGCTCCGAGGAGCTCGGTCAGCTGCTCTTCGATCTCGACGTACAAGCGGGGACTTCCGAGCAGGCGGGACCAGCTCGGATGCGTGCCCCATCTCCACAGCTCGCGCTCGACCGACTGGATGATCTCCGGGTGAAGGTCGAAGCCCAGGTAGTTGCAGGACGCGAAGTCACAGAGCCACTTGTCCCCGACGCGGATGCGCCGCCCGCGGACCTCGTCGATGACGGCGTCCATCATGGGATGCGACATCCGCAGGCGTTCCAGGTCCTCCCAGCGTTGGTCGCGGCGGGCTCGCTCCGAGGCCGCGTGGAGACCGTTGCCGTTGCTGGTCTCCAGCTCGAGCGCGGCTGCCGGGCGGGCGCTCATGCCACTGGCTCGGTCGTGCGGCTGTCGACCTCGGATTCAACCGGGGTCACGGGCAGGGAGGACAGCAGCTCGTCGACCTGCTCGACGCGCAACGGCTTCGCGAAGTAGAAGCCCTGCCCGAACTGGCACCCGAGGGCGCGGAGGCCGTCGACCTGGTGCGGTTGCTCGATGCCTTCGGCGACGGTCTGAAGATGCAAGGTGTTGCCCAGCTGGACGATGGCCTCGGCGAGCACGCCCGTCTCGGGCGAGGCGGTCACGTCGTCGACGAAGGACTTGTCAACCTTCAAGATGTCGATCGGGAAGCGCTTCAGGTAGCTGAGAGACGAGTACCCGGTCCCGAAGTCGTCAATGGCGAAGGCGACCCCGAGAGACTTGAGCTCCAGCATGCGTGCGATCACCGAATCGGCATCTTGGACAAGGACGCTCTCGGTGATCTCCAGCACGAGGCTCTTCGGCGCCAGGTCAGCCGCCCTGAGGGCCTTGGAGACGTCCTGCACCAGGCCGTCGTGCTGGAAGTGCCTGGCGGAGATGTTCACGCTGACGCGGAGCCGGTTGACGAGGTCGTGGTTCAGCTGCCAACGGCGGGCCTGCTGGCACGCCTCCAGCAGCACCCAACGGCCGAGGGGGATGATGAGGCCCGTCTCCTCGGCGAGAGCGATGAACTCCTTCGGGGCCAGCAGACCGCGCTCGGGATGCCGCCAGCGGACGAGCGCCTCGACCCCGATGGTCTCGCCGCCGTCGAGGTTCACGATGGGCTGGTAGTGGACCACGAACTCGTGCCCGTCCACCGCCCGCTGCAGGTCCGCGGTTCGTTCCAGGCGTTCCACCATGGCTGCCTGCAACGCCGGCTGGTAGACCTCGTAACTGCCTTTGCCGCGCCCCTTGGCCGCGTACATGGCCACGTCCGCCGCTTGCAGAAGCTCGGCCGGGTCTTCCTCTCCGATCGGGCTGATCGCGATCCCGATACTGGCGTGGACCTGGACCTCGCGAACTTCGATCGCCAAGGGCACGCGCAGCTCGGCGATGATGCGCGCGGCGACGTCGCAGGCCTCGTCGAGCCCGGAGATCTCCTCGAGCAGGACGGCGAATTCGTCACCGCCGAAACGGGCGGCCGTGTCGCCCGCGCGGAGCGACTTGGTGAGCCGGCCCGCGACGGCGACGAGGAGGTTGTCGCCGGCGGCGTGCCCGAGGCTGTCGTTCACGAGCTTGAAGTCGTCGAGGTCCAAGAACAAGACCGCGAGCGACGACCGCGGACCGCGGCCGCCCGCGCCAGTCCGTGCTTGAGACGGTCGCGGAACAGGGCACGGTTCGCCAGACCGCTCAGCGCGTCGTGGAACGCCTGGTGCTTGAGCTCCTCCTCGAGACCCTTGCGCTCGCTGACGTCGCGCATCGTGAGGACGATCCCTTCGACGGTCGGATCGCTGAGAAGGTTGTTCGCCACGACTTCGAGGTACTTCCAGGAGCCGTCGCGATGGCGCACCCGCCACTGCGTCGTGACGGACAGTCCCGCCCGGAACGCGACTCCCGTGTACATCGCCAGAGCCTGCTCGGCGTCGTCGGAGTGGACGAGCGACGTTATCCGCTGGCCCTCGAGCGATCCCGGCGCGATAGCCGAGGATCCTCGTGGCGGACGGCGACTGATAGGTGATGGTCGCGTCGGGCCGGGCTATGAGGATGACGTCCGAGGCATTCTGCACGAGCGTCTGGAAGCGGGCCTCGCTGCGACGCTCGTGGAACGTCGCCGTCAGGGCCTCGCGGTCGAGCGACAGCCCCGCCTGAGCGGCAAGAGTCTCGATGGTGTTCATGAGCTCGACGGGCAGGGTGCCCTTGCTCGCGACGACGATGAAACCCTGCAGCTGGTCCTTGGCCCCGAGCGGGCAGATGAGCATCTCCTGTGGCGAATCCGGCTCTGTGGCGCCCGGCGGGGTCGAGCCCGGCTCCAGGGAGCAACGCACGACCTTGCCTTCGTCAAGGGTCCTTCGCAGATCGGTCCGCGAGTCGAGGAGCTCGAAGATCTCCTTCGAGACGCGACCCGACTCCGCCGCCACGGTGAGCCCCTCGGCCGGGTTCGAGACGACAAAGGCCGCCCCGGCGATCTCCCCGTGACCGGCGACGAGATCGCTCACCGCGTTTATCGTCGCCTTGTAGATCCCCTCGCGGCCCGACGCCGCCACCAGCTGGCCGGCGGCTTCTCGCAGGACCTGCTCTCTCGTCATGGCCTGCTGATGGGCCTGCACGAGGCCCGCCATGCGCAGGAGGACGAAGAGGAACATGGCCGCGGCGACCACCGCGATGACCTGGGCGTCGACAGGCTTGCCGATGGCGGTCTCGACCAGCAAGACGGCGGGGGCGATGAGCGACACGGCCGCGAGCAGCACGAGGCGGGCATTGCTCGTCCTCGGCGCGCTCGCCGGTCTGGGCTCTGACAGCGCCCGCATGGACGGGTGCAGCGCCGCCGCTCCCCAGCAGGCATAGAAGATGATCCAGCCGAGGTCGACCGGGTTGCCGTCGCTCCAGTTCCAGCTCGGGTGCAGGTTCGCCAGGCCGTAGATCGAGTCGGCCGCGAGCGTCCCGAGAGCTCCGATGGCGAGGAGCTTGCCTGCCGTGTGGCGAAGACCGCCCGAGCTCCACAGGTGGGCCAGCATCGCCAGGACGAGAACGTCTCCGAGCGGGTAGGCGGCGGCAGTCAGTCTCACGAGCACTCCGCCGGCACCGCGGACGTTCGGTCCGATGAGGAAGGTCCACGAGAGCAGGCCCATCCCGAGCGTGATCGTCAGCGCGTCGAGGATGCTCGCCCTGTCACCGCCGCGAAATCGCGCCCGCGCCAGGAGCAACAAGCCGATGGCGAGGACCGGGTACATCGTGACGTAGATGGCGTCGACGAAGGAAGGGAAGGGGATCTGGTTGTTGCCGATGATCTGGTGCCAGAACTTGTAGGTCGTGTCGCCGGTTATGAACAGCAGCACGCCGAAGGCGAGGAACCACCACGCGATCGGGGCGTTCGGCCTGTTGCGTCTTATTCCGTAGGCGATCGCCGCCACGGCGGACAGGCCGAGGAGCGCCCAGGCCGGCACTTGGCCCGGCCACTCCATCCACGGCAGGAAACCCAGCATGCGGGGTGATCCCGAGGGGAAGCCGAACGGGAAATAGACGAGAGCGAAGACCGCCTCGAGAGCGAGAAACCAGATCCACAGCCTGGACGGAGTCGGGCGCGTGCCATCCGGCAGCGGACTGCCTCCGGTCGACTCGTACTCTTCGTGTGTTGCACTCGGTGCCACCAGCACTCCATCTCGCACTTGGATGCTTTTCCATCGGCTCGCACCGCCGCCGACTTGAGCGCGTGTCAGCGAGAATGTCGCGAAGTCCCTGATCAACGTCCGGCCGGTCGTTTGCAGCTCCGTTTGCACAAGCACACGAGCGCGAAGATGCGCCCCGCTTGGCCTCGTGGGACGGTCGCGGTTGGGACCAGCGCGCGGCCGCCGGTACCCCGCTATTTCCAGCGGAAGTGGACGAACACGCGCCCGAAGTTGGTCGAGTCTTTTTCCACGCGGTGGTACTGAGCTTTGATCTCCTTCTGGTCGAGGAAGCGCAGCACCCGTTTCTTCAGCTGCGCCGGATCCCTTCCCGGGAATGATCTCGACCACGGACGCCTTCGTCCGCACCGCCTCGTCGATGATCGCGCGCAAGGCATTGTCGATGTCCTGCCCGCGGTTGTAGATGTCGTGCAGGTCGAGTTTGAGCTTCATCTGACGAAAAGGGTCTCAGCCGAGGGCCAGCCGGTCACGCCACGGGTCCCACAGCGCTGGGCTCAGGTGACAAGGACCGTCTTGGTCGTGCGGCTCCCGCCCTTTAAGGTGGCGACGAGCGTCTCTCGAAGGGGGATCTTCGCGGTCAACTGGGAGAGCAGGCTGTGCTGGGCGGACGTGAGCGGTAGGTAGACGCGCCCGCCTGTGCCTTTCTTGAGCGAGTACGACGCGCTCGCCAATCCGATGGTTCTCCTCTTCACGACGATCCCCCCGCCCGTTCTCTGCCGGACGGTGATCGTCTCGGTCAGCGACAAGGTGCCCGAGCAGGGTGCGTCCGCACAGGTCAGCTTGACGGGAGCGGAATTGGTGCCTGGGTTGAAGCTCAGCTTGTTCGAGACGATGGAGATCCTCGGCGTGGCATCGACGGTGAGGGCCCGAGCCGCGGACACCGAGCTCGAGTAGTTCCCGTCACCTTCATAGGCGGCGGTCAGCCCGTGGCTGCCCGGAGGGAGCTGATCGGCGCTGAGCCCCGGGCAGGTGCCAGAGGCGGCGTCGGGCCCCACGGCTGTAAGGGAGATGGTGCAGAGCAGTCTCGCGGCGTCCTGGACCACGACAGTCCCCGAAGGTGCCCCGGTGGTAGCCGAGGTGACGGTCGCCTTGATGCTCAGCGAGCGCTCCCCGCCGTAGAGGACCGGGGACGGGGTGACATTAAGGGTGGTCGTGGTCGCGGCCGGGTACACCGAGAGCAGGGACGTGGTCGAAGCCGCGGTGAAATTGGCGTCACCCGCGTAGCTCGTCGTGACCGTGTACGGCGTCGCCGCAGCCGGCAGCGCCGTCGCGGAGTCGATGAAGCATTTATTTCCGCCGCCGTTGGACGCCGGGCACGATCCTGGCACGACAAGGTTCGTCCCGTCGGCCGTGATCGTGACAGAACCGCTCGGGCTGGCGATGTTCGCACCGCCCACCTCCACGGTGAAGAAGTTCCCGCTCTCGGCTCCGTAGAAGGCATAGCCGGGAACCGGGAAGACCGACATCTGGGTGGCGACCTGATTCACCGTGAGATCAACTCCCGTGGAGGTGGAGCCGGCAAAGCTGTCGTCGCCGCCGTAGACCGCGGTCAGCGTGTAGACACCGGCGATCAAGGTCGAGTCGTCGATGGAGCAGCTCCCGGTCGATACGCCGCCCCCGCCGCCGCTGAGGGACGCCTGGCACAGAATAGAGCCGGCTCCTGAAGGACCTGCGTAGATGTCGACGCTGCCCGAGGGGGATTGCGCGACGCCTGCAGCGGCAGAGACCGAGACCTCGAGGGGGCTGCCGGACTCGCTGGCGTAGACGACCGAGGACCCCGGCGAGGGTGACGTGATCGTGGTCGTCGTCGTCCCGAGCTCGACGACCTGGGTCAGTGAACCGGAGCCGAAGTCGTAGATGGCGTCGCCCGCGAACAAAGCGGCGATGGAATGTGCTCCGGCGGGCATCGCCGACCCGGGCTCGTCGCACGTGGCGGTGTAGGTCCCCGGGGTACCGGTGGCCGTCAGGGGCACGACGCCGCAGCCGGAGATGTCGTTCCGGTCGTCCTGGAACTCGATGTAGTCGGTTACGGCAGGACTGCCCCCGTCCGATGTCACCAGGGTGACGAAGTAGGTGACATCCTCGTCGAAAGCCGAGGGGTTGGCCGAGGAGGTCAAGGTCATTATCACCGGGACCCCTTCGGGAGGATGGGCATACGCGGCTGAAGGCAGCGTCAGCGCCGCCAGTGATATGGACATGGCTGCTGCCACAACCACGCTCAGTAGCCGAGCTGCCCACCACCTGCCTGGCATACCCTACCCCTGTCGTTGCGACCCTCCCGTCGGGGGTACAGGTAAAAAGGCTAATGAGCGGGTCCATCCACCGCGCGGATGATCCATATGGGCGGGCAGGGGGAGCAGGTACGCCTTCGGTCGCGCCTTTCCCGGGGCGAGACGGGAGTCAACGGGGTCGTGAGGTGACCCCGTCTGCTGAGCCACCTGGACCGGTTCAAGGGAACCCGGTCAGACTCATCTACCTGCCGATGCTGATTCTCGGACCGATCGACGAGCACATCGTCGGTTGACTCGGCGATCGAGGTGGTCAACAAGGGTGCGCCCCATGTCACGGCTGCTTCGACGGCCAGCACGCAGCCAGGACACAGCGACGTCCGCCACCCTCCCGGTTGCAAGGATTACGCAGTCAGCAACAGGTCTTCTGCGTGGGCGTCGGGGCCCTCGAGACAGATCGTCCTGCATCTGAAGACTTGGTCGCCTTCACAATCGCCGAATGGATCCCGGGTAGGTACTCGGAGGTGGAGACGATGTCGATGTCCTCGAACCCCGCAGCCCGGAGGCCCGCCTCGTACTCGTCGAAAGACAACGAGCCTGCGACACATCCGACGTAGGTTCCGCGCTCGGCCCTTTGCGAAGCGGTGAGCTCGTTGTCGGCGACGACGTCGCTGATGCCTATGCGACCGCCTGGGCGAAGCACACGGTGCATCTCCGCGAACACGCGGGGCTTGTCGGTCGACAGGTTGATGACACAGTTCGATATGACGACGTCGATGGTGTTGGCAGGAAGCGGGATGTCCTCGATGTAGCCCTTGAGGAACTCCACGTTTGTGGCCGCCGCCTCGTCACGGTTCTTGATCGCGAGAGCGAGCATCTCCTCGGTCATGTCGAGTCCGTAGACCTTGCCCGTCGGTCCGACACGGCTGGCCGACAGGAGCACGTCGATGCCACCGCCCGAGCCCAGGTCGAGCACGGTCTCGCCTGGATGAAGGTCCGCGACCCGGTCGGGTTGCCACAACCGAGACTCGCGCGCACGGCCGCCTCGGGAAGTCCCTCCTCGGCCAGCTGCCCGTAGAACTCGCGACCGGTGGCATGGCCCACCTCCGCGCACGACTTACCGGGATGAGAGCAGTCGTTGGCCGCACCGGCTCCGACGGCAACCGTGGTCGCCGCCTCGGCATACCGGCTCCGGACCTCCTCGCGAAGCTCGGATTCATTTGTCATGTCACAGTCTCCTTCAGCGCAACTGGTGATTCTCGTCGACGGCGAGGGTGCCCCGCCGCCATCTTGGATGGGATCGGAGTGCCCTCTCAGGAACGGTCACTGATCTCTCGCGGGCGCCGTGGCGATACGTTGCCGGACGGGGTCCCTCCGCAGCCTGACGCGCCGCCAGGCAGGTAAGACACCTCAGCTCGCGCGCCGCCGGCTCGATCCGCTCTTCGCGCAGGATGACACCGGTGCGAACCAGATGGACGGGGACGACGGCCACATGATCGATGCACACGCCGGCTCCGCACGAGTGACAGACACCGACGACGTCCCGCTCCCGCTCATTGCCTAGACAGTCGAGGCAGTACATGTGGGTTCCTCCTTGCTCGGCCGGTGCGTGAGCCGCGGACTGGTGTCCTGACCCCGGTAGAAGTGGCGGCGCGCGCGAGAGCGACATACGTCTCCATCATGTCGGAAGAGGGGGTCACCTATTCCGCGGCGCCGCGACCTTCCTCTCCGACATGTGCGAGGCGGTCGCCGCGGGCGCGCCGAAACCCGGCAAGCTGCGCAATTTCCTCTGCGCCGGCGCCCCGATCCCGCCCGCGCTGATCGAGCGCGTCTATCGCGAACTCGATCTCAAGGTCTGTTCGCTCTGGGGCATGACGGAATCGCTGTCGAGCACCTTGACCGAACCCGAGCGCGCGCTGGAGAAATCGTCGAAGACCGACGGGCGCCCGCTCGAGGGCGTCGCGGTGAAGGTGCTGCGCGCCGATGGCACGCAAGCGTCGGTCGGCGAAACCGGCCTGCTCAAGGTGCGCGGCGCGCAGATGACGCTGGGCTATTACAAGCGCCCGGACATGGAGCCGTTCGACGCCGAGGGCTGGTTCGACACCGGCGACCTCGCCTATATGGACGAGGAGGGCTACATCCGCATCAACGGCCGCATCAAGGACATCATCATCCGCGGCGGCGAAAACGTGCCGATCGTCGAGATCGAGAATTTGCTGTTCGCGCATCCGGCGGTGCTCGCCGCCGCGCTGGTCGGCTTTCCCGATCGCCGCCTGGGCGAACGCGCCTGCGCCTTCGTGGTGCTGCGCCCCGGACACGAGCTCGATCTCGAGGCGGTCCAAGCCTATATGGCCGAGCACAAGGTCGCCAAGCAATACTGGCCCGAGCGCATCGAGATCGTCGCCGAGCTGCCCCGGACTGCGGCCGGCAAAGTGCAGAAGTACCAGTTGCGGGAGCGGGCCAGGCGCTTCGGCGAAGGCGCGCGGCAGGCGAGCGCTTGAGCCCCGGCTCGCGGGTCGTATCCGCCTGGTCGCCGGCGCCGCGCGGCGCATAGGCGAGGAGATCGTCCGCCCGTCGCGCGAGGGAGAGGCTGCTTGACCGGACCGCTGACGGGACTGCGCGTCGTCGAGATGGGCGGCATCGGGCCGGCGCCCTTCGCCGGCGGCCTGCTCGGGGACATGGGCGCCGACGTGCTGCGGATCGACCGGATCGCGCGGCCGGGCGCCGAGCCGGAGATCCCGCCGCGCTTCGATTTCTACAACCGGAACAAACGCTCGATCGCGCTCGACCTCAAGAAGCCGGCGGCGGTCGCCGCCGTGCTGAGGCTGGTCGCGGGCGCCGAGGCGCTGATCGAGGGCTTTCGTCCGGGCGTGATGGAGCGGCTCGGGCTGGGCCCCGACCCCTGCCTCGCCGTCAATCCGCGGCTCGTCTTCGCGCGCATGACCGGTTGGGGACAGGCGGGCCCGTTCGCGCAGGAGGCCGGCCACGACATCAATTATCTCGCCTTGACCGGCGCGCTGCACAGCCTCGGCGACGCGGACCGCCCGCCGCCGCCGCCCCTGAACCTCGTCGCCGATCTCGGCGGCGGCGCGCTCTATCTGGCGGTCGGCCTGCTCGCGGCGCTTCTCGAGGCGCGCCAGTCCGGCCAGGGACAGACGATCGACGTCGCGATGATCGACGGCGTCACCCATCTGATGTCGGCGTTCCAGGCCTTCCGCCAGCAGGGCGCCTGGACGGGGAATCGCGCCGACAACATCGTCGACGGCGGCGCGCCCTTCTATCGAAGCTATGCGACGAAGGACGGCGGGTTCGTCGCCGTCGGCGCGCTCGAGCCGCATTTCTACGCCAATCTCCTCGCCGTCATGGGGCTCGATCCGGCCGGCCTGCCCGACCAGAACGACCGCGGCGCCTGGGCGGCGATGCGCGCGCGTTTCGCGGCGGTCTTCGCCACCCGGACGCGCGACGAATGGGCCGCCGCGGCGGCCGGCCGCGACGCCTGCCTCGCGCCGGTGCTCGCCATCGACGAGGCGCCCGATCATCCGCAGATGCGGGCGCGCGACGTCTATGCCGCCTTCGACGGGCTGCGGCATCCGGGCCCCGCGCCGAGCAACACCAACTGAACCAAATACAGGACATAACA
>CAWDPZ010000029.1:0-37319 GCA_963804265.1 uncultured Acidimicrobiaceae bacterium
GAAACTGCGGTCAATACCGTCCTCGCACTTGCCATCGGCAGATGAGCCCAGGTCGGGTTGTTCACAGCCCCTGTTGCCTCACGTCAAATCCTCCGGGAACGATGATTCGTTGCCTCACCTGAAAGCTCCGGACGACTCGTCGTGTTAAGCAGCGGTTGACCGCACGTTGTGGCGGACTCAACTCGGCGACGCGCTTGCTCATAGTTGCCGGGGGCTGGTTCCGGCAGGAGTCTTCTCTTCTTCGCGTGTCAAACACTGGCTGCCGATCAGCTCCAGTTCATCGATCTATGTGTCGAGTGTCGTGCGCGAGTTGGTGAAGGATCTGCAGGACGATGTCGATCGTGGCCGGGCCGCGGCACAATCGGACGCGAAAGCGAGCATGTCGCGGCTGCGGTTGCGGGCCACGGTTAAGGACCACTCCCTGCGGGTTACGGGGGACGCCGGTGCTTGCCAGGTGTGTAGGTCCCGCTCGGACCACGGCAATGCGCACCGGGCGACACACCACTTAGCTTGACCACCGTGGCTGCCGATAGAGATGTGGTGGCTGCTCAAGCGCGTACCGAGAGCATCGATGAACTGTCCGATCGCGCTCTGGCAGCAGCGTCACCTGAGGACCGCGCCCTCTGCCTAGGGGATATCGAAGCGGCGTTCGAGAGGGCCTCTGGCCCGGTCGAACGGGGCCGTTTGCTCATCTGCCGGGCCTTGGTGCGCCACAACCAGTACGAGTACCGTCTGGTGCTCGACGACGCCCGGGCGGCGATGGCTCTGTTCGAGGAGGCTGGCGAAGCGGACCTCGCCGTCGATGCCGCCAGCCGCGCTGCCGTGCTCGCTTCGCGCTTAGGCGAGCAGTCGCTGGCCGCCGATCTGGTTACCAAGACTGTCCTTGGGTTGGCCGCGGTCCAAGACCACCGGCTGACCGCCACGATCGCCAACCGCCTGGGAGCCTTCTATTGCTCGTTGCTCGACTATGACCGCGGCGTGGCGTACTTCGAAACGGGCTTGGCCGCCGCGGAGCAGGCCGAGGACAGTTACCTTGCTTGCCTCGAGCTTTACAACATCGCCAACGCCTTGCTCATGGCCGTGCGTGCTAATCGCGCCTCAGACCAGTCGGCGTCGCCGCTAGGCCCCGAGGACAGCAGCCGACTCGAGCGGGCCGGGCTGGTGCTGGAGCGACTGTTGGCGGAGGTCACCCCGGAGCGGCAACTGTCACTTAGCGCGCAGCTGTTGCGGGCGGAGCTTTTCGTGGACACCGGCCACCCGCGCGAAGCATTGGAGGCGTTGGACGCCATCACCAACGCGGCCGGTGGGGCAGGACTCGCAAACGACGCCCAGAGGGCTGCCTTCGCTGTTGTCGAGTCACACTGCCGGCGCGATCTTGGCCAGGATGGCGACGCCGTCGCCTCCGCCGAAAGGGCGGTCCAGCTAGCCCAGGCCAGCGGCGACGACTACGAGCTCTTGTTGACCCTGGAGGAGCGACTGGCCGCCAAACGGGCGGCCGGCGACCTCGCAGGGGTTGCCGCTGACGCTCTGGAGGTTAAGCGGCTGATATGGGCCGTCCACCAGCGTCAGACAGTTCAGATCGCAGAGCAGGTCTGGGAGCGTGCCGCCTGGAACAGGAGCGCCGCCGTTTCCAGGAACAAGCGGCCGCCGCGGTCCGCTCCGCCGAAGAGGACGCCCTCACGTGCATAGGCAACCGCCGCCGCCTGAAGCGTTTCTTGGACGACGCGGCCGAGACTCCGGCCACCCTCGCGCTCGTCATGGCCGACATCGACCTCTTCAAGGAGGTCAACGACAGCTTTGGCCACGAGCTGGGCGACATGGTGTTACGCGCGTTGGGCGAGCTGTTGGCCGCCGAAACCCGCTCGGGCCAGGTCGTCGTACGCTACGGGGGAGACGAGTTCGTTTTCGCCATGCCTGGCGGCGATCTTGCCGCAGCGGCGAGCTTCGCCGAGCGCACGCGGCTAAGGTGGCCTCTCACCCCTGGGCGGAGCTCGACCCACGGCTCGCGGTTACCATCAGTCTGGGTGTCTCTTCGGGTAGGTCGGACGAGTGGCCTTCGGTCCTTGCGGAGGCGGACAGGCTCTTTACCTGGTCAAGCGCCGTGGCCGCAACCGTGTCGAGGTGGCCACCCGGGCGCTGGAGCAGACAGCGGGTTGATTACGGCCGGTTACGGCGGGGCCTCCATCGCTGTCGCGAGGGCTGGCTTCACCTGAGCGATCGGAAACTGGGAACTGATGAATTCTCCTTAATAGATCGCACTTTTTTGGGATGCGGCATTGACAGCGTCGGAGAGGGTCTGAAGACAGTCCCATGCACCCCACCGTTGTCGGGAATCCAACTTTCGGGCAGCTCAAGCGTCAATTCCGCTGTCAGTTCGCTCGGGCACCGAATGAAGGTCGTTCAAACCCTGCCCTCCACCTCCGCCAGGAGTGGGCAGAAGAGCCGCCCGGTGTGGCGGTATGATCAATGGTATGACTACCGCGAAGATAGCCGTGAGCCTTCCTACTGAGCTTGTTGAGCAGGCCCACCGGGCTGTGGCCGAGGGCCACGCCGCGAGCGTGGCACGCCTACGTGGCTCGGGCCCTCGCAGAACAGGCGAAGCTCGACGATCTGGCGACGTTGCTCGACGAGATGTTGGCTGAGACGGCAGCCGCTGCACTGCCGCTCAGCGCACGGCCGCAGACCGGGCGCTGGGTCGGTGAGCGCTGCCATTCTCGACACGGGAAGTGCTTCATCGCGTCCGAGCGAAATGAGCGCCGAGTCGTCGCCATCATCATCCCGAGCCTTAGAGCACCACGACCCGTTGCTCGTGCCGGCCTGCGTGGTCGCGCAGGCCTGGAGAGACGGCACCCGCCAGACTCGCCTTGCCCGGCTCCTTGGCTCTCCGCTCTGCGAGGTGCTCGTTCTCGACGACCGCCAAGCTCGAGCTGCCGGGCAGCTCTGCGGAGTGGCCGGTAGCAACGATGTGGTCGAGGGCCTCGGCGGCCGCGATCGCCGGGCGCGAGCGAGGAGCGAGGGTGATTACCTCTGATCCAGATGATCTCCGCCGCCTCGACCGCAGGCTCGAACTCGTCGCCATCTGACCACCCCGGAACGCCACCCGAGCGCTAGCCCACCGAGGTGATCGGGCCAACGAGCCTTGCGAGGCTTACCGAGGTGGGCTAGCCCCGATCGCCTACGCATCTGCGGCGAAGGAGGCCCGGGAGATCTTCACCGACTCGGGACGAAGCCGTTCCTCGAGAGGCTGGATCAGGCCACAGGGTTCGCAGGGGGGACTCACTGCTGAGGGCACCTCACACTTGTCCGGACTCACGGCCTCCGCATCCGACGATCGGAGTGGGAGGCGGACCCTGCACTCTCGACGTGGCGGGCTGTCGGCAGCGAAACAATCACGTTCAGACTCAACGACTCGGGAGAGATAGGGCTCCATTACATAAGGGAGCCAGTTGTGTTCAGGGCAGCAGTACCTGGCCGGCCACAAAGCCCCGGACCGGGTTGAGCTCGAGTTCTTCAGCCTCCAGCCGCCCTCACATCGTCAGCGAACCGAGGTAGGGAGTGCTTGGCGCGAGGATGACTTGATGGGCTGACCACCTTGGACGCCATCTCGCAGTCGCGCAAACTGCTAATCGCGGCATACAGCGGCCGCGCCAGGAGGCCAACGATGCCGTGAGCGCACAGGTCATGCGGATCTCCTGGTACCGCTTCCGCGCGGCTTTCTGGTCGCCGTTGGGGTGGCTACCTGCTGCGCTCGTCTTTCTGATCGGGTCGGTCGGTGAGCTGGCCATGGGCTCGGTTGCGGGTGCCCGCCGCACGCAGTCCTCGTACTGCCGCTACTTGGCCGGCACCGACCCGTCGCGACCTCGACGCCGGGTTCGTCTCCCAGAGCACGGCCTCCTCTGGCGTCGGCGACCTGAGGACCAGTTGGCGTACCTTGCCGATGTAAACACGTCGCGAGCTACTTCGAGTTCCTCGTCGGTCCCGCACGACCGAATGGAACCATCGATGGCTCCAAGTGGCTTTGTCACGGGTTCGTCCCCAAGCGATCGGAAATGCCAATGGGCTGTTCTTCAAACAGGACGCGTCACTGTCGTTGAGGGGCGGATGGCCAAATCCGAGCGCACGCGACGACGAGTTCGTCACCGACGCAGAAACGGCCGGATCGGCGGAGGTGGCACCTCAACGAGACGATCCCCTTCGGTGCTTCACGCTTGCCCAAGCGGCATCGGGTAGTTCCACGTTCAAAGCGCACCTACGGTTCGCTGCCAAGCTCGTCGGGATCGTCGTGTTTCAACAATCGATGCCGGGTGTCCACGATGATGTTGACCGCTTCGTCTCCTACGCCCTCTTCACAACCCGGCGCTTACCCGATCTCTGATCGCAAGTGGGGCTTCTGGCCGTTCGTTGTCTATGGCCTCCAGCTGGACCACGGGAGCCACGACTTGGCCGCGGTCAGCGGGAGATCATCGGTCTCATTCCCGCGTGGTGCGGAGTACAACTTCTACGTTCCGTCGGTCATCGAAGCAGAGGTGCAGCGGGCGGTGAAACCGGAGACGATCGCCCTCGGGGTGTTCGGAGCCATCGCCGCCCTGGCCACTCTGCTCATCGCGAGCCAGGCCATCGCGCGGCAACTGCGAGCCGACGACGACCTTGACGTGCTGCGCGCACTTGGGGCCACTCCAACGATGGCGATGACCGATGGACTGATCGGCGTGCTCGGCGCGGTGATCGTCGGTTCGTTTCTTGCCGCGAGCGTCGCTGTCGGGCTCTCGCCGCTCGCGCCGATCGGAGCGGTCCGCGAGGTCGATCCGTCTCCTGGTGTCGCCTTCGACTGGGACGTGCTGGGCGTCGGGGTCGCAGTGCTGATTGTCGGCCTCAGCGTGTTTGCTCTGGCACTCGCCTATTGGAGATCGTCTGATCGCCTCGCGCGCCAGGAAAGGCGGATCGGAGGATCGGGGTCAAGAATCGTCGCGCGCCGCCGTGTCCTCCGGGCTCGCGGCTCCAGCGATTGTCGGCCTCGGTTTTGCCGTTGATCCGGGACACGGTCGAACCACCGTGCCTGTCCGCTCTGCATTGTTGGGCACAGCTCTCGCAGTGCTCATGGTGGTCGCAACCCTCACCTTCGGCAGCAGTCTTCAAACTCTCGTATCCCATCCGGCGCTGTATGGGTGGAACTGGAGCTATGCCTTCGAACAGTCGACGGGAGGAAACGTCCGCCCCAGGTTCGCGGACTCCTGGGCCATTCCCCGGACGTCGCCGGGTGGACCGGCTTCAGCTTTGCGAGCGCGCAGATTGACGGCCAAACCGTGCCGATTCTGGCCGGGAGCGTGCACGCCGAAGTGACTCCGCCGATCCTTACCGGCCACGGGTTGGAAGCGAACGACCAGATAGTGCTCGGTTCGGCCACGCTCGCACAGTTGCATGAGCGCGTGGGCGACCGCGTGGTCGTTTCGTACGGGTCCCCGAAGGATGCACCGTTCTATGTTCCGCCGACATCGCTTGTCATCGTGGGAACAGCGACCATGCCTTCCATCGGAGGTTCGGAGAGCCTGCACCCTTCGATGGGCACAGGAGCCTTGGTCGCGAACGCGATCCAACCGGCCGCGATGATACGGGCCACCGCAAGTCCGTATCCGACCTTGAATGGCCCGACCATGGTGGTCGTGCGGTTGCGAGACGGAGTCAGTCCGGCGGAAGGCCTGGCCGCGCTGCAGCGGATCGCCGACGTTGGGACCGGAAGCCCTCACGGCCCTTCCGAATGGCCAAGGTGGTGGGACAATCGTGGTACTGCCGGTGCAGCATCCGGCCGAGATCGTCAACTACCGCTCCATGGGCGCTACGCCCACGATTCTTGTGTCCGGGCTTGCAGTCGGCGCCATCGTCGCCCTTGGCCTAACCCTCGTCGCCTCGGTTCGTCGTCGAAGGAGAGACCTGGCGTTGCTGAAGACGCTCGGGTTCACGAGGCGGCAGCTGGCAGCCACCGTCGCGTGGCAAGCCTCGCTTGTCGCCGTCATCGGGACGACCGTGGGAACGCCCGTCGGAGTCGTGCTCGGGCGCTGGCTGTGGGTTCTCTTCGCTCGTGAGATCTATGCGGTTCCCGATCCCACGGTGCCTCTCATGTCCATCGTCTTCGTTGCGCTCGGCACGCTCCTGCTCGCGAACCTCGTCGCCTTCTTCCCAGGGAGAGTTGCCCGGGAGGACCCAGACGGCATTGATGCTGCGTACGGAGTGATATCCCGCGCACCCGGTTGGCGGCGAGGCGGCGGCGACAGAGCCGAGGGTCGCGAGGTCGCCCTCAGCTCTCGAGGAAGCGGGTGACCACCGTGACGTCGTGGTCGCCTCCTCCCTTTCGCGCCATTGTCAGAATCACTACGTTTGCAACCGGTCGCCGATCGATCCGTGAAGGTCCGGCATTCAGCGTTCGTTCTCAGCCGGCACCGGTCGACTCGTAGTCCTCGAGCCGTGCCTGCATCAGAGCCTTGAGAAGTTCGGTCGGCAGCTCGCGGTCGTAGGGGAGCTTTATGAAGCCCTCGCCGGCCTCGTAGCCCGCGGCCTCGACCGCGGCCTTCTGGGTGGCGAAGAACGGTGGCGGGAACCGCAGGGAGCAGTGGTTCTTGAAGTTCTGAAGCATCCACAGGTTCGTCTTCTCGCCGCGGACGTACACCGGCAGGTTCCACTTCAGCACCTCGCGCGCCTTTGGGTCAGCATCGAGGCTCAGCTCCCTGAGCGCCTCGAGGTGCGGCCGCTGGATATCGCTCAGTTGCGCGAAGTAGTCATCGACACCTGACCGCTTGGGCATTGGCATGGCCGTAAGGGTACTCACCTCTGGCGACGGGTCACGATTCGTTGTCTGGTCCGTCTTTCCCATCTGTCTAGTGGTGACTAGACTAAAGCGGTGGGGGAGATACGGCAGTGGTGGGGGAGATACAGCGAACACCTCGCGCCCGCCTCGGACGGGACCGGTTGGAGCGGTGACGACGAAGGCGGTCGACAAGACCTACCGGGCCCTTGTCGAACGGCAGCCAGGTTGGTGGATCATCAGCGTGCCGGGGCTCGACCTCGTCACTCAGGCCCGGCGTATCCGCGACATCCGGCAGATGGCCACCGGCCTCGTGGCGGCGTGGCTCGATGTGGACCCTGCTGAAGTCAGAGTCGAGATCGAGGACTTCACGCCACCGGCGGCCGTGATCGAGCAGATGGACCGGGCCAAGCGCCTCCTCGGCCAGGCAACCCGGGAACAAGAAGAGGCAGGACGATTGGCGAGTCACGCGGTCAGTGTCCTGGTCGATGAACTGGGCCTGACGCTCCGCGATACCGGCGAGATCCTGGGCATCTCCCACCAACGCGTCGCCCAGCTTCACCACCGTGGACGAGGCGCCGCCTGATCGCTTCACCGATTACATCAGGCAGTTGCACAGCTCCAGGACCAGAGGATCCGCGGGAGCTTTCGCAAACAGTCCCAGGCTCCCCGCCCGAAGATTCTGTGTATGCGACTTGGTGGGCGAGCGGCCGAAGGCCGTTGTCCTCTGAACCACCGGGCAAAGTCACGAACATGACCTACTCAGGAGGAGCTTGTTGACCGCAGACGCATTGACCTTGATTGCCGTTCACGCCCATCCCGACGACGAGGCTTCGTCCACGGGCGGCATCCTCGCCCGCTACGCGGCGGAGGGGATCAGGACGGTACTGGTGACCTGCACAGACGGTGCGCTCGGTGACGGACACGAGGCGACCAAGCCCGGGGAGTCCGGCCACGACGAGGCGTGGGTGGTCGCCAAGAGGCGTCAGGAGCTCGAGAAGAGCTGCGAGATCCTCGGCGTCAGCTCCCTCGAGATGCTCGGCTACCGGGACTCGGGCATGATCGGCTGGCCTCAGAACGAGGCCGCAGGTTCGTTCTGGACGACGCCGGTGCCGAGAGGCTTCCGCCAAGCTCTCTGAGCTCATGGAGCTGTACCGACCCCAGGTGGTCGTGACCTACGACGCGAACGGCTTCTACGGACATCCCGACCACATCCAGGCGCACCGGATAACCCTGGCCGCGCTCGAGGCGACACCGGTAGCTGACAAGCTCTACTACCCCGCGATCGCGAAGTCGGCCATGGCCGTGTTCCGCGAGATCCTGCGCAGCACCGGTGTGGGGGATCCCGGCGAGGGCGAGGAAGACTGGGACTTCGGCGTGGACGACGACCTGATAGCCGCCACCGTCGACTGCGCCGGCTTCACGGCCCAGCAGTACCGGGCGCTGGAGGCTCATGGGAGCCAGAGTGACGGGACCTTCTTCCTCAGGCTCGGGCTCGACCTCTTCTCGACTCTGATGCGCTTCGAGACCTTCGTACGCGCCTATGACAGGACCGGCGCGGCCACGCCCGAGGACGATCTCTTCGCCGGTTTGCGCTAGCGGGGACGATCGCAGGAAGACCGGCGCTGCCGGGCCTTAAGCCTCTAACCGGACGAACCCGCCGATGCGATGCTCGTTGAGTCGAGCGGCTCGCACAGCCCGGCAGGCCGGGCTGGCCAGGGCGGAAGGAGGAACTGGTCGTGCTGATACGAGGTGGCATGGTCATCGACGCCGACGGACAGCGATCGGCCGATGTGCGCACCTCAGACGACGGGCGGATCGGCGAGGTGGCGCCCGGCCTGGCCGCGCTCCCCGGAGAGCCGGTGCACGACGCAACCGGCAAGCTCGTGATCCCGGGAGGGATCGACGCCCATACCCACCTGCACATGCCGGTGGGCTCCATCCGAGTGTCGGACGACTTCGTGAGCGGCACGCGGGCCGCAGCCATCGGTGGCACCACGACCATCATCGACTACGTGACGGTTGCCAGAGGCGAGGACCCGATGGCGACAGTCGCGACGTGGCGGTCGTGGGCCGAGCCGTCAGTGATCGACTGGAGCCTGCACCTCACCTTCACCGAGGCGGTTCCAAGTCGGTGGTCGCGGCCGGAGTCGAAGCGGGCATCACATCGTTCAAGCTCTATCTCGCCTATCCCGATCGCCTCCAGGTCGACGACGCCAGGATCGTTCGCCTCATGCGCGCCGCTCGCCGCCACGGGGCACTTGTGACCTTGCACTGTGAGAACGGGGGTGCGATCGAGGAGCTGCCGCGGCGAGGCCCTGGCCGCCGGGAGGACGGGGGTCATCGAGCATGCGCGGACACGCCCGGCTGTGCTCGAGGGCGAGGCGGTCGGGAGGGCAGCCGCCCTGGCCGAAGTCACGGGGGCCTCCATCTACGTCGTCCACGTCTCCTCGGCGCAGGCGCTGGCAGCGGTCCGTGCAGCCCAGGAGCGGGGCGTGGACGTCAAGGCCGAGACATGCCCGCAGTATCTCTACCTGGACGTGAGCCGCCTCGAAGGCCCTGACGCGATCGACTTCGTCTGCACGCCACCGCTCCGCGATCCCTGGCACGCCGAGGAGCTGTGGGAAGGCCTTGCGACCGGCTACGTGCATACCGTCGCCACAGACCACTGCCCGTTCTGGCGCGCCGACCGGCGGGCGGGCATCGCCGGCCGGCCCGGCGGTGTGAGCGACTTCACCGACATCCCCGGCGGCCTGCCTGGGATCGAGACCCGGCTTGCGCTCGTGTGGCAGGGCGTACGGGCAGGTCGGATCTCAGCAGCGGACTGGGTTCGTCTCTGTTCGGAGGCACCTGCCCGTACCTTCGGACTTTGGCCCGCAAAAGGCTCGTTGGCCGTTGGGGCCGATGCTGACGTCGTCGTGTGGGATCCCCAACGCCACCAGTCGCTGAGCGCGGGGAGCCTCGACATGGCGGTCGACCAGTCCCCCTATGAGGGAACCGTATCGGTCGGATGGCCCGAACTGGTTCTGAGCCGCGGGCAACCGGTCGCGGTCGACGGTCTCTTCACGGGTGATCTGGCCTGGGGCCGCTACGTGGCCAGGTCGCCGCTGCGGCCTTAATCCGGCCGGCCCGGCCTTCTGCCGGCGGTCTTCGTGCTCACGTCCGCTTCGATGCCTCTTCGGACCAGCTCGAAGATGACCATGGCCACGACGCTCAGCGTGACGACGACCGCTACGGAGTTGGTTATCACGAGGAAGGCAGCCAGCACGAGCAACCCGATCCCCGGGACCACCAGCGACAGTCCGCGCTTGAGCCCGTACAGCACGCGTCCACGCCTCGCGAACTCCCTGTCGAGGGATCTCGTCAGGATCATGAAGTCGACGTCTTCGGACATGGCTTGACCATTCTGGAGATCGCGCATCAGCCCCGGCGGAGCCGTGTCACACCGGGGCTGAGCTCTGACCCCCCGAGTCGCGAGTGGTGAAACGTTACCCTCTGACGGGAGGAATTAAACGTCGTGGACCGCCTCGTCATGCCCAGGAATCTCGCCGAGGCGATTGCCCGCGACGGACGTCATTCCTGGTGGTCGACACTGCCGGGGATCGTGCGGAGCCTGGCGGAGAACTGGTCACTCGAGGTGGAGAGCCCTTCCAACCCGGTGGGGATACGGCTTGGGTGGCGCCCGTCAGGGACTCCTCCGGGACTGAGCTGGTGCTCAAGCTGGCGTGGCGGCACCCGGAGTCGGAACACGAAGCTGACGGTCTGCTCACCTGGGGCGGGCACGGCGCCGTTCGGCTGCAGGCCTCTCAGAGGTTCGACGAGACCAACGCACTTCTCGTGGAGCGTTGCCTGCCGGGAAGCCCCCTGAGGGACCGGCCCAAGAGCCCGAGCAGGATGTCGTGATCGCCGGATTGCTGCAGCGGCTGTGGGTCGAGCCGGAGAAGGACCACTGTTTCGAGCACCTGGCGGTCATGTGCGAGCAATGGGCCGATCGATTCGAGGCGGAGCACCCTGGCGGAGGACCGCAACTCGACGCCGGGCTGGCACGGGAAGGGATCGCCCTGTTTCGCGACCTCCCGAAGACCGCGGGGTCCGAGGTCCTGCTCTGCACCGACCTGCACGCCGGCAATGTCCTGAGAGCGGGACGGGAGCCGTGGCTGGTGATCGATCCCAAGCCTTACGTCGGTGACCGCACCTATGACCCTCTCCAGCACATGGTGAACTGCACCGACAGGTTGCTCGCAGATCCCCGGGGCTTCGCATGGCGGGTGGCCGAGCTGCTCGGCCTGGACCGAGACAGGCTGCTCCTGTGGTTGTTCGCACGCAGTGTCCAGTTCTCACCGGATTGGCCCTGGCTGGCCGAGGTCGCCCGGAAGATTGCCGCGACGGGCTGACGGGGCTGGACCGCCCAGCTCCCCGGACGGCGGGCTCCGCCGCCGTGTCTTCCCGGAAGGCCGCAGAGCCACTGGGCGCGGATGACTGCATACTGGTGGCGTGGCGTTGGTCGAGGTTGAAATCGCGCCGGAACGGCCCGACAGCGAGACCGCCTCTGAGCTGTTGGCGCGCTATTACGCCGAGCTCGACTCCCGGTTCCCCGGGGGGTTCGACCCTGACCGGGCGATTGCGGTCTCGCCGCTGGAGCTCCTCGCGCCGAAGGGAGCATTTCTCGTCGCCCGCCTCGACGGCCATCCCGTCGGCTGTGGCTCGGTGCGCAGGCTGGGCGAGAGCACTGCAGAGATAAAGCGGATGTGGATCGATCCGGTCGCCCGACGTTGCGGGGTCGGTCGCCGGCTCCTCGCCGCGTTGGAGGCCAAGGCCGTCGAGTTGGGCTGTCGCTCGATCCGCCTGGACACGAACGCTCATCTCACAGAAGCCGTCGCCCTGTACCGGTCGTCCGGCTATGTGGAGGTCCCTGCCTACAACGACAACCCGTACGCGGCTCACTGGTTCGAGAAGGCTCTGGCCTGACCAGAGGTCGCGCGGTCGGTGCTCGTCGTTGGCGACCGCCCTGCGGGCAGTGGACAATTGTCCGGTGACTCCCGAACGGAACCTCGGTCGGCTGCTTGCCGCGATCGCGCCGCGTCGGCACGAGGGGGTTTGGGTGTTCTGCGACGTGCCGAGCGGGTGTCTCCCGGAAGGAATTGAACCGCGTCTGACATTCGTCGAGGGAGACACGACCACGGTCGTGTTGGCCGAGGAGCAGGCCAGGGCGGCTGGACTGCCCGGGGTGCTTCCCAGCGTCTGGATAAGTCTCGAAGTCGACTCGGACCTGGCGGCCGTCGGGTTCCTGGCCGTGATCACGGCACGGCTGGCTGCCCGCGTCGATCAGCGTGAATGTCGTCTCGGCGTACCGCCATGACCATCTCTTCGTCCCCCTCGACAGCGCGGACGACACGATGGAGTTGCTGACGAGCCTGCAGGCCGTGGCCGAACGGCGACTCGCGCTCTTTGGTGCAGGCAAGCAGCCGGACTACGGAGGCGACGATCTGGCGTTCCTGGAGCATTGGTTGGCCCCGGGCCCGAAGGGCGGCCGGGCCCGCGGGAGCTGACGGGCCGAGTCAGGAGAGGGCGCCTCGTGAGAGGATGACCGGATGGCTCCACCCGGTCGTCCCGTCACCGTCGTCACCGGTGGTGGCCGGGGCATCGGAGCGGCGACTGTTCTGGAGCTGTCCCGCGGTGGCCATGACGTCGCCCTCAGCTACCGCGTGGACGCCGCGGCCGCGGCGGCGACGGTCGCGGCTGCGACCGGGCTCGGCGGCCGGTGTGTCGCGATCCGGGCCGACGTCACACGAGACGAAGACGTGGACACGCTCTTCTCCGAGGCAGCCGACCAGCTCGGTGTCGTCACCGGTCTCGTCAACAACGCCGGGGTCACCGCCCACATCGGTGACCTGGCGGACACGCCGGTCAAGGTCATACGTCAGGTCATCGACGTCAATCTCCTCGGCGCGGTGCTGTGCGCCCGACAGGCCGCCCGGGTCATGTCCCTACGTCGCGGCGGTCGGGGAGGTGCCATCGTCAACGTCTCGTCTGCCGGCGCGACGCTCGGGTCGCCGCACGAGTACGTGCACTACGCGGCCGCCAAGGTAGGTGTCGACGCCCTGACGGTCGGCCTGGCCAAGGAGCTGGCCGACGACGGCATCCGCGTCAATGCCGTCGCACCAGGTCTGGTCGACACCGACATCCATGCCGCGGCCGGAGCGCCCGATCGCCTCGTCAGCTTCGCGCCCCGGATCCCCCTTGGCCGGGCGGCTCAGCCGGCCGAGATCGCCCCTGCCATTGCCTGGTTGCTGAGCCCGTCGGCGGCGTATGTGAGCGGCGCCGTGGTCCGCGTCGCCGGTGGGCTGTGAAGACCTGAGGCCCTTTTTCACCTCTCGGAGCCGCGAGGCACCTGGCCGTGGAACTGGAACGTCCCCGCGAAAGCGAAGGAAACTGCAACAAATGGGAATGACGGCGGCGAAGACGATCCTCGATCGTCGACATGGCGGGGGGAGTGAGGCGGACACGACCGCTCCGGCCCCCGGCTCGTCGCCGACCGGTCCGGCTCGCCGTCGTCTTGCCACGATCCTCTGCCTCGGCGCCTACCTGGCCCTCGGATTCGTCGCCAACCTGCCGGTGTGGCTGCATGGCCCGTCGACCGTCACGATCTGCGGGGGCTGCGGAGACAACGGCCAGGAGGTCTGGTTCCTCGCATCGGCTGCGCACGCCGTGGCCAACGGGAGCAACCCGCTCGTCACGAACTGGATCAACTTTCCCTGGGGCGCCAATCTGATGGACAACACCGCCATGCCCCTCGCCGGGCTCGTCGGGGCGCCGATCACGCTCCTGTTCGGGCCCGTGCTGGCCTACACCGTGCTCTTCACGGCGGCGTTCGCAGGCTCTGCCGCGGCGGCCTTCTTCGCCCTCCGCCGCTATGTCTCCTGGATTCCCGCAGCTTTCGCAGGTGGTCTCCTCTACGGGTTCTCGCCTTACATGGTCGGACAGGGGCTCGGGCACCTCTTCCTGCTTCTCGCGGTGCTGCCCCCGCTCATGCTCATCTGCTTGGACGAGATCGTGGTTCGGCGACAGAAACGATGGTGGCTCGCGGGCGGAGCCCTCGGGGTGCTCGCCGCCTGCCAGATGCTTGTCTCCACGGAGCTGCTGGCGATCTTCACCCTCATGGCCCTGATCGGCCTCGCCGTCGTCGCACTCGCGAGACGCGACAGCTTGGGCTCCGCCGGGAGGTACGTCGGCGCGGCGTTGGCGACGGCGCTCGTCGTGTTCGCGGTGATCTCGGCATTCCCGCTCTACACGATGGTGTTCGGGCCTGACCACATCGCCGGGCCGATACATCCGGTCAAGGTCTTGGCGGGGCTTTCGACAGACCTGCTCGGAGTGGTCGCCCCCGACGGGAACCAGCATTTCAGCTTCGGGTTCGCCGCCACGACGACGGCGTGGGTGCACTTCACCTCCGGCAAGGGCGTGCCGGTCCCCGATCTCGGGGAGAACGGCGGCTACATCGGGCTGCCGCTGCTGGCGCTGCTTCTCGCCGGAGGCTACCGGTTCCGGCGCGACCGACTCGTGCGCTTCGCGGCCGTCATGGCCGTCATCGCGCTGGTGTTCTCCATGGGAGCGACGTTGAACGTAGCCGGCCACTCGCTCGGGGTCCCCCTCCCCTTCCGGCTGCTGACGAAGCTTCCCCTTCTCCAAGACGAGGTTCCGTCGCGCTACTCGGTTGCAATGTGGCTGTTCATAGCGTTGCTGGCGGCCGCCGTCCTGGATCGTGCCTGGCAGCATTGGAAGGCCTTCTCCCAGCGTGAGGTGTCGCTTGGAAGACCGCTGCGACAAAGGCGCAAGGCGAAGCTGGCGGCCGGCGCCATCGCCGGGACCTGGGCGGTGCTGGTCGTCGTGTCGCTCGTCCCGAGCTGGCCCTATCCGTGGTCGTCCGACGCCGTGCCGGCATGGTTCACCTCGCCTGCGGTCCACGAGGTCCCCTTCGGGAGCACGCTCGTCACCTATCCCATGGCTCGCAGCCCGTACACGTACCCGGACGTCTGGCAGGCAGTCGCGGGCATGTGGTACCGGACCCCGGCCGGCCAGGGCGTGTTCGCCCATCCGGGGCGGAGCGCCACCGAGACCGTCTTCGACGGCTGCCTCTTCGACGGGCAGGCGCCGCCGCTGACCCCGAAGATCCTCAGGAAGATGCGCAAGGACCTGCGCACCTTCGACGTCTCGACTGTCGTGGTCCCCTCGACGGTGCCGTTCGCGGCCTGCGGGGCCTCGGTCATGGACGTCGTCCTCGGTCGCCAGCCGGTTCACCAGTACGGCGCCTCCGTGTGGACCCGGGTGCCGAGCCTGCTGGCCCTCGAGACGGGCCAGGCGGCGCCGTCGGCTGCCAAGCCCGGGCGGACCTAGGCATCCGGTGAGTGCTCGGGGGTCAGCAAACCAGCACGGGCGGCACCCGGTCCTCGTGACCGGCGCTTCCGGCTACGTCGGGGGAAGGCTGGTTCCCGCCTTGCTGGACTCCGGTTGCGAGCTGCGGTGCCTGGCCCGTACTCCGGCCAAGCTCGACGACGCGCCCTGGCGAGCGAGAGTCGAGGTTGTCGCAGGCTCGGTCGGTGGCGACCTGACGGACGCTCTTGCCGGCGTCGAGGTCGCCGTCTACCTGGTCCACTCGATCGGGCAGGGCACCGGCTGGGCCACCGTCGAGAAGGACGACGCCGAAAACTTCGCACGCTTTGCCGCAGAGGCCGGACTGCGGCGAATCGTCTATCTCGGCGGCCTGGGCAGGGACTCCGACCGACTGAGTGCGCATCTGCGGAGCCGCCACGTCGTCGGGGAGGCTCTTGCCTCCACCGGGGTCGAGGTAGTCGAGCTGCGTGCCGGTGTCGTCATCGGATCCGGGTCGGCCAGCTTCGAGATGCTCCGTTATCTGGTTGAGGTGCTTCCCATCATGGTGACGCCGCGCTGGGTGACGACCCGCTGTCAGCCGATCGCCATAACCGACATCCTCGAGCTGCTCGTGCAGGCGGTCACCGACGCGGACGTTCCCGCCGGTGTCTACGAGGTCGGCGGTCCTGACGTCGTCTCCTACGCCGAGATGATGGCCCTCTATGCTCGAGCCGCCGGTTTGACCCGGCGCCGCCTGATCAAGGTGCCGCTCCTCACGCCGGGGTTGTCGGCCCATTGGGTGGGCCTCGTCACTCCGGTCCCGGCGAAGCTTGCCCGCGAGCTCGTCGAGAGCTTGGTCAACGAGGTCGTCGTCACAGACAGCCGCGCTCTCGCCGTCTTCTCTGTTCGGCCCGTCGGGGTGGCACAGGCGATCGGGCGCAGCCTGGCCGCAGCGCAGAGCGGCGATGTCCCCACCTCGTTCGTCGACGCCGATCTTGCCTACTTCGCGCCCGCCACGACCGACCCCGACTGGTCCGGCGGAACGGTTCTGAGCGACGTGCGCACAGCGTGCTCCTCGGCTGAGCCCGCACGCGTGTTCGCCATTCTGCTCGGCATCGGAGGCGACAAGGGCTGGTACTCGAGCCAGCTCCTCTGGCGGATCCGAGGCGTGCTCGACCAGGTGGTGGGAGGTCCCGGCCTGCGCCGTGGGAGACGAGACCCCGGCTCGCTCGGGGTCGGGGACCCGGTCGACTTCTGGCGTGTCGAGGATGTCGTCGCGCCGCGACGACTGCGGTTGCACGCCGAGATGCGCCTGCCCGGCGAGGCGTGGTTGACCTGGGACCTCTCCGCTGACGCGGGCGGGACCCGGGTCGTGCAGACCGCCGAGTTCCGGCCCCGAGGGCTTCTCGGCCGCCTCTACTGGCTGTCGACGGCCCCTTTTCACCGCCTGGTCTTCCCCGGACTCCTCGCCGGCGTCGTGAGCGATGCCGAATCGGCTGGAACGGCTTGATGCGGTCGGTAGCGTGGTAGGGGAGGGATCCGCGGATGAGCCCAGATGCTGAACTCGGTCCTCCGGCCGTGGTGTTCTTCTCTGAAGACTCCGTGTTCGGATCAGTGGCCGGCGACCTCCTCACGACCTCGCGCGAGATGGCCTTGCGATTCGTGGCCGGAGCGACGATGTGGTGCACGGCGCCGGAGCTGCCGTCGCAAGCGCACCGCCTCGCCGCAGAGTTCTCGAATTCGGTCGTCGGTCACAAGGCGCGCTCCCAGCGGTGGCGGTCGAGGGTGACGATCTTGTCAACACCTTGCGGAGCCTCACCTCGTCGGGAGATCTGCTGGTTGCGATAGCCGGTGCCGAGGACGAGGCGGTGCGGGCAGCCCTCCGCCGTGCCCCCGCTTGGGGAGTGCGGTCGATTTGGATCGGCCTGGGGCGCCGGCCTCCTCCTGGTGCGGCTGACCACGTCCTTTGGCTCGGGGACGAGCTGGCGGCGGTGGCCCCCGACGATGGCGCCCTTCTTGTCGGCCACCGGCTGTGGGAGCTCACCCACGAGTGCCTCGAGCGTTCTGGCCAGGTCGGCCAGGAGGTTGCCGGTGTCGAGGCGGCCTGTACCGACGAGGTCTGTATCACCTGTTCCGATGAGGGTCGCCTGGCCGAGGTCGTCTCGGCAGGGCCTGGTTACCAGGCACGTGTCAGGACTGCGGCCGGCATGGAGCTGATCGACACGGCCCTCATAGGTACACCGGACCCGGGCGATCTAGTCCTCGTGCACGCGGGCTTCGCCATATCCTTGATCGACGGCTGAAAAAGCCCGGAGGCGACTGCAACGCCGATTGCCGGACCGGAGCCTCAGCTCCTGATCGTCATTGGGCGTCGGGAGCGTGTTTCGGAAATCAGGACTCAGCCGGTGCCCGCACGCTGCCATCAGGTCCCGTCCCGTCTCGTCGGCGGGCTCGCCGTGACCGCGCCTCATGCCGTCACGATGCCGTCCGGCGTTCGTGTAAACGCGCACACCGGACGGTTATGACTGGCTTAGTTCACGTCCGCCCGAGCGGTTGGTGGGTTCCGTTCCTCTGGTCGAGGGTGTGAGTGCAGACGGCGGTGGGACGATCGTCATCGCGATCATCGTGTTGGCGTGCGGGTGCCCAGGCGAGCAGGTGGTCGAGGTGCTCGACAGAGTCAGGTGGCCTACCATCCGAGAACGTGGCTGACACGCACGATCCTGAGCATGACGGGATCGAAGAGGACAGCCTGTCTCCCGCCGAGCGCGCCGCAGATGAGCTGTCCGAATGGCTGCGGGACCGCCAGCGACCTCGGACGTGGCGGGTTGACCCGTCCGAGGCTGCGCTAGCCGCTGTCATTGTCGCCGTCGCGTTTCTAATCGTGGCCGCAGGTCTCGGTGCTTGGTCCTCCTGGTCGTCGTCGCCGAGCAACTGGGACGCAACCGAGCTGATCGATGTTCTCACGAGCTGGGCAACGCTGCCGGTTGCAGCCGCACTTCTCGGCGCTGGGCTCCTCGCTAAGTACCAGAGCCGACGTTGCTGTGACGAGCTCGAAAGATGCGTCGGTGAGCAGGAAGGCGACGAGGACGGTGCCGACGAGGAGGCGCTCGACAACGACCCCGGCGACATGGCGCGCCTGTGGAGGAGCCTGCGCCGGACACGCTGGGCGACGGTGGCCATCTCCATCCTTGGACTGGTGACGGCTGTCGCGGCGGTGACAACTCTGATCTCGGTGTTCTCGAGCACCGGTGTGAACGTGGTCGCGAACACGGCTTGGTATGGCTATCTCGGAGACGTGCTCGGCAGACTTGCCGCGGCGATCCCGGCGCTTACTTGCTTGTTGATCGCCCCGAGGGGATGGGCACGAGGCTCCGCCCTGCTGAGCGACGGTGTTGACCTCGACGAGCCCTTCGGGGACGAACCCGCCGCCACACGATGACCGCGGATGTCGAGGGCGACGCCATGAACATCGAGGTCGACGATCACAGCCTTTCTCCTGTCGAGCGCATCGGCATCGTGCTCTCCGACTGGCTCAAGGACCATCCGTCGCGTCGAAAAAGGGGGCGGCTCCGGTCGAACGAGGCTGTTGTCTTCGCCCTTGTCGTTGCCCTTTTCCTTAGTGTGATTGCTGGGGCCTTAAACGGACTTGCCTACGGGTCCTTTGCCCGCTTCGGGACCCGAGATCTGATACTGGTCGTCACCCAGTGGGCGGACGTGCCAACGGCCTTGATACTTCTCGGCACGGCGCTCCTTGCCCACTACGAGAGCCGACGCTCCTGTGACGAGTTCGAGTCGTGGATCGGTCAGGACGAGGGCGACGAAGATGCTCTCGCCGGCGACGGCGCGGAGGGTGGCGTCGAATACCTGAGGTGGCTCTCGCGAAAGCTGCGCCGCACCCGCTCGGCAACTGTGCTCGTCGCGACTCTCGGACTCTTGATAGCTGCAGCATCACTGGTGACCTTCGGTGATCTGATCTACGCGGCCGTTTCCGCTCGAGCAGGTGTCACCTGGCATGACTACCTGGCGCTAGTGCTTTCGGAGCTTGCCCCAGCCGTCGTCGCTCTTGCCGGCCTGCTCATCGCCTCAAGGGCGTGGGCGGAGGAATCAGAGCTTTTGAGAGTTTCCGAAAGTTCGGAGCTCTTGGTGCTTCGCGATCAAACACCGCCGTGACAAACGAGGGTTCTCTGCCGCGTAAGGGTCTGCTTTTCAATCTCAGAATCGGGCGACTAGGACACCTTGATAGTGAGTTGATGCGTGACGGGTATAAAGCCAGGTCCTGCGAGGACAGCCGAGACCGAGACCGTCTTGCCGATCACAGACGCCGGGATGCTGTGGAGCGGGAGCTCCGCCTTGCCATCGAGTACAGGTCCGCCGGCTATCACCTTGGTAACGACGGTCGGAGGGGCGTAGGAAGTGGTCTTCTGCTTCCAGGTCCCGTACAGCTTCACAGTCAGGCTTGGATCGCTGAAGGCGTACCCAGTGGCGGTCTGGACGACGGCCACCAGCTTGCCGGTGGGGGCGAGCGTGGCTTGGGCGGGAAGGTAGAACTTTGCATCGCCCGCGAGAGAAACGTTGCCAATAATGGCTGCATAGCCAGTAGACGTCTGGACGGTGCCGTCAGCGAACTCGAGAATGGTCCGGTTCGAGGTAGCTGTGAGCACTTCGTGCCGCAAAGTCCAGTGCATGTTGGCGTCGGTATTGGGTTGGGCGTTGAACGTCGGAGCTGCGACGAGCTTGTTCGCCCAGTTGACGTCCACTACCTTGACCCAGTTCACACTCTTGAACTCAGGCGGGCCATAGTTCGGGTATCCCGATTCGTACCACTGCAATAGGTAGGTCCATCCGGCGGTGGTGTGGACGGTCTGGCTGACGCTCCCCCGAGCGAAGTATGCCAATTTGACCATCCAGGTAGTGCCGGGCGGGGCCTGGATCCCCTGGTACGTAGATGAGTAAACCTGGATACCTCCGCTGCCGGTGCCGACGGTTCCGACCGTCCAGCCCGGCAACAGTGTGCTCCCCGCAGGCACGGTGGCGCCGCTGTAGTACTTGGCCGGGAGAGCGAATTGGCCGTTGTTGAGGATGGTCGGGACTGCCTTGGCTATCGGGGTCGTTGCGACACCGATAGCACCAGCTGGCGCGTATGTGGCGGACATAAGAGCACCGCCCAGCACTACTGCGGCCCCGAGCTGGAATGCCCGCAATCTTGACATTGGCACTTCTGCTTCCCCCCGATGTCGATAATGATTCACACACAAGTGTTCATGCCTACTGCTGAACCGAGCGGGTCGGCTCACTTGTACAGCTCGTGGCGTTGTTGAGGATACTCGCATGGCTGTCAGCGAGGCGGGGACGGCGGGCGGGCGACGGACCGGTGCGCCGCCGTGCCGCAAGCGCCCAGTGCAGGCAGCCCGTGCGGCGCCACAGCAGGTTCGAGCGTGTGGAGGAGGTGCGGGTCTATGAGCCGGTCGGTGCGGATCGACTCCAGTGAATGGGGTAGAGGCCATTCCGACCACGGCAGCCAATTCACCTCTTGGGCCTTCACCGAGAACGTGCGACGCCTCGGCCTCGTGAGCTCCATGGGAACGATCGGCGACTGCTTTGACAACGCCCCCATGGAGTCGTTCTGGGGCTCGATGCAGATCGAGCTGCTCGACCGGCAGCGCTGGCGGACCATCCTCGAGCTCGCCATCGCCATCGCGGATTACATCGAGCACTTCTACAACCCAGCCCGGCGCCACAGCGCGCTTGGATACCTCACTCCGAACGAATTCGAAGTCCTACACCAAGCCAACCCCAGGCCACGTTGTCCTAAGAAGTGGTCCAGTGAATGGGGTACAGGCCAGGTGGAGCCCGAGATGGGATTCGAACCCATGACCTGCGCATTACGAGTGCGCTGCTCTACCACTGAGCTACCCGGGCGGCCGTGACCGATGATTCCGCCAGGGCCGGTGCTCGCGCAGTCGCCCTGGCCTGGTCATCGTAGGCGCGACGGGACCAGGTCGGGCACTGGGCGCCCGCGACTGCAGCGGAGCCCAGCCGGCCGATGAGGCCGCGCCCCGCCCGTTACAGCGCCCGGCGCCTGTAGCGGCGCACGGACACCGGCGCCAGCACGGCGAGGATCCCGAGCGACCAGATCACCGCCCAGAGCACCGTCGAACCCGTGCTGCCGGTTCTCGGGATCCCGGTGAAAGGCGGGAAGACGAGGTGCGGATTCGGCAAGCCGGACATGAGGTCGCGCGCCGCGTTGCACAAGATGGAGACGGGCTGATGCTGGGCGAATGCCTGCAGCCAGCCGGGCATCGACTGCAAGGGGACGAATGCCGACGAGGCGAACGTGAGTGGGAACAGCAGGGGGAAGGACATCAGCTGCGCCGTCTCGCTGTTCGGGGCGGAGAGCCCGATGAAGGCGAAACCCCAGCTGAGGGCATAGGCGAACAGCAGGAGCAGCACGATCCCGGCAAGGAACTCGCCGACGTTGGTCCCGATGCGGTAGCCGACGGCGTACCCGACTCCTGTCATGAGGGCCATCACGAACAGGTTGCGGCACAAGTCGGCCGTGGTCCGCCCGGCGAGCACGGCCCAGCGAGACATGGGAAGGGCCCGGAAGCGCTCTATCAAGCCCTTCTGCAGGTCTTCGGCCAGCCCGATGGAAGTGCCGATCGAACCGAAGGCGACCGTCTGGACGAAGATCCCGGGCATGAGGAACTGCACATAGTGATATCCGGGCGTGGGGATGGCGCCCCCGAAGACGTACCGGAAGAGCAGGACGAACATGATCGGTTGCACGCTGGAGAAGAAGATCGCCTCGGGCACCCGGGTGTAGGCGATCAGGTTGCGCTTGGTCATCGTCAACATGTCGGCGACGGCCCAGTAGAACCTCCCCCCTGACGGAGGTGAGCCGAGAGAATGCTGCGGCGCGGGGACAGCGGTTGTCGTCATCAGCCTCGGCCTCTCTTGCGTGCTGGTCGGCTTGCATCCGGGTCGGGAGGGCCGGTTGAGATCCCGGCCGTCTCCTCCTCGGTCCTGTGCCCGGTGAGGGCGAGGAACACGTCGTCGAGGCTCGGCTCGCGCAGTGCGAGTGTTGTCGGGGCGATGCCTGCAGCCTCGAGGATCCGCAACGCCTCGGTGACGACGCGGGGGCCGTCGTTCACGTTGACCTCGACTGTCCTGCCGAACACGACCGGCGGCTTGTCGTTCACCGTCTTGAGGACATCTCCGGCCCGCAGTGCCGTCGCCTCGTCGGCGAGTCCCAGGTCGAGCACCGTCGCGCCCATGCTCGCCTTCAAACTGGCGGGCGTCCCCTCGGCGATGACCTTGCCGTGGTCGATCACGACGAGCTGCTCGGCGAGCCTGTCGGCCTCTTCCAGGTACTGGGTCGTGAGGAGCACGGTCGTGCCCTCGGCGGCCAGGCTCTCGATCATGGCCCAGACGTCGGCGCGACTGGCGGGATCGAGACCCGTCGTCGGCTCGTCGAGGAACAGCACCTTGGGGTGGGCGACCAGCGAGGCGGCGACATCGAGACGTCTGCGCATCCCCCCGGAGTAGGTCTTCGTGGGCCGGTCTGCTGCGTCCGCGAGGCCGAACTGGTCGAGCAGCTGCGCCGCCCGGTCCCTCAGCAGCGGCTTGGGCATGTGGTTGAGCCGTCCCACCATCCACAGGTTCTCGGCGCCGGTGAGGTTCTCGTCGACGGCGGCGAACTGGCCGGCGAGCCCGATCAACCTGCGAACGGCATTTGATTCGCTCACGACGTCGTGGCCGAGGACGCGTGCAGTTCCGCTGTCGGCCCTGAGCACGGTTGTGAGGATGCGGACGACGGTCGTCTTGCCGGCCCCGTTCGGGCCGAGCAGCCCGAAGATCGCGCCCGTCTCCACGCCGAAGCTGACGCCGTCCAGCGCCTTCACGGTATGGCCGAAGGTCTTGCGCAGATCCTCCAGCTGAATGGCGACCGTCATGTGGATCTCCTTGCGGGTGGGGCGAGCCAGCCGCGTGCGTGGTTGGACGAGAGACGGTATTCTCTTAGCAGGCAAATATCTTAGCAGTTAAGGTAGATCATGGACGGCGAAGAGCGCAAGCGAGGCATCGAAGACCTAGCCACGGCACTTCGCGCTCTCGTCTCCGCCTCGGACGCCTTCGACGAGGCCTTGGGCAAGGTGCTCGGCCTGAACCCGACCGACGTCCGTTGCGTGGACCTGCTCGACAAGCACGGCAGGATGACCGCGGGCGCTCTCGCCGACCTGGCGGGGCTCAGCACCGGAGCGGTGACGTTCCTCCTCGACCGCCTCGAGAGCGCCGGCTTCGTGAGCCGGGTGAGGGACATCGACGACCGCCGCCGCGTGCTCGTCGAGCTCGTCCCGATGGCAAAGAGCCGGATCTCGGAGCTGCACGCGGGGCTGTTCGAGGCGTGGCGGGTCTCCGCCGAGCGCTTTTCCGCATCCGACCTCAGGCGCATGATCGCCTTTGTCATCGAGGGGACCAAGGTCTACGAAGCCCAGCTCCCGATCCTGTGGTCGCAGATACCCGAATCCGACAACGGCTCGCGCACGGTGGCGGGCAGGGTCGCCATCAGGGAAGCGCTCAAGTCACAGGCTCGGGCCGAGGCTCACGAGCAGCTGGAGAAGGCCGCTAGAAAGCTCCACGCCAAGGCCAACGGGCTGCGCCAGAAGGCGACCGGGCGCTGACGCGCGCCGCGACTGCCCCGCCTCTCGAGGAAGTTGAGGGGACGACCGGCCGCCAGGTTGCCAAGGAGGTCGAAGAGCTCGGAGCGGGGGACCTTCCCCAGCACTTCGCCAGGATGCGGCCGCTCGGGCTCACGAAGACCGTCGCCGGCAGGTCCCCGACCCCGAAGCGGGTCGCCGAGGTCGATGCTCGCCACGCCGGGAGCCTGCGCGACCGGGTACTCGGCGCGAGCGCGGCGGACCATCGCCAGTGCCGCCGAAGCCGAGGGGTCGTTGACGTCGATCCCCAAGAAACGGACCTTCGCGCGCTCCGCATCGGCGACAGCCGCGAACGTCCCGAGCTCGGCCTGGCAGGCAACGCACGTGGACTGGAACCAGTTCACCACCGCCGGGCCGCCCTCGAGCACCGCCGAGGTCACCCGGCCCGGGCGGCCGAGGAGGGCGAGATCGAATCGCGGGCCTGCGCCGGCGACGAGTAGACGACAGGTTCGCGTACTTCGAGCTCGGCACCGAACGCGACACGCTCACGGCGTAGGCCACGAAGCCGGCTGCGAGAAGGACCGAGGTGGCGAGTCCGGCCGCAGTGGCACGCCTGCGCCGTCGCCCGGCGCCATGCCCGGCAGGCGTCGCCGGACTGGCACCGTGCGCGCCCACCGGGATCGCGTCCGCTTCGGGCGGGGCCGGAGAACCCATCGGCGCATGGTAGTGCCGGATACGGTTTCTCAGGCCGTCGGTTCCCCGGGCCGTCTGGGACCGCCCGAGGCGTTCGGGGCCCTGTGCCCCGGCAGGCCCTTATTGTGTCGTTGCCGCCCCTGCGGGAGCGGGCTCGACGCGTCGGGAGGGAGTGAGCGGTGAGCGTATTGGCCGTTGACGTCGGCACGAGCGGCGTCCGCGCGGCGGTGGTCGGACCCGACTCCTCGGTCGAGGACGTCCATCACCGCCAAGTCCTGCCAAGCTCGCCGATGCAAGGCTTCGTTGAATTCGACGCGGCCGAGGTCGCCGAGGCCGTCCTGGATGTGTCGACCGCGGCGCTCGCCGGCGGCCGGTCCGTCGACGCCGTCGGCATCAGCACCCAGCGCGCCTCCGCGGTCGTCTGGGACCGGGCCACGGGCGAGCCGGTCGGGCCCGGATCGGCTGGCAGGACCTGAGGACCGTCGGCTACTGCCTCGCCCTCCAAGCCCAGGGGATCCGGCTCGCGCCGAACCAGAGCGCGACCAAGCTGGCGGTCCTGCTCGACATGGCGGACCCGACCCGATCGTGCGACCTGTGCGCGGGAACGGTCGACTCCTGGGTCGCCTGGACGCTCTCCCGAGGCGCGGTGCACGTCTCGGACCGGAGCAATCTCGCCGTCACGGGCCTGCTCGACGGCGACGCGGCCGACTGGGACGAGACCGTCCTCGAGGCTCTCCGCATCCCGCACTCGGTGCTGCCCCGTCCCGTGGACTCCCTCGGCGTGCTCGGGGATGCGGCTGCTCTGCCGGGCTCGCCGCCGATCGCCGGACTGGCCGGGGACCAGCAGGCGTCACTCGTCGGCCAGGGCTGCGTCCGGCCGGGCCTCGCCAAGGCGACCTTCGGCACCGGGGGGATGCTCGACCTTTGTGTCGGCGCCGGGCGGCCGGAGTTCCCCCGGCGCGGCCCCGGCGGCACTTTCCCGATCGTGGCTTGGAGCCGTGGAGGCGATCTCACGTGGGGAATAGAGGCGATCATGATGTCCGCCGGCAGTTGCGTCGAATGGCTGCGGGACGACCTCGGCATCTTGTCCTCGGTCGCCGAGTCGGACGAGGTGGCGGCCTCGTGCGCGGACGCGGGAGGCGTCTACTTCGTGCCCGCCCTTCTCGGCCTCGGTACGCCGGTCTGGGACTACGGGCGCGGCACCCTGCTCGGGCTGACGCGCGGTACGGGGCGGGCCGAGGTCGTGCGGGCCGTACTCGAAGGGATCGCGCATCGCGGCGCCGATCTCCTCGAGGCCGCGGAGACAGATTCAGGGCTCTCGATCGGGACGCTTCGCATCGACGGCGGCATGACCGCGAACCGCACCTTCACCCAGGCGCTGGCGAACGCGACCGCCCGTCCGGTCGAGATCTCCGCGATCACCGAGGCGACGACCCTCGGGGCCGCTTACCTCGCCGGGGTCGCCGTAGGCACCTGGACGAGCCTCGAGGAGGCGAGCAGCTCCCTGCAGCCGAGGTCCGTCGTCGAACCGGCGCGGCGTGTGGACAGGGGGCGCTGGCTGGAGGCGCGTGCCCGGGCGGAGCGGACCGTGCCCAGCTCCGCGACCTCGACTTCTCCCCCCCCCCGCCGCCCGACTTCGTGCCGCCCGACTTCTGGCCGCCCGACTTCTGGCCGCCCGACTTCTGGCCGCCCTCCCCCCCCCCTCCCCCTTCCCCCTTCCCCCCTTCCCCCCTTCCCCCCTTCCCCCCCTCCCCCCCGCTCGCCGGTCAGCTGATCGCCGTCTCCGGCCGCGGTCCGCCCTCTTCCGGTTTGACGGTGGTACGGGGCGTGGGACGGCGGCTGCTGTTGGATCCGTTCTCGAGGTCGGCCAGCTGAACTGGGCAGGTCGTCTGCGCCCGGCGGCACGACCTTCTCCGCCCCGGACCCGGGTTCGGGCTTCTCCTCGGCCTCGCCGCTTGGGAAATGACGTCCGTTGCGGAGGCCCGGGCGGAACAAGGTGAACAAGAGCAGGCCGAGCACGATGGCCGCGAACGGACGACGGCGTTGGACTCGGGCGCGAAGAGGGGGAAGAGCACGAAGCCGAACAAGGCCGCCGTCCAGGTCCACAAGATCACCACCGTCCGGCGGGGACCGTGCCCGAGCCGCACGAGGCGATGGTGCACGTGGTCGTTGTCCGGCGTGTCGATCCCGGTCCCCTTTGCCATGCGGCGGATGTACGCAAAGGCCATGTCCGAGATCGGGACCCCGAGAATGAACAGCGGGAGGAACAACGGCGGAGAAGAAGTAGGTCTGTCCGCTCACCCCCTCGGTTCGGCCCCCGATCTCCATCGTGGCGGCCGCCATCAAAAGGCCCAGGAACAACGCCCCTGCGTCGCCCATGAACACTCTCGCCGGGTTGAAGTTGTGAGGAAGGAAGCCGAGGCAGACCCCGCAGGTGATCACAGCGATCAGAGGACCGAGATTCGTGGCCTGCAGCGCGCCGAGCTCGACGAGGCGCAGCCCGTAGACGGCGAGAGCGCCCGAGGCGATGGCGACGATGCCGGCTGCCAGCCCGTCGAGGCCGTCGATGAGGTTGATGGCGTTGGTGATGCCGATAACCCACAGGGCCGTGATGAGCGGAGTCAGGTCGGAGGAGAGGACCACGGTGCCGGCGAGGGGGATCTTCAGCCAGAACATCGTTGCGCCGAGGAAGACGAGGAGCATCGCCGCGAGGACCTGGCCCGCCACCTTCGCCGGGGCGGATATCTCCCGCGGTCGTCGAGCATGCCGACTCCGAGGATCACCGCCGCTCCGAGCACCACACCGAGCGGCTCCGAGGAGCCCTGGAAGACTCCGTGCAGGCTCGGGACCCGGTCGGCGAAGATGATGGCGGCGAGGAAGGCGAGGAACATCGCCAGGCCGCCGCCGTAGGGGATGGGCAGCTGGTGCAGGCGTCTCTCGCCCGGCTGGGCGACGAACGACATCCGGGTCGCAAGGCGCCGCAAGGGAAACGTCAGCAGGTAGCTGCACACGGCGGCGATCCCTCCGATGAGGGCGTAGTCGCCGATCGGCGGCACGATCGGACCTGCTCTCAGACCACGACCGGCGGGGTCGTCGTCGTTGTCGTCGTGGCCTTCAGGATTCCGGCCAGAGGCACCGGGGACGTGGCGGGGCCACATGGACGGCCTCGCCCCACTTGCTCACCACGAGATTGTCCCCGAAAGTTCCCGAGCTCGCCGAAGAGGGCACGACGCCGGTGAACCGGACCGGGAGCGATACCGCGCCTCTGGTCACGTCGAGCACGGCGGTGGCGTGATCTTTGGCCGTGATCCCGGTGCCGGTCCAGGCACCGGAGATCTCCACGAGGCGCCGGCCGGCGGCTCACCACCGCTCTTGACCGTGTGACGGGCGGCGAGAGGGTGATCTCGGACATCACCGACCCGACTGTGAGAGCCGCCGCGGTGCTGTTGTAGACCGAATCCGAGGGCATGACGGAGATCCAGCGGCCGGCGGCGGCCTCAGACTGCGCCGGCGTCAGGCCGATGAGGATGTAGATCGCCTCCGCCGCGCCCTTGAAATACGCCTCGTGACCGACGAGGCGTATGACCATCGTGGCCGTGACCTTCTTGTCCTTCACGTAGATCGTCTGGGTTCCCACCGTCTTGCCCACGTCGCCGACGATGGTGGTGGTGACCCCGCTCCCGACCGAGGTGCTCACGTAGTGCAGCGAGGCCTCGGCCCCACCGTGGCGGAGCGCCGCCTTCATCAGGGCCGTTGCGGCGGGATCGCTCCCGGGCGCCGCGCGGCGTGCTTGTCCGGCCCGAGAGTGCCGCCAGACCGTCGGAGCTGCCCACGACATGTTGCCGAACGTCGGGGCCAAAACGCCCGCGGCCAGAATGCCCGGCCAGAGCACCGAAGGCGACGAGCAGCTTGCGCACGAGGAGAGGCTACCTCCGGCGATGTGCGGGAGCCCTTGCGCCTCGGGCGCTCCTCGACGGGCAAACCGGCGTGATCCGGGCCGTCGACAGGCTCAGCCCAGTCCGGCGCGCCTGCAGATGTGGTCGGCAATCGCGAAAGATGCCGTGGCAGCGGGAGAAGGAGCGTTGCGGACGTGCAGGACCCGTCTCGGGCCTCGAGCCAGAAGTCGTCCACCAACGTCCCGTCGCGCCTCATGGCCTGGGCGCGGATACCTGCGACCGCCGGCTCCAGGTCGGCAGCCGTCAGGGCGGGGACGTACCGCTCGACGGCCGAGGCAAATCCCCGCCGGCTCATGGCGTGGCTGAGCTCTCTCGCCCCGGCGCGCCAGTTCGATCCGCGAAGCGTGCGAACCCCGGCCAGCGCAGCGTCTCGCTCACGTCCTGCCAACGGAACCCCCAGCGGGCGTAGTCCTCCCGCGAGAAGCCGAGAAAGGCGTTCGGGCCGACGAGCACCTCGCCGTGCACCGTCTTTGTGAGATGGATGCCGAGAAACGGGTATCGGGGATCGGGCACCGGGTACACGAGCCCTCGAACAAGGTGCCGGGCCGAGGGCCGGAGGCGGTAGTACGAACCGCGGAAAGGCACGATTCGAGGTTCCGCGTCAGCGCCGGACCGCACCGCCAACCGGTCCAACTCGAGCCCGGCGCAGACGATCGCGAAGTCGCAGTCGAATTGGCCGTCGTGGCGACCCGCCAGTTCCAGGCGCACGTACCCGCCGCTCTGGGGAAGAACCGAGATCACCTCGGTGCCCAGCCAGAGCTGGCCCCGGCGGCGACTTTTGCCCCCAAGGCTCCCGCCACAGCCTTGTAGTCGACGACGGCGGTGGTAGGCGAGTGGATGGCCTGCAGACCGTTCACGTGGGGCTCGATCTCGCGCAGCGCCGGGCCGTCCACGATCCGCAGCCCGGGGACGCCGTTTTCCCGGCCGCGCTCAAAAAGGGCTCCGAGCCTCGGCAGCTCGGAGTCGTCGACCGCGACCACGACCTTGCCGCGTTCTGCGACGGCGATGGAGTGCTCGGCGCAGAAGCTCCTCAGCAGCTCGCCGCCGGAGACACACAGCTCCGCCTTCAGCGACCCGGGCCGGTAGTACAGGCCCGAGTGGATCACCCCGCTGTTGTGGCCGCTTTGATGGGTGCCGACGGCGTCCTCCCGTTCGATGACAACGACCATCGAGGACGGGTTCGCCTGCATCAGTCTGCGGGCCACTGCCAGTCCGACGATGCCTCCGCCGACGACGGCCAGGCGTCTCATGTGCCGAGTCTCGGCGTTTTGCAGCGGGTCTTTCAAGCTCAGGTCGCGGCGTGGTTACAGTTGTTCCTGGTGAGGACGGGCCCGGGTGCTGCGGCGGGAGGCTGCAACGGGACACGGGCGTCGAGGGGATGTCATGAACGAAGATGACCAGCCGGTCAGGTCTCACAGGGCACCGGGGGACGGGCTGGGCTCCGCCGGTCCGGCGGCGCACAGGCCGCCAAGGAGGCCACCTTCCTCAGGCTCCGGTCCCTCGGCCTCGGGATCGGTGCCTCCGAGCCCGACGCGCCCGGTCACGCCCGTCGCGTGGGCGGGCCCCGATCGGTCGATGACGAGCCGGCTGCGCTCGTCTACGACTCGAACATCGACGCTGAGCTGTTCGCGGCGGTTCGAGCCGGTTCCCAGGCGCTTCGTCAGCTCACCTTCGAGGCGAGCGACGTCCTGCTCGAGATCGAGGTCTCCGGCGCGGGCAACCTTGTCGGGCAGGTCGTGCCTCCGCAGGCCGCCGTCGTGGAGCTGCGCCACCGGGCCGGAACGACACCGGTGGAGACCGACGAGCTCGGCTACTTCCATGTGCCGGACATGCCGGAGGGCCCTGTGAGCTTTCGCTGCTGCCCGGCTGGCCCTGCCGCCCGCCCGGTCGCAACCGCCTGGATCACGCTTTGATACTGGATCACACGTTGAGAGTCGTCCGAGGCATTCCTCAGACCTGAGTCATGAGAAGACCATCTGCGAGGGGGTCACTCGAGGAGGCCGAACGCGCCCTCGCTGCCGTCGTCGACCATCCGCTGCAGGCCGAAGCGGCCGCATTGAGAGTGCTCTCGGGTCGCGGCGTCGGGCCCGAGGCGGCCGCCGTCGCGCAGCACGCGGTGGGACTCGTCGCCCGCGAGACGGGACGCCTGAGCGCAGCAAGACGAAGCCTGCGCCGGGCGATCGCAATCGCCGAGTCCGAGGACCTGGGAGCACGCGCCGCCGAAGCGCCGCCTGAGCCTGGTCCTCGTCCTGCTTGCAGGACGGCTCGCCGGAAGCCGCCCTCTCCGAGCTCGAGCTGACGGCTGCGCGGGTGCCCGGCCGACTGCGGGGGCAGATCCTCGTGCAGCGGGCCCTCGTTCACATCCGCATCGGCCGGTTCGACGAGGCGCTGGAGGACAGCCGGCGCGCTCTCCCCTTGCTTCGTCGCGCAGGTGACCGCCTGAACGAGGCACGGCTCTACTCGAACCGCGGCATCCTCCACGCCTACCGCAACGAGCTGGGTCAGTCGGAACGGGACCTCCGCAAAGCCCTAGGCCTGTACCAGGAGCTCGGAGGCGAGATCGCCGCCGCCCAGGTGCTGCACAACCTCGGGTACGTCTCGGCCTTGAAAGGCGACGTCCCCGATGCCCTGAAGCGCTATGACGAGGCGGCCCTCATCTTCGGTGAACGGGGCCTCGATGCGCCCGCTCTCTCGATCGACAGGGCCGAGCTGCTCTTGTCGGCGCGGCTGCTCCCGGAGGCTCCGAGCAATCGAGGCCGGAGTCGCCGCGCTCGAGGCCGCCGGCAACTCCTTGGACCTGGCCGAGGCGCGGTTGTTGCTCAGCCAGATCGCCCTGGCCCAGAACGACCTGCTCGCGGCCGGCTCGACAGCGCGGAGCGCGCACCGCCAGCTTCGCCGCCAGGCGAGGCCAAGGTGGGCGGCGCTGGCGCGTTTCGTCGAAGCCCAGGCGCGGTGGTCCGCCGGCACGCCTCCGGCCCGTGTCGTCGCCGAGGCCGCCCCGCTCGCCGAACTCCTCGGTCGAGAAGGGTGGTCGCTTCCGAGCCTCGAGTGCCGGATCCTGGGCGCCCGCACCGCTCTGCGGGCCGGAGACCGGCCCGGAGCGCTGGCTCTGATGTCAGCCGCGGAGTCCCGGGCGAGCTCCTGGCCCGTCGCCCACCGCGTGCGGCGCGCTACGGCGAGGCGCTCGGCCGTCTCGCAGCGGGGAACCGACGGGGCGCGCTCGCCGCGCTCGGCGCCGGCCTGAACCTCGCCGACGATAACCGGGTGACGCTCGGAGCGACGGAGCTTCGCGTCCGCACCGCGACCACGGTCTCGGAGCTTGCACGCCTCGGCTTGGACATCGCCTTCGACGCGGGGGGCGCCTTGCAAGTATTGCGGTGGTCCGAGAGGTGGCGTGCCGGTGCGCTCGGGAGCCCTCGCGTGACCCCGCCGAGGGACCGTCACCTGGCGGGGCTTCTTACCGCCCTGCGGGACACGGTCGCTCGTCTGGAGTCCGCCTCGCTCGAGGGATCGGACACCACGCGGCTTTCCGATCGCCAGACGAGGCTCGAGACCGAGGTCCGGGACCGCAGCCGTTCGGCTGCAGGTGACTTCGCGTCGGCTGCCCGACTTCCGGACCCGGCGGAGCTGAAGCGGGCGCTCGGCGAACGGGTCCTCTCGAGTACGTTCAGCACCTGGACCGGCTCTATGCAGTCGTCGCAGACCGCAAAGGGTTCCGCCTGCGGGTTCTCGGCGCGGCGGCCCAGGCCGAGGCGGACCGGGTCGCCTTGAGATTCGCCCTCGGCCGTCTCGCGTTGGCGAGAAGCTCCCGGCCGAGCCTGGAGGCCACGGCGGCCCTTCTCGCCCGGTCCTGCCGGCGCCTGGCCGAGTTGCTGATCGCGCCCGTCTTCCGCGAGCTCGACGACCGCGACCTCGTCGTCGTGCCTACCGGACCGCTTCACACGGTCGCTTGGGCATTGCTCCGCCGCTGCGGGGGCGCACCGTCACGGTCGCGCCGTCGGCATCGCTCTGGTACTCGCGCCAAGGCGAACCGCCCGGCCCGTCCCGTCTCGGATCCGGCGACGGAGCGGTTCTGGTGGCTGGGCCGCGGTCGCCAGGCCGACGATGAGATCAAACGGATCCAGGCCACCTTCTATCCTCGGGCCCGCATGTTGCACGGTCCCGCCTCGACCGCGCCGGCCGTGGCGCAGGCCCTCGAAGGCAGTCACCTCGCCCATGTGGCGGCCCACGGCACTTTCCGGGCGGACAACCCCCAGTTCTCCTCGCTGGAGCTCGCAGACGGGCCACTCACCGTCTACGACCTCGAGCAGATCTCACGGCCTCCTCACTGGATGGTGCTCGGCTTGCGACGCGGGCCATTCCAGGTGCACCCCGGCGACGAGCTCATGGGCACGAGCGCCGCTCTTTTGTACCTGGGCACACGCACGATGGTCTCGAGCGCGGCTCCGGTGCCCGACGACGGGGTGACCGCCGTGATGCTCACCCTCCACGAGGAGCTGGCCCGCGGCCGCGGCCCGGCCGCTGCCCTGGCTGGAGCCCAGCCCGCGCGCTCCCGTCCGGCCTGGAGTTCGGGGACCTGGCCTCCGGCGGCCGGGCGGCCCACGAGGGGCCGCCGCCGCCTTCGTCTGCCTGGGCACCGGAGTGAGCCCGGAGGCGACAACCTGCGAGGCGCACCGGTCCGCGCCGCGAGCAACGACGGCCCGGATGCTCGGGATGATCTTGCCGGCGGCCTTCCTCGAGCTCGGAGGTGACGAGCAGGTTTTTCACCGACATCGGGGTCGAAGCCGCGCCGGCTCGCGTCCACCGACGGCCACCCGGTCCTCGAGGACGCCTCCTTGGCGGCCGAGCTGTTCGAGCGACTCGTGGCGAACATCGCCCTTGTCGTGCAGGGCAACGACGAGGCCATCCGGCTCGCGGTCACCTGCCTCGTGGCCGGGGGCCACCTGCTCGTCGAGGACGTCCCGGGAGTCGGCAAGACGAGTCTCGGCAAGGCGCTCTCGGCTTCGGTGTCATGTCACCACCGGCGGATCCAGTTCACCTCGGACCTCCTGCCCTCCGACGTGACAGGTGTGAACGTCTTCGACGTGTCAAAGGCGAGCTTCGAATTCCGCCCCGGGCCGATCTTCGCCAACATCGTCCTCGGCGACGAGATCAACCGGACGCCTCCGAAGACGCAGTCCGCCCTGCTCGAGTCGATGGAGGAGCGCCAGGTCACCGTCGACGGGGTCGCCTATGATTGCCGACCCGTTCATGGTCATCGCCACGCAGAACCCGCTGAAGCACGAGGGGACCTTCCCCCTTCCGGTCAGCCAGCTCGACCGCTTCCTCCTCAGGATCCAGATCGGCTACCCGGATGCGGGGGCGGGGTCGCGGTACTCGAGGCCCATGGTGTGAGCGAGCCGTTGGAGGTCCTGCAGCCCGTCGCCACCCCCGAGGACGTGACCGCATTGGCGGCGAGGGCCCGGGCACCTGACTACCCGTTGATCCAGCGTTACATCGTCGAGATCGCCAACGCGACCCGGTCCATCCCGCCGTCGCGGTGGGCCTGTCGCCGCCGGCGGCGCTGGCGTTGCAAAGGGCGGCGCGGAAGGGCAGTGCTCGAGGGCCGGGACTTCGTCTGGTCCGACGACGTCAAAGCGATGGCGCCTGCGGTGATCGGCCACCGACTCGAGCTGAGTGCCGCCGCCGGCCGCGGCCGCGGTCCAGTGGCCGCGGTCTTCAGTGAGATCCTCCGCCAGGTGCCGGTGCCCATCTTCCGGTGCCGCCACGACCGGTCCGGCACCGATAGGAGGGTCGTGCTCACCCAGAGGGGCCGGCGGACGGTTGCGCTCGGCCTCTTCGCGGGGCTGCTCGGCCGGGTGCTCGGCATCCCGGGGCTCTTCGGGTTGGCGGCTGCCGCCGTTGTCGTCGCGATGGCCGCCCTCGTGCAGGTCAGGCTCGCGAGAAGAGACGTCACTGTGAGCGCCCGCGCCGTTCCCCGGTCGTCAACGCCGGCGAGCCTGCTCGTGTCGAGGTCACCGCTGAGGAGGCGGGCCCGAGGCGGGTGTTCTCAACCACGGTCCTTCTCGAGGCCGGCGACTCGTAGGTTCCGGCCCCCGCCAGCCGACTGGGATGCCCGTGCCCGGTCTTACGTTCGGGCTGGCTCGGGTGTCATTCGAGCTTCCGACCTTGCGGCGTGGCGTCTTCACCGTCAATGCCTATAAGGCGGTGCTCACCGACCCCCTCGGTCTGGCCCGGCGAAGCCTCGGATCCGGCGCCACGGCCACCTGCGTCGTCCTGCCGCGTGTCGAGCCGACGGACCGTCCTGCCGGACGGGTTCGGCTGGGTCGAAGCCGCGAGCGCACGCTCGGCCGCGAGAGGCTTATCACCGGCAGCTCGACGCTTCGCCGATACGCACAAGGCGATGACATGCGGCGGGTCCACTGGCGGACCACGGCCCGTGTCGGTGAGCTCATGGTCCGCGAGGGCGGGGACAGCGACGAAGTGGACCGATGTCGCCGTGCTGCTCGACAGCGGGGGGCGAGGCGACACGCGCAGCAGACCTGGACCGGGCGGTGGAGGTGGGGGCGAGCGTTCTGACAGCCGCCCGAGGAGGCATCCAGCGCCCGGAGTCTTGTCGGTACTTTGCTTCTGTTGACGACCACGGGCGTGGACATCGACGGCGGGCGAGGGCACAACGACCTGCAGGCAGTGCTCGTCGCGTTGGCCGGTGTCGGAGCCGGCCCCGCTCCGGCCCACGAGCGCCTGAGGGCGGCGGTCGGGGATGGCGGCCTTCCAGACCGGGACGAAGCGCTCGTCATCGTCGGTGCTTTGGGGGAATCCCCACCCGATCCTGCCGTTCTGCACGACCTCGCCCGCACCTACACGACGGTCGTCGTGGTGCTGGTGGGCGCCGAGGCTGACCCCTTCCACACGTCCAGGCACGAAGCCGCAAGGCGCGCCGACTTCGAGCCGACCAGCGCGCCGGGGCTCCTCGAGGGCGCCAGAGCTCTCGCCAGACCTCTCGCCAGACCTCCCGTCGGTGCCGCACAGGCGGGCGTGTTCAGCCTGTCGCCCTGCCGCGGGGCACCTCGCTCGCCGCGGCCTGGAGCCGAGGGCACATGGATCGGGACCAGAGTCCCGCCGGCCCTTCCTACCTCTCAGACGGCCTCGGGGGCGCCGGAGTCTGAACGCCTGGGCAGCTCTCGTCATCACCGACCTGATACCCGTCGCCACCTTCGCCCCGCTGCTTCACCGGGCCCCGGGGAGGCTGGCCGCCGGGGGAACCCTCATGATTGTCCACCTCGCGGGGCTGGCCTCCACGCGCAGGCTGCTCGGCCGTGGGAGGACCTGGCGGCTGCTCGGTGCCGTCGCGGCCGTCTGCCTGCCGATCGCGATGGTGCTCGGGACGACGTTGTTCTTCGCGGGTACCGGGCGAGATCCTTGTCCAGGTTCTCCGAACCGGCTGGGGCGACCTGCTGCTCCAAGGTCGCCCCGGTGCCGGAGCTGCCCGGCCTGGTGCTCGCGACAACAGTGGGCCGCGGCTGCAGCCCGCCTGCTGGCCGAGATGATCTCGTCCGGGAGGCGGGTTCCGGCTGTGTTCGCACTCACGCCGGCTGTGGGGGATCTCCCTCTTCACCTCAGGCTTCGGGACCGGAAGCTGGCGAGCCCTCGGCCTCGGGCGCGATGGCAGCGTCGTGCTGCTGGTACCTCGCCGCCGTCGTCCGTGAGAACGAGAGCAGGCCGGACGGACTCGTGGCCTGCCCCGGACAACACACGGGGGCACGCCTCCCGCACCGTCTCCCTCCGCGCCGCCGCCGTCGGGGCTGTCCACGGCCGTGCTAGCTGCTGCCGGGGGGGCCCTCATCGAGCCGAACCTGCCCGGGGCACGCGGCGCCACGCGCTCGTGGCGTGGCACGGCAGGGGCGGTGGCGCCGGGGTGCGGGACCAGCGGCCGGTCCCGGCGCCCGGTCGTCGGCGGGGATCCGGATCAACTCGCTCGTCCAGGTGCGTTCGACGGGAGGAGGTGGACAACCCGACGACGACGCTGTTCACCGTGCACAGCACCGTCGCCACACGAGAAGCTGATCAGTCACGCTTGACGGGGACACGGCAGCGGCTCGGGAACACCGGCGCCGGTGTCCGCGCCGGCTTTGCGAATCTTTCGCCACCTCGATCGAAGCCGATGAAGCCCGGCCCCCGGCTCCGATCCCGGCAGGGCCGGGGCGCGGGAAGCTCATCGAGGTCTTCGATGGCGGGCCCTCGGAGGCAACGACATTCCCACCTGGGGCGACGTAAACGTAACGGCCACGGCCGGGTGAGCCGGAGCAGCCAGGAAGTTGGGTCGTGGCCGAGGCTCACTGCCGCCGAGGTGTGTCTACGCCGTCGGCTCGATCGTGGCCGATCCGTCGTCCGCCCAGCTGGAGGCCTCGGCGTCGAACGCGTCCGACCCACGCTACCTATGCCCAACTGCCCGGACGGGTCCCGCGCCGGATCGTCCGAGCTCGCCCACCGGCTCACCAGCAGGGCCAAGACGCCTTCGGCAGCGGGCCCTGGAGGCGTACCTGACCTCGCCGAGGTTCCGCTATGACTCCCCACACCAGCGAGAGAACCGTGGTGGCTTTTGGGTGGGTCGCCTACGGCGGCCTGTTGAACTTCCTGTTCGAGTCGAGGACGGGTTACTGCGAGCAGTTCGCTACCGCCTTCGCCGTCCTCGCCCGAGCGGACGGGCTTCCAACTCGCATCGAGATGGGATCCCTGCCGGGGACGCCTGTCGGGCACGACGAATGGCGAGTAGAGGGGGTCGACACCCACGCCTGGCCCCAGGTGCTCTTATCGACAAGGGATACGGCTGGATCGACTTCGAAGCCG
>CAWDPZ010000030.1:0-149857 GCA_963804265.1 uncultured Acidimicrobiaceae bacterium
TGACTGACGACCGTGTAGCCGTCGGTCATGGCGTAATTGATCGAGGCGGCAAACCCGGGGATCAGGGAAGAAACGCTCTTGCCTTCCAGAAGCCCCGGAGAAACCGTGCTGTTCCAGATCCCGTAGACGTCGTAGCGCGGTCCCGGACCACCCCGGCCAGACCTCACCGGCGGCCTGGGCGAAGACCGGGGCCAAGAGGGCTCACGTAGTAGCCGCTCGTGTCCTCTTTTGCTATCCACTGGCCTGCCACCGGCTTGTACGCCGGGTACCCGGGGGACAGGAACTGGACGGCGGAATTGGTCGCCATCCAGGTCACCAACGTGGCCGCGGCCTTGGGCTGGGTCGTGTGCGAAGAGATGATCCACAAGCCACCGCCGACATCGCCGGTCAGCTTCTGGGAGCTGCCGGCCCACTGCAACGGGGGCGCAGCGGCCATCTGGCCCTTGGGAATGTTGAGCGCTTGCAAGGCGCGAGAGATAGACCCCCCGTACCACGCTGGCCCGACCATCATGAGGACCTTGGCGCTGTACTTCTGGTCGAAGCTGGCGCCGAAGACACCGCCCGAGACAGCCGGCACAGATCCGTTTTTCGCCAGCGGGTTGAGGAGGTTGGCCATCCGCGTGCAGTTCGGCGAGCTCGGGTTATCCAGCAGCTTCGTCGGGGTGAGAAGCTCGTTGATCGGCATCTGCTGCCTGCAGATAGACCGAGTCGTCGAAGGAGTTGCCGAGCGAGCCGATGATGTAGCCCGGATGGTTCTTGGCAACGTTCTCGCCGATTGCCTGCCACTGCTGCCAGGTCGTGGGAACCTTGTAGCCGAACAACTTCATCGCCGGAGCGTTGTACCACAGCACGTCGAAAGCAAGGTCGTTGCGAAGGCAGTAGAGCGTGGTGCCGATGTAGCACGGGGCAGAGAGCCCTTGGCGAAGTTGTTGAGCACCGAACTCGGGATCAGGCCGTTAAGAGCGCCCGCGTAGTGGAACGTAGGGTCGGCGAGCGAGGTGACGTCGTTCTGCTCCGCAGAGAAGATGACGTCCGGCCACCCGTGTCCCGTGCGGTTGAACAGGGACACCTTGGTCTGCATCGTGCCGAGCCGTTCGCATCGGCGTCGAAGATGACCATGCTGATCTTTCTGGCTCGGGTGCGCCTTCATGTAGGCCTGGACATCGGTTTCCGCGTAGCGTCCACCCACACGACGAGCGGTGCCGCGGTCCGGCGTGATGGACGGCGGTAGCCCGGGGCGCCGCGCTGCTGATGCCGCCTGTGACGATCATGCCCATGGAAAGCGCCAGTCCGCTCACGAGCACGTACGCCAGTTTGCGCTGCCGTCGGGTCGTCTCCTTCGAGGATAACCGTAGTTTCATCATCTCCCCTTTCTCTTTCGTTGCCGTTTGGTTCGCAGTCGGGGTTGCCAAGTGGACCTGCTCAGTCGAATCAATTCGATTGAGGTGCCATCAACGACCACTCAGTCGAATTGAGGTGGTAAACGCCGCTCTACTCTCTCCACGGGGTGCCGTCAAGAGAAACGTGCCGTCCCGGATGGACCCCTCTTCCCAGCCGCTGCTAGATGCACCGGCCAGGGCGCCTGCGGGGACGCGTAGAGCTTTGATCCCTGGATTCGGGCAGGTCAGAGCGCTACAGCTCGTTCGCCACCGGCCTGCGCCCGGGTCCGCTGGTCGGGATGCCGCGCTCGACCTTTCCCCGCGCCAGTTACCGGGCAACTGGCCGCTGAGCTGGCGAAGCGGGCCCGCCCTTCGGCCGTTACCGTAAGCCCATGAGCGCCCGGCAAGTGCCCGGTGGGGCGGTGCACAAGCTTCCAGAAGACCTGCGCAAGGCGCTCATCGCCAACCCGGCGGCCCTCGATGCCTGGAGGGATATCACGCCTCTGGCCCGGAACGAGTTCATTTGCTGGGTCGAAGATGCAAAGCAAGACATGACCCGAGAACGCCGAATTCGCCGGACGCAGGAGGAGTTGGAGGACGGCCAGCGTCGGCCATGTTGCTGGCCGGGGTGCAGGCACCGAGAGCGCACGGGCAGATCGCAACCGGCGCTGCTTTTTTGAAGGCCGTACATGCCCTTATCCCACTTCTCTGCCGAGCCGGAGGCGGCGTGTCCCCGGCGTGCCGAATTCAGGGCGGGCTCACGTAGCCGGCGAGGGTGAATCTGTCTTGTCCGACTTCGACCTGCAGCTGGTCGGTCCCGGTCTCCACGACGGGAGAAGCCGGTCCGGTCGCCGTCCCCGTTCACCACGTCCGGACCTGACTGGCCGGGCGCGTCGCCGGTGACGACGGCCACGTGCTGGGCCGACGGGTCGGCGCCGAGCGAGAGGCCGTAGACCGCCACGTCGCCAGGCGCAGCCACGTAGCCGCTCGTCGCCGGGTGCCACTCGCCGTTGGCGACGCCCCACTCATAGAAGCTGACGGCGCCACCGTTGATCTCTCCCGGGCCGTACCCGTAGTTGAACTGCACGCCGGCCTCCTTCCAGGCCCAGGCGGCGAAGTCGGCGCACCACTCCTCGGCCGTCTCGCCGCCCGGGCAGGCCGCGGTGCCGGCGTTCCAGTAGGCGCTGAACTTGTTGCAGTAGGAGTTGGAGGGTTCGGTGCTGTAGCCGACCTGGCTGTCGACGATGGCCACGATGCGCTGGGACTCGCTCAATCCGGCAAGGGTGGCCTGGCTCGGCGCCCGGAAGGAGTCAGCCGTTCCCGAACACCCGGTGCAGGGTCGTCACCAAGATGACCACGACCGCGCCGGCCCCGAGGACGAGTGTGAAACGGCGCCGTGACTTGCCCGGCCGGCGCGACCGCACGGCGCTCACCTCATGCATCTCGGAACTGAGGGGGCTCTGCCACCGAATGCGGCCGCGGCGGACCACGCGGCGAGACGCGGAACGGGCCCGGGACGGGCGATGCGTCCACGAACGCCTCGGCGACCCGCACCACCCGCTCGTCGAACCATGTCCTTCGTCTCGGTCGAGCTGTTGTCTATCGGCTCGGGTTCGGCTCACGGCGTTCAGACGCGCGCGCCGGCGGACCACCCAGACGGTCACCGCGATGAGCAGCACCGACAGCGCGAGCAGCCAGCCACCCTCGATCCACTGGAATGGCCAGAACCGGCTGGCCGGCTGATAGCTGGTCCAGAACGTGAAGCCGTGCTGGACCAAGCACTGGAGGGGATTGCCTGACGACTGTCCCGCCGCCCTTGCCCAGGCCCGCCGCAGCGGGGCAGTACTGCTGATAGATAGGAAACGTCGGCGGCCCGGTGAAGACGACCCGGCCGCCCCTGCTTCCCCATTGGCTCACGATCTCCACGAAGCCCGGCACGTTGAGTCCCTTGGTGACCAGCGGAGTCAGGTAGTGCATGCGTAGCCACGCCCCGGTGGCGAAGGCGAGCCCTGCGTAAACGGCCAGAGTGGTGACGATGGTGGGGACGACCCTGCGAATGAGCGCGCCAGCCAGGACGCCGATGGCGAAGGCGGCCAGAGTCCACGCTGCGAAACCAATGCCGCGAAGGTCGAACAATCCGGGATCGAGCGGATTGAACTTGGTGAGGGACGAGGCCTGGTTGTTCGAGGCGAAGTACGGCTGGTAGTACCACACGGCCAGCACGCTGAGGGCTCCGCTGGCCGCGGCCACCACGAACCCGAGCCCCACCAGCTTGGCGAGCGTCCAGCGCCACCGCCCGAAGCCCTGAGTCCAGGCGAAGCGGAAGGTGCCGGCCTCGAACTCGCGGGCGAGCACTGGCGCCCCCACGAACGCTCCGATCAGCGGCGGCACGACCTGTAAGGGAACGCCTTTGGAAAGAAAGTTGCCGATCCGATTGAAGTTGGCGACCGCGGCATCGCAGGCGGCCGAGCTCGCCGGATGGCAGGCAATCGCGACGGCGTAGGCGTGGTGGAGCTGAAGGCCGACGATCAAAAAGCACAGCGCCGGTGCGCCGATGAACGCGAGCGACGCCGATCAGCGCCGTGCGGTGTTGACGCCAGGTGACCCAGGCCATCCGCCGCCACGGCAACGGCCGCAGGTCCGCGTCCTCGTCCGAACGGGTGGACACGGCGAGCGTGGTCAGCGCAGTCATATCGTCACCTCCGACTGTTCGGCGTCCCGGGCGCGGGCCGGACCGGGCAGCGCCGCTGCGCCGGGCTCACGCAGGTAGGCAAGGGTCAGTTCTTCGAGCGTGAGCGAGTGCGCCTCCCATCCCGGTGGCACCGGATCGGAGGTGCCGTCGCAGCGGACGAGCAGATGCGCCTGCGACGTCGGCACGACTGGCGTGCACGACGTTCCACTGCTTCGCATACTCGCTCGGATTCCGAAGCTGGGCCGGTCGAGCACGCGATGGCGCTCGAGGAGATCGTCGACCTCGCCCGCCATCTGGACGCTGCCACGCGAGAGGAGCACGAGGTAGTCGGCAACCCGCTCGAGCTCCGCGAGGACGTGCGACGACAGCACGACCGAGACACCGTCGTCTGCGACCGCAGTCATCACCGTCGCCATGAAGTCGTGCCGGGCGAGCGGATCGAGCATCGCCATCGGCTCGTCGAGCACGAGGAGCTGCGGACGGCGTGCCAGCGCCAAGGTCAGCGCGAGCTGGGCCTGCTGGCCGCCGGACATCTTCCCGCCTTCTGCCGCAAGCGGGATGCCGAGCTCGCCGAGGCGCTGCTCGGCGTAGCCCTGGTCGAAGCGGCGGTTGAGGTTGCGGGTCACATGGAGCAGGTCGGCGGCCGAGAGGTTCTTGTAGAGCGGCGTGTCCTGAGCCACGAAGGCGATCCGTCGAGCGCGGCCAGAGAGCCGGTGGGGCAACCTCCGAGCACGGTCACCTCACCGGTCGGTCGGGGTCGGCGAGCCCGACGGCGATGTTCAGCAAGGTGGACTTGCCGGCGCCGTTCGGACCGACGAGCGCGGCGACGTGCCCTTCGGGGATCGCCAAGGTGCAGTCGTGCAGGGCCCTCGTCGAGCCGTAGGACTTGCCGAGGCCGTGGGTCTCGATGACGTTCATGCCACGCCCTCCGCCTCGTGTCGCGCCGCGCCGCGCTGGTCGGCAGTGCCCCCGCGACGCTCACGAAAATCCCGCAGCACGTTCGCGACGAGCGCCGCGATCCCGTCCTCGTCAAGCCCTGCGGCGTCGGCGGCTGCAACCCAGGAGACGAGCGAGCGGCGGAGCTCGGTCAGCTCGGGCAACGCCACCTGGTTGAGCGACGCCTCGATGATGAAGGTCCCCTGGCCGGGCCGTCCGACCGCGAGGCCCTTCGTCTCCAGCTCCTTGTAGGCCTTCAGCACGGTGTTCGGGTTGATCGCCAGCTGCGCGACCACGTCACGGACCTTCGGGAGCTGATCGCCGAGCACGAGGTATCCGAGCCGCAGCGCATGCTCGACCTGATGGACGAGCTGCAGGTAGGTCGGCACGCCGGAACCGAGATCGAGGCGGAACGCTATCGGTGAGACTTGTGGCGGGGCCGACGACTTGCTGTCGTCTTTATCTACTGTCATAAGACAAGGCTACAGGAGCACGAGCGGCTGTCAACCCCGTGCGTGCAGCGCCGCGTCCTGTGCGAACGAACCGTGCGTTCCTGAACCCGCCCGTCAATCACCCACGGCCCTGACAGCGATTGCCGCTGTGGCGCGGCTGGCTGCTATTTTCACGCCAACTGCCCAGCAGGCCAGGGGGACGTCGTGTCCGAATTCTTCATGTCCATCGGTGGTGAGGCCGTCGCGGCCAAGGAGACGTTCGGCGTCGTGAACCCCGCCTCCGGCGAGGTGTTCGAGCAGGCCCCCGACTGCACTTCTGACCAGCTCGACGCGGCCTTCGAGAGCGCGCGCCAGGCCTACGTGACGTGGCGATCCGACGAAGGTGTCCGCCGCAAGGCGCTGCTCGCAGTCGCCGACGTGCTGATGGCCTCGGCCGGCGAGATCGCCCCGATCATCACCGCCGAACAGGGCAAGCCCCTCTCGGACGCCGGCATGGAGGTCTTCGGGGCCGCGATCTGGTGCCAGTACTTCGCGAGCCTCGAGTTTGCCCCTGAGGTGATCCAGGACAACGCCTCCGCGCTCGGTCCAGGTCGTGCGGCGGCCCCTCGGCGTGGTCGCTGCGATCACCCCATGGAACTACCCGCTCCTGCTCGCGTTCTGGAAGATCGCCCCCGCGCTGGTGGCGGGCAACACCGTCGTGATCAAGCCGTCGCCGTTCACCCCGCTGTCGACGCTCAAGGTCGCCGACCTGCTCCAGTCGGTGCTGCCGCCCGGAGTGCTCAACGCCGTCAGTGGCGGCGATCTCCTCGGCGCGCAGATGACATCGCACCCGGTGCCCCGGAAGATCAGCTTCACCGGTTCGGTCGAGACGGGCAAGAAGGTGGCGCTCGCTGCTGTCCCGGACCTCAAGCGGGTGACCCTCGAGCTCGCGGGCAACGACCCGGCGATCGTGCTCGATGACGCCGACCCCGCCGTGGTCGCCAAGGCGATCTTCAGCGGCGCGTTCTCCAACAACGGTCAGATCTGCTGTGCGATCAAGCGGGTGTACGTGCCTGAATCGCTCTACGACGACGTGGTCGACGGCCTCGCGGCCTGTGCCTCCTCGATCAGGGTGGGTGACGGGACCGACCCGCAGAGCCAGCTCGGCCCCATCAACAACCAGCCGCAGCTCGAGCGGGTCAAGGAGCTGGTGGCCGACGCGCTGAGCCACGGCGCCACCGCCGCGGCCGGCGGACGGGCCATGGAGCGGCCGGGGTACTTCTTCGAGCCGACCATCCTCACGGGACTCTCCGACGGCACCCGCATCGTCGACGAGGAGCAGTTCGGCCCGGCGCTGCCGGTCGTGAAGTACCGCTCGCTCGAGGACGCCATCGAACGGGCCAACGCCACCAACTTCGGCCTCTCCGGCTCGGTCTGGGGCACCGACGTGGAGCGGGCGTCCGCGGTGGCTTCCCAGCTCGAGTGCGGAACGGCCTGGGTCAACACGCATCTCGGCCTCGCGCCCAGCCAGCCCTTCGGCGGTTGCAAGTGGAGCGGCATCGGGGTCGAGAACGGCAGGTGGGGCCTCTGGAGTTCACCGAGGTCCAGTCCCTCTACCAGTCGCGCACCACCGACGGGACGAACCCCCTCATGGCACTCCTCGTCGAGTAGCGGCCGGTCAGCACCTTTCTGGCGGTACGCGGTCAGCGGACTTCGTAGGTGCCTTCGAGTCGGGCGCGGGCGATGACATGTCCGGCCATGGCGCGGAGCGCATCGGCGAGGGTGAACTTGTCCGGCAGCTCGGGCTGGTAGTCCAAGGCGAAGAGTTGGAAGACGTACGAGTGTGGTCCGTGCGAGCGCGGGGGCTTGGGGCCGGTCCAGCCGCGGTGGCCGAGAATGCCTTTGCCGTGCTTGATTCCGGGGATCGGACTGGCGGCGGTGAGGCCGTTGTCGGGAATGCCCCTCAGCGATGGGTCGATGCCGAGCGTGAGGGCATGGGTGGCGGGCTTGCCGAGGGGGACGTCCGGGTCCTGCACGATGAGCACGAGCTCCGCGGTTTCGCGTGGCGGCGTCGTCCAGGCAAGGCCGGGGGAGATGTCGGCTCCGAAGATCCTGCCGCGGTAGCGCTCGGGGATGGGGGTGCCGTGGTCGAAGGCGGGGCTGGTGAGGATGAAGCTCTCGGGTGCCTGCATGCCGGGACGTGCCCAGACGAGCCTGTCGTGTCCGACGCGGCGGTTGCGCAGCGCGAGGCCGATCGGGTTTGCGGGCATGGTCCTGGCTCCTTCTCTCTACGCCTGGCGGGTGGGAAGGCCGGGGTTGGGGAGTCTGCGGTCGAAGGCGGGAAAGGCGGGCTTTTGGGCGTCGCCGTTTCCGCTCATGCCGGCACCTTGGTCTCGAGTCGGGTCAGGGTCTCGTCGAGCCGGGCGAGGTCGTCGGAGTCGGGGTCGGCCGGTGCTGGACCTGGCTCGTCGAGGACCGCCTGGCGGCGTTGTGCCGCCTCGCGTCCGGCGTCGGTGAGCTGCCCGCGCCTGCGGCGGTCCCGGCTCAGGCTCGTTCATCTCCCATCCGGGTGCCAAACCTGCAGAGCGTCGCGCATGAGCAGCCGCCTGAGCCTCCAGAACGAAGGCCGGGGCTTTGGAAGCGCTCGGATGCTCGGGATGAATCCGGTGAAGAGGACCACGACGCCAACGAGATAGATACCCACGCCGACGGCCAGAATCGTGAGTCCGCTACCGTTTGCCCACACGCGAGTGACGAACCCGCCGGCGGCGACGAACAAGCCGAGCCCTGCTAACCGGAGCCCCCGCACCGCGAGTCTCCAGCGTGCGCTGTCGCGCAGTCCGGTTGCGCCGTCCTCGCCAGCACGGCCGCTGCTCGGCCCCGAAACCATGCACCAACCGTAATCTCGCCCCGAAAGGGCTAACCGGTCGCACCTTCGTTGTTGAAGAAGAACCATCCGCCCATTCGGCGATCGGACGTCAGGGACACGCTTGGTCAGGACAAATGCCGGACAACAGCGAGGAGTGCGCTTGAGCGGCTGGTCGGCCCGACCTTCGGGGATCTGCGTACCGGAGATTCGGCCCGCTCACGCAGGGTGGCGGGGGACGACGAGGCCCGACTCGTAGGCGGCGATCACTGCCTGGGTACGGTCCCGCAACCCGAGCTTGCTCAGCACCCGGCTGACGTGGGTCTTCACCGTCTCATCGCTCACGAAAAGGCGCGCCGCGATCTCGGTGTTGGAGAGGCCCTCGGCAACCAGGAGCAGGACCTCGTTCTCCCGTTTGGTAAGCGACGAGAGCTCCGCCTGTCGGCTGACCGCCGGCCGCAGATCCGCGAAATCGCTGATCAGCCGGCGTGTGATCCCGGGCGCGAGCAGGGCGTCGCCACCGGCTACCACCCGCACGGCGTCGAAGAGCCGCTCGGCCGTCACGTCCTTGAGGAGGAGCCGCTCGCGCCGGCAAGCAAGGCGTCGAACACGTATTCGTCCAGGTCGAAGGTGGTGAGGATTATCACGCGCGGCCCGCCTTTACCAAGCAGGGCCAGCCGTCGCGTCGCCTCGATGCCGTCCATCACGGGCATGCGGACGTCCATGAGCACGACATCGGGTCGAAGGGATGTGCAGACCAGCACCGCCTCCTCCCCGTCGGCGGCAGTCCCGACAACGGTGAAGTCGGGCTGCGTATCGAGAAGTTCGGCAAAGCCGGCCCTCACCACGCCGTGGTCATCGGCGACCACGACCCGCACCTGGCTCACGAGGCCCTCGGCTCCCCGTCGTTCGTCGGCAAGTGGGCTTCGACGAGAAAGCCACCACCGGGAGCGGCCCCGGTGCGCAACTTGCCTCCCACCGCCGCCGCCCGCTCCCCCATCCCGACAAGACCGTGGCCGCCGGCTCCGGCGTCTGCGGCCGGGCTCGGCGAGGGACTCGCTGACGGCGGTGACACGGTCGGACCTGGCCCGTCGTCACGGATCCGCAGGACGAGAAAGTTTCTCTCGTAGTGCAGCTCGACGTCGACAGCGGCCCCCGGAGCATGGCGGCGGGCGTTGGTGAGCGCCTCTTGCGCGATCCGGTAGGCGGCGAGCTGGACGACGGGGTCGAGGGGGAGCGTCCGGCCGTGCAGGATCAGGCGGACGGCGGTCCCCGAGGCGGTTCGAGCCTCGTCGAGCAGGTCGTTCAGCTGTGCAAGGCCGGACTGCGGTCGGCGCTCGGGCACCTCGCCCTCCGCTTCTTCACGCAACACCCCGAGCAGCCGGCGCATCTCGGTGAGGGCGGTGCGGGCCGTGTCGCCGATCACCTTTAGCCGCTCGGCGCCGGCCGGCGGCATCCCGGGGGTGGTCAACCGGGCCGTCTCGGCCTGCACGGCCACCATCGAGATGTGGTGCGCGACGACGTCGTGCAGCTCACGGGCAATGCGGGCCCGCTCGCCGCGGGCAGTGTGCTCGAGCAGGGTGCCGGCGATGTCCTGGCGTGCCGAGCGCTGTACCAATGCGTCCTCGCGAGAGCGGGCGGCGACGCCCGCCCATGCGAGCGACGTGCCGAGCACCGCCAGCAACAGGGTCAGGACGTACTCCTCCATGTGCAGGCGGGTCCCGGCCACGATGGCGACGAGCAGGAAGACGCCGCCGAGCACCGTCGCAAGCACCTCGGTGCCCCAGCGCCGCAAGCCGGCCGAGCTGGCTGAGCCGGCCGCACCGGCGCGCGTCATCCGGTAGAGCACCGTCAGCTCGACGGCGGATCCCCCAATGGTCAGGTGCCCGAACAGGGCGAGACCGAGAAGATTGCCGGCTGTGGTGCCAACCCCGGCTGCCACTCGCCCGAGGAAGACGGGCGGGAGCGTTGCGCACAGCGCCAGCAGGGCAGCTGCGAGCACGTACGCACGGCTGTGGGGACCGCTTGCTGCCTCCGCGGCTGCTTCGACTACCGCGATCACGGTGAGCGCGCCCACTGCGAGGCTGAGAGCCGCCGGACCCGCCAGCAGGTGGCGAGCGAAGTCGGCCCGGCGCAGGATCACGTCCTTCATTGTGACCCCGAGGCGTGAGCGGTGCGTCACCGCCGGCAGCGATCTCCCCGCTCCCCCGTACGGGGGAGCGGGGAGAGAACAGGTCCCCCGAGAGAGCAACGCTGAAGATGGCTCGCGTCCGTGACGACTTTTGCCGGCAGGTCTGTCAGTCTCAAAAGCATGGATGCTGCGATCGAAGTTGTCGGGGTGAGAAAGCGTTTCGGGCCGACGCTCGCCCTCGACGGCCTTAGCTTCAGCGTGACCGCCGGCAACGTGACCGGTTTCGTCGGACCGAACGGAGCCGGCAAGACCACCACGATGCGCGTCGTGCTCGGCCTCGACGCGCCGGACGAGGGGCAGGCCCTTGTTGGCGGGGAGCCCTACCGGAGGCTGCGCCACCCGCTGCGTCACGTCGGGTCGCTGCTCGATGCACACGCCCTCCATCCGGGTCGTTCCGGCCGTAACCACCTGCTCTGGATCGCCCGGTCGCAGGGGCTCAGCGTGCGGCGCGGTCGACGATGTCGTCGAGCAGGCGGGTCTCGAGGGGGTCATCCGGCGCAAGGCGGGCGGCTACTCGCTCGGGATGCGCCAGCGCCTCGGCCTGGCAGCGGCGATGCTCGGCGATCCTCCCGTGCTGATGCTCGACGAGCCGTTCAACGGCCTCGATCCGGAAGGGATCATCTGGATGCGTGCGTTCCTACGCCGTCTCGCCGCCGAGGGCCGGGCGCTGCTCGTGTCGAGCCACCTGATGAGCGAGCTGCAGGACACCGCCAGCCACCTCGTCGTGATCGGCCGCGGCCGGCTCGTCGCCGAGAGCAGTGTGGCGGACCTCCTGGCGGCGGCCTCGGGCGGGCGGGTGGCGTTGCGCACCACGGCCCGCAACGAGGCCATGACCGCCTTGGCAGACGCCGGGGGGACCGTCGCCGTGACGGGACCGGACACTCTCGTCGTGACGGGGCTCGCGCCAGGGGCGATCGTCGCACTCCTCAACGGGCAAAGACTCCCGTTCTCGGAGGTGTCCTCGCAACTGGCGACGCTCGAAGAGGCCTACATGGACCTGACACGGGACTCCGTCGAATTCCGCGCCTCGGAGACGACGTAATGAACCTCTACCAGTCGAGCATCCCGATCGGCCGGGAGAGCTTCGGCCAGCTCGTGCGCGCCGAGTGGACGAAGCTGCGCAGCGTGCGCGGTTGGAGGATCGCGATGTTCCTGGCGTTCGCTCTGACAGTGGCGCTTGCGATCACAGTTGTCAGCGGGAGGAGCCAGGGCACGGTCAACGGAGTCGTCGCCCGCCCGCACGTGGCAGCCGGCCCGGGCGGCGAGCCGGTCACCGACACGTTCTTTTTTGTCCAGCAGCCCCTCACGGGAAACGGGACCATCACAGCCAGGATCACTTCCCTCGGCGCCCCTTCGCTCGCCACGACAGTGTGCACGAAGAGCCCCGGCCGTCTCCACTGCACGGCTGCCCGGGAGCCGGGCGGCCCCCCGGCTTTCTCGCGCCCTGGGCAAAGGCCGGGCTGATCGTCAAGGCAAGCGACACGGAAGGGTCCACGTACACGGCCGTGATGGTCACTCCTGCACATGGAGTCCGGATGCAGTGGAACTACCTCAATGACGTGGCGGGCGCCCCGGCAGGCGGTCTCGGCGCGCTCGCCCCGCTGGCTGCGATTGACACGCTCGGGCGAGATCATCACGGGTTACGACTCGACCGACGGGCGCAACTGGAGCGAGATCGACACGGTCAGGCTCGGGGGGCTGGCGGCGACGGTGGATATCGGGCTGTTTGTCACATCGCCCCAGCTCGTTACGGTCATACGGAACGGCGGCCTCGGCGGGACCGTCGGCGGGGTCGTCGGCAGCGTCCCGTCGTTCGCCCAGGCGACCATTGACTTTGTCAACCTCGACCACGCAGGCGCAGCCCGTACCTGGCACGGGATCCAGGTCGGGGGCAACGGCCTCAGCGAATACCCGAGCGTCGGCGGTGGCTACGACCTGAGCCCCGCGGGCATATTTACGATCGCCGGATCGGGTGACATCGCCCCGGCCGCGATCGGCGGCCCCGGAGGTACCGGGCAGCCGATCGATATCACCCTCGTCGGGGGCTTCCTCGGTCTGCTCGTGCTTATCATGCTCGGGACCGTGTTCATAACGGATGAATACAGGCGAGGCCTCATCCGCACGACGCTCGCGGCATCACCCCGCCGCGGTCGGGTGCTGGCGGCGAAGGCAGTCGTCGTCGGGGCCGTCAGCTTCGTCGTCGGAGCGCTCGCGGCGACTGTGTGTGTGACCGTCGGTGGTTCCTTGCTGCGCTCGCAAGGCAATCTCGTCTACACGGTGAGCGCCCTTTCAGAAGCGAGGATGATCGTCGGGGCTGGCGCGGTGCTCGCGGTCGGCGCCGTGATGGCCTTGGCGCTCGGCACCGTCTTTCGCCACGGAGCAGGTGTGATCGTCGGCCTGCTCGCTCTGTTCGTGCTGCCCGAGTTCCTTTCGGTGGGCCAGGTTCTCCCGGCGGCGGCCGGCGAGTGGCTGTTGCGGCTCACCCCGGCCGCCGGCTTCGCCGTCGAACAGTCACTTCAGGCGTTCCCGCAGGTCTCAACGTTCTACTGGCCGCAGTACGGCTACTACCCGCTGCCGGAGTGGGGCGGGTTCCTCGTGCTCTGTGCCTACGCCGCTGCGGCTCTGGCACTCGCCAGTTACCTGCTCGGCAGGAGGGACGCGTGAGGGACGTGGTGGGTGCCGAATGGACGAAGCTTCGGACCCTTCCCACCGCCGCCTGGCTCCTCCTCGCCGCGGTCGTGGTGACGGTCGGCCTCAGCGCGGCCGTCGCCAGTGCCCAGAACCCTGCGTACACGGGCACGAGCCTCGACGCGACCAAGCTCAGCCTGATCGGCGTCGACCTCGGCCAGGCCGTCGTCGCGCTCTTTGCCGTGCTGTTGATGCAGCAGCGAGTACGGCTGCGGGCTGATCAGCGTCACGGTCGCGGCCTGTCCCCGCCGCCACCTGATCCTCATCGCCAAAGCCCTCATCGCAGCCGTGCTCTCGCTCGCGGCAGGGGTCTTCGCCGTGCTCGGCTCGTTGCTGATCGGGGGTTACGCCCTCGCCGGCAACGGCTTGACTGTCGCCCACGGCTACGAGATCACTTCGCTCGCCGATGCCACGAACCTGCGGGCAGCCGGCGGGACAGTGCTCTACCTGGCGCTGATCGCCCTGCTCAGCCTGGGCGTCGCCACGATCGTGCGCGAGGCTGTGCCGGCCATCGCCGTCGTCCTCGGGCTCCTCTACCTGTTCCCGCTTCTCGGCGCGGTCGTCTCCGACCCGACCTGGTCCCGCCATCTGAAGCAGATCGGCCCTATGACGGCCGGCATCGCCATCGAGGCGACCCGCAACCTGAAGGCTCTTCCGTTCAGTCCGTGGGAGGGGCTCGGCGTGCTGGCGGCGTGGGCTCTGGGGGCGCTCGTGCTGGGAGGGCTGCTGTTTCGCTACCGGGACGTGTAGAAGTGGGCCCGACGCCCGGTTCCTACCGAGGGCCGAGGCATGGCCCTAGACCTGGGCTCACCAGCTAAGCCGAACGCAGGAGATCGCCCGGCTTGGAACGTGTCGCCGCCATCGCCGGCGCGATGGCAATGAGGTTTGCGACGACCGCCACGCCGGCCACCATCACACAGACGAGCCAAACCGGCACTACCGAGACCGGGACAGCACCGAGATTGTTGGCGAAGGCCCCCCATACCTCACGACCGGCCACGACTCCCAGTGGGACGCCGATGACGATTCCAATCAGGGCCAACGTCGTGGCTTGCCAGATGACGGCAGAGGCAACCTGGCGGTTCACGAACCCCAGCACCTTCAAGAGCCCGACTTCTCGTCGGCGGCGCGAGACACTTACGACAAGCAGATGAGCCAGTGTCGCCGCGCCGAGCACGGCCAGCATCGCCCCGAAGATGAGTGGGAAGTTGACGGCCTCCCCGAAGTTGACCAGTGACGTCGGGGTGACCGCAAGCGCCGTGATCGACCGGTAAGTGTCGAGATACTGATTGATCGCCGCCTCGCCGCGTGGGCCCGGCACGAAACTGGCCAGGATCCCACCGCCGTTGCCGCCCGCCCTCGCCGCCAGTCGGCAGGCCGCCCGCCTGGGGCTCGGGGGACACACGGCGTCTTCGTAGCCAGCGATCGTCAACAGCGCGCCGGAACCCAGGCTCACGGTTCCGGCGAGCACCGGAAAGGAAACCTGAGAGACCACCCGGAACGGCACAGCCCGCGTCCCGCCCGACGGCAACGACACCGTGACGCGGATGACCGAGCCCAAATGGGCACCGGCCTGGCGCATTGTCGTCACGCCGAGGCCGATCTGATCGGCGCCGCTCGGAATGTGCCCGTCGACGGTCGACAGGAGCATCGGACCACGAATGGCTGTTCCCGCGACGGCGCCCACGCTGACCCCGTGGATGGAGATCTCAACGGCGATGCCTTCGGTTATCCCGGTGACGGCTCTGTTGTGCTCGAGGCTTCTCACGAGGGCCGGATCCGGCGCCCCTCCGCCCGGGTTGGTGAAATTGAGCTGGAACGGGTCGCCGTACAACCTGGGCGTGGCCGTGAGGTGCGAAAGGCTGGCGCCGAAGACCCCCGTCCCGCACAGCGCCACGACTGCCAGTACCGTGCCGAGGAGCGTGCTGCCGAGCGGAACGGAGGCTCCGCCGGTCCTTCGCTGCAGGGCAGTCTGCACACCGATCACGGCGCTCGGCGGCGCGCCTGTTGCAGCCAGGTGGCCCGCCACTGCTGAAGGCCGTGACCTGACCGCCGGATCATTCGACCGAAAGGTAGCGCGTGGCCCGCAGAGCCGGCCAGATCCCGAGAGCGAGGACGACCACGACAGTGGCGAGGCCCCCGAGCGGGAGGACGAGAGTGTCGAAGGCGATGCCGGTGGACGGCTCGGCGACACGCGCCTCACCCAGCGGCGCGATCGGGGACAAGGCGGTCGCCACCAGGACGGCGCCGGCAGCCCCTGCGACGGCCACTACCAGGTTGCGTGCCACACCGAGGATGACAAGCTGTCGGCGATTCATGCCGAGAGCTGCCATTGTGGGGTAGTCCTCGCCCTCGGCGATGCTCTGGCGGGCAAGGGCCTGGCCTAGTACCGCCAGTCCGACCAAGGCGGCGAGCGCCGCCAGGATCCACCAACCGATGGCCTGGGGATGGATCGACGCCTCGACGGATGCGGTCTGCTGGTCTTGATTTCCAACGCCCTCCATGCCCGCGGATCGCAGGGTGCTGGCTTCGACATCGAATCGGGGAAGGTCGACCGCCCCGTGACGGAGGCGAACCGCGTACACGTAGCCGACCGCGGCCCGAGGGATCACGGCGTGGGCGAACGCCGGGGTCGCGTACAGGTCGTAGCTCGGCGTCGTCCCGGAAGGGAACTCGAACTCGGTGGCTTCGAAGCCGACCACGCGGAAGGCGACGGTGGGACCGTTGGGCTTCAGTGGTGCACCAGTGGCGTTGTTGAACGCCGAGGCTTGCGACGTGCGAGTAGAACGGGACGCGGATCACGGTCCCGAGATGGACTCCGTAGTCCTTTTGAAGCGTGAACGATGCCAGCACCTGATCGGGCGCCGACGGGTCGGGCAAGTGTCCCGATATGAGCTTGAAGATCGCTCTTCCCCCCGGTGCCGTGACGATGACACCGAAGTCCGTAGGGTCGATCGGGTGGGTGCAGTCGCACGTCGGTGGACCATTGTCCGGGCCGTACAGCTCTGAGGCGGAGACGACCCTCGCAAGCTCGGTGAGCTGCGGCAAGGGGCGGGTGGCGTACACGTCGGCGTCGAAGCCGTAGGCGGCGACAAACCGGGGAAACGCCGCGTCCGTACGACGACCGGCGGCCACCGCGGCGAGCACGAACCCTCCGACAACGCCTACCAGGACCACAATGGCCAACCAGGACGGCCACCGGCGACGCAGCTTGGCGTCGAAAACTGACCAGACTGCCCCCAAAGCGTTCACCTCGTGTCGAAGCGTTTGCTTCAGTATTCCCTGGCCAGGGCCGAGTACCAAGGTGGTCAGCACGCAGGACCTCTCGTGGTGGTACCCCCTCAGTCAACCTTTGCACCTTTGGCCGTCACGCCCGGCCGTCATGATCGGGTCGTGCCCGAGCGAGCCCCGCTCTACCGACGGGTCCCGGGACCTTCGGTCGGTCCGGATGGACATTCCACAAGTTGGGTGCAGCGCGATTGCCGGCTCAAGCGTTGACACAGCAGGGAATTGAATTTCGAGGGCAACTCACCAAGGAGAGCTCGAAGAAGTGCCAGCTCGTGCGCGAAACGCCCTCATCCGTGCAGCATTTCTCTTCCCGGTGCCGCTCGATGCCCCGGCGGACCTGCGGCACCTCCAGGAACACCCACCAAGGAGGAACCAACATGAAACTGACCTTGCGAGACGCCCGACGGCTCGGCGTCGGTGCCGCTTTGGCCTGTGGGGCGATTCTGCTCCCCACAGCTGTCCTGGCTGCGTCGGCCGCCTCGGGCACGCGGGCGACGGTGGCGCGTTGCCAGCCGGCCAGCACTGAAGTCTGGGCGGCGGTTGAAGGCGTCGGCACCGCCGGCACCACCTACTACGAGCTGGAGTTCAGCAACGTCGGGACCCAGCCCTGTACCTTGCACGGCTTCCCGTCCGTGTGGGCTGTCACCCTGCCGCGGCGCCGAGATAGGTGAGCCCGCGTTGCACCATGGCATCGTCCCGACCTCGGTCACGCTCCAGCCTGGCGCGACCGCACATGCCGTCCTGGGAGTCGTGGACACTGGTGCGATATGCGGGCGCCAGGGAGTCAGAGGTGCCGGGCTCATGGTCGTTCCGCCCGGCCAGCCAAGGCTTCTGGGTGAGGCTGACGGGATTGAGAGCTTCCCGCTGCAGGTCTGCCCCCACGTCTCTTCGATGAACGTCCGTCCCATCCACTCAGGCACAGGCATCCCCGGCTACACGCCTTCCTGAGCGTGGCTGAATTGCGAAGGAGTCCATCGGATGGCACCTTGGCGTTCGGCGCCCACGCGAGACGACGAGACCAGTCCTGGCGCGGTCCAGGAGCCGAACCTGTTGCGGCGAGGGATCGTGTCAGGATTGGCACATCGAGGTTCTCTTGGATCGTCGGAGCCGGCCGCTGGTGGAAGTCACAGGCGGACGAGACCTGGCAGGAGACGACCGATGCCGGAGGCCTCGTCGGTGTCGACTGAACCCTCTACCCGGTCGTCCTCCTGCGAGTCGAGAAGATCGGCGATCCGGGGTGCAGACGCGGTGCTCCGCCCAAACGTTGTAATCGGTAGCAGGAGGTCGGATGACGGCCGAGGAAGCCGACCAAGAGGAGTTCGAACGGTGGTATCTCGCGTCACGAAACGCCCTCATTGCCGCAGCCTTCCTCTACGTCGGCAAGATGGAGGACGCCCTCGATCTGACCCAGGAGACCTACGCCCACGCGTGGCAGCACTGGGACGTCGTTTCCCGGCACGCCAACCGTGATGCCTGGAACCGTCTCGTGCTCCACAACCTGGCGGTCAGCCGGTGGCGTCGCCTCGCTGTTGAGAGGGCACTCGCCCCATCGAGAACCGAGGCCTATGAGCCGCCGGACGCTCACGATCTCGACCTCCGCGGCTCGTCGCGCGGCTGCCTGCCAACCAACGCCGAGCTTTCGTGCTGCACGTCGTGTTCGACCTCACTGTCGACGACGTTGCCCGGGAGATGAAGGCCCCTGCCGGCACCGTGCGCTCTTGGATCCACCGCGCCCGAGTCGCGCTCGCATCCCAACTCGGATCCGACACCCCTCTCACGGCCGGAGATGACAACGATGGACGAGAGCCCGGACGAGATCGACAGACTCTTCAAAGAGGCGGCCCATCGTGCAGCCGGACTGGCCTTTGTGCTCGAGACCACGGAAGTGATCGAGCGGGGCAGGAGACGGCTCAGGTACCGCGCGACGCCGAAAGCTCGCCCTGTCTGGACTTGTCGTCCTCGCCATGGTCGTCATCTTCCTGGTTCCACTGCCGCAACTGCACCTGTTCGGCTCTGGCGGGTCGTCCACGTCCCCTGCGTCTAGCCTCGGCCCGCCCGGTGGCCCGATTCCGGCCGACTTTCGGCCCGCGCTCGTTCACTGCCGTGAGCCACGACGAGTGGTGGATGCTCGGGACAGCTCGGTGTGGCACCCGTTCTCGGACCTGTGGCGCGATCATTCGCACGACCGACGGTGGTCACAAGTTCGCCGGTATCCCGAGCCCGTCGGTCAATACAAGCAATGTGACGCAACTGCGTTTCGCCAACGCCCTCGACGGATATGTCTTCGATCCTGAAATTGTGGGCAACGACCAATGGCGGAACAAGCTGGACGAGGGTTTCGCTGCCGGGGCCGGTCGCCGAGCTCGAGACGGCTGGTGGTGAGGCCTACACGCTCACCTGTCCTAGCCGCGTCGCCAACTGTCAGTCGATGGAGCTTCTCCGTTCCCGGGTCGGATCAGGCAAGTGGCAGCAAGTGAGGACGCATGTGACCCTCAGCTCTGGGGCGGAGTTCGCCGTTCGCGGCCCGGACCTCTACCTACTGAGTGGGGACGCGCCGCCTCTTTTCCTCTTGTATTCGGCCGACAAGGCAGTCACCTTCAGCAAACGGGTGGATCCCTGTTCTCCCACCCTCGGCGGCAGTGTGGCAGTCGCCGCCGACGGGAGTTCGATGCTCTGGGCCGCCTGCGCCAGCGGATCGCAGGCGGGGACGTGGCTCTCGCACAACGGCGGCAAGAGCTGGGTGGGCGAGCAAGGAGGATTCGCCAACTCAGTGCACCTGGCCGCCGCCTCGTCCTCGGTTGCGATCGCCTGGCCCGGACAGGAGCGGGGACGACCGAGCGCAATGGAACGAACGACGAATGGAGGCAAGAGCTACTCGGCGGTGCTGTTCGGGTCGAGCCCTCGCGTCATCTGGATCGGGTACAGCGGCCCGCTTCGCGCCCTACGCTCTCATCGCTAGCGGCGCCGAGACGCACCTTTTCGAATCGAAGGACGCAGGCGCCAGCTGGCACCGGGTCGTGATCAGGAGCTGACGGCACGTCCGGAGCTCCCGCGGGAGCGGACCGACCGGGGCCGCCCGGCCGACAAAGAGGTGAGACTGAAGATGTCGGCAACACTCAAGCTGGCGCACAAAGCGATCGGAGTAGAGGTCCGTCGCGGCACGTTCGAAGTCGTGGTCGACGGTGAGCGCGTCGGGTCGGTCGAGATGAACGACACGATCGAAGTACCAATCGAAGCCGGACATCACGCCCTGCAAGTCCGCAACGGCCGGAACTTGAGCCGCACTCTCACCTTCGACGCGGCCGATGGCCAAGTCGTCGCGTTCCGATGCACCGGAAAGAGGTTCCTGCCGATCTTTCTCGTGTCGTTCGTCGTGCCGCGCCTGGCACTTGCGCTCCGTCGGGAGTAGCACCCTGGGTACCGTCCGCCACGTACTGGCCGGCGGCGGGCGCCGACGTCGGGAGCCTAGAGTCGACGCCATGGACGACGAGCGGATGGACTTCTCGGATCTCAGGGCACTGTTCATCAACCGACGTTGACACGGTCGCCGGGGGTCAGCCACACGCAGCGGCTCATCGACCTGAGCGCCGCGATCATGACGGGGGCCGGCGTCAACGTCGACCAGTTCCGCGCTGTCGACCATCCGATCACGACCGGCGTCTATCCCGACATGCGCGAGCACGGCTGGCCCGAGGACGCCTGGCCCGAGCTGTTCGGCCAGGTGCTGGCCGCCGACGTCTTGGTGCTGGCCGGCCCGATCTGGCTCGGCGATAACAGTAGCGAGACCAAGAAGATCATCGAGCGGCTCTACGCCCACTCCGGTCAGCTCAACGACAAAGGTCAGTGGCTGTACTACGGCAAGGTTGGCGGGTGCCTGATCACGGGCAACGGGACGGCATCGGCACTGCGCGTCCAACGTCCTCTACAGCCTCCAGCACATCGGCTACTGCATCGCGCCTCAGTCCGACGCCGGTTGGATCGGGGAGGCCGGTCCGGGGCCGAGCTACGGGGACATTCTCGACGACGGCACACGAGCTGGGGTCGACAACGAGTTCACCAACCGCAACACGACGTTCCTGACCTGGAACCTCCTCCACCTCGCCCGTCTGCTCAAGACCGCCGGCGGGTTCCCTACGTACGGGAACCAGCGCAGGGAGTGGACGCCGGAAGCCGCTTCGGGTTCGCCAACCCCGAGTACCGGTCCTGAACCGAAGAGAGGCCGGAGCCTAGCGGTTGCACCCCTAGAGTCATGTGCTAGAAGTAGCACATGCACGCGCGTGGGAGTCCGAGAACTGCGACAGCGGGCAAGCGAGCTGCTCCGCCTGGTCGAGGGCGGGGAAACGATCGAGATCACTGATCGGGGCCGGCCGGTCGCTCTCTTGGCTCCGCTACCCGAGGGCAGCCCCCTGGAGCGGTTGCGCGGCGGGCGAGTCCGAGCCCGCCGAGGGCGACCTCGATGACCTTCCCCCGCCGCTGCACCCGCGTGGCTCGGAGTTACCGTCAGAGGTCCTGGCTCGCCTGCGCCGCGACGAGCGGTGATGCCGGCGACCTACCTGGACTCGTCCGCTCTCGTGAAGCTCGCGATCGAGGAGCCTGAGTCGGGCGCTCTGCGGGCGCACCTGCGACGACGCAAGATTCTGGTGTCGAGCGCGCTCGTTCTCGCACCGAGGTGCTGCGCGCTCTGCTCCTGGAAGGCGAAGAGGGCGTCGCGCGCGGCCGCGCCGTGCTCGGACGGATTGAGCTCATCCGTGTGAACGACCGCCTCCTCACCGCGGCCGGCTTGTTGCAACCTCCTGACGTGCGCTCCCTTGATGCGATCCACCTCGCGACGGCACACGCGCTTGGATCCGACCTCAGTCAAGTGATCTCCTACGACGAGAGGATGGTTGAGGCTGCCAAGGGGCTCGGGTTGAAGACGGCCTCTCCGGCCTGAGGACACCGACGGTCACGCTCGACCGCTGTAGGGCCAACACCTTGCTCAGGTCCGGGAACGCAAGGATCTGACCGACGAGAAGAGGTGGTTGAAAGAAAGGCGTGGTTGGAGGAGGAGGTGCTGTGCGACGCCCTCTCCGCTCTCGCCAGTCCGGCTCGCCGCTGGCCCTCGCTGGCCGAGGAGATCACCCGGTTCGACACCCACCGGGGACGAGGCCCCGCCGACAGGCCCTGCAAAGCGGTAAGAGAAAATTGCTTGACAAGCTCCGGAGTCAGTGCAAACGTTTAACCAAGTTTGAGGCGTTCAGAGGCTCGCCGAGTCTTTGACCGAGACCGCGGGTCAGCCGTGCGTTGCAGGGGTTGGGAGATCTCATGGGTTTCGGAAGCAATTAGGTGTCCCCCTTCGCGCCGAGGCGGGTGACGATCAGGGACGTGGCGGCGGCGGCGGGAGTCTCGACGGCGACAGTCAGCAGAGTCCTGACCGGCGAACCCGGCATAGGGGCGACGACGACGGCATTCGTCCTTGCGACTGCTAAACGTCTGCAGTACAGGCCGTCAGCAGCCGCCCAGAGGTTGCGGACGAGGTCAAGCTCACTTCTCGGTGTCGTCGTGCAGAGCGTCGGCGACGGCTATGTCGGCGAGGTCGTGCTCGGGATCCAGAGCCGGGCTCGCGACCGTGGCTTCAGTCCCCTCTTCTTCGTATCGGAGGGACAGGCACTACTTGAGTCCGAGGCGGTCGACGTCTTCTTGTCTGAACAGGTTCAGGAGTTCATCTGCGTCTCGCCGACGCAGCGGCCGCACATCTTCCGTAAGGCGGTCGACAACGGGTTCCACGTCAGCGTCGTGAACTGGGACCCAGAGGTACCGGCTCGGGTGTTCGACGATCTCGAGCGCGGGAACACCAGGAATATCAGGCGGTTCGGGTCCAACTTCGTGGAGAAGTCCATTTGGCAGGTCAAGTTCGACGACCTGGGTGCAGCGGTCCTGGCGACTGAGCACCTGCTTGAGCTCGGCCACCGGAAACTTGCCCACGTCCGCGGGCCGAACGTGCGATCGAGCCTTCTGCGCCTTCTCGGCTACCGCCGCGCACTCGAGGCGCGCCGCACTTTGGCCGCAGACTGTCATCACATCCGAGGATCCTGTGCTCGAGGCCAGGGAGCTGGCGCTCGTTGCCCACCTCAGAGATCAGCGGCCACCTCTCGGCATCGTCGCCTACGACGACCTGGCGGCTGTGGCAACCTTGCGGGCAGCCAACTCGGCAGGTTGGAGAGTTCCCGAGGATCTCTCCGTGATCGGGATTGACGACATTCCTTTTGCTGCCTACACGAACCCGGGTCTGACGTCGGTTGCACAGCCGAAGCCCGAGCTCGGCGCGCTCGCGGTTGACCTGCTCCTAGACGGCGACGACGGCGCTGCCGGTACACGGGTGCTCGACGGGCATCTTGTTGTCCGGCAGTCGACAGCCCGTGTGAACGAGAAGGCACGAGGCGGCCCAGTCAGTCGCGAACTGTTGGCCCGCGCGAGCGCACCGAGCGTCCGCGCCACGCGCGAGGGGCACGAAAGAGCAGCACACGCGTGAGCCTCGAGCTACAGAGCGTCAGGGAGGAGATGCTGTCGGAGGCTGGATCTGACAAGCCTCTCGGCCTGCGCGCGCAAGCGCTCCGGCGACTGCGCCGCGACCCGGTGTCAGTCTCCGCCTTTGTCGTCCTCGTCTTTCTCGTGCTGGCGGCGTGCTTCGGGGGACCACTTGCTGCTCATCTGACCGGTCACCCACCGGATCAGCAGTACCCTGACGCCCTTTCCGCCGGCGGACAGCCCATCGGCATCATGTCCCGTACCTATCTCGCCAACGGTCTGGCCCACAATCCCCACGGCAGCCTTTTCATATTCGGTGCTGACTCGCTCGGGCGTGACCTGCTGGTCCGTGTTCTCTACGGTGCCCGGATCTCGTTGCTGGTGGCGACCGGGGCCACCGCTCTCGCACTGCTGCTCGGCGTCTCGCTCGGTCTGCTCGCCGGTTATCTCGGCGGATGGGTCGACGCCGCGGTCAACCGCATGACCGAGACAGCCATGGCCTTTCCGAACCTTCTCCTCGCGGTGGGTATCGCGGTTGTCGTCGGTCCGGGCCTGCTCAATGTCGTCATCATCATCGCCTGCTTCACCTGGTACTACCCGGCTCGCATCGTGCGCAGCTCCACGGCGGCGGCCAAGGAGATGACATTTGTGGCGGCGGCACACACGATGGGGGCGAGACCGAGGCGGATCCTCCTTGTCCACCTCCTGCCTCAGGTGTGGGGTCCGCTCCTTGTCTACGCGACATCGATCATCGCGAACAACATCATCTTCGAGGCGAGCCTTTCCTATCTCGGCGTCGGCGTCCCTCCCCCGACCCCGAGCTGGGGACAGATGCTGTCTGACGCGGTGACCTCGGGCATGTACCAGGTGGACCTGTCCCTGGCGCTCGTCCCTGGCCTCGCCCTCGTTCTCACCATGCTCTCGTTCAACCTCCTCGGAGACGGGCTCCACGACGCTCTCGACCCGGGGGCGACACGACGATGAGAAGGCGCATCCTCAATCGGCTGGGAGGCGCCGTCATCCAGGTGTTGATCGTGACCCTGTTCGCCTGGCTCCTCTTCTACGTCATCGCCCGCTTCACCGGTGCCTCCCCCGCGCAGCGCATTGCCGGAAAGACGGCCACCACCGCCCAGATCGCCCAGGTGGCCAAGTTGCTCGGACTGGACAAGCCGTACTGGCAGCAGTACCTGATCTTCCTGGGTCATCTCGCGCGGGGCAACTTCGGGTTCTCATATGTCCAGATGCGCTCGGTATCGAGCATCCTCTGGCCCGCGCTCAGGGTCACAGCGTCACTGGTGTTCGGAGCCGCGGCGCTGTGGATGCTCGTCGCGGCACCCATCGGTGCCCTCGGTGCCATGAGGCCGCGGTCGTTCGGCGACGTGGCGGGACGCGCCGTCTCCGTAGTCGGGATGTCAATCCCGGTGTTCTGGCTGGCTCCGATGGTCTCGTACTTCCTCGCCTTCCAGCCAACCCAAGGAAGGCTGCTCGGCATCCCTCTTCCGGGCAGGGTGACGCTGTTCCCCATCGACGGTTATGTGGACCTTGGCACGAGTCCGGGGCAATGGGCCTATCACCTCGTGCTCCCCTGGGTCACGCTCGCGATCGGCTTCGCGGCTGTCTACATCCGCTACATACGGACGATGACCTCTGAGCAGCTGAGCGAGGACTACACCCGCACTGCCAAAGCCAAAGGAGCATCGACGACCAGGGTTCTGCTGCGGCACGTCGGCCGCAATCTGCTCCCCACCGTGACCGTGCTTCTCGGAGCCGACGTCGCCTACGCGCTGACCGGGGTGTTCTTCGTCGAGACCGTGTTCAATTTGCCCGGGATCGGCTTCACCGGTGTGAGTGCGATCGAGAACCTCGACTATCCGGTGATCACGGCCGTCGTGATCGTGTCAGCACTCGTCGCGGTCCTCTCGAACACGATCGTCGACCTGCTCCACGTCGTCTTGGACCCACGGCTGCGGCGTCTGCCCGCCAAGTGACCATGTCCTGCCCGCCTCGTTCACGAACATGCAGTGCCTAAGAGAAAGGGAGAGTTCCACCTTGAACCAACCCATGCATCACGAATGGAGTGACCAATGAAGAAACGGCACGGCCAAAAGGCCGGGATCATCAGCATCGGTTTGATAACGGCCACATTTACGCTCTTCTCCTGCTCGGGCATCAGCGCGGGGTCCGTCGCGAAGGCGTCGGGCCACGCAGGCGTGAGCGGCACCCTCACCGGTGCGATGTCGTCAGGCGCCATCGACAGCATGGACCCGAACCGCTGGTACTTCGCCGTCACCTGGGGCTTGGCCAACGCGATGTGCACGACGCTGGTTCGCTATGCGGACGTGGCCGGGACGGCCGGAACAGCCATCGTGCCCGGCACGGCCAGTTTGCCTGCAATCAGCTCGAACGGTCTCGTGTACACCTACACGCTTCGTCCCGGCGCCCGCTTTTCCGATGGGCAGGCGATAACGACCCAGGACATCAAGTACTCGTTCATGAGGCTCATGAACCCGGCGATGGACACCGGTACGGGCGGTTACTTCACCAACCTGATCGGTGGCGCCGCCTACCTGGCCGGGAAGTCGTCCACCTTGCCCGGCATCACGACGACGGCAACGACGGTCACGTTCCACCTGACCGTCCCTGACGGAGCGTTCCTCTACAAGACGGCGCTCCCCACGACGTGCCCGGTGCCGGCCGGCACGCCGATGAAGCCGATCGAGAACGGCTCGCTCGAGCAGAAGTACGCCAGTGGCCCGTTCATGTTGCAGTCCTACTCGCCCGGGCGCCAGATCGTGCTCGTGTTCAACAAGAACTACAACCAGAAGCTCGGTGCCCGGGGGCACGTCGCGAAGATCGTCTTCACGATCGGCGTCCAGTCTTCACAGGCGGTTCTGCAGATTCAGGCCGGTCAGCTCGATTTTCAGACCTCGAACCTGGCGACTGCGGACATCTTGAAGATATCGAACGACCCGGCGCTGAAGAACCAGGTGCACACTTCGGCTCGACCGGACATCACCTACCTGTTCCTCAACAACAGCGTGGCGCCGCTCAACAAGGTTGATGTCCGTAAGGCGATCAACTACGCGATCAACCGGACGGCGATCCTGGCGCAGTGGGGCGGCCCGCTGGCAGGGACGGTGACCGATCAGGTCCTCCCGCCGTCGTTCATCGACTACAAGGGCTACAGCATCTACCCGAGCACGCCCAATCTCACCGAAGCCCGCAAGCTCATGAAGGAGTCCGGTGTCAAGACCCCGATCAAGCTCGTGATAAGGGCTCAGAACGACGCCCCCGGGTTCATGAACATGGCTGATGTGATTCAGGGCGACCTCGCGGCGATCGGGATCGACCTGACGGTCGTGGGCTCGCCGAACAGCATCAACAGCTCGTACATCACCAACTACAAGACGAAGACCCCGATGGGGGTCGAGCCGTGGTCGGCCGACTTCCCTGACGGAGAGGCGATCCTCGGTACCCAGCTGGACCCGAGCGCCCCTGACGCTCCCTCGGCCCTGTCGCGGTTCAGCGATCCGGCCTTCATCCCGTTGTTCAAGAACGCGGCCGAGCAACGTGGTGCTGCCCGCATCACGGCGTATCAGCAGCTCGACTACAACGTGATGGCGCAGCAGGCGCCGATCGCCCCGCTGTTCAACCCCCGTTGGTACGACTTCGTGTCGTCTCGCTTGGGCGGCTACGTGTACAGCGAGGCCATGGACGCCATCAACTACAACACGCTTTCCATAAACGGATAGGAAGCTCCGATGAACGCGCCTGCCTGCGAGCTCGAGGAAGTCCCCCGCGCGTCGCGGGCAGGCGCGTTGTTGGAGGTCAAAGACCTCACGGTCTCGATCCCGACAGAGGGAGGACTGATCGAGGCCGTCCGGGGCGTTTCCTATTCGCTCGGAGCGGGCGAGACCCTGGGCGTCGTCGGCGAGTCCGGCTCGGGTAAGACCATCACCTCACTCGCGGTGATAGGGCTGCTGCCCAGGGCGGCCCGAGTCAGTGGCTCGATACTTCTCGAGGGACGAGATCTCCTGAAGGCCACCTCGAGGCAGTGGAACGGAATACGGGGCGCCCGCGTGGCCATGGTCTTCCAAGACCCGATGACGGCCCTGAACCCGATGCACAGTGTGGGGTGGCAGGTCGCGGAGTGCCTGCGGCTCCACGGCAAGCTGAGCCGGGCGGCGGCTCGCCGCCGAGCCGTCGAACTGCTCGAGATGGTGGGTCTGCCTCAGCCCGACCAGCTGGCGCGTCGCTTCCCGCACGAGCTCTCGGGCGGGATGCGCCAGCGTGTCGTGATCGCCATCGCCATCGCCAACGAACCGGACGTGCTCATAGCCGACGAGCCGACCACCGGCCTTGACGTCACCGTGCAGGCACAGATTCTGGAAACGCTGCGGTCGATCCGTAGCGAGACGAAATCCGCGATGATCCTCATCACCCACGACCTCGGTGTCGTGGCCGGAGTGGCCGACCGGGTGCTCGTCATGTACGCCGGCAAGGCGGTGGAGGTCGGTGACGTGGAGGAGATCTTCCGGTCACCGCAGATGCCCTACACGGTGGGCCTTCTTGCTTCGCTCCCGTCCATGGACGCGCGCCGCGGCACGCTGACTTCGATCCCCGGCACGCCGCCGTCAGGAACGAACTACGGACCCGGCTGCGCCTTTGCCCCCCGCTGCCCGATCGCGGAGCCACAGTGCCGAGAGAGTCCCCCTACCCTCGTCGCCTTCAGCCCTTCCCACACCGCGGCTTGCCGGCGAGTCGACGAGGCGGTCTCGTCGCCCGAGGCGCGAACGAAGATGGCGGCCCAGCTTGTCTGGGACGCAGGCACGGCCGGCTCAGACGACACAGTGCCCACAAGCCACCGAGCCGAGGGCGACGAGGCCGGCAGTGAGGTCGTGATGACGATCCGTAACCTCACGAAGCACTTTCGCATTCGCGGTGCCAGATACCGTTCCGTTGCGCTGCTGCAGGCCGTGAACGGTGTCGACTTCGACCTCCGCGCCGGGCGCTGTCCGCGCTCGTCGGGGAGTCCGGTTGTGGCAAGACCACCCTCGCCCGCCTCCTGCTGCGCCTCGAAGATGCGACAGCCGGAAGCATCACGTTGAACGGTCGGGACATCACCGCCCTTGACGAGAAACAGATGCGCCCGCTTCGCCGACAAGTGCAGATGGTGTTCCAGGACCCCTACTCGTCTCTCAACCCGCACCTGTCGGTCGGCGAGATCATCGCTGAGCCGCTCATCGTCCAGAAGATCCCCGATCGCCGTAACCGGGTCCAGATGCTGCTCTCGAGCGTCAACCTCGACCCGGCCGCGGGCGTGCGCTTTGCGGCGGAGTTCTCCGGGGGCCAGCGTCAGCGGATCGGCATCGCCCGGGCGCTGGCGCTCGAGCCGAGCGCGATCGTGCTCGACGAGCCCGTCTCGGCTCTTGACGTGAGCATCCAGGCCAGCGTGCTCAACCTGCTTCGGGACCTCCAGCGTAAGCAGAACATGTCCTACCTGCTCATCGCGCACGATCTCGCCGTCGTGCGCCAGATCGCGGATGACATTGCCGTGATGTATCTCGGCACGATCGTCGAACAAGGAAGCGTCGACCTCATCTACGGCCATCCGGCGCATCCGTACACGACGGCCCTCATGTCTGCGGTGCCGATCCCGGACCCGTCCCACGAGCGACAGAGAAAGCGGATCCTTCTGAAAGGTGAGGTCCCAAGTCCCGTCGACCCGCCCTCAGGTTGCCGGTTCCGCACACGATGCTGGAAGGCGGACGCACGCTGTGCGGAACAAGTGCCACCGCTGCATTTGGTGGAGCCCGGTCACCATGTGGCCTGCCATTACCCGGAGGACGGCCCTTGGGTCCAATCCGAAGCGGCTCCAAAGTAGGCCAAATCATGGAATCGGCCACGAAGATGACTACAACACCGGCACCACAGACTGAGTGGACAAGTAACAACGCAAACGTTACACTGGTCTTCTGAAAGCCATCTATAGCCGTGCTGCGAGCATCCACGTAGTCTGTAATATACCCGGTCACATTCTGTATGGCTACGGAAATCAATGCCACGATGAATCGAATGCTCACTCGGAGAGAGGACAGTGATGGACCACCGGCCAGGTCAATCTGCGGCACGGGACGACCGTTTCCGGCTCGGGCTGGTAGGCGCCGGGCGCATGGGGAGAACCCACCTGGATGCGATCAAGACTCTCCATGGAGTCTCGGTTGAAGCTGTCGCTGAGCCGAGGAGGAGGCGCGCGCGGCACTGATGCATGACGGCGTCCGCACCTTTGCGAGCCTCGAGGAGATGCTCGGGCATTGCGAGCTCGATGGCCTACTTGTGGCGGCCCCTACAGGAGTTCACCTGGAGACGGTCCGCCGCGCGATGGCGGCCGGCCTTCCGGTGCTTTGCGAGAAGCCCTGCGGCTTGACGGTGGCAGAGGCGACCGAGTGCGCGAAGGTGACGGAAGAAGCGGGCGGCACATTGCAGGTGGCTTACTGGCGTCGGTTCGTTCCCCGGCTCCAGGAGCTTCGCGCCCGGATAGCTCGCGGAGAGCTCGGCGACATACTGGCGGTGGACTGTCAACAATGGGACGCGTCCGCCTCCTCCCGTGGAGTTCCGGGCGGGCAGTGGTGGCATCCTCGTCGACATGGGCGTTCACGAGTTCGACCAGGTACGTTGGCTCACGGGTCAGGAGTTCGGTCCGGTCAAGGTCGCCGTCTCACGGGTCGGGGCGAGTGCGGGCGATCCGGACTGCGCGCAGATCGTCGCCGAGCTGGACGGCGGGAGCACAGCTGCTGTGAGCCTCGGACGGTGGCACCCGGCCGGGGACAGCTGCAAGGTGGAGGTGTTCGGGACCAGGGCCACTGAGAGCATCTGGTTCTTGGAGCCGGTAACAGGGGACGCCGTGTTCCTCGAGGCGCTCAGGCGCCAGGTCGATGACTTCGCTCGGTCGGTCTCCTCGGGAGAAGGTTCCGGAGCCACCGTGACCGACGCGGTGGAGGCGTTGAAGGTGGCGGAGATGGCTGGTGAGGCGGTCTCGGAGGCCTCCTGAACGCTGGAGCCGTACTGTCGCCAGCCCAGCGGCGCAAGCATCAGGTTCGTTCTAGTGAAGGAGTGAAGACGATGACAGCAAGAACCGCAATTGGGAACGCACCCGTGAGCTACGGGGCCTTCGAGGTCACAGTCGGCATTGACCCGAACGTCCCGAGTGCCGTCGAGGTGCTCGACGCCGTCCAGTCGGCCGGTTACGAGGGAATCGACTTGGGACCGCTCGGGTACTTCGGGCTCGGCGAGGACCTGGTCGAGGCCCTGAGCTCGCGGAGCCTGCTCCTCACGGGCGGGTACGTCGAGATCGACGTCTCGAGTGACGAGGCCTCGCGCAAGGGTCTGGCGGAGCTCGCCGAAGTGTGCAACCAGTTCGACTTCGTAAGCGGAGGCGTTGCGAAGCACCTGTTGCCGCGGCCCACGGTCGCGCTGATCGCGCCGGAAGGCTCGGCCACCGAGGACAGCGCGAGCCGGCTGAGGCGGACCGAGCGGATCGTCGGCGAGTTCGTCGACCAGTGCGCCCAGCGTGGGTACGAGGCCTGCTTGCACAACGAGCTCGGCACCGAGATCGCGACACAAGAGCAGATCATCTGGGCCTTCGAGTCGACCCCGGTCTCTCTCTGCCTCGACACGGGCCATCTCGTCGCATCCTCGGGTGACCCGGTCGAGATCCTCAAGAACTGGAGGGACCGGGTGAGCCACGTCCATTTGAAGGACGCTTTCGCCCCGGCTCCCGGCCACCCCTACGAGAGTGCGATGGTGCTTTGGGAGCAGGGCAAGTTCTGCAGGTTCGGGGACGGCGACGGTCGTGTGGACGAGGTTCTCGCGTTGCTCCGCGAGAGCGAGTACTCAGGCTGGATCGTCGTCGAGCACGACGTCTTGCCGCACGGGGCCGAGGCGTATGCCAAGGCGGCCACGGACCAGGTCTTCAACCGGCAGTACCTGCGCGACCGGGGCTGGTAGGCGAGTTGTCGGCCGTGACCGAGGCGGGGTGGCACCTACCCAGCGGGTCTTTCGAGCTCAGGGCCGTGGTTGGCGGAGCTGACCCAGGATCGGGAGGGCTGGTCCTGGGCGTCGTTGCGGGTGCTCGGCCTCGGAGCGGGCGCTTCGCTCACGATCGAGAGCGGGCTCGAGGAGATGCTCGCTCTTCCGCTCGCCGGGTCGTGGGCCGTTGCCTGCGGTGGCGATGAGTTCGTGCTTGCGGGTCGCGAGAGCGTGTTCTCATCTCCGACGGACTTCTCCTACATCGGGCGCCATCTCACGGCGACGCTCACGAGCCTGACCGGCGGTCGGATCGCTCTTGCCGGCGCCTTTGCCAGGGAGGACCTCCCGTTCCGCTACGCCTCGGCCGGCGAGACGGCCATCGAGATGCGCGGGGTCCGGAGCATGCTCGCGTCAGGTGAACAACGTGTGCATGCCGGGCGGCTTCGAGGCCGACCGGCTCATCGTCTGCGAGGTGATAACCCCTGCTGGCAACTGGTCGTCCTATCCGCCGCACAAGCACGACGAGAACCGACCGGGCGAGTGTCAGCTCGAGGAGATCTACTACTTCGAGATAGGGAACAGCCCCCCCGGAGGCCCGGGGATGGCCTACCAGCGCGTGTACGGGACCGTGGAGCGACCCTTTGACCTGCTCGCGGAGGTGCGAAGCGGTGACATCGTGCTCGTCCCGCACGGCTGGCACGGTCCGTCGATGGCGACTCCCGGCTACGACCTTTACTACCTGAACGTGATGGCGGGACCAGGCGACCGTGCCTGGCTCATCTGCGATGACCCCGCCCACGCCTGGGTCCGGGGCACCTGGGACACCCAGGCGGTGGACGCCCGCCTGCCCTTTTACACGAGCAAACGGGAGGCGACGTGAGCAAGACCCGCCTGACAGTCGGTCAGGCCCTGATCCGGTTCCTGGCAGCTCAGTACAGCGAGCGGGACGGCGTGGAGCACCGGCTCATCGAGGGCTGCTTCGGGATATTCGGCCACGGGAACCTGGCCGGCGTCGCGGAGGCCCTGCTCGAAGCCGAGCTGTCGAGGCCGGGCGAGTTCCGCTACTACCAGGCGCGCAACGAGCAGGCGATGGTCCATACCGCCTGTGGCTTTGCCCGCATGCGCAATCGTCTCTCGACTTTCGCCTGCCTCTCGTCTGTCGGCCCGGGTGCCACGAACATGTTGACCGGGGCGGCCACGGCCACCGTCAACCGGATTCCTGTTCTCCTCCTTCCCTCGGACGTCTTCGCAACCCGCGCCAGCGACCCGGTGCTTCAGCAGCTCGAGCACTTCGACGGGCGTGACGTGTCGGTGAACGACGCCTTCCGCCCGGTGTCCCGTTTCTTCGATCGTGTGCAGCGACCCGAGCAGCTTGTGGACGCGCTGTTGGGGGCGATGCGAGTGCTCACCGACCCCGCCGCGACGGGTGCGGCGACCATCTGCCTGCCTGAGGACGTCCAGACCGAGGCCTACGACTGGCCGGACGAGCTGTTCGAGCGGCGGACATGGCATGTTCCCCGCCCTGCGGCTGACCCGGCCTCGCTGGCGCCGCGCCGTGGAGATCCTGAAATCTGCCCGGCGACCTCTTGTTGTCGCCGGCGGCGGGGTGATCTACTCCGAGGCCACCGATGTGCTGAGACAACTGGTCGAGACGACCGGCATCCCGGTCGCCGAGACTCAGGCCGGGAAGGGCTCGCTCGCCTACGACCACGCCCAGTCGGTCGGAGCCATCGGAGCCACCGGGACAACGGCAGCCAACGCGCTCGCTCGCACGGCCGACGTCGTGCTTGGTGTCGGGACACGTTGGTCCGATTTCACGACGGCGTCGCGGACAGCTTTTGCATCGGAGGCTGTGAGGTTCGTCAACTGCAACATCGCCGGCTATGACGCCGCCAAGCACGCCGGCGTCTCGCTCGTCGGCGATGCCCGCACCGTGCTCGAACAGCTTCGCGGGGCGCTCGGGGCCTGGACGGTCGATCCTTCGTACCGACTGGAGGCAAGGACGCGGGCCGAAGAATGGGACCGGATCGTCGAGGGTGCCTACTGCGTGCGTCACTCGCCGCTGCCTGCCCAGTCCGAGGTGATCGGTGTCGTCAACTCGGTGAGCGGGCCGAGGGACGTTGTCGTGTGCGCGGCCGGATCGATGCCGGGCGACCTGCACAAGCTGTGGCGGACCCGAGACCCGAAGGGGTACCACGTCGAGTACGGCTACTCGTGCATGGGTTATGAGATCGCCGGGGGTCTCGGGGTGAAGATGGCCGCACCCGACCGGGAGGTCTTCGTGCTCGTCGGGGACGGCTCGTATCTGATGATGTCTCAAGAGCTGCTCACCGCTGTTCAAGAGCATGTGAAACTGACGGTGGTTCTCGTCCAGAACCACGGCTTCGTGTCGATCGGCTCCCTGTCCGAATCCATCGGGTCCGAGCGCTTCGGCACCGCGTTCCGCTATCGCGACCCGGTCTCTGGACGCCTGGACGGCGAGGTGCTGCCGGTCGACCTCGCTGCCAACGCCGCGGGCCTCGGCGTGGTCGCGTCGCGGGTCCGGACCGTCGCCGAGTTGTCCGAAGCGCTCGTTGCGAGCCGCGTGGAGACGCGTCCTGTGCTCATCGAGGTCGAGACCGATCCGCTGCTCCCCGCCCCCGACAGCGACTCTTGGTGGGACGTACCGGTTGCCGAGGTGGCGGAGCACGCGGCGACAGTGCGGGCACGGGAGCGCTACGAACAGGCCAGGACCGGCCAGAGGCGGTACCTGTGAGGCCGGGCCGACTTTGCAGCGTCGCGGGCGCCAACGCACCGTGCGGGGGCAGGCGGCGTTCATGAGGCCTCGCCTGCGGATCGGGGTCGTCGGCACGGGCATGGTCGCGCAGATCATGCACCTGCCCTACCTCGCGAACTTGACGACCTCTACCAGGTCCGCGCCCTCTGCGACAGCTCGCGCACGGTGCTCGAGCACTGCGGGGCACGCTTCGGTGTCGACAGACTCTTCACCGACTGGAACGAGCTCATCGAAGAGGACCTCGATGCCGTCTTCGTGCTCACATCGGGGAGCCATGCCGCACCGGCTATAGCCGCCGCCCAGGCGGGACGACATGTCTTTGTCGAAAAGCCCTTCTGCTACTCGGTCACCGAGGGAACGGGCATGCTGGCCGCCGCCGAGCGGTCGAAAGTGGTCCTCATGGTCGGCTACCCGAAGCGTTACGACCCGGCCTACTCCCGGGCGGGCGAGGTCGTCCAGCAGCTCGAGGACCTGCGCTTCGCCCGCGTCACGACTCTCGAGGCCCCCTACGAGCCCTATGTCGCCCACCACCGTTTCGTCCGGGGTCAAGACGTCACCGAAGACCAGATCGAGGAGAGACGTGCAACGCACTCGCGTCTTGTCGACGAGGCGATCGGGTGCACCGTGGACGAGGCACGAGTGACATATGAGGCCGTGCTGATCGACACGATGGTCCACGAGTTCAACCTCCTGCGCGGAATACTGGGGGAGCCGAGCGCGGTACGGTTCGCGAGCCTCGAGAAGACGGCCGTCACGGTCGTGCTCGACTTCGACGGGGTCGGGTGCACCGTCACCTGGCTCGACTTGCCCGTTATCGCGGACTACGAGATGGAGGCCTGCTTCTACGACCCGGGCACGAGGGTCCGCCTGGCGTTTCCCTCGCCTTACCTGAAGAACGCGCCGACCTCGCTCGAGGTGACGAGTGGTGTCCCGGGCGGTCCCGAGACTGCGACATCGCGCGAGCTCGTGTCGTTCGAGAGCGCCTTCAAGCGCGAGCTCATCGCTTTCCACCAGGCGGTGACAGGCGAATCGGAGGCTGTGACGCCCGGCCTGGACGGCTTGCGCGACATAGCGCTCTGCCAGGCCGTGGTCGCGAGCGCACGGTCCGGGCTCGCCCAGCCAGCACCCACCGATGTCAGTGCCGACGGCGGAGGAACACGATGAGCACCCACAAGCCCGAAGCCCACCCCGCGACCGATGTGCGCATAGGCGTCGTCGGCTACGGGGCCATGGGCAAGGCCCACGCCTACGCCTACACGGCCGCACCTGTCGTGCGGGCGACGCGGTGGCGGCCGCGTCTGACGGTGATCTCGGGTCGGCATCCCGAGGCGGTGTCCGCGGCCTCGAGCGCGCTCGGCTTCGAGGACTGGACCACCGACTGGCACGAGGTCGTGGAGCGCCCGGACGTGGACGTGGTCGACATCTGCTCGCCCCCGGGCTTGCACGCGGAGATCGTGGAGCACGCGGCTCGGAACGGGAAGGCGGTCCTTTGCGAGAAGCCTCTCGCGGTCACTCTCGCCCAGGCCGAGTCCGCCGCTGCCTGTGTCGTCAAAAGCGGTGTGCTGAACGCGGTCTGTTTCAACTACCGGTACCTGCCCGCGGTCGCACTGATGAAAGAGCTCATTGCCAACGGGGAGATAGGAGAGGTTCTCCTGTGGCGGGGATCGTGGCTCTCCGACGAGTTCCTCGATCCCGCCATCGCCTTCGACTGGCGATTCGATCCCGACATGGGAGGCACGACGATCGGTGACCTCGGTTGCCACCTGGTCGACCTGGCGCAGTGGATGGTTGCTCCCATCGCCGGCGTGTGTGCCCAGTCGTCCACCTTCACCAACCAGAGGACCGACCCGGCCGGAGGCGGCCAGGTCCCCGTGCTCGTCGACGAGGCTTCAAGTGCCCTCGTCAGGTTCTCCAACGGTGCCGCCGGGGTGTTGGAGGTGGCACGCACGTGCGCGAGGCGCCCTTGTGACTTCACCGTCGAGGTGAACGGCACCCGCGGGTCGGTCATATTCGAGTACTCGCGTCTCAACGAGTTGCGGCTCGGCCGCAGTGGCGACGAGGAGCACCTCTACGGGATGCGGACGATCCGCGCCGAGCACCCGAGTCACCCGTACGCCTCGAACTGGTGGGCCATCGGCCAGGGCGTCGGCTACGGCGCGAGCTTCGTCAACCTGGTCGGTGAGCTGCTCGCGGCCTGGCCGGACGGGCCCTGGGCGCCGGGGATCGAGGTCGGTCTCTCCGTGCAGCGCGTGTGCGACGCCATGGAACGCTCGGTCGCCGAGCGCACCTGGGTGAGCCTGCCGTGAGCTTCTCGAAGACGGTTCCCGCTCGGTCACTCCCACGAACGGCTCTCCGCGGTGGGCCCCGGTCCGGGGTGCTCGCGGTCATGAGAGCCTGCGGCCCAGGTGGCCCGTCCGCACGCCTTTCTCCAGCGCCTCGGGCAGGTCCCGTTCGGGCTTGGTCCCCCAACTCGACGAGGCCCTTTCATGACGTCCCAACGCGACCCGGGTACCTTGGCCGCATCTGGGCCGGCATCTGCAGCCGAGAGCCCTCTCGCGAAGATGGTCCGCGAGACGCCGACGGACTACTGGAACGACTCCTGCGCGGTGAGCGAGCTCGCCTATGCGATCGAACGGGGAGGTTCGGGAGCGACGTCGAACCCGAGCATCGTCTTCGAGGTGATGAAGAAAGAAGCCGATCACTGGGTGCCTCGCATTCGCGAGCTGGCTGCGGCGAACCCGACCTGGAACGAGCTCGACCTGTCGTGGGCCCTCATCGAGGAGATGGCGGTACGGGGGGCGAGCGTGCTGGCTCCCGTCTTCGAAGCCGAACAAGGGGCGAAGGGTCGGCTCTCCCTGCAGACGAACCCGGTCAACTACGCGAGCTCGGACCGCATGCTCGAACAGGCGCTCGAGTTCAACGCCCTGGCTCCCAACATGCAGGTGAAGTTCCCGGCCACCGCAGCCGGGATTCTCGGGATGGAACAGGCCACCGCCAAGGGAGTCAACGTGAACGCCACGGTGTGCTTCACCGTCGCGCAGGCGGTCGCCGTCGCAGAAGCGGTCGAACGAGGTCTCGAGCAGAGAGAACGCGACGGGATCGACCCGGGCTCGATGAAGCCGGTCTGCACGATCATGATCGGCAGGCTCGACGACTGGATGAAGGTCCTCGTCGAGCGCGACGACATTGCCGTCGATCCGACGGTGCTGAACTGGGCCGGGATTGCGGCGTTCAAGCGCGCCTATGAGATCTTCCAGGAACGTGGGTACCGGGCGCGATTGCTCGCGGCCGCCTACCGGCACCGCTTGCACTGGACAGAGCTCGTCGGCGGGGACGTCATCTTGACCTTGCCTCATCGATGGCAGGTGCTCTTCAACAACAGCGGCATCGACCCGACTCCCCGAATCGAGGCCGCGGTGGACGAGTCCGTTCTGAGAGAGCTGTCGAGCCGTCTCCCGGACTTCCGTCTCGCCTACGAGCCGGACGGCCTGAGCATCCAGCAGTTCGAGAGCTACGGAGCCACGGTGAGGACCCTGCGCAGCTTCATCAAGTCCTACCACGACCTGAACGGGGCGATCCGTGACCTCGTGCTACCCGACCCGGATGTCAGTGGCTGAAAGGAGCCTGCACCTCTGTCGTGCACGGCCATCACGTGCGCGTGGGGCATCGCCCGAACAACGGCGATCTCGGGAGCTGGACGCCGCCGCAGGATTCTGAACCCAGGTATTCGAGTTGGTCTGTCACCCATGGAAAGGAGCGCGATGTCTAGCTCGGTAGAGGGATTCTTGGACTGGGACGGGTACCGGACCTGGTACCGCGTCGTGGGTCCGGCGGAGACGGTGCCCGCGAAACTGCCTCTCGTGATCTGCCACGGCGGCCCGGGAGGGGGAAGCGACGCCTGCGAGCCGATGGCCGATCTCAGTGAGGACGGCCGCATGTGCATTCTCTACGACCAGTTGGGCTGCGGGAGAAGCCAGCACATCCCGTCCGCGCCGACGTCTTTTTGGACGATGGATGTGTTCAAGCGGGAGCTTGACGCATTGTTGAGGCACCTCGGCATTGCCGATCAGTACGTCGTGCTTGGCCAGTCCTGCGGCGGCATGCTGGCGATGGAGCACGCGGTCGAGCACCCTGCCGGGCTGAAGGGCCTCGTGATCGCTGACTCGATGCCCTCATTCCCATTGTGGGTGGAAGAGGCGGACAAGCTGAGATCGCAGCTCCCGCCGGAGGTCGAGGCGACCTTGCGCGCACATGAGGCTGCGGGAACGACTGACCATCCCGATTACGCCGCTGCGTGCCGGGTCTACTACGAGCGACACCTGTGCCGGGTTCCCTGGCCCGAGTGCCTGCTCCGGGGTTTCGTGCAGATGGACGAGGACCCCACCGTGTACCTCGCCATGAACGGGCCGAGCGAGTTCTACGTCGTCGGGAACCTGAAGGACTGGGACATAACAGACAGGCTTCACGAGATAGCCGTGCCGACGCTGCTCGTGTCGGGTCGCTACGACGAGGCCACGCCTCGTATTCAAGAAGTGATGATGGCAGGGATCCCCGACGTCGAGTGGGTGCTCTTCGAGAACTCGAGCCACCTGCCGCACATCGAGGAAGCGGCGGGTTGGCAGGAGAAGGTGGGTGCCTTCCTGAACAGGCTCGACGCGCGGGTCGGGGCGTGACCATGACAAGCGACGTTGCTCCCGGACTGCCCATCGTTACCCACTGGATCAAAGGCGAGCACTACAGGGCTACAGAGGATCGCAAGGGCGAGGTCTACGACCCCGCCACCGGCCAGGTGACCAAGAACGTCGCCTTCGCCTCCCCCCGGGACGTCGACGCCGCCGTTAAGCGCCGCCACCGACGCCTTTTCCTCCTGGCGCCACACCTCGCTCTCGCAACGGGCGAAGCTCCTCTTTGCTTTTCGCGAGCTCACGACAGCCCGCGCCGGCGAGCTGGCCGAGATCGTCACCTCCGAGCACGGCAAGGTCTACGACGACGCCCTGGGCGAGGTCAACCGGGGCCTCGAGGTGGTCGAGTTCGCCTGTGGCATCCCGCAGCTGTTGAAGGGGAGCTACTCGGAGAACGCGTCCACGAACGTGGACGTGTACTCGATCCGCCAGCCCCTCGGTCCTGTCGCCATCATCAGCCCGTTCAACTTCCCGGCCATGGTGCCGGCCTGGTTCTTCCCGATCGCCATCGCCTGTGGCAACACCGTCGTGCTAAAGCCGAGCGAGAAGGACCCGTCGGCTTCTGTCTGGCTGGCAGAGCGCTGGCGCGAGGCCGGGCTCCCGCCCGGGGTCTTCAACGTCGTGCACGGCGACAAGGTGGCCGTCGACCGCCTCCTCGAGCACCCGGGCATAAAGGCCGTCTCCTTCGTGGGCTCGACGCCGGTCGCCCGCTATGTCTATGAGAACGGGACCCGGCACGGAAAGAGGGTCCAGGCTCTGGGCGGGGCCAAGAACCACATGGTGGTGCTCCCCGACGCCGATCTGGACCTTTGCGCCGACTCGGCCGTCAACGCCGGCTTCGGCTCGGCCGGGGAGCGCTGCATGGCCATCTCGGCCCTCGTCGCCGTCGAGCCCGTCGCCGACGAGCTGATCGCCAAGATCTGCGACCGCATGGCCAAGCTCAAGGTCGGCGACGGCCGCGACGGGGCCGACATGGGCCCGCTCGTGACCCGGGCGCACCGTGACAAGGTGGCCTCCTACCTGGACTCGGGCGTCGCCGAGGGGGCCGAGCTCGTGCTCGACGGCCGCAAGACGAGCCCGGACGGAGAAGCGGGCGGGTTCTGGCTCGGGCCGAGCCTGTTCGACAAGGTGACGCCGGAGATGTCGCTCTATAGGGACGAGATCTTCGGCCCCGTGCTCTCTGTCGTGCGCGTGCCCAGCTACGACGCCGCCTTGGAGCTCGTCAACTCCAACCCCTATGGGAACGGCACCGCCATCTTCACCAACGACGGCGGCGCCGCCCGGCGCTTCCAGAACGAGGTCGAGGTCGGCATGGTCGGGATCAACGTCCCGATCCCGGTCCCGGTCTCCTACTACAGCTTCGGGGGCTGGAAGGCCTCGTTGTTCGGGGACAGCCATGCGCACGGCACCGAGGGGGTGCACTTTTTCACCCGGGGCAAGGTCGTGACGACCCGCTGGCTCGACCCGAGCCACGGCGGCATCAACCTCGGCTTCCCCCAGAACACCTGATTCCCCAAGCTATTGCGAGGGTTCCTATGCAGGTCGGGCAGTGATCCGAGACTCCGTTGAGGGCGCAGGTGCGCGGTTTCCGTAATCGCGAGTTCGAGGTGGCCGCCGCCGCACCTGGCGACGCGACCCGACATCTGCCTCAGAAAGTACGCTCGGATCGCGGAGGGTGGGTCGTTTACCGAGATGGCTGATGCCCACGAGCGTTTGGGGTCGACTCTCGAAGACCGGAGCTCGACAATGGATGACCAGACAGCCGTCGGCGCCGGGGGTCCCGAAGCACTGCCGGAACCGGTGCTTGCTGAGCCGATAGCAGGAGTGCTCGTCACCGAGACATTCGCGTACGACGGTGGGCGGCAGGTCACGGTGTACGTACCGCCGGATCCGCCCGAGGCAGTCGTGTTCGCCGGTGACGGTCAGAGGATCTCGCAGTGGGGCGGGTACCTCGAGGCGGCCGACCTACCGTCCACGATGATCGTCGGTGTACACGGGCTGGCCGATGAGATGCCGCGGCTCGAGGAGTATTCACCGGTCTTTGACGGGGAACGGTTCGCGGCACACGAGAGGTTCTTCGTCCACGATGTCGGCCGATGGGCACGGTCGCAGTTCGGAGTCGCGCTGCGCGCGGAGCGCACCGCTGTGTTCGGTGTCTCGGCGGGTGGCGAGCTCGCCCTCGCCATTGGGCTTCGGCATCCGGACGTCTTCGGTGCGGTCTTCTCAGGCTCGCCGGGCGCGGGTTACAAGCCGACTGGGGTGATGCCGAGTTCGATCCCGCGGGTGTATCTCGTCGCCGGCACACTCGAGCCGTTCTTTCTCGACAACGCGACCCGGTGGGCGGCCGCGCTGCGCGATGCGGGTGCTGACGTTGTGATGAGCGAACGGGTCGGGTCGCACGGCGACGCGCTCTGGCGAGGAGAGTTCCCGCTGATGGTGGCATGGGCGTTCGGACGATGAAGCAGCGCGGTGTCCGGGTTCGGGGAGCGCTCGTTAGCAGCGCGCGAGAGCTTCCACCTCGATCCTGTCCCGGGGCGGCCGTGCTACTGGACAAGGGCCGGGCAAAGGTGAAGCGGTCAGACTCCCTCGTAGGTATCGGGGTTCGGTCCGACACGTCCGCCTTCTCCCTTGTCGAGCGTGTCGATCGAGGCGATCTCCTCTTCAGAGAGCTCGAAATCGAACACATTGATGTTCTCGTTCATCCGCTCGGCTCGAACCGACTTGGGGATGGCGATGTGACCGTGCTGCATGTGCCAGCGAAGGATGACCTGCGCGTTGGACCTGCCCTTCGCTGTTGCGATCCGGGTTATCGTCTCGTCGGTCAGTGGGGCCCCTCTGTGTCCGAGCGGACTGTGAGCTTCCACCGCAATGCCATGGCGCCTGCTGGCGATCTGGGCGGAGCTGTTGGCGAAGTACGGGTGGAGTTCGAACTGATTTACGGTTGGCACTTCACCGGTCTCGGCGATGATCCGCTCGAGATGGCCGGGCTGGAAGTTCGAGACCCCCGCGCTGCGTAGCCGGCCTTCCGCGACGAACTCCGTCACGGCCCGCCAGGTCGAGACGTAATCGCCGTCATACAGGGTGGGGAGCGGCCAGTGGATCAGGAACAGGTCGAGCTGCTCGACACCGAGGTATTCCAGAGTCTGGTCGAAGGAACGTCGTACGTCGTCCGGTTCGTGGTTGTTGTTGGCGAGCTTGCTGGTGATGTAGAGCTGGTCCCGGGGGATGCCGGAGGCGGCGATGGCTCGCCCGACGCCTTGTTCGGTGCCGTAGGACTGCGCCGTGTCGATGTGGCGGTAGCCGGACTGAAGAGCCATCTGGACGATCTCGGCGGTCGTTTCGATGTTCGAGGGAGTGACCTCGCGGTCGGGCTGCACGGCGAGAGTGCCGAAGCCGAGCTGGGGAATGGTGGTCCCGTCATTCAAGGTGATCTCTGGCACGGACCCGAGATTCGTGTTCACAGCTTCTCCTCGCTGTTCGGTAGTCCGCGACGCCATGGCTCGCCGGCAGAACCCGGCTCCGGCGTCGAAAAGGCGCTCTAACTGCTCGCCAGCGGGCTGCTCCCGATCATGACAGTACCCATCTGGGGACCAACAGGCGAGGGTGCATCGACGCCCCGGATCACGGCGTCAGCGGGCACTCAAGGCTCAGGCCGAGCGGCACTCCACTTGGCCTTTACGAGCATCGGCGAAGCGAAGCCCGCCTCGTGCCCTATTCGCGCCTTGTCAGGCCACGCGGCGAGCGAGGAGGACGCGACCTGACCCGACTTCGAAGTTAGGAGTGCCCTCATCGAGGCTGGCGAGGTAGCGGTGGTCCTTGGTCAATGCCTCCTGGGTGCGGTCCCAGGCGCCGGCGTCCGCGCTGGCACCGATCCAGGCCAGTTCGCCGAACGGCCCCGCCAGCGAGTGCCCGAAGAAGACCGGCTGGCCTACGACCTCGGAAACAAGCTCGGTGATCTGGACGCCCCAGGCGATGGCGGCGCCAAGCTTGCCCAGGGCGGGGTCGCGGTCGTCAATTGGACGACGCCGCCCAGCTCCGGGCGCCGGTACTCACCGCCCGCGGTGTGGATGATCTCGACATGCCTGTCCTCCGGCGGCCCGGCCAGATACTGGCGGGCCTCAGTGGCTCCGTCGAGGTACTGCTCGTCGGCCATGAGCATCCCGGTAGCAGTCGCGAACTCCGCCATGTTCTCGTAGAAAGCGGAGAAGATGTGAGTGCCAGTCGCGGTCCCCGATAGACCGAGCCACAGTGCGGTCTCCTTCCCCGTCTTCTCGGTAACCAGCTTCGCCATCTTCCGGGCCCAAGCTCCCGTCTCGCGGGTTCCCCAGCACCGTGAGCGTTCGCGTAAAAAGGATCATCGAGGTCCACCCCTTCCTGTTGCCCCTACGCAGAGAGGCCGAGGTGGCGATCCTGTCAGACCGCGGCAGACAGGTCAACGGGTCACGCGTTCAGACTTGAAAAGGACGCGGTCGGCCACGCCCTTGACCTCCACCGGCCGGCAGCGCGGGCCTCGAGATCGGCTGGGGCGCGGCGACGTGGCTTCGAGGAGCAGAGCGTGTATGTCACCGGCTGGTGACTGTTGAAGTCGGGTTGTCTGCGGGAAGCACCACTCAGATCGACGGCTAGGGCTGGGCTCTGCCACGTGTGCGCACCAGGGGGCCGACGTTTGCGTAGTCGTCCTGTGCGCCCGGCCCAGCGAGCGGGAAACCCGATCACCTCATCGGCGAGCCAAACCTCAGGACGTTGCCATCGGGATCCTCGATCGCGCCTTCATGCTGACCCCACTCCGTGTCCTCGGGCATATGGACCTCGGCGCCAGCGCCGGTTTCTAACGGCGTCTTCTGCGTTCGCGACGGACCTCCAATGTGGCCTTTAGTTAGTTAGGTTCCCGCCTCACTCGAGGCGGCTAGTCCCGTGCGAATATCGAGGCGCACGTCCCAACGCAGTGATCTGGACTCGCACTGTCATCTGTGACAGTCCCCCAGGTGAGAAGCTCCTCGCGCGCCCGGGCGACCCGGGATCGGATCGTTCCGAGGGCGCAGCCGCACACCTCAGCTGCTTCCGCGTACGAAAGCCCGAGGATCTGAGTGAGAATGATCGCCAACCGCCGATCGTTGTCGAGCTGGGTGATCAAGCTGCTGATCTCGGTCCAGCTCGCCGGGTCCGGCGCCTTGCTGTTTGCAAGGGACGTTCGATCCAGTTCGGAGAGCCTGAGCTGTCGCCTGCCAAAGCGCATCGCCGTCCGGCGAGCAATCACGAGCAGCCAGGTCCTCGCCGATGAGTCACCCCGGAACGACGGCAGGGCACGCCAAGCTGCTAGGTAGGTCTCCTGGGTGGCATCGTCGGCGTGGTTGCGACCAACCAGGTGCGCGCAGAACCGCCAGATCTCAGGCTGCGATCTGCGGATGAAGGCTGCAAGGGCGATCTCGTCGCCGTCCCTGGCTTCGACGAGGAGTTGGGTCAGCTCGTCCATTCGGCGACCATAGCGTCCCTGCGCTCGGGCGACCAGATCTCGGCTGCGGGAACTTTGTCGGTGTCAGCGGCCACTACCTACACGAGAGAGACAAAACCGCCCTGGGGCGGCCGACGGGATGAGTAGGGGGGATCGAGCCGACATGGGCGGGATGGGGACGTCGCTCCAGACAACGAACCCGACCATCGTTTCCGCGTTCGAGGCCGCACTGCTTCACCAGTCTCTGCTCGTACTCGTCATACTTGCCCTGCTGGCGACCGCCTGGAACGTCTTGCGCTCGATACAACTGAGGCGCGCAGCCAACGGCGGTCAACTGTCAGTCGATTCCATGGGAAGCGAGCCTGCCGCCCGCCATCTCTTGCGGGTCGCCTTCGGATGCATCTGGCTATTCGACGGGATTCTGCAGGCGCAGGTCTCCATGCCTCTTGGTCTGCCCTCCGGCGTGATCCAGCCGGCCGCCTCCTCGTCTCCGGCGTGGGTCCGCAGCCTCGTTGACGTGGGTGTGAGGACCTGGAGCAACCATCCGGTGCCAGCTGCAGCCTCTGCGGTGTGGATCCAGGTGGGAATCGGCATCTGGCTTCTCGTGGCGCCGCGGGGGAACTGGTCGCGTTTGGCAGGCCTGGTGAGCGCAGGCTGGGGACTTGTCGTGTGGGTCTTCGGCGAAGCTTTCGGGGGGATTTTCGGCCCGGGGGTCAGCTGGCTGTTCGGCGCGCCGGGTGCCGTCATCTTCTACGTGGTGGCCGGAGTACTGATCGCCTGTCCCGAGCGCATTTGGGCGAGCCGACGCCTCGGGCGGGGCATCCTGGCCGCGAGCGGCCTTTTCTTCCTCGGTATGGCGACACTCCAAGCATGGCCGGGCCGGGGCTTTTGGCAGGGCCAGTCGAATCCGCACGCCGCGGCCGGCTCGCTGACCTCGATGGTGCAGGGCATGGCTCAGACACCTCAGCCCGGCGTTCTCTCCTCCATGGTCTCGAGCTTTGCTTCTTTCGATGCGGCGCACGGGTGGGCCGTCAATCTCTTCGTGGTGATCGCGCTTGCGGCGATCGGAGCAGCCTTCCTCATCGCGCGGCGCCAGATCGTGCTCGTCGCGGTGATCGTCGGGACGGTCCTCTGCCTCGCCGACTGGGTCCTCATCCAGGACCTCGGCTTTCTTGGAGGTGTCGGCACAGATCCGAACAGCATGATCCCGATGGCACTGGTTTTCATCTCCGGCTACACGGCGACGACGCGTCTTGGTGTGTCGGTCGATGCCAGATCTGAGGTGGAACCGGAGCCCGCAGCCTCGGGTTGGCGTGAGCGTCTCGTCGCCCGTCCCGCTTACCTGTTCCGAAGCCTGGCGGCGATCGGCTCGTTAGGGGTCATTCTGCTCGGGGCCGCTCCGATGGCCCTCGCGGCCACCAACCCGGTTGCTGACCCGATCCTCAATGCGGCGATCGACGGGACGCCGAACGCCACCAACACGCCGGCAGCACAGTTCGATCTGATCGACCAGCACGGAAGGTCCGTGTCCCTGCGGAGCCTCCGGGGCAAAGCCCTCGCGATCACCTTCCTCGACCCGGTATGCACGACAGATTGCCCACTCATCGCCCAAGAGTTCCGAGAAGCAGACCAGATGCTCGGCAACGACTCTCGCCGAGCGGTATTCATCGCCATCGTCACCAATCCCATCTACCACTCAGTCGCCGCGACTCGGGCCTTCGACAACAACGAAGGCCTCGCGCACCTGAGGAACTGGCTTTACCTCACCGGCTCGTTGCAACAGCTGCGGCACACCTGGAGCAAATACGGCGTCGAGGTCCAAATCGAGCCTGCCGGGTCGATGATCGCCCACTCCGAGATCGCCTACGTGATCGATCCTTCGGGCCATACGCGCTACGTCCTGGACGCGGATCCCGGTCCGGGCACTGCGCCTTTGCGATCCTCGTTCGCTGGCGTCATTGCCAGTGAGATTCGCACCGTACTGGCGGGATCGTGAGGGCGGCGACCTCGCGCAGGTCACGGTGGCCCACGCACTACTTACTCCTCGCCCTCATATTCGCAGCGGTGGGGATCACAGCCCTGCTGGCGAGTGGGGCGAGCGCTAGCAGCGATGGAGGCTCGACACCGTCGTCCCTGGCGACAAGTGCCCCGCTCGAAGCGTCGATGACAACGGCGGCCGGGTCGTGGGCCGATTTGGCGATGGGGGATCTGGGCAATCTCGCCAATACCTTCTGGCAGCTTCTCTTCCTGCCGGCCGGGGGCTCACGCTGGTCGCTTGTGACACCACCCGGCTTCGCCGACAACGGCGGCCTCGTCAGTGTGCAGGTCGGCTCGAACCTTGTCAGTGGCTTTGAGGCGAGCCAGCGGATCGCTTTCTCACCCATGGCATCGAGCTCGAACGGAGGCAGGAGCTGGGCCCCCGGGATTCTGTCTTCTGAGCTCGCCGGCGTTCCTGACGCGCTCGCGGGCACGCCGAACGGGCGCGTGGCGGCGCTCATCGGTAAGCCGGCATCAGCGGTTGTTTCCGATCGCGGAGGCCTCTACAACTGGCACCAGGTTGTCTCCGCGCGGATACTCAAGGCCTCGACGGCCGCTCGGCTCTGTGACGTGACGTCGCTGACCGCGGTCGCGTTCTCGCCGAGCGATCAGCTTCTCGTGGGTACCTCCTGTTCGCGCCCGGGCAAGGTTGGCGTCTTCGAGGACTCCCCGAGCGGCTGGCAGCTCGCCGGGCCTTTACTTCCGTCCTCGATCTCGGCGACGACGAGCGTGCTCCGGCTTCGCTCCTACGACGGCGGCGTTTCCGTCCTGATCGCGGCCTACTCGGGTGTCCGAACCGAGCTTCTCGGGGCGCGCCGCACTGACCACGGTGCCTGGTCGAGAGCAGTTTCGCTGTCCCTCGGGCCGACGGAGCGGCTCACCTCCTCAGGGCTATCGGTCAATGGTGGCTTGGTAGTGACGGTCGCGGGAGGCGAGCCACCCTTTGCCGAGGTTCTCGGTCCCGGTGCTCGAGCGTGGACCAGACTGCCTCAGCTGCCCGTCCGGACAGAAGCGATCTCTTTCGCGCCGACAGGAGGGATCGATGCCTTGGCCGTCGATCAAAGCCACCTGACCGTCTACCGTCTCTCCACCACGGCAACCGGCTGGCAGCGCGTCCAGACGACGCAGGTCCCCATCGTCTATGGCTCGTCGGGCTGAGGAGGTTCTGGTGCCTTCGCCTCGACCGACAGTGCTTGTGAAAGACTCCCGCCGCAGCTCAAATACGGAGGGTCGTAGGCTGTGAGCTATGTGACCGAAAACTGGTCGTTCGACCCGTTCATCATCGTCGTCGGAGTCGTCGTCGTCTGGCACGAGATCGGCCTTCACCATCTGAAGGGGCGTTCAACACCAGCGCGAACACACCGACGAAGGATGAACTCGCTGTCGTTTTACGCCGGACTGGGAATGCTGCTCCTCGCGGTCGACTCGCCCATCGACTATTGGGCGGATTACTACTTCTTCGTCCACATGATCGAGCACATCTTGATCATGTTCTTCGCTCCCATCCTGATCGTCGCGGGAGCGCCGTGGCTGCCGCTCATCCACGGTCTGCCAGTGAAAGTCCGGCGTGTGATCGGCCGCGCCGTTCTGCTCGGTGCCTGGGCTCGGCCGCTCAGAGCGCTCGGCCGCTTCCTAACGAGCGGTGCGGTCGCGATCGTCGCCTTCAACATCATCATGGTTGTCTGGCATGTCCCTGCGCTCTTCGACCTCGCCGAGAACAACCAGGACGTGCACATCTGGCTCATGCATTCGAGCTTTTTCGTGAGCGGAGTGTTCTTCTGGCTGCAAATCATCCCGTCGTACCCGATCAAGCCCAAGCTCGGGACCGCCGGACAGATCTGGGCGATCGTCAGCACCAACGTGGTCATGTTCGTCCTCGCCATGTCGCTCAGCATCTTTACGGCAAGCTCGTGGTATGACGTCTACAATCACGTGCCCGGTGTGACACTCTCTCCCTTCGCCGATCAACAGATCGGTGCCGCCATCATCTGGATTTGCGGTGATTTCTGGGCCGTCCCGGCACTGATCTTCATCATCCGTCGTGCAATTTCCGTGGAAGGTGACATGAGTCTTGTCATCGATCGGATGCTCGGACGGCACGCTGTCGAAGGGTTGGGCTAGTCGATGTTCCGTCGCAGTCGGAAGCCCGCCGCACTGTGCGAGCAGGTCCGCGAGCACATCTCTGCTGGGCTCGATGGAGAGGAAACAAGCGAGCTTTCTCCAGTCGAACTCAGACACTTCATGGACTGCACAGGTTGTCGAAACTTCGAGCAGGGCGCCGGGCTTGTGACCCGTCAGCTACGCATCCGTGTCCTCGAGCCTGCGCCGGACTTCAGCAAGCAGATCCTCGAACGCATTTCAGCGGAGGTCCCTTTCCCGATGGCGGCTCATTCCGTGCGCAAACGACGGAGCGGAACGGCACATCGCGTAACAGGATGGGCGGCTGCGGTCATTCCCCTCGGTCTGGCTCTGTCGGGCTTTACTTCCAGTGCCTTCGCCCAGCCTCGCGTCACCCCGACTCACCCCGTTGCTTCCTGCACGGCCGGTCTTTCTCGCCGCTAAGAGCGCCGGGCTGGGCAAGTCGTTTCGGGCGCCGGCCCGTCAGTGCGCTCTATATTGTCGCGAACCCGCGTGCTGGCTGACTTGCCGAGGCTCCGCTGACAAGGAACATCGATCAGAGGTGCTGGGTCGAGATGCCGTGCGCCACGGCGGCTTTGATCGCTGCAACCTCGGCGAGCATCCAGGACTGGTAGTCGAAGCCGGGCGTAGGCATCGTTTCGTAGACACCCACGACAGGTACCTTGGCGGACTGAGCCGTCTGCCGGATCGAGATCGTGAGCGGATCCACGACCTGCCCGTTATAACAGAAGACCTTGACCTCGTGTTTGGTGAAGAAGCCAGTCTCGAGGGTGATGTCCTCCGGAGCGGGGTCGACCCCGTTCATGATGTCGGCCTGGAAGCTAAACGGCGTGAGAAGGTCCATGCCCATTGCCTCGAGCATGTAGTCGGCTACCGGCTCGGTCGTCGCGACGGACGCGCGTGGGTACTTGGCTTTGAACGCCGCGATCGCATCGAGCCAAGGCTTGAGAGAGGCGTCGAAGGCCTGCAGTCTCGCCTGGAAGTAGGCCTTGTGGCTCGGGTCGAGCTCAGACAGATCTGAGGCCATAACCGAGGCGACTGCGGGCATCGTCTTTGGGCTGTACCAAAGGTGCGGATTAGGAGTGTCCTTTGGGGGGCCGAGGACTTTCGGGACCTGTCCGGAAAGGCACTGACCGACCTGGCGGCGGCAGAGCGCGGCCCATTGAGTCATCTGTACGCCGCGCAAGGTGAGTCTTCAGTTGCCAGCAGCGGCTTGAGGTCGTCACGCAGCTTTTCGTCGGCCATCGGCCCCTTGGCGCAGAACTCGTTGTCGAAGGCCTTGGCAGGGTCACGGGCGTGCTCACGGTCCTCGGCGTCTCTCACCTCGGCGAGAAGCGTCTTCGCGAGCGGCTGGACGGACTTGGGCAGAGCCTCGAGGATGTTGGCGACTTTGTGCACCGAGCAGCGCTGCCCTTTGGTCCCGGGGAAGACGTTTCTGAGCGCCGTCCAGAACCCGAGCTCACCGTCTCCGACCGCGACGACCGGTGCCCGTATCTCGCGGTGGCGCAGGTCTCTTAACTAACTGAGGTAAGCCAGCCTTGCCCGACGTTTCGCCTTCCACTCCGAGGTTCGTCGAGACGAATGCGATCCCTTCATTCGCTTCGCAAGAGCAGCGCCGCTCTGGTCCGGGCAGCAATACGCCCCGGAATGGCGGCCACGACATTGGCGAGCACAAAGGCACCGAGTGCGATCAGGACTATGGGGAAGACGGGGACAGCCGGGGAGGGGACCGCATCGATCTCATGGGCAAAGAGGTCCCAAAGCGTCCGACCGAGGGTAATACCGACCGGGATGCCCACGACCGTTCCCATGGCCACGGCCACGTTCGACTGCCAAGCAACGACCGCACTCAGCTGGAAGCGGGTGAAGCCGAAGACCTTGAGTACCGCCAGTTCCCGCCGCCGGCGACGCACCGAGGCAATAAGGGTGAAGCCGAGAGCAGCGAGGGCTCCGGCTCCGAGGGAGGCCCCCAAGATGGCCGGCGTGGTTCCCATCGCGCGGTAATCCACGATTTCGGCCGGACGAAGCACCGACTGGACGACCACGCCGAAGTTGTAGGTGTTGGTGAGGGGAGCGGTCATCTCCTCCAGCGAGCGCCGGGCCGCGAGCTGGTTGACCCCCGGGTGCACATCGATGAAATAGGCCTGTGGGCCAGTCTCGGGGTCGTTGAACGGGTTGAGTTCTATCGCCGGGATCAGCGAGCTCGAGACGACGGCACCGGTGCCCATCTCGAGATGCAGGCCGCCGCTGCCGCCAATCGCGGGCATGGTGGCCACGCCCACGATGCGAAGGAGGTGCGACCTGCCCGCTCCGCTCCCAACGGTGACCGTATCGCCGAGCCTTTTGTGCAGCGACGCCAAGGTCAGTGCACCTACGACTATCTCGTCAGATCGTTGGAGATCGTGGCCTTGCAGGAGCGGGGGCTGGACCCTGGCGCCGGGACTCGTGGCGATCACCGGGATGTCCTGGCCATCGACGATGAGATTGACAAAGGACACGCCGGAATATGCCGAGAGGTAGGGGTCGTGGGCCAGCAACGTGGTTGCCTGTCTTTCCGGAATGTCCCCGCCCCCACCGCCGTCTCCACCCGAGAGGGCGTAGCTCCAGTTCCATCCGTAGAGGCGAGGAGTCGAAACCAAGTGGTCCAAACTGGCACCGAAAGTGACCGTGGTAATCAACACGATCGCAGCCAACGCCGCGCCGACGATGGCCGATCGCATCGGGACGCTGTCGGTCTCGCTTCCGGGCTGGAAGGCAAACCGGAGGCCGGTCGCCGCTGGAGCTGGCAGATCCAGCATTCCGGGCGCTACGCAGCAGAGTCGAACTATTGGCTGCCAACCGCTGACGGCGGGCCGACCGCTCGGGCAAACTGCGGATAGTGAGCCCGAAGGCGGCAAGAGTGAGTCCGACGAAGAGGACCCCGAACCCCCCGCCGAGGACGGTCCAGTCGAAAGAGATTCCGGGGGTCGGGTAGAAGGGCCGAATCGGGCCGAATGGGCTGAGTGGCGAAAGAGCAACCGCCACGCCAACGGCCAGCAGCGATCCAACGGCGACGGCGCCAACAACGCCGATGAGGGCGTCGGTGGCGAGGGTCGTGGAGTCGGCACCGAGTGCTCGCAACTCGTCTGATTCCTGCCTACGCCGGCGCAGATACCGCCCCATGACCTGCATTGCGATCAAGAGGGCCGCCAGGGCGGCGATAGCCCCAAAGACCCCGAGCGCGATCGAGAGCGGCTTCATAGCTCGGTCGGCCTTGCCCGCGTCGTCTTCTGCCGCGGCTGAGAAGCCGGGAGGCAAGCCGCCGGGTGCCCCTCTCGTTATGTCTTCCACCACGCCGGCAACCTGGCCCGGGTTGGCTACCTTGATGGCGGTCTCGGTGTAGTTGACACAAGTGTTGAGCAGCTCGTTCGTCAGGGCCGGGGTGAAATAGCCGAGAGCGCCACCGGCATCGACGTCGTCGGTGACGATCTCCGTCACCGGCAGTCCTATGCCAACAACCCGCATGTCGATCCGTCGGTAGGGTTTCACCTTCGCCGTCCCGAATTCGGACAGGTCGGTCTGGCTGTTGGTGTAGAAGCCCATGGGAACGATCTCGCCGACGTGGAAGCCGTAGGCCGTTGCGATCGCCGGAGAGGTCACGAACTCGTCCACCCGGGCGGGATCAGCCGCCCGACCCGCACTGATGGCAAGGCGGTCTATCCGGAAGAACTCGCCACCGATGCTGCCTTGGCTGGTTCCTGCCTGTACCGGGGCACGCACCGGTGCCGATGGGGGCGCCAGCCGAATTGAGGGGCTCGGCGTTGATCCCCGGCGCACTCGCAACGGCGGTGACGTGGGGGATTCGGGCAATCTCTCGGACGATGGCCGGGTCGTAACCCTGCCCGTTGCCGATGGCAGGGTTGGCGATCGCCGTCGCCAGGACAATCTGGGAAGGGTTAGTGGTTTCTAACAGGGCGGAGTAGGAGGACTGGGTTCGGCGGGCTGCCGCCAGCGAGCCCATCGCCAGCCCCCCGATCAGGCCGAGGAGCAATGCAATTGTGAGGTACGAGCCCAGCTCGTACCGGAAGGTTGCCCTGAAGCGATACCACAAGGCCCGAGATACCCTGCTCACCTGTCGGTCCCAACCGGGGTAGGTCTTTTCCACCCACGAGCCTCCCACGATCAACACGAACAGCTTGTTGCCTCGCGGGTGTCCCCGACAAGGTGGCAAGCTCCAATGACGAGGCTCGTGCCAGCACCACCAGGGCCTCAGCTTGAACGGATTGATCCTCGGGCGACGCAGCAGCCTGCGGCTGGACGTCGTCCCAATGGATCGAGCATGGCCGGTCTGGGCCGAGTGTTCTCCGCCTCCGCCGATCCGTGATGACCCCAGATCTGCCAGCGGCGTCGTCGTTCATCGCCGGCCCGCGACCACCGTCCCCGTAGCCCAACCCCAGTGTCGCTAGCGATACCGTTACCGCGGTTTGAGTTGCTTGTAGGGACTATCTCATCGGTCTGAACAGGGCTTTTCCTGCGCCGAGTGAGCTCTGAGGGCTGTCCCGCTTGGTGCCCTCCATCGCCGAGGTTCAAACCCGGTGCCAGCGAAGTGGGTTCTCGGGTGCAAAATGTTGGCGGATCGGGCCCGCGTTGTCGGATCTGCCGGCCCTCGTTCGTAGAGATGGTGGAAGGCGGTCGATGGGACTGGCGAACGAGCTGAGGAGTTGTGATGGCTGAGTACCTCATTTTCTTCAACGACGACTGGGTGACCGAAGCCAGCGACGAGCAGTGGCAGGAGCGATCACATGACGCGCACGCCGTGATCGAGGAGATGAAGGCAGGTGGGGTCTTCATCTTCAGCGGCGGCCTCGACAACGATGCAGCGGTCTTCCACGTGGAGCCGCACGGAGGCACGCCCGTCTTCACAGACGGGCCGTACGCCGAGACCAAGGAGACTTTCGGCGGTTTCGCCGCGGTGGATGTGCCCGATGAAGCTACGGCCCGCTACTGGGCGGGACGGATCGCTGTGGCGTGCGACTGGCCGCAGGAGGTGCGGATCTTCCGCACTCCCGCACAGGTCCCGACGCCCGACGCCGACCGCACGGCCGCTGCCGCGAAGGAGGTCTGAGATGCCGCAGTACCTGCTGTCGGTGCACGGTGTGGACTCGGACTACGACCCCAACGCCGGCAAGTTCGGTGCCTATGCGTCGGAGGAGGAAGCCGGGATGGCCTTCGCCGCCACCGGCGTGTTCAACGAGAAGCTGACAGCTGAGGGTTATTTCGTCTTTGCGGGCGGCCTGCGCTCGGCTTCCACGGCGACGGTGGTCGACGGTACGGGAGACAAGCCGGTCTATACCGACGGGCCCTATCTGGAGTCAAAGGAGTACCTCGGCGGCTTCTGGGTGATCGAGGCGCCCGACCTCGATGTCGCTCTGCGGCTGGCCGCCGAGGGCTCGATGGCCTGTCGCGGCAAGGTTGAGGTGCGCCCCTTCCAGGACATGATCGAGCAGGAATGATCGAGAAGGTCTTCCGCGACGAGTGGCCCCGGGTGGTTGCCTCGCTGGCCCGCCGCTTCGGAGATCTCGACATCGCCGAGGAGGCGGCCGGCGAGGCTTTCGCCGCCGCCGTCGCGACATGGGGCTCAGCAGGCACGGCAGGCCCGCCCAACCCCGGTGGGTGGCTGATGACGACAGCCACCCGCAAGGCGACCGACCGGATACGGCGCGAGTACAAGCGTGAGGCCAAGCACGCGGCAAGCACTGCTGCTGCAGCCCGACCCAGCGCCGGCCCACCCCGTCGAGGACGATCAGCTCCGGCTGATCTTCACTTGCGCTCATCCCGCACTCGCGCCCGAGGCACGACTAGCGCTCACGCTGCGGCTGGTCGCCGGGCTCACGGTCGGTCAGATCGCCCGCGCTTTGCTGTCCAGTGAGGTGGCGATCGGGCAGCGAATCACCCGCGCCAAGACCAAGATCCGAGCGGCTCACATCCCGTTCGTCGTACCCGAGCGGCTCATCGAACGCCTCCACGACGTCCTTGCCGTCATCTACCTCGTCTTCAACGAGGGCTACCTCCCCAGCAGCGACACCGAGCTACGCACCGACCTCTCCGACGAAGCCATCCGACTGGCCCGGCTGCTGCACGACCTGCTACCGGACGAACCCGAAACGGCCGGCCTCCTGGCGCTGCTGCTGCTCACCGACGCCCGCCGCGCCGCCCGAGTCGACGAGACCGGTGAGCTGGTGACACTCGACGAACAGGACCGCTCCCGATGGAACCCCACGCTTATCAGCGAGGGACACGCGCTCGTACGCGCCTGCGTCCGGAACAACCGACCCGGTCCCTACCAGATCCAGGCCGCGATCAACGCCGTCCACACCGCCGCGCGCCGATTCCAAGACACCGACTGGTCCGGGCTCGCCACGCTCTATGACCAGCTATACAACATCCACCCGAGCCCGGTCGTCGCGCTCAACCGAGCAGTGGTCACCGCCGAACTGGACGGGCCGGAGGCGGCGCTGGCGGCAATCGACCGGCTGCCCCTACGGGACTACCACGCCCTCCACGCGACCCGCGCCGAGCTGCTCCGCCGGGTCGGCCGCTCTGCCGAGGCGCATGCCGCATACACAAAGGCGATCGAACTCGCCGGCAACCCAGCCGAGGTCCGCCACCTCGCACGCCGCCGGGGCGAACTGTTGACCGACCTTCTATAGCCTGCAGAGGTAGCCCGCCCAGCACAGCTCATCTTCGATTCGCCCGTAGCGTGACTCCCTGCCGCAGCCGGTACGACAGGATCGTGCTCGCGGCGAGGTCGAATCGGGACGCGACCTGTGTATCCACCGGTGTCGTTCTGTGCGCTCGCGACCGCCGGTAGCGGGACGTTTATCGAAAGTCACGAACAGAGGTGACCGTTCGACGTGCCTAGACGGCAGCAGAGGTGTCTCTGGTGGTCCTCTCACGGGCGGAAGGCCTACTTGGCGTGCCCGCGAATGCGCCTAGCTCACCGGCGCAGGTCCCACGGCGAGGCGCGTCGGGGCGCCACGGCCTAACTGCGCCGTAGGGTTGTGGAGATCACAAGGCGGTGGACCGCCCAAGGCGCTGGAGACCCGGTCGTCCCCACGCGCAGGTCGGCCATTTGAGGGAGCGTTGATGCAGAGCTTCATCTATCCAAGGCACCTCACTGGCTTCAGGCGAGCGGGCGTGCTCACGCTCGCAGCAGTCGTGTTCGGGGTCCCGACCGCGGTGATCCGGGCCGGCGCGACCGGCGCGACCACGACCACGACCACGATCCCACCGCCCAGCTCCACGTTGTACTGCTTGGACGACCCCTGCTACTCCCCGCAGCAGTTCCAGGTCGCGTACGGGATCCAGCCGTTGCTGGAGCGCGGGATCGACGGCCGTCGTGAGACCGTGACCGCCGTCGTCCCTGTCCCAGTCCCCAGCCAGGGACCCACCGACATCCGTCAGGACTTGGCGGCCTTCGACAGGATGTTCCATCTGCCCGCCGCACAGCGTCGATGTCGTGACGAGCCTCGTTCCTTCAGCCTCGCGATGGCAGGCAACGGGGGAGGAGATCGGCGACCTCGAGGCTCCCGGACGCGGTTCGTCGCCTGGCGCGACCCTCCGGGTGGTGCTGTTCCCGCCTCCTGGGACGACAGCCCGCGAAGGCGACTGCGGACATGCTCGCCGCGTTGCCGCTGCGTTATCTCCCACACCGACGTGGCCTCGATCAGCTGGGGCTTGGGATCGCACTACTTCACCCCGGCTCAGGTGTCCGAGATGCACTCCATCCTGCTCGGGGCGCAGGCTCACCACGTAGCGGGTAGTCGGCACAGCTCCGGCGACAATGGCGTGTACCCCACCGATTGGGGGTGGGGGCGGGCGGCAGGTCAGAGGGGGTCGAACTTCCCGTCCTCCGACTCGCTCGTGCTCTCCGTCGGCGGTACGCAGCTCAGTGCGAGTCCGAAGAGCGGCGCCTACATCGGCGAGACCGCCTGGAGCAGATTCGGGTGGCGGCTTCAGCCACTTATACGTCCGTCCCGCCTATCAAGATGGCGTGCCGGGTATCTCCAGGTCGAGGGGCGTGCCCGACGTGGCCGGCGACGCTGCTGCGCCCGGCGGTATGGCGCAGGTTTACACCTCCCATGGCGACGACATACCTCATCACGGAATCCGGCACGAGCGGTTCGGCGCCGCTCTGGGCGGGAATCATGGCGCTGGCCGACGAGTACGCCCATAAGGACCTAGGCTTCGTCAACCCCGCTATCTACGACATCGGCCGCAGCTCCAGCTACCACAAGGCCTTTCACGACATTTCGACCGGCTTCAACGGTTACCAGGCGACTCCCGGATGGGACCCGGTGACAGGCTGGGGAACGCCCAACGCGCACGTGCTCATCCCTCTGCTCGCCCGCTTTGCCAGCGGCAGCAAATCCTAGACGGACCACGCCCCGCTCGGTCGGCTCTGGCGTTGGGAGAGCGGTGTCCTGACGCCGACCAGAGCCGCGCTGAGCTTGTTGACGCAGGTGGCCATGGATCCCGGAACCCGTCCGCGTCGGGACGCGCTGCTAAAGGTCGCCAGCATCCTGCCTACTGCGTCGGGTAGCCCAAGGGCACGCTCGGCAGGCTCAGCCCGGAGAGCTGGACGAAGCCCCGCGCGGCGTTTTCGCAGCCCTGGCCGACAAACGCCGCCCGCATCGACCCGCCGCCCTAGCTCGTCAGCCCAACCGTCTTCCCGATTAGACCAATTGCCCGAGTCTCATCAAGTACAGCGCAAGCTTTGGAGCAAGCGAGAGATACGCGGGTTGAGCGTCCGTTCAGCTCGCCTGTGGGTTCGGCATCGCTCCGGTGTCGGGTTCGAACGTGGATCACTCACTGGGTGTACGAACGGACACGGAAACTACCCACTGAACAGGGGGAATGTCGTGATTACGACAACGCAACGCAACGCGGAGGAGGTGGGATTTGAACCCACGGACCCTTGCAGGTCACACGATTTCCAATCGTGCCGATTCGGCCGCTCTCGCACTCCTCCAAAGAGTCGCAGCACGCTATCGTTGCACTTGCTGGCGCTGTCGCGCGCAGTAGCCGGGTTCTGCGCAACTCGCGACCGTGAACCGAGTCAGGGCCGGAAGGCAGCAGCTCTCAGCGGACTCGCTTGGGTGCCGCAGGTGACCTGGCTGCTGCGCACGCCAGCGCCGGCCTTTTGTTGGTCCCGGGCCGGCGCGAGTCGTGCCCGCCGACCGCGGTTGCGTCGGCCGCCAGGTCGTAGGCTCGGGCTGTGGTCGACTTCCAGTCCCTCTACCGGCGGTACCGCCCGCAACGCTTCGCGGAGGTGCGCGGGCAGGACCACGTGGTCAGCGCTCTTCGGCACGCCGTCCGGGATGATCACGTCGCCCATGCCTATCTGTTCTCCGGCCCCCGCGGGACGGGCAAGACGTCGACGGCGAGGATCCTCGCCAAGGCTCTGAACTGCACGAGCCCCGTCGAAGGGGAGCCTTGCGGCGTGTGCGACTCCTGCGTCGACATCACCAGAGGTGCCTCGTTCGACGTCCACGAGCTCGACGCCGCCTCGAACAACGGAGTCGACGCGATGAGGGATCTCGTGGCCAGGGCGTCGCTCGCCACGCCGGGGCGCTGGAAGGTCTACATCGTCGACGAGGTTCACATGCTCTCCCAGGCTGCGTCCAACGCACTCTTGAAGACGCTGGAAGAGCCCCCCGACCACGTCGTGTTCGTGCTCGCCACGACGGATCCGCAAAAGGTGCTTCCGACGATCCGCAGCCGGACACAGCACTACGAATTCCATCTCCTCGACGCCGAGGTGCTGGCGGTGCTGCTCGCCGACGTCGCCGCGGACGCCAAGCTCGAGCTGCCGGAGGCGGCGGTGGAGACGGCCGTTCGCCGCGGACGCGGCTCGGCGCGCGATGCTCTTTCCGCCCTTGACCAGGTAGTCGCGTCCGGAGTGGTCGACGACGACAGTCAGCTCGTCCACGAGCTTTTGCTGGCGCTGTCCGAGCGCGACACGGCCCGCGCTCTCATCTGCGTCGAGAACGCGCTGGTGGCCGGGCGAGACGCACCACGGATCGCGGCCGAGCTGCTCGACGAGCTCCGCACCCAGTTCCTGACGGCCATGGCTCCAGGTGTCGCGAGGGACGGTGAGCCGCCGACGCCATCTTCACCGTCCGGGGAGGTGCCGGGAACAGGCCCTCATCTCGCGGCAGGCTGCTGCTCGGTCCGGCCAGGAGCGTCCGGGCGATGGAAGTGCTCGGAACGGCGATGGTCGCCATGCGCGACGCCCTCGACGCGCGGATCACCCTCGAAGTTGCCATCGTCCGCCTCACGCACCCGGAGGCGGACGACGATCCGGCCGCACTGCTCGAGAGGATCGAGCGCCTCGAACGCCGAATCCAGGAGCTCTCGTCACCGACAGCCGGCGCGGCGCCCCCGTCACCGCCTCCCTCCCCACCGGCGTACGGCTCTGGGTCCCCGGCGACTCCTGCGACTCGGCCGAGCGCTGAGGCGCCGGCAAACCCTGGCTCTCCCGGCCCGACCCCAGTCACCCCGACCCTCAGGCACCCCGACGTCCAGGCACCCCGACGCCCAGGCACCCCGACCGGAGGCACCCCGACCGCGGTCACGGAGTCGCGGCCGGCGCTCGGCGCCTTCAGTCCTTTCGCCGCCCCGGCGAACGACCCTCAACTCAGCACGTCTCGCGCAGGCCATGTCGCCGAACGGCCCACCGCCGAAGACGTGGACGTGCCTCCACCGGCGAGCGACCAACCTCCGCCTACGCGCGACGACCTCGTCGCCGCCTGGGGTGATCACGTGCTCAACCAGCTGCGCCCGCGGGTGCGGGCGGTGTTCGCGGTGGGCCGGTTCCTTCCGAGCGAGGACTCGACGGCCATTCTGGCGCTGCCGAACACGGCTCACGTCGAGCGGGCCGAAGAACACGCCCCGGAGGTCGCGGACGCGCTCGGCCGGCATTTCGGACGTCCTATCCGGCTTCGTCTCGTCACCGAGGCCGACGCCGGGAGTGCGCATCCATCGCCACCCTCCGGTGGCGGTGCGAATCGCGGAAGCTCGACCCGCACAACCGCCCGATCGTGGCGGACCGGCACCGGGCCGGCCCGGGGGCGCTTCGAGCGGCGCTCGGGCCCCGGAGCAAGGAGTCGGAGGAGCCGAGGAGATGCTCGACCCCGACGAGCTCGATCCGCTCGGCGAGCAGGTTCCCGGCGACGCGGCGTCCTGGGCTCAGGAGCGTCTCATGCAGGTGTTCCCCGGGGCGGAGGAGGTCTGAGATGGCGGACGACGAAGAAGTACTCCCGGCGGGCCTGGGCGGCTTGTTCGCCCAGCTCCAAGCGGCCCAGGCCGATCTCGAGGCGCAAGCCGCCGCGCTGGACTCGGCTGTCGTCGAAGGCTCCGCCGCGGGCGGTGCGGTCGTGGTCCGCGTGAGCGGTGCGCTCGCGGCCGAGTCCGTCCACATCGATCCCGCCATCATCGACCCCGCCGATCCGGCGTTACTGGAAGACGCCCTGCTCGCCGCCTTGCGCGACGCCCTCGGCAGGATCACACAGATGCGGTCCACGGTGGATGCCCAGGTTGCCTCGCCCTTCGGCCCCGGCATGGACCTGGGCAGCCTCGTCGGCAACCTCGATCTTGGAGGTCTCCTGGGCGGCGTCGACGTCAACGCCCTCATGGGGAACCTCGGCATGGGTCTGGACCTCGGCGCGTTCGCCAGCCAAGCGGAGCTCGACGACGACGATGATTACGACGAGTACGAGGACGAAGCCGGGGACGAAGTCGGGGACGAAGAAACGGAAGGCCGCGGCGACCACGTAGTCGACGGCCCGGGAGCCTGACCGTCCGGTGGCAGTCTTCGCGGGACCGATACAAGAGCTGGTCGACGAGCTCGGGCGCCTCCCCGGCGTTGGGCCGCGCTCGGCCCAGCGCATCGCCTTCTACCTGCTGGAGACCGACAGGGAGAGCGCCCTGCGCCTCGCGAACGCGATCGCCGAGGTGAAGGACCGGATCCGGCTGTGCGAGCGGTGCTTCAACGTCGCCGAGGCCGAGCTGTGCACGATCTGTTCCGACTCGCGCCGGGACGGCACCGTCATATGCGTCGTGGAGGACCCGCGCGACATCGTCGCGGTCGAGCGGACCCGGGAGTTCCACGGGACATATCACGTGCTCGGCGGGGCGCTCAGCCCGATCGACGGTGTCGGGCCGGAACAGCTGCGCGTGCGCCCGCTCCTCGTGCGGCTCGGGCTCGTGGGCGTCGCCGAGGTGATCTTGTGCACGAACCCCAACCTCGAGGGGGAGGCGACGGCGATGTACCTGGCGCGACTTCTCCTGCCTCTCGGGGTGAAGGTGACCCGGATCGCCAGCGGGCTGCCGGTCGGAGGCGACCTCGAGTACGCCGACGAGCTGACGCTCGGGCGCGCCCTCGAGGGGCGCCGGGAGGTCAGCGGCTGAGCCTGTCCCGGCTGGCCTCCTGCCTGTCCAGCTCGGCGCGGAGCACGTCCGGGCCCGGCGTGAAGGCCCGCGACTGCCCGGTCGCCTCATCGGACCGGAGGAACAGGTGGTGGACCTCGAGGGCCCGGAGCGATCGCCGTGTCGTGTTGAGACCGCCCGACGTCTCGCCGAGCTCGCGTGATGTGTCGGTCAGATAGCTCGGCGGCCAGTTGGACTGCGCGATGTCTGGCGCGGTCGTTGTCGTCCCGGTAACTGAACCTCCACCGCGCCACCTGGCGGGCTATCGACGCCTTGTCGGCCTCGTCGAGAACGATCCCGCTCGCCGCGAAGATGCGACAGTCGTAGACGCGACACGTCCTCGGCCGGTGTTCGTAGATCGAGCACCGGCCGTCCGCGAGCATCGGGCAACGACCGTTCTCGTCGTAGCCCATCAGCACGTGTCCACGCGCCATGCGCGGCGCCGGGAACAGCAGCTCTTTCGGGATCAGGGCGAGCGTGTCGGCCTCGTCAGGTTCGATGTGGACGAACTGGGATGACGCGCAGCACGCCGTGCACCCGCCGCAGGGGACCTCGGAGTCGCCGTCGCCCCGCAGGGCAGCAGTCATCGAGGCCAGCCACTCCGAGAAGCTGCCCGCCTCGAGCACCTCGCCGGTGACCGCCTGCAAGGCGCTCTCTGGCTCCGCCCGACCCGGCATCTCTCAGGCGAGGACCCGGACGATCGCAGCGTCTCCCTGGCCTCCGCCGCCGCACAGCCCGATGGCGCCCACGCCACCGCCGCGACGGCGCAGCTCGTAGAGCATCGTGATCGCCAACCTCGTTCCCGACATGCCGATCGGGTGGCCGAGCGCGATGGCGCCTCCGTTCACGTTGACGATCTCGTCGGAGATCCCGAGGTCGTCGACGGATGCGGCGCTCACGGCCGCGAAGGCCTCGTTGATCTCGAAGAGGTCGACGTCGCCGATGCCGAGCCCGGCCCGGGCGGCGGCTTCGCGGATGGCATGCGAGGGCTGGGTGAGAAGCGAGGTGTCCGGCCCGGCCACCTGCCCGTAGCCGATTATCTCTCCGAGGGGGGCGAGGCCGAGCTCGTCGGCGTGCTCGGGCGACATGACGACGACCGCCGCCGCCCCGTCCGAGATCTGGCTGGCGTTGCCGGCCGTGACGGTCCCCGCCTCGTCGAAGGCGGGGCGAAGGGCACTCAGGGACTGCACGGTGGTCTCGGGGCGGACACCTTCGTCGGTGTCCACGACGATCGGGTCGCCCTTGCGCTGGGGCACGCTCACGGGAGCTATCTCCTCGGCGAGCCGCCCGTCCTTGGCGGCGGTGGCGGCGCGCTCGTGCGACGCGGCCGCGATGGCGTCCTGGCGCTCGCGGGAGATCCCGGCCGCGCGGCTGTAGGCGTCAGCGCTCATGCCCATCGCCACGTGGTCGAAGGCGCAGTAGAGCCCGTCGTGCATCATCGAGTCGACGACCCTCTGGTCACCGAGCCGGTAGCCCGCCCTCGCCCCGGGGAGCAGGTACGGCGCCCGGGTCATCGACTCCATGCCGCCGGCGACGACGATCGCCGCCTCCCCGGCCCGGATCATGAGGTCGGCGAGGTGAATGGCGTTCAGGCCCGAAAGGCAGACCTTGTTGACAGTGGTGGCGGGGGTCACCATCGGTATGCCGGCGATCACGGCCGCCTGGCGGGCGGTGATCTGACCCTGCCCGCGCCGAGCACCTGGCCCATCACCACGTAGTCGACGTCCTCGGGGGCGACGCCGGCCCGCATCAGCGCCGCCTCGATCGCCACGCCGCCCAGCTCCATCGCCGAGCAGGCGGCCAGGGCGCCGGCCAGCTTGCCGATCGGGGTACGGGCACCTGAGACGATCAGCGATCCGGGCATCAGGACCTCCGCGTATCCAGGGGGCGGGACCGCCCCTGTTCCGATGTCCAGAGACTACGGCGCTTCGGGTCCTGCGCGCCTCCTGAGCGTCCGCCTCATTCGCCCCGGAAGTCGCGGTAGAGGTCGATCAGGCCTTGGCGGGTCTCGGGGGCCAGGTCATCGGGTTGGACCTTCCCGAGGATCTCGATGGTCGCCCGAACCTGGCGCAGGTACTCGTCGCAGCCGTCGCAGTTGGCGAGATGCGCCTCGAAGCGCCGGGCGTCGCGCCGGGAGAGCCTGCCCTCGAGGTAGTCGGTCACGAGCTCGACCGCCTCCCGGCAGACGAGGTCGTGGCGGAGCGTGGGGAACCTCATCGCTTCGCCGCCTCGTCCTCGAACCTGGCCCGTATCCGGCTACGCCCGCGGTGCAGCAGAACCCGTTGGTTGGCTTCGCTGATCTCGAGCACGTCACATACTTCCTTGCTGGACAGTCCATCCAGGTCGCGAAGTGTTACGACGGCGCGCTGGCTGTCGGGAAGCTCCGAGAGGGCGTCTTGGACCCTGGCGAGGAACGCGCCGCTGGAGAGCTTCTCGACGATGTCGTCCGACCAGTGGGCCGGCGGAGCGGACCAGGATCCACCCTCGTCGAAGCGCCGGCGGTCGACGCTCGCCCTCGTCGCCGACGTCGACGGGGACGGTGCGCTGCTCCCGCACGCCGGTGGAGCGTGCCCGGTTGGCGAGGATGTGGAAGATCCAGGTCTTGAGCGAGGAGCGGCCCTCGAAGCTGTCGATGCCCTTCAAGACGGCGAGCCAGGTCTCCTGGGCGACCTCCTCCGCGATGGCCCGGCTGGGGACGAAGGTCTGGGCGAGCCGGACCATGGACGGGTGGTAGGCGTTGACGAGCTCGGTGAAGGCGGACTCGTCCCCGTCGCGCAGCCGTCGCACGAGGTCGTCATCTCCCACGCCCGCAGCGTAGGGCGCGCGCCGTCGGGTTGTTCCCCGCGGCCCAGGGCGCCCACGGTGGGTGACCTCGGCGCCGCCGCCCGGTAGCCTTCCGGACCATGGCGGAGCAACCTACGGCCGATCACTCGATGGGCGCCCGTCTCGGCGCGCTCGAGGCGAGGCGCACCGAGGCGATCAACGCGGGATCACAGCGCTCGGTGAAGGCCCACAAGGCCAAGGGCAAGATGACCGCCCGCGAGCGCATCGACTACCTGCTCGACGAGGGCACCTTCGAGGAGCTGGACCTGCTGGTGCGCCACCGGTCGCACGGCATGGGGCTCGAGCGTTCCCGCCCCTACACAGACGGGGTCGTCACGGGGTTCGGGCACGATCGACGGCCGGCGCGGTCTGCGTCTTCAGCCAGGACTTCACAGTCTTCGGAGGGGCGCTCGGGGAGGCGCACGCCGAGAAGATCCACAAGGTCATGGATCTCGCGCTGTCGGTCGGCGTGCCGATGATCGGCCTGTGCGACTCGGGCGGCGCCAGGATCCAAGAGGGCGTGGTCGCGCTCAACGGGTACGGCGGGATCTTCTACCGCAACGTCAAGGCGTCCGGTGTCGTGCCCCAGGTGAGCGTCATCCTCGGCCCTTGCGCCGGCGGGGCCGTCTATTCGCCCGCGATGACGGACTTCATCTTCATGGTGCACGAGACGAGCCACATGTTCATCACCGGCCCGGACGTCGTGAAGACCGTTACCGGGGAGGACGTGACCTTGGAGCAGCTCGGCGGGGCCATGAGCCACGCCACTCGTTCCGGCGTCGCCACCTTCGTCTCGCCGGACGAGAAGTCGTGCCTCGACGAGGTCCGTTACCTGATGTCGTTCCTGCCTTCGAACAACCTCGAGCTCGCCTCCCGACGGGGACGAGCCCGAAGACGCCGAAGCCCAGGTCCCGGAGCTGCGCGACATCGTCCCGGACAGCCCCAACCAGCCCTATGACATGAAGCGGGTGATCAGCGCGGTCGTCGACGGCGGCGACTACCTCGAGTACTTCCCCCACTGGGCCAACAACCTCACCTGCGGCTTCGCCCGCCTCGCAGGGCGGGTCGTCGGGGTCGTGGGCAACCAGCCGAGCGTGCTGGCGGGCGTGCTCGACATCGCCTCCTCGGAGAAGGGTGCCCGCTTCGTGCGGACCTGCGACGCCTTCAACATCCCGCTCGTGACATTCGTGGACGTACCGGGGTTCATGCCCGGTACCGACCAGGAGTACGGTGGCATCATCCGCCATGGCGCCAAGCTTCTCTACGCGTACTGCGAGGCAACGGTGCCTCGAGTGCAGGTGACGACTCGGAAGGCCTACGGGGGCGCCTACGTCGTCATGGACTCGAAGTCGATCGGCGCCGACTTCGCCTATGCGTGGCCTTCTGCGGAGCTGGCGGTCATGGGCCCGCAGGGTGCGGTCGAGATCGTCTACAGGCGGGAGCTCGCGGACTCATCCGACCCCGCCGCCAGGCGTGCCGAGCTCGTCGAGGACTACACCGACCGCTACGCGAACCCCTACGTCGCCGCCGAGCGCGGCTACGTCGACGCCGTGATCGACCCGGCCGACACGCGCAGAGTGCTGGTCCGCGCCCTCAGACTGCTCGCCTCCAAACGCGAAGAGCTGCCGAAACGCAAGCACGGGAACGTCCCGCTTTGACAAAGCCCCTCGGGCCGGATTCGGGTCCGTCCCGGGCAGGCCCGGGAGCACCCGCCCGACCGCTCGAAGCCAGCGCCGAGGTCTCCGCGGCGATAGCGGCGGCCGTGGCGCTGTGCTGGCCGAGGGCCACGGGGGCACCAGCGGAGGGCGGCGGGCGTGGCGGGGAGGAGGCGGCCGGAGAACCCGTGGCGCTTCTCGGGGCGGTGGTGGCGCGCGCCCGCGTCCCTGCGCCAAGCTCAGCCGTGGGCAGAGCGAGGGTCGCGGTGAGCGCCATGGCCGAGGTCTGGGACCTCACGACGGTGGCGGACGACGAGGTGGTCTTCCACCTGCATTCGCCCGAGGCCGTGGCGGCGCGGCCCGGCAGGGGACTGGGCCGGACCGGGCTACGAGGTGATAACCGGCCTCGAGCCCGGCTCCTCGTTGGTGCGCCACGGCATCGAGACGCGAACGCTCGAGCGGCCGCCCGGCGAGCTCCTCTGCCGCTTCGCCACCGTCAACGACACCCACTTCGGCGAGACCGAATGCGGCGCGCTGGCCAATGTCTCAGACGCCGTCGCCTACCTCGCCGCGGCCGGCGCCGAGGTCGACGGGGCCCGGGACAAGCTGATGGCGTTTCTCGAACGGCTCGGGCCGTTGGTGGTGGAATTCGTCGCCGGAGGGCGCCAAGCCCTACCCGGAGATGATGAGCCACGCCGCCGTCACCGAGATCGTCGGCTTCGACCCGGCGGCCGTCGTGATCAAGGGCGACCTCACCGCCTCTGGGCTCGTCGGGGAGTACGAGGCCTTCCTGCAGTGCTACCTCGAGGCTTTCGGCGACCGGATGCTGCACGTGCGGGGCAACCACGACGCTTTCACGGGGCGCAGGTTCGCCTCCGAGGCCTTTCAGGAGCGGGTTCTTCCGGGTGTGACTCTCGCCGTGCTCGACACGGTCATCGAGGGCCGGGACTCGGGACAGGTCCGCTCCGAGCAGCTGGAGTGGCTCGACGAGCTGGGCGCACGGGCGGACCGCCCCGTGCTCGTGTTCGGCCATCACCATCCCTGGGACCCGGGCTCGTCGAACCGGTCGCCGGACTACTTCGGGATCAACCCGCACGACTCCGAGCGCCTCGTCGAGCTGATCGCCAGGCGCCCCGCCATCGTGGCCTACCTGGCCGGTCACACCCACCGCAATCGCGTGCGCCACTTCGCCGCGACAGGCCGTGTCCCCTACGTCGAGGTGGCCAGCCTGAAGGACTTCCCCGGCAGCTGGGCGGAGTACCGGGTCTTCGAGGGCGGCGTCCTGCAGGTCCACCGCCGGTTGTCGTCGCCCGCCGCGCTCGCCTGGTCCGAGAAGTGCCGCGGCCTGTACTGGGGCATGTACCCCTCCTATGCCCTCGGCAGGCTCGAGGACCGCTGCTTTGCGATCATGCCCCGGAGCGGGGCCGGCTGATCGGGCCTCCCGGGCGACGGGACCGGCCGGGGCCTCCCTAGGCGGCGGGCGTCCCGCCGGGGGCCGAGGTCTGGAGCGACGGCCGTGATTCCGGGCGGGGCCGGCTTCTCCCACTGCTCCTTGCGGGTCAAGAGGTAGGCGGCGGCCGCCAGCACGGTGGAACCCATCACCGCCAGCAGGATCTGGTAGCTCACCACGCCGACGAGCCAGGCCCCGAGGGCTATGGAGAGCACCTGCGGCGTCGACAGGATCGTGTCGGCGGCGGCGGACACCCTGCCCTGCAGCTCGAGCGGGGTGCGCAGCTGCAGCATCGTGTAGGCGCCGACGACGATCCAGGGAAGACCGGCCCCGAACAGGATCGCTCCGGACATGACCCCGGGCAGGTCCGGGACTGCGAACAGGCCGGCGCCCAAGGCGGCGAGCACGAGCCCGAAGCCCATGAGCGGCCCCTCGCCGACACGTCTCGCGAGCGGCGCCGCCGTCGGACCGCCGATGACCGCGCCTACTCCCTGCACCGTGACGACGACGCCGAGGAAGGTAGGCGCCCGGTGCAGTCCCTGGCTGACGACGGCGAAGCAGATCGACTCGGAGAAGCCGACCACGAGCAGGGTGATCCCTCCGGCGATGATCATCTGGCGCAGCACGACCGAGGCCCAGATGTGGCGGATGCCCGCGGTGACCTCGACGAACCAGTGGACGTCCTCGCGGACCGGCGGCGGTCTCTTCGACCCGCACGAACAGCAGGCTTGCCGCGGCGATCACGAAGGTCGAGGCGTCGACGACGGCGACGACGCCGCCGCCGGCGAGGGCGAAGAGGCCGGCACCCGCCAGCGGGCCGAACAACCTGGAGCCCTTCCCGGACGGTGCTCAGCATGCCCCTCGCATCTCCGATCAGCTCGTCGGGGAGCATCACCTTCAACAAGCGCGGTCTGCCCAGCGCTCAAGAACGTGTACACGAGGCCGTAAAGGAAGGCCACCAGATAGATCAGCCAGAGCTGGCTCCTGCCGTGCACCAGCAGGAGCAGGAGCACGACCGCGCCGCCGCCGAGGTTGCTCCAGAAGAGAAGAGGGCGGCGGGGCAGCCGGTCGACGGCCATTCCCGCCAGCGGGGACAAGAGGGCCGCGGCGCCGAACGCGAAGAAGACGAGCCCGGCTTCCCCGTTGCTCCCGCTGAGCACCTTGACCCATATGCCCATGGCGAGGAACATCGCCGTGTCGCCGAAGAGCGAGAAGCTCTGTCCGATCAGGTAGCGGCGGGCGTTGCGGTTCCTGAGGAGCTCTCTCATGACGCTCCATCTCCCGGGCTGACAGGCGCGTCGCTCGCCGGCGGCGTCGAGCGGCCGAACTCGACGGGGTAGGCCGCTGCCAGCACCTCGACAAGCCGCGAGCCCGGTGGCCGGAGGCTCGGGTCGACGAGGCGCTCGTTGAAGCGGAACAGCATGGCGAGGAACTCCGAGGTCAGCTCCCGGAGCTCGTCAGGCGTGACGTACATCGCCGACTCGCTCAGCCCGCAGGCCTCCTGCCACTGCTCGGGGTAGGAGCGCCGGACGCGTCGCCAATGCTCGAAGCGCCCGAACACCCGCCCGTAGAACATCCCGACCAGGGCATCGAGGGCGATCGCCGTCTCGGGGTCCTCGGCCGTCTCCGGGAAGCTCATCGCGGTGTGCACCCTCTTCCAGGGCCGATTGCGGCCGGCCCCGCCCCCGGCTTCCTCGACGAAGCCGTACTTGGCGAGCTGGCGGAAGTGGAACGAGCAGGTCGTCGGGGACTCGCCGATCAGCTCGCCGGCCTGAGTCGCCGTGAGCGCGCCCTCCACGGCGAGCACTTCGAGGAGAGCGAGGCGGACCGGATGGGCGAGTGCCCGCAGCTCCCTCGGGTCTGTGATCTCCCGTGTACCCGAGGAGGGCTGCTCGGCCTTCGGGGGACCTGACCGACCCGCTCATGACATCGTCACGACGTCGAGGCCGGCACGGGAAAACGGGCCGGTTGCATCGTTCCTGCCGAGCGGACCTGCCCGGCTATCAAGAGCATAGTCTCGAAATATAACTCTCGAGAGCTGTCTCTGCAACAGGGACTGGTCAGTCCGGGCCAGCTCCGCGAGCGCCGACGGCTACCTCCACGGCCGAGCCGGCTGCCCTACCGGCAGGTTCGATGCCGGCTGGCTGGTTCACAGGGCGGTTGAGGAGTAAAATAGGAGAGTGGAAAGGGCAGCCATGCTGTGTGTCCGGGACGTGATGCACACGGATTTCTGTCGGGTCGAGCGAGGTGAGACCGTCGCAGATGTGGCCCGCATGCTGCTGTTCCACAACGCGGACAGCGCCCTCGTCGTCGACGGCGGGGAGACGCTCGGCATAGTCACCGGGCGCGACCTGCTGGGGATCGTCACCGACCGCGACCTTCTGAAGGCGGTGCTGCCGACGACGGCCGAGCTCAGCGAGGCGGACAGCTTCCGTGCCTTCACCGATCTCGTGACCGTGGCCCGGGACCACTTCTCCTCGCCGGTCGACTCCATCATGACGAAGCCCGTGCGGACCGTCGAGGCGGGTGCCTCGTTGATCCGCGTCTCGGCGCGATGCTCTCGGGCCGTTTCCACCACATGCCCGTCGTCGACACCGAGGGTCAGGTGGTCGGCATGGTCACACAGCCGGATCTGCTCCGGGCCGTGTTCATGGAGTGGCAGCACGGGGCGGCGGCCCGCTAGCAGGGAGCCGGAGCCCCCGGGGCTCCTTGCTTCCATCACCCATGGGCCCCACGACGAGGGGTCAGGTACGTGCAGGCGGTCAACGCCTCTTCAACGTGCGAGCCCGAGGGCGCCGTCCAGGTCTTCGAGCAGATCGTCCAGGTCCTCGAGGCCGACCGACAGGCGGATGAGCGAGGGATCGACCTCCAGCTCGGACCCGGCGACCGAGGAATGGGTCATCTTCGCGGGGAGCTCGATCAGCGACTCGACGGCCCCGAGGGACTCGGCCAAGGTGAAGAGCCTCGTCCCGGCGGCGACCTTCATGGCGGCCGGCTCGCCCCCCCGGAGGGTGAACGACACCATGGCCCCGAAGTCGAGCATCTGACGGGCCGCGAGCTCATGGCCGGGGTGCCGGTCGAGGCCCGGGTAGTACACATCGGCCACGGCGGGGTGCTCGACGAGGTGCTCGGCGAGGACCCGTGCGCTGGCGCACTGGCGGTCGAGGCGGACCGCAAGGGTCTTGAGGCCGCGCTGGACGAGATAGCAGTCGAACGGGCTCGGCACGGCACCGGCCGAGTTCTGGACGAAGCCGAGGTGGAGCGCGAGCTCCTCGTCGCTCGTCACGACCAGGCCCCCCACCACGTCGGAGTGGCCGCCGAGGTACTTGGTCGACGAGTGCACGACGGCGTCGGCGCCGAGCTGCAGGGGCAGCTGCAGATACGGCGTGGCAAAGGTGTTGTCCACGATGCAGCGGGCCCCGTGGGCGTGCGCGACTGCGGCGACGGCCTCGATGTCGATGACGTGGAGCTTCGGGTTGCTGGGCGTCTCCAGCCAGACAAGGCGCGTGGTGTCGCGCCAGGCGGCCTCGACGGCTCCGAGGTCCCGCAGCTCGACGGGCGAGAAGCTGACCCCCGATCCCGCGTAGAGGCTGGCGACGAGCCGGTAGGTGCCTCCGTAGGCGTCGTTCGGGATGAGCAGGTGATCGCCGGGGACGAGGAGGCGCAGCACGGCGTCGACGGCGGCCATCCCGCTCGAGAAGGCGACTCCGTGGCTGCCGCCCTCGAGCGAGGCGATCGTCGTCTCGAGGGACACCCGGGTCGGGTTGCGCGTGCGCGAGTAGTCGAAGCCCTTGTGCTCACCGACGGCCTGTTGGGCGTAGGTGGAGGCGAGGTGGATCGGGGTGACGACGGCCCCCGTGAGCGGATCGGGCTCCTGGCCGGCATGGATCGCCCGCGTCGAGAAACCCTGCCCGTGCTCTCCAGGTCCTCCGCCCTCATCGTCCCTCCCTCGCCGAGCCGGCCTGAGCCAGGAACGCCAGCGCGTCCGACCGGGTGATCACGCCGACAGGGTGCCCGTTGTCGAGCACGATCACCGCCGGCGACTCTTCCAGGCGCCGCAGGGCGTTGTCCACGCGTCTCGCCGCTGCCGACCGACGGCAGCGGCGGCCCCATGACCTCTGCCACCGACCGGTCGAGGATCTCCGGGTCGCGGACAGCGCGTTGCATGAGGTCCCGCTCGACCACCGAGCCCACCACCTCGGCCGCCGCAAGCGGTGGCTCGGCCTGGATGACCGGTATCTGCGAGACGTCGAACTCGGCCATGACGGCGACCGCCTGGCGGGCGGTCTCGCTCGGGTGGACGTGGATCATCCCCGTGAGCCGGGCCCCCTTGCGCTCGAGGAGGTCGGCCACGGTGTTCCCGCTCGTGCGCAGGAAGCCGTGGTCCGCCATCCACTCGTCGTTGTACAGCTTCGACAGGTAGCCCCTGCCGGAATCAGGGACGAGGACGACGACCACGTCGTCGCGCCGGAGGTCCGGCGCGAGCTGCAGCGCCGCCCAGACGGCGGTGCCCGTGGAGCCGCCGGCGAGGATGCCCTCGTCGACCGCGAGGCGCCGGGCGGTGAGAAACGAGTCCGTGTCGCTCACCATCACGACCCGGTCCACGACCTTCGGGTCATATGTCGTCGGCCAGAAGTCCTCGCCTATGCCCTCGACGAGGTACGGCCTCCCCGAACCGCCGGAGTAGACGGAGCCTTCGGGATCGGCGCCCACGATCTGGACGTCCGGGCTCTGCGACTTGAGGTAGCGGCCGATCCCGCAGATGGTCCCGCCGGTTCCGATGCCCGCGACGAAGTGGGTCACCCGGCCCGCGGTCTGGCGCCAGATCTCGGGACCCGTCGTCTTCTCGTGCGCGGCCGGGTTCTCGGGGTTGTGGTACTGGTCGGGGTGATAGGCGCCGGGGATCTCCTCGGCCAGTCGTGCGGTGACCGAGTAGTACGAGTCAGGGTGGTCGGGCGCCACAGCCGTCGGGCAGAGGACCACCTCCGCGCCGTAGGCGCGCAGCAGAGCCACCTTCTCCGGGGCCATCTTGTCGGGCATCACGAACACGCAGCGGTAGCGGCGCCGGGCGGCGACGATGGCGAGCCCGATGCCGGTGTTGCCCGAAGTTCCTTCGACGATGGTGGATCCCGGCCCGAGCAGCCCGGCCCGCTCGGCGGCCTCGATCATCGCCGCGGCCGGCCGGTCCTTGACGCTGCCTCCCGGGTTGAGGATCTCGAGCTTCGCGACGAGGGGGCAGGGTAGGTCGCGTCCCAGACGGTCGAGGCGCACCATCGGGGTGTTGCCGACGAGGTCGAGGAGGGAGTCGGCGACGTCCATCTTCGGTCCGCGGTCGGTGAGCGGGACCACTTCGACGCCGGCGAGGTCCGGCCGGCCGGTCAGGTCCTCGTCGGTGTGCAGCTCCGTGGGCAGCCCGGCCTTGCGCAGCTGCACGGCGACCGCTGCCGCATCGTGGCCGACGACACCGACCCGACGCGGGATCCTGCCGCGGATGTCGGCGATCACGGCGGGCGGAACCTCGCCAGAAGGCACCGTGAGGACGTGGTGCGCCCGCGCGGCAAGGCGATCGGGCGGTGGTTCGGTCCCGACTACGACGAGCAGGTCCATGGCGACATGTTGGCCCAGTTACGCGCTCTTTGCATAGAGATCGTCGACTTGAGCCACCCCTTCCGGCCTCCGTCCCCGTAGCGTCCGAACAGGTGTTCGGATATCATCGCGGGTCGTGGAACCGGTGAGGGGGGCCGAGGTCGGCCACGCGGGTGAGGGCGTGCTGGGGGGCTTCCACCCCGCCGTCGCCGAGTGGTTCCGGCGCCGTTACCCGGCCGGGCCGACCCCCGCGCAGGCGGAGGGCTGGACCGCCATCGCCTCGGGCACCGACACCTTGATCGCGGCTCCGACCGGGTCAGGCAAGACCCTGGCGGCGTTCCTGGTCGCCATCGACCGCTGCTACCGCGCCGGCGCCTCGGGCGGGGAACGCCGGGGGACAGACGTCGTCTACGTCTCGCCGCTGCGGGCCCTGACCGTCGACGTGAGCGAGAACCTCCGCAAGCCCCTCTTGGAGATCGCCGAGGTCGCAAGACAGCTCGGTCTCGAGCCGCCGCAGGTGCAGGTGGCGGTCCGCAACGGCGACACGCCCGCATCCGAGCGCTCGGCCATGCTGCGCAACCGTCCGGAGATCGTCGTGACGACCCCGGAGTCGTTCTACCTCCTGCTCACCTCGGCGCGGGGCCGGGAGATGCTGGCGACCGTGAGGACGGTGATCGTCGACGAGATCCACGCCCTCGCCCGGGACAAGCGCGGCTCGCACCTGGCACTCAGCCTGGAGCGCCTGGACCGCCTGGTGGAGACCGCGGGTCACGGCTCGCGCCCGGTCCGCATCGGCCTGTCGGCGACTCAGCGCCCCATAGCCACCATCGCCCGGCTGCTCGTGGGAGCAGGCCCGGAGCGGACTTCGGGCAACGCTGAGCCGCGGTGCACCGTCGTCGACGTCGGGCACCAGAGGCGACTCGACGTGGCCATCGAGCTACCCGACGACGAGCTCGGAGCGGTATCCACCCTCGAGCAGATGGCTTCGGTCCTGGAGCGCATCGCCGGCCACATCGCCGAGCACCGCACGACGCTCGTGTTCGTCAACACGAGGAGGATGGCCGAACGAGTCGCCCACCAGCTGGCCGAGCGGCTCGGGGAGGACAGCGTGCAGGCTCACCACGGGAGCCTCTCGATGGACCGCCGGCTCCGGGTCGAGGCGCGCCTTCGCGCCGGTGAGCTGCGGGCGGTCGTGGCGACGGCTTCGCTCGAGCTCGGGATCGACGTCGGGCCCGTCGAGCTCGTGTGCCAGCTGGGATCTCCGCGGAGCATCGCCACGTTCCTCCAGCGCGTCGGGCGCGCCCAGCACCATGTGGGAGGCGTGCCGGTCGGCCGGCTCTATCCGCTCACCCGGGACGAGCTCGTCGAGTGCACGGCGCTGCTCGCCTCGGTCCGCTCCGGCGACCTCGACGCGGTCATCCCCCCGGTGGCGCCGCTCGACGTCCTGGCACAGCAGCTGGTCGCCGAATGTGCGGCCTCGGATCCCGACGGGTGCACCGAGACCGAGCTCCTGGCCCTGGCCCGGCGCTCGGCACCCTACGCGGAGCTCAGCGGGGAGGACTTCGAGTCCGTGGTGGACCTCGTCACCGACGGCGTCGTCACCGGCCGCGGCCGAAGGGGCGCCCACCTGCATCGCGACCGGGTCAACGGCGTGCTACGCCCGCGCCGGGGCGCCCGCCTGACCGCGGTGACCTCGGGCGGGGCCATTCCGGACGTCGCCGACTTCCGCGTCGTGCTGGAGCCGGAGGAGACCCTTGTCGGCACCGTCAACGAGGACTGGGCGATCGAGTCCATGGCAGGCGACGTCTTTCTGCTCGGGAGCGCCACGTGGCGGATCCGCCGCATCGAGCCCGGCACGGTCCGTGTCGTCGACGCCGAAGGGGCCTCGCCGAGCGTCCCGTTCTGGCTCGGCGAAGCCCCCGCCCGCACGGCTGAGCTGTCGGAGGCCGTCTCCGAACTGCGCAAGAAGCTCGAGGCCGTCCTCCACGCCGGCGCCGGCGTCGAGGGCGCCGTCGAGCTCGTCGAGACGACCGCCGGGGTCGACCGCGCCGTTGCCCGCCAGGTGGTCGACTACCTGGCCGCCGCGCTACCGCGAGCTCGGAGCCCTGCCGACGACGGACCGTTTCGTCATCGAGCGGTTCTTCGACGACACGGGCGGCATGCAGCTCGTCGTCCACTCGCCGCGGGGAGCGAGGGTCAACCGTGCCCTCGGCCTTGCCCTGCGCAAGCGCTTCTGCAGGACGTTCGACTTCGAGCTGCAGGCGGCCGCCAGCGACGACGCCGTCGTGCTCTCGCTCGGCCCGCAGCACTCCTTCCCCCTGGAGGAGGTCCTCGGGTTCCTCTCTCCCGGCGACGGTGCGCGACACGCTGATCCAGGCCGTGCTCCCCACGCCGATGTTCGGCTCCCGCTGGCGGTGGAACCTGTCCCGTTCGCTCGTCGCCCCCCGCTACCGGGGGAGCCGCCGCGTCCCTCCGGCGATCCAGCGCATGGAGGCGGACGATCTGATGGCGGCGATCTTTCCCGCCCTCGCAGCCTGCCAGGAGAACGTCTCGGGCCCGATCGAGATCCCCTCGCATCCGGTGGTGCGCCAGACCCTCGACGACTGTTGCACCGAGGCGATGGACCTCGCCGGCCTCACCGCGGTGCTCGTCAGGTTGCGGGCCGGCGAGGTCGTGGCGCACTGCGTGGACACGGTCATCCCCTCGGTGCTCTCCGAGGAGATCTTGAACGGCCGCCCCTACACCTTCCTCGACGACGCCCCTCTGGAGGAGCGGCGCACGAGGGCTGTCGACCACACGCCGGGGGCTGCCGCTCGAGGCCCGCGACCTGGCTGCTCTCGATCCGGCCACGGTCGCGGCAGTAATCGAGCAGGCGCGACCCGAGCTGCGCAGCGCCGAGGAGCTGCACGACCTGCTCTGCTCGCTCGTGCTCGCCCCGCCCCGGCCGGAATGGACGAAGTGGATGGAGGCGCTGGCTTCTCCGGGCGAGCCATGCGGCTCGAGCTCGCGGGTCCTGTCACGCGATGGGTGGCGGTCGAATGCCGGGAGGCGGCGAGCGCGCTTTGCGCGGAGGCCCGTTTCGATCCCGACCACCGCCTGGAGACCGTCCCGCCAGCCGGCCGCCTGGTCGAGAGAGGACGCTCTCGTCGCGGCGGCCAGGGGCCATCTCGAGATCCTCGGCCCGGTCAGCGCCGAGGAGCTTTCGGCCTCCATCGGGACGGGGAGCGCCGGAGAGGTCCGCTCGGCGCTTGCCCGGCTCGTGGCCGAGGGCTCCGTGCTCGCCTGTCGCGTCGCGCGATCTGGCGGGAGCGAGGAAGCGGCAGGGCCGGCCGGGACGTTCTGTGCCAGGCACCTGCTGGCCCGCATCCACTCCGCCATGCGCGACGGGACGCGGCGCTCCTTCGAGGCGGTGAGCCCGCAGCAATTCATGCGATTCCTCCTCGCCTGGCAGCACGTCGGACCCGGCAACCGGCTCCTCGGGTCCGGCGGGGTCGCCGAGGTCGTCGAGCAGCTGCAGGGCTACGAGGCCGCCGTCGACGCCTGGGAGTCGTCGATACTGCCCGCCCGGGTCGCCGGCTATCACGCCGCCTTGCTCGACGAGTGGTGCGCCAGAGGAGAGGTCTCCTTCGGCCGGCTCACGCTTCGTCCCGCGGATCGCTTCGGCGGCCCGCCCCGGCGCGGCGGGGCGACTCCTTCGCCGGCGACACCGATCAGTCTGTTCCGCCGCGACGACCTGGAGTGGCTGCTGGTCGCGGCCCGGGACGACGCCGTCGCGGACGCCCCGGTCGTAGGCGCCGGCGTGGAGGTGATCGAGGTGCTGCGCCGCCACGGAGCCCTGTTCGTGACAGATATCTGCCAGTTGACAGGCCGCATGCCCGGCGAGGTGGCCGAGGCACTCTGGGACGGGATGGCCCGCGGGCTTCTGACCGCCGATGGCTTCCAGGCGGTCCGCGCCCTGTTGAGCGGGCGCGGTCGCTGGGCGCGGACGAGCTCGTTCAGTTCCTCGACGGCGAGGCTGCTGAGCGCGCCCGGCCGGTCGCGGCCCGGACTTCCCAGGCCGGGACGCAGCCGCCCGCGGGTGCGGCCGGCGATCTCGGGCGGGAGATGGTCGATCCTCGGTGAAGGCCTCTGCGCGGCCGCGGGCACGGGTGGCGCGGTAGCCGTCGGCGGCCGGCGCCGCCGACGGTTCGATCGCCGGCGCCGCCAACGGTTCGATCGCCGGCGCCGATCGCACCGGGCTGGACCCGGACGAGCTGGCCGAGGCGATCGCCGGTCAGCTCCTCGCCCGCTGGGGGGTCGTCTTCCGCGACCTGCTCTGGCGCGAGTCCCTGGCGATCGCATGGCGCGACGTGCTCTGGGCGCTCCGGCGCCTCGAGGCGCGAGGTGTCGTGCTGGGGGCCCGCTATGTCGCCGGGTTCACCGGTGAGCAGTTCGCCCTGCCGGCGGCGGCCGAGCAGCTGCGAAGCGTGGCCCGGCGTCCCGCCGACGGCGTCTCCGTCCAGCTGTCGGCAGCGGATCCTCTCAATCTGACCGGCGTCATCCTGCCCGGTCCTCGCATCCCGGCCCAGCACGCCCGGACGCTCATTCTCAAAGACGGCATCATCGACCGGCCCGAGACCGAGCCCGGCGTCCTCCCCGGATCAGCCGGACGATGAAGGGATGGCGCAGGCCGCGATGCGCTCGGCCGGCGTGGGAGTAGGCAGCGTGGTCAGCACAGGGGGCTTCGAAGGGCCGTAGAGCACGGCGATGCTCGGAGAGGTGACCGCGGGCGTCAGCCCGGCGAGGGTGGGGGTGCCGGCGGCGGCCGCCTTGAGGAACGCCGCCGTCACCGACTCGACGACCGGGGCGGCCGGGCCCACCCCCACGTAGGGCGGGAAGTGATGGGCTTTGAGGAGCTTCAGGAAAAAGCCGCCCCCGGAGTCGTGCAGGAGGAGAGCGGCGTTCTGGGGCAGGTTGCACTGGTCGACCGCGCTCTGCACGAAGAGCATCGGCGGCGAGCTCGCCGGTGGGGCGTACGTGCCGGAAAGCTCCGAGCCCGAGAGGATGATGACGGCGAACGGCCGCGTCGCCGAACGCGGCATAGGTCGACGCATAGGCCTGTGTGGCGACCTGCGAGTAGACGAGGGCCGCAACCGCCTGGGCCCCGTCGGAGTGGCCGGCGAGGGCATATTTGCCCGGCTCGGCCAAGCCCTTCAGCCACTTTGCCCCGCTCGAGGCGACTCCGGCCGCCCCGGACTCGACCTGACCGACGACATATGCGATGTCGTAGGGCTCGTTGACGATGTCGGACTCGGCATTCTTCGAGCTGAAGTCGTCGTGGCACTCCCGAGCGAGCTGATCTCGTTGGCGTTCTCATCGGGGAACAGCGGTGCCACGACGACGAAGCCGGCGTTCACCCAGGAGCGGAGAAGAGGCGCATAGGTGGCCGGCAAGGTGTTGAACCCGTGGGCGAAGACCACCACGGGGAACGGACCGGCGCCGTAGTCCGGGGCGGGCGCCTGCTTTCGGCGCCGTGTTCGAGCCGCCGACCGAGGGGTACCAGATCTCGGTGACGAGCCTGCGAGGACCGGCGCTTCCCCCCGGAGCGGGGTTGAAGACGGCTCCGGCGTGCGGGTCCGTGTCGGTCCAGGTGACAGTTCTGATGCCGATGCCCGACGGTTCCTGCCGGCGGCGAGGAGGTGGTGGTCGTCGTGGGACGAGTCGTCGACGTCGTGCGCGAAGGCTTCGGCCCACCTCCGACAAGGCTGACGAGCCCGACGATCACGGCTATGACGAGTGCGGCCGTGAGCCCGGCCGCCAGCCGCCGGCGTCGGTAGACCGACGGCGGGTACCGGTGGGCGGCCCGGCGTCTCCCGGGCGGTTGTCGTGCAGGTCCGCTGGCGCCGCTCACCTGCGGGAATCTACTTTGCTGCGGCCGGATTTGCTCTTCGGAGGTTCTCGGATCGGATTCCCGGGCCGTTACGCTTGAGCGTTGCCTCCTTTTCAGCGCTCCTCCGATCGTCGCCTCCGGCCCGCGCGGGCCGTTGTTCGGGGTCGTGGGCAATCTGTCGACGCGTCTCGGCCGTAACCCTTGTGATGAGACGTACGCGCGAGCCGCAGGGCGGAGCTTCCGACGAGTCGCTGCTCGCCGGCATGGCCCACGGCGACGAGCGGGCGGGCCTCGTCTTCGTCAGGAGGTACCAGTCGAGGGTGTTCGGGCTCGCCTTCGCCATGGTGGGCGACGCCGCCCTGGCAGAGGACATCGCCCAGGAGGCACTGATGAGGGCCTGGCGGCATGCGCCGGTCTACGACCCACGGCGGGGCGCCGTGTCCACATGGGTGCTGACGATCGCCCGCAACCTCACGATCGACGCCTTGCGGATGCGCCGTGCCGTCCCGACCGACCCGGACGATCTGATCAATCTCGGCCTCGTGAGCAACGAGGCCTCCCCGGAGGGGGCGGCGTTGAGCGCCGAAGCCGCTCGCGGACTGCACAAGGCTTTGTCCGGCCTTCCCACCGGGCAACGGCGGGCGCTCGTGCTCGCGTATTTCTACGGGATGACCGCAGCCGAGGTGGGCGTGGCCGAGTCCATCCCGCTCGGGACGGCCAAGACACGGATCCGGGCGGGTCTGACGAAGTTGCGCGAGGTAATGACGAGCGAGGGGAGCCATCGATGACCGGTGACGAGGTGGTTTCCGGCCCCGAATGCGGCCGGTACGCGGACGAGCTCGCCGAGCTCGCCCTCGGGACAGCGACAGGACACGAGCGGGCCGAAGCCCTCGCGCACGTGGAGCGGTGCCCCAAATGCCATGCCGAGATGGAGCAACTCTCGGCCGCAGCGGACACGATGCTCGAGGTGATTCCAGGCATCGAGCCGCCTCTCGGCTTCGAGGTGAGGCTCGCCGAACGCCTCCGAGCAGGTCGGCCGGCCCGGCAGGTTGCCGGCGGGTGGTGGCGGATGCGCCGCCTGTCACCCGTGCTGGCCTGCCTGGTGGCGGTCATCGCGCTCGGTGCCGGGGTCGGTGCTGGCTGGCTGGTGCGAGGTGACCGACCACCGGCTGTAGGGCGCTCCGCCTTCGGCACGGGGCAGGGAGGTCGGGTCACGACGCGCTCGCTCGTGTCCGGAGGCCGTGCCATCGGCTACGTGACCGTGTACTCGGACCGCAAAGACGGCGGCGCCGGTTCCACGAGCTGGCTGTACATGAGCCTGGACGTCGGGTCCTGGTCGGGCGCCGCGACCTGTGAGGTGCGTTTGACTGACGGCACAAAAGTCCAGCTGGGGACGTTCTGGCTCGACCACGGCTACGGTGCGTGGGGCGTGACGCTCGCCTCGGGGGCGGGGAGCATCCGCTCGGCGTCGGTCCTGAGCGGCGGATACGTGCTGGCAAGCGCGAATTTCGCACCGGCCACGGCCGCCTCCGTGAATCGGGGGACCGGCTACCCCGACGGGAGCTGGGGTCTGAGCGTGCAGGCCCGACCCGAGGGTCAGGGCTGGTCCAGGTCGTCCTCGGTGGCGGCCTCCGGGTCGTCGAGGAGGACGCCTGCCTCGATCGCCTCCACGACGTCGAGCGGCAACTGGTCCTCCTCCTGCTCGTCGTCGTAGTCGATCTCGCTGTCGAGCGATACCGCGTCGGCCGCGTCGGGCGCCACGAAAGGATCGGGCCTCTCGGCCACGGGGCCGTCGTCGTAGATGTCGCTCACCTCGCCATCATCTCAGATTCGTGCCGCGAGCAATCCACTCGGATCGTGCAGAGGATTGCCGAAGATCTCGGGCACGGCGCTCAGCGCCGGCGGCTCAAGCAGGCTTGCCGGCGGCTCAAGCAGGCTTGGAGGTTCCGATCTTCGTCGGGGCCTGCTTCGCCTTCTTGACGGCGCGCTTTTCCTTCAGGGATTTGCCGGGCTTCTTGCCCGAGTCCTTCTGTGGCGACTTGTTTGCCACGTCGAGCTCCTTTGGCTGCGGTTCACGCCCGCAGCCTTGCGGCTGCGGGCGTGGGACTTCAGATCGCGCGGACGCTGCTGGCTTGCATGCCCTTCTTGCCCTGGGTGACTTCAAACTCAACCCGCTGGCCCTCGAGCAGCTCGCGGTAGCCCTGCGCCTGAATCTCTGACTGGTGAACGAAGAGGTCCTCGCCACCACCGTCGGGTGCAATGAACCCGAAACCCTTGGTGGCGTTGAACCACTTCACAGTACCTACTGCCATCTCTGGAACTCCTCTTGCTCCACGCACGTTATAGCGGGAGTCCAGTGACGGATACCAGCACAGCACTCAGCCTGCGTGGTGGCGACTGGTGCAGGCCCATGATACCCGGTCCAGGCGCCGACGCTGAGAGCGCGCTACCAGTCAGGCCGGAACTCGCACGTGATCGCGGTTCACCTCGGCGAGCGACGCGCAGCCCAGCAGCCGGAGGGTGCGGTCCAGGTCCTCACGCAGCAGCGCCAGCATGCGGTCGACGCCGGGCTGACCGGCGGCGGCGAGACCGTAAGCCCAGGCCCGCCCGATCATGGCGGCGCGTGCGCCCAGGGCGAGGGCCTTGATCACGTCTTCGCCGCGTCGGAACCCGCCGTCGACCAGGACCTCGACCTGATCGCCGACCGCGTCCACGACCTCGACGAGGGACTGGATCGAGGCCGGCACCGAGTCGAGCTGCCTGCCGCCGTGATTCGAGACGATGACGGCGTCGGCGCCGGCGTCGACGGCCCGCTTGGCGTCGTCGCCCGTCATTATCCCCTTGGCGAGGATCGGGCCGTCCCACTGCTCGCGCAGCCAGGCGAAGTCCTCCCACCTGGGCGGCGCGGCGATCCAGTGCAAAAGAGCGTCGGGAACCGACATCGGGTGCTCAGCCGGGCCGATGCTGGCGGTGTTCACGAGCTCGAGCCGGAACCGGTCGTGCACCAGGTCGAGCGAGCCACCCCGGGCGCAGGGCGACGTGCGGCGCCATCTTGACGACGGTCCGGCGGTTGAGCCTGATGGGAGGGCTGAGCCCGATGCGAGCCTCGCGTTCACGATTACCGGGGATCTGCGTGTCGAGCGTCACCACGAGGGCGCTGAACCCGGCGGCCTTCGCCCTCGCCACGAGCTGCTCGGCCCCGGGCCGGCCGCCGAAGAAGTAGAGCTGGAACCAGGCCGGCCCGGTCGCTGCCGCCGTCACCTCTCCCATCTCATGGCCGGTCATCGAGCTGAGCGTGAAGATGGTCCCGGCCTTGCCCGCCGCCCGGACTCCGGCGACGTCGCCGAGGGGGCTCATCATCCGGGTGGAGCCCACGGGGCTCATCAACACCGGCATCGACACGTCGAAGCCGAGAACCGAGGTGGCGAGCTCAGGACCAGGGACGCCCATCGTCACGCCCACCTGTGGGCGGAACTGGACCGACTCGATCGCGGCGCGGTTGGCTCTCATCGTCAGCCCCGCCCCGCCGCCACCGTCGATGTAGGTGAAGACGACTCCTGGCACCCGGCGCCGCGCGAGGCGGCGAGCGTCGTCCACCGACGCGATACGTTTCGCCGCCCGGTTCTGCACGAACCGGGAGTACTGATCCCAGTAGTCCACTTAGCGGGCTTCGGGCAATCGGGCTTCGGGCGCAGGCGGGCGTGTCACGGGAATTGTTTCTAACACGGGCGGTCGGCCTTGATCTAGGAGTCTCCGGAAGGTTGACCACCGCCCCTGTCGATGATATTCCTTTGGAAAACGATTGCTCGTTTCGGACAAGCACCTGGTGACGCGGGTTCCAGGCGTTCCTGATCGCTCTGGCGGGAAAGGGGGCACGCACATGATGGTCGCCGCAGGCCCAGGGCAGATGCCGACGGCAACGACGCGGGGGCTGTCGAACGGGGAGCCGATGACTCTCCTCGCGGGGGAAGTCTCACGACCGCCCAGATCGCCGCGTACGAAGGGGAGGGATACCTCGTCCTGCCCGATCTCCTCGACGAGGGCGACCTCGAGCCGGCGCGCGCCGCCATGATGGAAAAGGTCGACCAGATGGCCGCCGACCTCGTCGCGGCCGGGCTGATCCCCGACCCCCTCGTCGAGGAGCCCTTCCGCACCCGTCTCGCCCGGCTGTTCGACGGGCTCGGGGAGCAGGAGTTCCTCGCCTACGGCCGCAGCTGGCGGGACCGGCTTCCCGGTTACTTCGTGCTGATGAGCAACCCGAAGATCATCGACGCGGTCGAAAGCCTCATCGGGCCCGAGATCTTCTCCAACCCCGTCTACAACGTCCGACCGAAGGTGCCCAAGGTGGCCGCCGGCGCCGTGCCCTGGCACCAGGACAAGTCGTACTGGCCGGACGCCAACTCGAATCCCGTGATCACCGTTTGGATCCCTCTCGTGGACGCCACCCCGGAGAACGGCTGCCTGCGGGTGGTCCCCCGCACCCAGCACACCAAGGTGCTGAGCTTCCACGAGGAGACCTACTCCTCGACCGGCTACCTCGAGGTCGACGACAGCCACCTCGACAGCTCGATGCGCCGCCGCGTCAAGGCGCTGCCGGTGAAGGCGGGCACCGCCATCTTGTTCAACGACCGGCTCATCCACTCCTCGACCGGCAACAACTCCGACCACGTCCGCTGGAGCGTCGACCTGCGCTACCAGCCGACCGACCAGGATCCGATGCCCCAGTACGGTGCAGGATTCCTCGCCCGCAGCGCGCAAGCATCCGGAGCGTGTCGCGAGCCTCGAGGACTGGCTCGCCGACCGGCCCGAGGCCTCGCCGGCCTGATGACATCGAGCGGGGGAAGGCGAGAACCGGCCCCGCAAGCCTGCCGGCGCCGGCTCGGCACGGACCACGGCTCCGCCGGTGCCGGCGGCGCGGCCCGTGCCCGAGGGTGCCACCGTCCCCGAAAGGAGGCTCGTCGATGCCGGCCGCTGAGGTCATGATCGGCCCGGCCCCCTATCGCTGGGAGGAGATCGTCTTTCCCGGACGTGCCCAACGACGGGTGGGCTCACCACGGGGTCGCGGTCCTGGAGGAGGGAACGGTCCTGTTCGCAAGGCCGGACCGGGCGACACTCGCCCTGTTCGACAACGAGGGCCTGATGCGGCTCGGAGGTCGGGACCGAGCTGACCGAGATGCACAAGATGACCGTCGTCGGCGACGGCGCGGACAGAGCCGTCTGGGTGGCCGACAACGGTCACAAGTTCCTGCCGCATCAGCCCCGATATCTCGACTTCGTCCGCCCAGGCCGGGTCGTGCTCGTCGGGCTCGACGATGGCGCCGTCGAGGGCGAGATCGAGACTCCGGATCAAGAGGCCTACGAGCGCGACGCCTGGAGCCCCTGCGCGGTGGCCGTCGACGAGGAACGCCTCGGTGGATCAGGCGAGATCTGGGTCGCCGACGGTTACGGCAAGAGCCTCCTTCATCGCTTCACGCCCGGGCGGGGAGCTCCTCGAGACGATCGACGGCTCGCAGAGCGGAAAGGTCTTCGACACCCCTCATGACGTCGTCATCGACCGCCGCCGGACGACGCCGGAGCTGTACGTGGCGGATCGGAGCAATGGACGTGTCGTCGTCCTCGGACTGGAGGTGAGTACCTGCGAGATTTCGGCGCCGGGGTCCTGACGAGCCCGTCGGGCATCGCCACCTCCGGAGAGCTCCTCCTCGTGACGGAGCTCAAGGGCAGCGTCGCCGTGTTCGACGGCGATGGACGAGGTTCGTCGTGCGGCTCGGTGAGGCTCGAGCATGGCGACTCCGAGGTCTGGCCGAACGCCCTCGACGATCTCGGCAACACGATCCGCCCGCCCGATCTTCACAGCGGCCATTTCAACAGCCCGCACGGGGTCGCAACCGATGCCGCGGGGTCCATCTACGTGACCGAGTGGCTCATCGGGGGGCGCCTCGTCCGGCTCGTGCCGGTTTAGGGACCAGGCGGCCGGATCGGCTTGCCCTAACGCGGCTCATGACCGAGTCCACGATCGATCGTGAATTTAAAGGAGGAGCGCTATGTCAGGTAACCGGGCAGTGACCTACATCGAGCCGGGAAAGGTGGAGGTCCACGAGATCGCCTACCCGAAGCTGGAGCTTCAGGACGGTCCGGGGGTGAACCCGGCGAACATCGGTCGCAAGTGCAACCACGGCGTGATCTTGAAAGTGGTCGCCACGAACATCTGCGGCAGCGACCAGCACATGGTGCGAGGTCGCACGACGGCGCCCGCGGGCCTGGTTCTCGGCCACGAGATCCTCGGCGAGGTCATCGAGGTGGGTCCGGACGTCGAGTTCATCAAGGTCGGCGACCTCTTGCTCGGTTCCGTTCAACATCGCCTGCGGCCGATGCCGAAATTGCAAGGAGGGCAAGACGGGCATCTGCCTCAACGTCAACCCGGACCGTCCCGGGTCCGCCTACGGCTACGTCGACATGGGCGGATGGGTCGGTGGCCAGGCCGAGTACGTCATGGCGCCCTATGCGGACTTCAACCTGCTGCGGTTCCCCGACCGTGACCAGGCCATGGAGAAGGTACGCGACCTCACGATGCTCTCGGACATCTTCCCGACCGGGTTCCACGGGGCGGTGACGGCCGGGGTGAAGCCAGGCTCGACGGTCTACGTCGCCGGCGCCGGGCCGGTCGGGCTGGCCGCGGCGGCGAGCGCCCAGCTTCTCGGTGCGGCCGTGGTCATCGTCGCCGACCTCAACGCGGAGCGCCTTGCGCAGGCCCGCAGCTTCGGGTGCGAGACGGTGGACGTCACCCGTGGGGACCCGCGGGACCAGATCGCCTCAGATACTCGGAGTCCCCGAGGTCGACTGCGGCATCGACGCCGTCGGGTTCGAGGCCCGGGGCCACGGTGACGGGGCCGCCAAGGAGGCGCCGGCGACGGTCTTGAACTCACTCATGCAGGTCACCGCCGCAGGTGGTGCCCTCGGCATTCCCGGTCTCTACGTGACGGCAGACCCCGGGGGCGTCGACGAGGCGGCGCGGGTCGGCTCGCTCTCGATCAGCCTCGGTACCGGTTGGGCGAAGTCCTTGTCGTTCACGACGGGGCAGTGCCCGGTGATGCGGTACAACCACGGGCTCATGATGGCGATCCTCAATGACCGGGTGCAGATCGCCAAAGCGGTCGCGCGACGGTGATCTCGCTCGACGAAGCTCCGCAGGGCTACGCGGACTTCGACAAGGGCGCTTCGCGCAAGTTCGTCATCGACCCCCACGGACTGGTCGTGTGAGCCTTCGGTCCCGCGGCATCGGCCCGGGATGTCTGGAAGAGCCGGATGTCCCGGGACAGCTGCGCACTCTGTCCCGGGACATCACCCGGTGGGCGAGGGGGGACTTGAACCCCCACGTCCTTGCGGACACAGGAACCTGAATCCTCCGCGTCTGCCAATTCCGCCACTCGCCCGTTGCTGAGACGATAGCCGCCGAGAGGACTCGGTTCCCAGGCCGCGCGTCGCGAACGGCTCGGCGGTCTCGCGCCATCGTGCCAGTTCACCGCGCCAGTAGTCTGTTTGCACCATGGGATTGCAGCAGTTCGAGCGCCGCCTCGAGCGTCTGGTCGAGGGTGCGTTTGCGAAAGCGTTCCGCGGCCAGCTCCAGCCGATCGAGCTGGGCCGGAGACTGACGCGTGAGATGGACCTCCGCCGCGCCGTCGGGATCCACGGTTTCATAGTCCCCAACCAATTCCACGTCTTCTTGGCAACCGACGACTTCGATCGTTTCGCCGGAATTCGGCGGGTCGTTGGAGCGTGAGCTGGTGGCAGCAGTGCGGGAGCACGCAGGGAGAGAGGGCTACCAGTTCGTAGGTCCGGTGAAGGTGGACCTCCACGTCGATCCCGATCTGTCGGTCAGCACGTTCGCGATCGAGAGCGAGCTCGTGGAGGGTGACGACCGTCCCACCGACTGGCTCGTCTTCCCGGACGGACGTCGCGTGGGGATCGGCTCCCAGTTGCTCACGATCGGTCGCCTGCCCGAGTGCGCCATCGTCGTCGACGACCCCAACGTCTCGCGTCGCCATGCCCAGGTGCGTCGTGAAGGCGACGCCATCTTCGTCGTGGACCTCGGCTCGACCAACGGGACACACGTGAACGGCGTCGTGATCCGCGAGCACCGCCTCGTAGTCGGCGATGTGATATCGGTCGGGACGACCGCCCTGAGGTTCGAGCCCTCCTAGGTGATCCGGACCTCATGCCGCACTCCCTCCTAGAGATCCTGCGGTACTTCTTGCTCGCAGCGATCTGGCTTTTCTTCGTCTACGCAGCGCGCATGGTGTGGGTGGAGGTGCGCCGCTCCCGGGTCGAGCAGGCGCCCCAGGCCGCGACCGCGGCCCCCGTCGCCGCCGACCGGGCGCTCCCGCTCCGCTTGCGCGTGGTCGATCCGCCCCAGCGCCGCGGTCGTGTCTTCGAGCTCGGGGACGAGGTCACCGTCGGCCGCTCGCCGGGCTGCGCCGTGCCGCTCGACGACGACACCTTCGCCTCCTCGATCCATGCCCGCGTCTTCCGGCGCAGCGGCGAGCTGTGGCTCGAGGACCTCGGGTCCACGAACGGCACGTTCCTGAACGACGAACGCTTGGAGAATCCCGTCCGGCTCCGCCGCGGGGACCGGGTAAAAGTGGGCAGCACCGTCCTCGAGGTCGCACGGTGAGCAGGCTCAGGACGGCAGCTGCGACCCACACCGGTTACCTGCGTACCACCAACCAGGACCTTGCTCTGGCGACGAGCGACCTGGCAGCGGTGGCCGACGGGATGGGGGGTCATCTCGGAGGCGAGGTCGCGGCGCGCATCGCCGTCGAGCATCTGCTCGAGGCCTACCGCAGGGACCGGACCACGCAGGGACTGCTCGCGGCCGTGAGCGACGCGAACATAGCCATCTACGACCGCAGCAAGGCCGATCGGAACCTCCGGGGCATGGGCACCACCCTCACCGCGGCGGCGCTCGTCGGCGACGAGGCCGACGGGCAGCTTCGCCTCGCCCTGGTCAATGTCGGAGACTCGCGGGGCTATCTCCTCGACCGGGCCAAGGAGCGCGTCCACAAGCTGACCGAGGACCACAGCGTCGTCGAGGAGATGGTCCGCAGTGGCGAGCTGACCCCGGACGAGGCGGCCGTCCACCCGCACAAGCACATATTGACGCGGGCGCTCGGGATAGAGCCGAGCATCGAGGTGGACTGCTGGGAGCTGGATCTCCAGCCCGGGAGCCTGCTGCTGTTGTGCAGCGACGGACTGACGAACGAGCTCGGCGAGCAGGAGATCGCCCGGGTTCTCATCGATGGCGGGGACGTCGAGACCGCAGCCAGCGAGCTCGTGCGGCTCGCCCTGCAGCGGGGCGGGACGGACAACGTGACCGTCGTCGTCGTCGAGGTCCTCGGGGGTGACGACTCGTCGGAGTCCGACGAGGTCGTCGTGCTTCCCGAAGCCGTCGGCGGCACGTCCGAGCCTGCCGTCGCCGGGGAATCAGCCGCCGTCACCGAGGCGGTCGCCCTCGCGTCCCCGATACGGGAAGCCGCCGTCCGGCCGCCCCCCACGCCAGCCGCGGCCCGCCTCGCCGCCAAGTCGTCGGTGACCGCGGCGAGGCCGGCCTACACGAGGCCGATGGTCCTCGTGCCGCAGAAGAGACGGCAAAGACGGCAAAGGAGCCGAAGGGACCGGATCGTGACGATCCGGGTCGCAGTGTTCATGCTGCTCTTCGTGGCTGTGCTCGGGGGCGCGGCCGGCGTGGTCGTCTGGTTCAACAACGCCTCGTTCTTCGTCGGGCTCGATCGGGGGTACGTGGCGATCTTCCAAGGACGGCCCGGCGGCCTTTTGTGGTTCAAGCCTTCCGTGGTCGAGCGCACGACGCTCAAGCCGACCGAATTGCTGGCGTCGAACGTCGTCTACTTGAAACTGGGAATGGAGGAGAGCTCGTACCAAGCAGCCCGCAATCTCGTCCGCGACCTCTCGCTCGAGCGTCCGCGGCTTACTCCTGCACCGGTGACGACGACGACGGTGCCGGCCGTCACCTCGACATCGCGTCCCAGCGCCACAGCTGCCATCGTGACGACGACCACATTCGCGACGCCCACGACCGCCAGCACCACCACGACCGTTGTGGTGGCCACGACCACTACGCCGACCACGGACCACCACACCGGCCGCGGGCCGCCACGACCACCACGCCGGCCGCGGCCACCACGACTACCGCGCCCGGTGCCGTCACGACGACGACGGCGGTGCCGTAGAGGTGACGGCCCGATGATCAACCGGCGCATCCGCTGGCTCGGCTTCATACTCCTGTCGTGCTTCGTCCTGCTGTTCCTGCAGTTGAACAACTTCCAGGTCCGCCAGGCGAAGTCGCTGGTCAACAACCCGGACAACCCCTCCAACCAGATCGACGTCTGGACGCTCCCGCGCGGCGACATCTACAGCGCGGACGGCTCCACGCTCGCCTATTCGAAGCCCACGAAGGACAGCTCTGCTGAGCTCAGGATCTATCCGCCGGCGACGGCCACGCTTTTCGCCGCCCTCACGGGCTACAACTCGGTCGTCGAGGAGAGCAACACTGGGCTCGAGGCCGAGTACGACCAGTACCTGACCCAGCACAGCTCCCCGGCCTCCACACTCGGACAGCTGCTCACCCAGCATCAGACGACGGACGACATCACCCTCACGGTGTCGACGGCTCTGCAGGAGACCGCCGCCGCCGCGCTGGCGGGACGCACCGGGGCCGTGGTCGCGATAGATCCCCAGACCGGGGCCATCCTCGCCATGTACGGCAACCCGACCTTCAACCCCAACCTCTTCGCGGTCCACGACCTCAACGCCGTGAACAAGAGCTACAACCAGCTGCTCAACACCGGTGCGCTCATCAATTACGCCACGGCCCAGGCGCGGGCGCCCGGCTCGACCTTCAAGGTCATCGACGCCTCGGCGATCTACGACCAGGCGCCCCAGCTGGCGAGTCATGTGTTCAAGTCGGTCTCCTCGATCACTCTTCCGTTGACGGCGGGCGTCCAGCTCTACAACTTCGCCGGCGAGTATTGCGGAGGCAACCTCGTCCAGGTGTTCGCCGCGCTCGTGCGACACTTCCTTTGCCCTTGTGGGCCAGAGTCTCGGCGCGCGAGAAGCTGTACTCCGAGGCAGCGGCCTTCGGCTTCGATCGCGTGCCGCCGATCGACCTGCCCCAGGGCGAGGCCGCGGCGTCGAACTTCCCCACCCCGAGGGACTTCGGCGGTGACACGCCCAGCCTCATGAAATCGGCGATAGGACAGGAGAACGTGACAGCAACGACATTGCAGATGGCGCTCGTCGCGGCGGGCATCGCCGACAACGGCGTCATCATGGCGCCCCACCTCCTCCACCAGATCGTCGACAACGAGGGCAACGTCGTGGAGACCTACCGGCCTCATGCCTGGACCCGCGCCACCTCCCCGAGCACGGCACTGGCGGTTCGCAAGCTCATGCTGGGGGTCACCGAGAACCCCCTCGGGACCGCGTACGGGCTGTTCCCGCCCTACCAGTTCCCGCCGGTCGCGGCCAAGACCGGCACCGCTCAGATCAATGGGACAGGCTGCGGCACGTACAATTGGCTCATCGCAACCGCACCGGCCGGCCCAGGCCAGACCCCGACAGTCGCGGTAGCGGCGATCGTCCCCATCCCTCCCGGCGGCACCTGCCATAACGTGACCGGCGCGCAGGAAGCCGGTCCTGTCGTCAAGGCCGTGCTGCAAAAGGCCCTGGCGATGCAGCAATGAGCGACAGCCACCCTCCGGAGCGGTTCCCCGGTCGGCCCGGCATGGGGAATAGGCTTCCCCCGGCAATGTCAGACACCCCGCCCCCGGTCTACAACGGCCGCTACGAGCTCAACCGCCAGATCGCCCGTGGTGGGACGGCACAGGTCTACCTGGCTCACGACCTGCTCCTGGACCGTCCGGTGGCCCTGAAGATGCTCTTCCCCGAGCTGTCCTCGGACCACTCGTTCGTCGAACGGTTCCGTCGCGAGGCCCAGGCGGCAGCCAACCTGTCACACCCGAACATCGTTCCCGTCTTCGACTGGGGCGAGGCCGACCGCACCTACTTCATCGTCATGGAGTACGTGGACGGCGAGCCGCTGTCATCGATCATCCGCACGCAGGCGCCGCTCTCGCCGACGCGGGCGGCCGCCATCGCGGCCGACATCGCCAAGGCTCTCAGCTACGCCCACCGCCACGGGGTCGTGCACCGTGACGTGAAGCCGGGCAACGTCCTCATCACCGTCGACGGGCAGGTCAAGGTCGCCGATTTCGGCATCGCCCGCGCCATCGGCCAGAGCGAGACCGTGACCCAGACCGGGCTCGTCATGGGGACGGCGACCTATTTCTCGCCCGAGCAGGCCCAAGGCTTGGGAGTGGACGGCCGCAGCGACGTCTACGCGCTCGGCGTCGTGCTCTACGAGATGGTCACGGGCCGCCCGCCCTTCACCGCCGACACGCCGGTCGCGATCGCCTACAAGCACGTCTCGGAGACCGCTGCCCTTCCCAGCGAGATCGAGCCTCGCGTCCCGAGGGACCTCGAGGCGATCATCATGCAGGCGATGGCCAAGCAGCCTCAGGCCCGCTACGCCACGGCGCAGGACCTCCACGACGATCTCGAGCGCTTCATGCGGGGCCAGCCCGTGCTCGCCGCGCCGCCGACGGTGACCACCGGCGTCGCCCAGACGACGGCTGTCCCGACCGACCAGACCCTGATGCTGGCCGCGACAGGCCCGGCGGTGGCGCCGACGACGGTGCAAGAGACCGTCAAGGCCGGCGGTTCCCCGTCGGGGGGCGCCCCCACCGAGTACCCGAAACGACGCTGGATGCCCTGGGCCGCAGCTGCCATCGTGCTTATCGCGGCCCTCGGGGCCATCGGCTACTACGGCGGGCGCTCGCTCGGCTGGTTCGGCGGCAAGGCCTCGGTGCACCCGACGGACGTGACAGGCATGCAGTATCAAAAGGCCGAGTCTGCACTCACCAAGGAGGGCCTGGTCCCGAAGGTCAGCTTCGTCGTAGGCACCCGGTCGAACTTCCACCTGGTGCTGACGCAGAACCCGCAGACGAGCGACCTTGTCGTGAAGGGCTCACCCGTGTACCTGACCGTCTCGAGTGGCCCGCGCCAGGAGCTGTTGCAATACGTGGTGGGCCAACCCTTGGCCGAAGCCTCCAATACCGTAAGGGGCCTCGGATTCGTCGTGAGCGTGGTCCATAGGCCTACGTCCGATCCGGCTCTCATCGGCACCGTCGCCGCCGAGTCGCCCTCGAGCGGGAGCTACTACGCCCGTGGAACCGTCGTGACGCTCACCGTCTACAAGGGTCTTGCCACCGAGGTGGTCCCGACGAAGCTCACCCAGGACGTGTCCGTACAGACGGCGCGGGTCGCCCTTTTCGCGGCGGGTTTCACGGTCGTGGTGGGCAGGTCGGAGTACTCCAACACCGTGCCTGTCAACTGGGTGATCACGACCTACCCGCGGCCGGGGACCTCCGCCGTGAAGGGCTCGGCGATCCAGCTAATAATCTCCGAAGGTCCGCCGGCAACCGTGCCCTATGTGACCGACAGGCTCGTGACGACAGCAACCAAGGCTCATCCATAATGCCGGTCTCCGGTACGTGATCGTCTAGGTGAACTCGGTCTACAAGCCGAACGTCGTGACTTTCCAGTCGCCTGCCGGCGGGCAGCAGGTCTCGCCGGGTTCCACCGTCACGATCGACGTGGAACAGGAGCCAGCGACCACCACGACGAGCACCACCACGACGAGACGACCACCACGACGACCACTTCCACGACGACCACGACGACGACCACGACGCCGACGATCTCCGGGATCGGCTAGGGCGCCCTCCGGACAACGCGGCTCGGTTCAGCTCCCGGCCTCAGGCGGGGACCGATCAGCCGGCTCAGCCAGATCAGCCAGCTCAGGCGGAGACTGCCGCCGACGCGAGCTCGAGGAAGTTCGCCAGCAGGTCGTGGCCGGCCGGCCGGTGAGGATCGACTCGGGGTGGAACTGCACGCCCTCTATCGGCAGCGTCCTGTGGCGAAGGCCCATGATCGCCCCGTCGCGTGTCCGGGCCGACACCTCGAGGCAGTCGCGGGACCGAGTCCGGCCTCGACCACGAGCGAGTGGTACCTGGTGGCGTCGAAGATCTCCGGGAGGCCCTTGAAGACGCCCCGCCCGTCGTGCAGGATCGGCGACGACTTGCCGTGGAGGATCTCGGGGGCCCGCACGATGCGGCCTCCGAACAACTGCCCGATGCACTGGTGGCCGAGGCAGACGCCCAGCACCGGCACACCTTCGGCTCCGAGCTCGGCTATCGCGGCCAGGCTCACGCCGGCCTGCTCGGGCCGGCCGGGCCCGGGCGAGACGAGGAGGGCGCCGGCTCCGAGGGCTCTCAGCCCGTCCACGTCGACGGCGTCGTTGCGAACCACCACGGGCTCGGCTCCGAGCTCGCCGAGATACTGGACGAGGTTGTAGACGAAGCTGTCGTAGTTGTCGACGACGGCGACTTTGACGGCCACAAAGCGCGAGGTTACCGGTCCCGCCGATTCATAGGTATCCTCGTTGCTCGTGGCCAAGGCACGTCCGGGATCAGACGAAGGCACCTCCTCGAAGAAGAAGCCCGCCTCGGCGGGCCGGGCCACCCCGCCCAAGGACCGGGCCACCTCGTCCAAGGAATCGCGCGAGGTGAACAAGCGCTACACGGCGCCGATCCCGAAGAGCGTCCGGCAGAGCCCACGCTGGTACGGGCCCGTGCTGCTGGCTCTGCTCATCCTCGGGCTGCTGCTTATCGTGGGGAACTACGTGGGGATAATGCCCGGTGGCACGAGCAACTGGTACCTCGTCGGCGGTCTCGTCGGGATCGTGGTGGGGGCCATGATGGCCACCCAGTACCACTGATCCAGCCGTCCGGTGATCCAGCCGTCCCGGTAGGCCGGCCCGGCACTCCGGGCGACGGCCCGCGGGACACGGGCCGAGTCAGCCGAGGCGCTCGATGATGGTCGCGTTCGCCAGCCCCCCGCCTTCGCACATCGTCTCCAGGCCGTAGCGGCCCCGGGAGCGCTCCAGCTCACAGAGAAGCGTCGCCATGAGCTTGGTGCCCGAGGCCCCGATGGGATGGCCGAGGGCGATGGCCCCGCCGTTGACGTTGACCCGCTCGAGGTCCGGGTGATGCTCTTTCGCCCAGGCGAGCACGACGGAGGCGAACGCCTCGTTGATCTCCACGAGGTCGATGTCGTTAAGGCTCATGCCGGCCCGCTCCAGCACCTTGGTCGTCGCCGGGATGGGGCCGGTGAGCATCGACACGGGGTCGACGCCCACGACGGCGAATTCCACAAAGCGCGCCCGCGGTCTAAGGCCCAGCCTCACCGCCCTCTCCTCGCTCATGACGAGGACCGCGGAGGCGCCGTCGGTGATCTGCGAGGAGTTACCGGCGGTGAGCTTGCCGTCGGCCTTGAAGGCGGGCCTTAGGCCCGCAAGGGTCTCGACCGTCGTCCCGGGCCGGATGCCCTCGTCGGCCCCGAGCGTCTCGCCGGTCAAGTGGCCCTCGCTGTCTTTGACCGGCACGGGTACGACCTCATTGTCGAAGCGGGCCTCCGCCACGGCGGCGGTCGCCCGCTGTTGGCTGCCGGCGGCGAAGGCGTCGAGATCTGCCCGCGAGAGCCCCCACATGTCGGCCACCATCTCGCCTGCGATGCCCTGGCTCACGAGACCGCCGACGGGCCCGTAGCGCTCCGATACGCCCGGGCCGAAGGGAAAGCCCACGCCCGAGCCGATCGAGGATCCGAGCGGGACCCTGGTCATGCACTCCACGCCGGCGGCGATGACCACGTCGTAGGCGCCGGCCATGACGCCCTGCGCGGCGAAATGGAGCGCCTGTTGGGACGACCCGCATTGGCGATCAATGGTGACGGCGGGCACCGATTCCGGAAAGCCCGCGGCGAGGACGGCATTGCGCCCGAGGTTCAATGCCTGATCGCCGACCTGGCTGAGGCAGCCCATGATCACGTCGTCGATGATCGCCGGATCGATGTCGTTGCGGACGACGAGGGCCCGGAGGACTTCGGCGGACAGATCGGCAGGGTGCCAGAACGAGAGCTTCCCATTGCGCTTGCCGCCGGGTGTGCGTACGGCGTCGATGATGACCGCGGCAGGCACGGCTCAACGATAGCGACGCGTCCTCTCCCTGGGCCGAGGTTGGCGACCGGGAGTACCGTGAAGCCGTGACTACCAAGACCCCGGATGATCCAGGCCCGAAAGCCCAGCGAGCGGGAAAGGACATGACCCGGTTGCTCGGCGACGGCGGAGTGCCGATCCTCGCCGCCATCGGCGTGCGTTTCGACGACTATGGCGTCGAGGACGACGACCGAGCCGGTTGGGCGACCGCATCTTGGGAGCCGAAAGCGGTCGCCTGCGACCACAAAGGAACCGTCCAGGCCGGAGTTCACGCGGTTGTGCTGGACGCGGCCATGAGCTTCGCCGTGAACGCAGGCCTTTCGGGCAAGGACGGCACCGGGGCGGCCCTCGAGCTCAAGACCGAGACGATGCGTCCTGCGTCATGTGGCGAGCAGCTGGCCGTGCGGGGCGCCGTCATGCGCAAGGCGAAGCAGGTTGCCTTTGCCGAGGCGCGTATCGAGGACGAGAAGGGGCGCCTTGTGAGCCGCTCGACGGGGACCTTCCTCATCCAGCGCGACTGAATCTGTGCGGCCGGAAGACACGAATACGTCCCCCTCTCCTGCGATCGTGCCTGACGAGAGGGCGTCGGCTCCGGCGTCCAATTCCACGGTGCTCACCTCCCGTTGAAGTTCCCATGGCTCGTGTCGCGACGGGCGGGGCCATCTTGTGGAGAGGCCTCCGAGTAGGAGTGGAGCCCGCCAATGCACCGCAGAAATCAGGGTTTCGTCTCCTGCACTGACATGGCCGAGCGACCGGCGATACTCGAGCGGACGTCGCCCGTCGCCCGGCACATCGTCGTCTGTGGGGCGATGTCGGGCCTCGGATAGATCCTCAACACGGCCCTTGGCTAACCCGCATTGGATTACGGCGTCGTCATGGGTAATACTTGTTGAATGCCACCAAGAAAAAAGCCAAGCAAGCCAGGTCTCTCCGCTTCCCACAAAGACGCGTTGGCCGAGGGTCGCCGACAGGGAAATGCGGTCCGCCGGTACCTTGTCGCCCTGGAGCGGTCCAAGCCGCGTCGGGGCCGTTCGACGAGTGCGGATACCTTGAAAGCGCGTCTCGCAGACCTCGAGGCGAAGCTCGCGACCGCCGATCCTTTGCAGCGGATTCACCTGATTCAGGAGCGGCGCAACCTCGAGCGCAGAATCGAAGGCGCCAGCGCCGAGTCCGAGGATGACCTTCCCGAGCTCGAAGAGGCTTTCGTCACGGTCGCGGCGGATTACGGGTCACGCAAGGGCATCGACTACGCCACATGGCGCGAGGCCGGGGTCACGGCCGAGGTTCTGCAGAGGGCTGGAATCCACTGGAGTCGGCGCTCCTAGCGCGGACGGGGCCGAGGTGCCGGCACCGCGCCGGCGACTCAGCCTGGCACCTTCTCAAGGGCGGCAAAGGTACGCCGGACATGGGCGAGCGACCGGGAGAGGTCGAACGCCTCGTCCAGCGCCTTTGACGCCGCGTCCCCATCGGGGAAAGCACCCGAGAACTCCGCATCCTCCCGGAGAACGTCGCGGAACGGGCGCCTTTGCTCATGGGCGATGCGTGCATCGCGTTGCACGACGCGGTAGGCGGCCTCCCGCGTCATCCCCGTGCCGACGAGGGCTAAAAGCACGGGCTGGGAGAAGACGAGGCCGTGCGATCCCTCGAACAGGTTCTCCCGCATGCGCTCGGTATTGACGACCAGCCCGTCGGCAAGCCGCGTCATCGTCTTGGCCGCGTAGTAGGCGAGCATGCTCGCGTCCGGGAGGATTATCCGCTCGACCGAGCTGTGGGAGATGTCACGCTCGTGCCAAAGAGCGACGTCCTCGAGCCCGGCCAGCAGGTAGCCGCGCAGCACCCGGGCAAGGCCGACCAGGCGTTCGGAGGTGATCGGGTTGCGCTTGTGGGGCATGGCGGAGGAGCCCTTCTGCCCCGCCCTGAAGGGCTCTTCGACCTCGCCGACCTCGGTCCTTTGCAGGTGGCGGATCTCGGTGGCGAGCGTCTCGACCGTTGTGCCGAGAGCTGTGCAGGCGTACAGGTATTCGGCGTGGCGGTCCCTGGCGATCACCTGCGTCGCGGGAACCGGCAGCAACCCGAGGGCTCCGCACACGTACTGCTCCACGAACGGGTCGATGTTCGAGTAGGTGCCCACCGCGCCCGAGAGCTTGCCCACGCCGACGGCCTGTCTCGCGCGGTGAAGTCGTGTCCTGTCGCGATCGGCCTGCAGGCAGGCCAGCGCGAGCTTGGTGCCGAATGTCGTGGGCTCGGCGTGCATGCCGTGCGTCCGTCCGACCGTCGGTACCTCGGCGAGCTCGAAGGCGCGGCGCTTCAGAACGGAGATGAGGCCGTCGACCGCCTCGATGAGAAGGCCGGCGCTTTTGACGAGGCTCGCCGACAGGGCTGTGTCGGTCACGTCCGAGGACGTCAGGCCGTAGTGGATCCATGATCCCTCGGGTGCGCCGATGGCCGATTGCACGACGTCGACGAAGGCGGCGACGTCGTGGTCCGTGACGGCTTCTCGCTCCGCCACACGCCGCACGAAGGCGGCGTCCACCTGCGGTGCGCGGGCGCGGCAGGCCGCGGCATGGTCCTCAGGGACGACACCGAGCCTGGACAGGGCCTCAACTGACAGGAGCTCGATCTCGAGCCATAGGCGAAAGCGCGCCTCATCGGCGAAGATGGTCGCCATCTCCGGCATGGCGTAGCGGGGGATCATGCGATCTGTCTCCCCGCGCGTCGGTTCGTCGGCCGCGCTTTCGCGCATTGTCACACTCACTGCGCGAGACGCACGTACTGCTCGCGCCCGGGGCCGACGCCCGCATAGCTGACCGGCACGCCGGTGTGCTCGGCGATGGCGTCGAGGTAGGCGCGTGCACCTTGGGGCAGATCCGAGACGGACCTCGCCTGGGAGATATCCGAGCACCAACCCGGCATCTCCCGATAGACCGGCTGCACGCGGTGGAGCACGGACTGGTGGTACGGGACATGGTCGTAAAGGTCGTCCCCGTCCCGGTAGCCGACGCAGACTTTGATGGTCTCGAAGGCGGAGAGGACGTCGAGCTTGGTGACGGCTATCTCGGACAGGGAGTTGAGCCGTACAGCGTGATCGAGGAGGACGAGGTCCAGCCATCCGGGCCTGCGCCTGCGCCCGGTGTTCGTCCCGTATTCATGGCCCAGGTCGACGAGCATGTCGCCCTCGGCCCCTTCGATCTCGGTGGGAAAAGGTCCTGACCCCACCCGGGTGAGATAGGCCTTGGCGATGCCGATGACCCGGTCGACGTCGCGAGGCCCGATCCCGGTGCCGACACAGGCGCCGCCGGCCGTCGGATTCGAGGACGTGACGAAGGGATAGGTCCCATGGTCCAGGTCGAGGAAGGTGGCCTGGGCGCCCTCCAGCATGACCTGGCGGCCGGCGTCGAGCGCCTCGTGCACGAGGCGGACCGAGTCGCCGATCATCGGGGCGAGGGCGGGCGCGACCTCGTCGAGGTACTGGGCGGCGATCTGGTCGGCGTCGACGGGGAGACGGTTGTACACCTTGGCGAGGATGGCGTTCTTCTCCCGCAGGACGACCTCGAGCTTCTCCCGGAAGATCTTGGCGTCGAGCAGGTCCTGGACCCGCAGCCCGATACGGGCGGCCTTGTCCGCGTAGGCCGGCCCGATACCGCGCTTTGTGGTGCCGAGCTTGGCCTTGCCGAGGTAGCGCTCTGTGACCTTGTCGAGTTCGACGTGGTAGGGCATCACGAGATGGGCGTTGCCGGACACGACGAGGCGGCTCACGTCGACCCCACGCGCCTGCAACATGGCGCACTCGGCGAGAAGGACGGTCGGCTCGACGACGACACCGTTGCCGATGACCGGCACGACATGGTCGTAGAGGATCCCGCTCGGGATGAGCTGCAGGGCGAAGGTCTCGCCGCCCACGACGATCGTGTGGCCGGCGTTGTGGCCCCCCTGGTAGCGGACGACCAGGTGGACGTCCTTCGCCAACAGGTCGGTGAGCTTGCCTTTGCCCTCGTCGCCCCACTGGGTTCCGACCACTACGGTCGCAGGCACACAAGCCTCCGGATCATCGAGAGAATTAAGCCGTGAGCTGGGCGATCTCCGCGCCGGCCCGGCCGGGCAAGTGTAGCCGAGCCGATGTCGGTCCCAGGTAGGGCCCGGGTGCGCCGGAGCTCGGAGGCGACGGCGGGGGCCCGCCCGGGCGGGACCGCTCCGTCGGGCAAATGTTTCGAAACGGCGTCATACTGGCGCGGTCCCGTTACATGCGGGCGGGGGACATCGGGCCTGGCGCGGCGAGGTTCCCGGGCCGTAACGTAACGGTAACTATTACTGTCCATCTGGGAGGCGCAGAAAAATGAAGCGACTAATCCTGTTGTCGGTCCTTGCCCTGGGCGTCGGAGGCCTGCTTGCCTCTGGCGCGGCTTCGTCGGGCGCGACGACGGCAAAGCCGGCGCATCACAGCCACGACCAAGGCCGCACATGCCGGAAAGTTCCTTGCCTGCATGGTGACCGACACCGGCGGCATCGACGACAGGTCTTTCAACGCCTCCTCGTGGCAAGGCGTGCAGCAGGCGGTTGCAGGCAGGCCGTCCAAGATCACCGGCAAGTACCTGCAGTCGAGCTCCGAGAGCGACTACATCCCCAACATCAACACCTTCGTCGCGGAAAAGTGCGGCATCATCGTCACGGTCGGCTTCCTCATGGGCACTGACACCCAGAAGGCCGCGGTGAAGCAACCCCAAGTCGAAGTTCGCCATCGTCGACTACACCTACTCCCCGGCCGGTCAAGAACATCGACGCCCTGGTCTTCAACACGGTCCAGGACGGCTTCCTCGGCGGTTACCTCGCCGCCGGCATGTCCAAGACCGGCGTCGTCGCCACCTTCGGTGGCATCCAGCTCCCGACCGTGACGATCTACATGGACGGCTACTGGGACGGCGTGCAGTACTACAACCTGAAGCACCACACCAAGGTCCAGGTGCTCGGGTGGAACGAGAAGACGCAGAAGGGCTCGTTCACCGGTGACTTCACCGACCAGGGCAAGGGCCAGCGCCTCACGAACACCTTCATCGCCGAGAAGGCCGACATCATCTTCCCCGTGGCCGGCAACGTCGGTCTCGGTGCGGCGGCTGCGGTGAAGAGCGCCGACCAGAGCGGCGGCAAGGTCAACATGGAGTGGGTCGACACCGACGGCTGCATCAGCGCCGCCAAGTACTGCCCGTACTTCATCACGAGCGTGACCAAGGGCATCCAGGCTGCCGTGAAGGCCGCCATCTACAGCGCCCAGGGCGGCACCTTCAAGGGCGGCAACTACATCGGCACCCTCAAGAACGGCGGCGTGGCGCTTGCCCCGTTCCACCAGTGGAACAGCAAGGTCCCCGCGTCGCTGAAGAAGGAGCTGGCGCAGGTGCAGGCGGGCATCGAGAGCGGCATGATCGAGACCCCCGACCAAGAGCGCGGTGTAGTCACGATCCAGATGTGACAGTGCCCGTCCCGGGGCGGTGAGGTAACGTACCGCCCCGGGACGTGCCATGTTCGCTAGGAGGCCGCGCTGCAACTCGAGTTGCGTGGGATCACCAAACGCTTTGGGAGCCTCGTCGCCAACGACAGCATCGACCTCACCGTCGAGCAGGGCGAGATCCACGCGCTCCTGGGCGAGAACGGCGCCGGCAAGTCGACGTTGATGAACGTCCTCTACGGGCTCCTCCAGCCTGACGAGGGCCAGATCCTCCTCGACGGCAAGCCTGTCGATGTTCCACAACCCCGGCGACGCCCTCGCCGCCGGGATCGGCATGGTCCACCAGCACTTCATGCTCGTGCCGGTCTTCACCGTCGCCGAGAACGTCATGCTCGGAGTCGAGCGCACCAAGCTCCTCGGCCTCCTCGACAGGCGCCGGGCGCGCAACGAGGTGCTCGAGCTCTCGAACCGCTTCGGTTTCGCCCTCGATCCGGACGCGCTCGTGGAGGACATTCCCGTCGGGATCCAACAGCGCGTCGAGATCGTCAAGGCGCCTGCACCGCGAGGCGAGCGTGCTCATCTTGGACGAGCCGACCGCCGTCCTCACCCCTGGCGAGACCGAGGACCTGTTCCGCATCATGCGGGAGCTCAAGGCCTCCGGGACCTCGATCATCTTCATCAGCCACAAGCTCAAGGAAGTGCAGGAGATCGCCGACCGGATAACGGTCATCCGGCGCGGCGCGGTCGTCGGGATCGCCACCGGTGACCGCGACCGACGAGGAGCTGGCCACCTTGATGGTCGGGCGCGCCGTCGAGCTGAAGGTCCACAAGGACCCCGCCCGCCCCGCCGAGGTCATCTTGGAGGTGGACGGTCTCCGGGTCGAGGACGCCACCGGGCGCGCGGTCGTCGACGGGATCTCGTTCGAGGTCCGCGGGGGCGAGATAGTCGGGATCGCAGGTGTGCAGGGCAACGGCCAGACACGAGCTGTGCGAGGTGCTGCTCGGCCTCCAGCCGGTGAAGGCGGGCACGATCCGCGTCGCGGGCCGCGATCTGACGGGGGCGCGGACGCGCACCGTGCTCGAGTCCGGCGTGAGCTACATCCCCGAGGACCGGCAGGAGGACGGGATAGTCGAGCGGTTCTCGGTCGCCGAGAACCTCGTCCTCGACGTCTACAACCGGCCGCCCTACGCGTCGGGGCTGTCCCTTCATCTCGGCGCCATCGCGGACGGCGCCACCAAGCGGATGGCGGAGTACGACATCCGGGCGACCTCGATCGGAATGCCGGTCGGCAACCTGTCGGGGGGCAACCAGCAAAAGGTCATCGTCGCCCGCGAGCTCTCGCGCGACGTGCGGCTCCTCGTCGCCAACCAGCCCACGCGGGGTCTCGACGTCGGCTCGATCGAGTTCGTGCACCACCAGATCGTCGCCGCCCGAGACGGCGGTGCCGCCGTGCTGATCTGCTCGACCGAGCTCGACGAGATCTACGCCCTCGCCGACAGGATCATCGTCATGTACGAGGGGCGCATCGCAGGCATCCGGCCCCCCACCGTGTCCATCGGGGAGCTCGGCCTGCTCATGGCCGGAGCGGGCACGTCCGACGACGCTGGTCGAGGCGCAACCGGCATGAGCGAGCACACCGACGGCGCGGGCGGGACCCCGGTCGAATCCGTCCGTGCCCACGACCGCCCAGGCTGCGCCCGAGTCCCCGGTGCCCGAGTCCGCCGCGTCGACCCGGCCACCGGGGCGACGCCGGCGGCGGCCCGCAAGGGCGGCGGCATCTCGGCGCACGCCCTCTTGAACGCGGTGCTGGAGGGCAACTCGGCCGTCGTGACCTTCCTCGCCATCGTCTCGGCGATCGTCATCGGCGGGCTCCTCATCGCCTTCACGAGCCCGGTCGTGCTGCACGCCTGGAGCAAGGTCTTCTCCCACCCGGGAACAGCCTTCTCGCAAGCCTGGACCATCGCGGCCTCCGCCTACTCGGCGATGTTCGAAGGCTCCATCCTCAACCCCCATACGGTGTCGGCCGCCTTCCACGGGGGCTCGACGGCGGCGATCTTCAACCCCTTGTCCGAGACCGCGGTCAACGCCACGCCGCTCATCCTCTCGGGGCTGTCCGTCGCCCTCGCCTTCCGGGCCGGACTTTTCAACATCGGCGCCACGGGCCAGTTCATCGGCGGGACGATGGTCGCAGGCTGGATCGGCTTCGCCGTGCACCTGCCGGTGGTGATCCACGTCGTCGTCGCCGTCATCGGCGGGTTCGCGGGCGGGGCGCTCGTCGGGTGGTTCGTGGGGGACATGAAGGCCCGCACGGGCGCCCACGAGGTGATCGTCACCATCATGCTCAACTACGTGATGGAGTTCCTGCTCTTGTACCTGCTCGGTCTGACGGTCTTCCGCCAGCCCGGCCGTACCGACCCGATAAGCCCGAGCGTCGCCGCCAACGCGACCCTTCCCCATCTTGCGGGGTCGAACCTGCGGATCAATGCCGGCTTCCTCGTGGCGCTGGCGGCCGCGGCCGCGGTCTGGTGGTTGCTCAACAGGACCACCGTCGGCTTCGAGCTGCGCACCGTCGGGGCCAACCCGAGCGCGGCGCGCAGCGCCGGGATGAGCCCGGAACGGACCTGGGTCGTGGTCATGATGATCGCCGGCGGCCTGGCGGGCCTCGCCGGGGCGTCGGTCGTCCTCGGAACGGACTTCCAGCTCACCCCGCAGATCTACGGGACCTACGGCATCGACGCCATCACCGTCGCCCTCCTCGGCCGCGCCAGCCCCGGGGGCGTCGTGCTCGCCGCCCTCCTCTACGGCTCCCTGCACGCCGGGGGCATCCAGATGCAGGCCCAGACGCAGATACCCGTCGACATCGTGACGGTCATCCAGGCACTGATCGTGCTCTTCGTGGCCGCTCCGCCGCTCGTGCGGGAGATATTCCACCTTCGGCGCCGGGGCGCCGGCGAAGGTGGCCAGCTCCTCGCCCAGGGATGGGGCTCATGACGACTGTTCCCCTGCTGCACGAGGAGGGGTTCTCCCTCGACAGGCAGAAGGCCTTCGGCGGCCTCTTCGTGGCGCTCGGCCTCGTCGACATCTTCGTCTTCGGCCTTCTCGCCAACTCCGGCGACGCCGTGTTCACCTTCACCCTCACCGGCGCGGCGGTCAACGTGCCGAACCTCAGCCTCGCGCCCGGGCCGGTCTGCGAGGGACTGGGCGCCCTCTCCGTCGTGCTCGGCGTCGCCTACGCCGTCTTCAACCTCTCCAAGCTGCCCCGGGGCGTGATAAGCGCGACCGCAGGGATCGCCTTCGTCGTGTCATTTCTGTGCTGGGCGGACGCCGGCCTCGTCCCCCTTCCGTTCGTGTCGCTCATGCAGGCCACAATGCTGGCCGCGATCCCGCTCATCCTCGGCGCCCTCTCGGGCTGTCTGTGCGAACGATCCGGCGTCATCAACATCGCCATCGAGGGCCAGCTGCTGCTGGGCGCGTTCGGGGCCGCGGTCATAGCGAGCGCCTTCGGCTCGCTCTGGCTCGGCCTGATCACCGGGTCGCTCGCCGGTGGCCTTCTGGCGGCGCTGCTGGCGGTGTTCGCCATCCGCTACATGGTCGACCAGATCATCGTCGGCGTGGTGCTCAACGTCTTCGCCTCGGGACTGACGGGGTACCTCTACGACCAGGCACTCGTCCCGTACCAGAACCGCCTGAACTCGCCGAACACCTTCAGTCCCATCAAGATCCCGGTGCTGGGCGACATACCCATCATCGGCCCGATCCTGTTCGACTCGACGATCTTCCTCTACATCACCTACGCCATGCTGGCCCTCGTCCACATCGGCCTTTTCAAGACCCGTTGGGGGCTGCGCGTCGCGGGCGGTGGGTGAGCACCCGACGGCAGCCGACACCGTCGGCATCAAGGTGCTCTGGACGAGGTACCGGAACGTGCTCCTGGGCGGTCTCGTCGCCGGAATCGGAGGCGCCTCCCTCACCATCGGCTCGGTGGGGTCCTTCGGCAAGGACATCAGCTCCGGCCAGGGCTACATCGCCCTCGCCGCCATGATCTTCGGACGCTGGACGCCCCTCGGCGCCACCGGCGCGGCGCTGTTCTTCGGCTTCACGCTCGGCCTCGCCAACGTGCTCGGCACGATCGGCTCGCCCATCCCCTCCGATCTGCTGCTGATGATCCCGTATGCCGCCACGATCGTCGCCGTCACGGGGTTCGTCGGCAGGGGCCGCCCGCCGAGGGCCGACGGTCAGCCCTACGTCAAGGCCTGAACCGGCCCGAGCCGTTCACCTCGGCGGTGGTGCCGATCTCGATGACCGGGTGGTCGGCGGGATTCAGCCACCGCAGCACCTTCACCAGATCCGGGAGCGGCAGCGCCACGCAACCGTGCGTCGGGCCGTTCTCCCAGACGTGGAGGAAGATCCCCGAGCCGGGGGCGTCCGCGCCGGCGACGGTCGGGTCGACGTTGAAGTCGATCACGGCCAGGTAGGCATAGACGCTGTAGTCGGTCCACAGTGCCTCCGAGGACGCCGCGAAGGCCGGTGTCGTCCCGCACGGCACGTGCACGAAGCGGTTGTACCGGCTCGAGTACTTGTCCTCGTCCCACCAGTCACCGCACACGAGACGGTGGTACCGCTCGTGCAGGCCGCCCGGTTCGGGGTAGTTGCCGTACACGGTCGAGCCGACGGAGAAGACTCCGACCGGCGTCGCCCCGTCTCCCTCGCGGCGGGTCGTCAGCAGGTGGCCGCGGCCGGTCTCGGCCTGCCAGGTCCCGTACACCTGCACCCAGGGGGCCGCCGGGCCGGCACGTCGGAAGGCTCCGGAAGCTCGCCAGGTAGTCGGCCGGGTCGAACGTCCGGCTCGACACCACGATCAGCTGGCGTGCCGACGACGGGACCGCGAACCGGGACCGGGAGACGGAGGCCGCCGACTGGTCCGGGAAGGACCCGGGAGGACGCTCGAGAGGACGACGGCGAGGCCGGCGAGAGCCGACGAAGCCTGCGCATGGACCGCATCGTCCCATATCACCGGGCGCGGCGAGGCCCGCGGGGCCGGGCGCTCAGGCGAGGACGATCCTGTTGTCGAGCACCTCGACCTTGACCGTGTCGTCCTCTTTGTACCTGCCCTCGAGCAGGGCGACCGACAAGGGGTCGCCGATCTCCTTTTGGATGATGCGGCGCAGCGGGCGGGCCCCGAAGTCCGGGTCGTAACCGTGGTTGCCCAGCCAGATCTCGGCCTCGGGCGTGACGTCCATCCCGATGCGCCGCGCCTCGAGGCGCCGCTTCAGCTCGGACAGCTGGATCCCGACGATGGCGAAGAGGTCCTCGCGCTCGAGGGGGCGGAAGCGGACGATCTCGTCGATACGGTTGACGAACTCGGGCTTGAAGACGTGCAGCGGGTCGCCGCGGCAGGTTGGAGGTCATGATCAGCACGGTGTTCGTGAAGTTGACCGTCCGGCCCTGACCGTCTGTCAGGCGCCCGTCGTCGAGCACCTGCAACAAGATGTTGAACACGTCCGGGTGCGCCTTCTCGATCTCGTCGAGCAGCACGACCGCATATGGGCGGCGCCGCACCGACTCGGTCAGCTGGCCGCCCTCCTCGTAGCCGACGTAACCGGGGGGTGCGCCGACGAGGCGCGAAACGCTGTGTTTCTCTTGGTATTCGCCCATGTCGATGCGGATGATCGCCCGCTCGTCGTCGAAGAGAACCTCGGCGAGGGCCTTGGCGAGCTCGGTCTTGCCGACGCCGGTCGGGCCGAGGAACAGGAACGACCCGATGGGACGGTCGGGATCGGAGAGCCCGGCGCGGCTGCGCCGGATGGCGTTCGAGACGGCCGTCACGGCCTCGTCCTGCCCGATGACGCGCCGGTGGAGCAGATCCTCGAGCTCGACGAGCTTGCGGACCTCGCCCTCCATGAGGCGGGAGACCGGTACTCCTGTCGCCCGGCTGACGACCTCGGCGATGTCCTCGGCGTCGACCTCCTCCTTCAGCATCTTCTGCTCGGACTGGAGGGCGTCGAGCTTGTCGGTCGCGCCCTGTATGCGCCGTTCCAGATCAGGGACGCGCCCGTAGCGGATCTCGGCGGCCCCTCCCAGATCACCGTCGCGCTCGTGGCGTTCGGCCTCCTGGCGGGCGGCCTCGAGCTCGCCCTTCAGGTCCCTGATGGCGGAGATGGCGTCCTTTTCGGCCTGCCAGTGCGCTGTCATCGCCGTCTGCTGCTCGCGCAGGTCGGCGAGCTCGGCCTCGAGCTTGGCGAGGCGCTCGACCGAAGCGGGGTCCGTTTCTTTCTGGAGGGCGACGCGCTCTATCTCGAGCTGGCGGACGCGACGCGTCACCACGTCGATCTCGGTCGGCATGGAGTCGATCTCCATGCGGAGCCGGCTGGCGGCTTCGTCGACGAGGTCGATCGCCTTGTCGGGAAGGAACCGGCCCGTCACGTAGCGGTCGGACAGCACCGCGGCGGCCACGAGGGCCGCGTCCTGGATGCGGACGCCGTGGTGGACCTCGTAGCGCTCCTTCAGGCCGCGCAGGATCGCGATCGTGTCGGTGACAGAAGGCTGGTCCACGAGGACGGGCTGGAAACGCCTCTCCAGGGCGGCGTCCTTCTCGATGTACTTGCGGTACTCGTCAAGGGTCGTGGCGCCGATCATGCGCAGCTCGCCTCGCGCCAGCATCGGCTTGATCATGTTGCCGGCGTCCATGGCGCCCTCGGCCGCCCCGGCCCCGACGATGGTGTGCAGCTCGTCGATGAAGGTGACGATCTCACCCTCGGAATCGGAGATCTCCTTCAGCACCGCCTTCAGGCGCTCTTCGAACTCGCCCCGGTACTTCGCGCCGGCGACCATCGAGGCCAGATCGAGGCCGATGAGCCGCTTGTTCTTGAGCGACTCGGGCACGTCGCCTTCCACGATGCGCGTGGCGAGTCCCTCGACGATGGCGGTCTTTCCCACCCCGGGCTCGCCGATGAGCACCGGGTTGTTCTTGGTGCGCCGCGAGAGGACCTGGATCACCCGGCGGATCTCGTCGTCGCGACCGATGACCGGGTCGAGCTTGCCCTGCCTCGCGAGCTCGGTCAGGTCGCGGCCGTACTTCTCGAGCGACTGGTACTGCTCCTCGGGGTTCTGCGACGTGACGCGGTGGCTGCCCCGGACGGCCTGCAGCGCCCGGAGGAGGTCGTCGTGGTCGACCCCGAGGCGGTCGGCGAGGGCTAATAGGAGGTGCTCGACGGACAGGTACTCGTCGCCCATGTCGGTGCGTGCCTTGTCCGCGCGCTCGAAAGCCTCCGAGAGCTCGCGGCTCAAGGACGGCTCCGAGGTGCCATAGGCCTTCGGGACCCTGGCGAGGGACTCGGCGATCTTGTTGCGGACCGACAGCGGCGCGATGCCGAGACGGTCGAGGAGCGGAATGGCGACCCCGCCGTCTTGAGACAGGGCCGCTGACAGGAGATGATCGGCGCCGACCTCCGCGTGGTGCGAGTCCTTCGCGAGCGCGATGGCGTCGCGGAGAGCCTCCTGGGTCTTGAGCGTCCAACGGTTCGGGTCGAGAGTCATGCTGGTGTTCCCTTGGGTCTGTCGGTTGGTGGCCCACCCTCACGGAGCGGGCAGAGGTGCTACCTGTTCGGGGCGCGGCGGGCCGGGAGCCGGTTGGTGGACACCGGCACGAGGTCGCGCCGGTACTGGCGGTGGGTCTGCTCGATCGCCTCGCGGGCGGCCGCCCGGGTCATCTCGAGCTCGGCGCGCAGGCGGACGATCTCGCTCTCGAGCGCCATCACGCGCCTCACACCCTCGAGGTTCAGCCCGGCGGCGGTGAGCTCCTGGATCCGCCGGAGATGGGAGATGTCCGCCTCGCTGTAACGGCGGTTGCCCCCGCCTGTGCGGGCCGGGTCCAAGAGGCCCTTGCGCTCGTAGATGCGCAAGGGTCTGCGGGTGCACGCCGGCGAGCTCGGCTGCGACCGAGATGACATAGACGGCTCGGGTGGAGCCTTCGCCGAAGCCTTGATCTGGCGATTTGTAGGCCATCGTCATACTCCTAGGTGCTGCCGGGGCGATTCGTCCAAGGTCTTCGCGAGCGCTTCGACCGCCTTGCGCTGGTCGTCGGTGAGGTGCGACGGCACGACGACGTCGACGGTGACCAGCAAGTCGCCCGTCGAGGAGCCGGTCGTGATCCCTTTGCCCTTCACACGGAACGTCCGGCCCTGTCGCGTCCCGGGCGGGACCTTCAAGGTGACCGGCCCGCTGAGCGACGGCACCGTGATCGCGCCGCCGAGAGTCGCCTCGGGGTAGGTGACGGGGACCGCCAGGGTCAGATTGCGGCCCTTGCGGCCGAAGAGCGGGTGGGCGGCGACGTGCACGGTCACGTAGAGATCGCCGGCGGGGCCGCCGTTGGCCCCCGGATCGCCGCGGCCCTTCACCCGGATGCGCTGGCCGTCCTCGACGCCGGCGGGGATCCTGACCTTGACCTGGCGCTGGCGCTGCTCGAGCCCGGTGCCGTGACAAGTCGGGCACGGGTCGACGATCTTCGTCCCGCGCCCGCCGCATTCGGGGCAGGGCGAGGAGAGGGAGAACATCCCCTGGTTGTCGTTGAGCACGCCGAGCCCGCCACAGCGCGGGCAGACGACGGGCGCCGTCCCGGGGCGCGAGCCCGAGCCGCCGCACGTCGAGCACCGGGTGCCGCTCATGACGTTGACCGTCGTGACCGCACCGTCGACGGCTTCTTGGAAGGCGAGGTGGAGCTCGGCCTCGAGGTCGTGACCGCGCCTCGGCCCGGAGCCGGGGCCGCCGCGGCCACCGCCCGTGCTCTGGCGCCCGCGGCCGAACAGGCCGCCGAAGATGTCCGAGAGGTCGTCGATGCGGAAGTTGAAGCTCCCGTTGCCGGCACCGGCACCTCCGCCGCCCCCGCCGAAGCCGCCGAGGCCGCTCAGGGGACCGAGGCGCCGCACCTCGTCGTACTCCTTGCGTTTCTCGGCGTCGCCGAGGACGTCGTAGGCCGCCGAGATCGCCTTGAACTTGTCCTCGGAACCGGGGTTCGAGTCCGGGTGGTACTGCTTGGCGAGCTTGCGGTAGGCGCGGCGCAGCTCTTTGTCGGTCGCCGTGTCCGAGACGCCGAGCACCTTGTAGTAGTCGGTCGTGTACCAATCCCTCTGGGGAGCCATGGTTGGCGTCAGCCCCCGACGAGGACCATCGCCGGCCTCAGCAGGTTGGACTTCATCCGGTAGCCCGCCCGCATGACCTGAGCCACCGTCGGGCCGGCTGGTTGAGCAGGTGGCTTGGGGCTCTTCGCCTTGGCGGCGTGCTTGGACGTGTGACCACCCGGCGTCCTTCGGGCCCGCCCGCGTCGGCTGTCGCCGGCAGGATCGGGCGACCCGGCGGCCGGTCGACCCGGCGCGGCAGTCGCGCCGGCTCTGCGGGCACGTGGCCGACGGCGTCATGGATGGTCGGGTCGAACGGGACACCGACGGCGTCGATCTTCTCGACGCCCTCGCGGGCGAGGATGTCGCGGAGCAGCGCGTCGATCTGCTCGAGCGCCTTGCCGGCGTCGTTCGTCTCGGCCTGGCCGCGAAGGTGCGCCGTGGCGAGGTCGAGGGCGTCGAGCACGGGGAGCAGCCGCACGCACAGACCCTCGGTGGCGTGGTCCAACAGCTCCGTCTGCTGGCGCATCGACCGCTTGCGGAAGTTGTCGAAGTCGGCCTGCAGACGCCGGAGCGAGTCGAGGTACTCGTCGCGCTCGGCGGCGAGAAGGGCCTCCGCCGTCTCAGCGCCGAGCTCAGTCTCGAGCTCGGCATCGGCCATGGCGGGACTCGTGCCCCAGTCGAGGAGGGCGTCGAGGGGCAGGTTAAGATCCCCGCCCGGCTCCTCGCCGCCGGCGTTCCCGGCCGTCTCCTCGGATCCCGGCCGGTCCGGCTCCCGGTCCGGCTCCCGGTTCACGAAGCCGCCGTGCCAGGATCGTCGACGATCTCGGCGTCGACGACCTCGTCGTCGGAAGGACTCGAGTCGCTCGATCCGCCGGGGGTGTCTCCCGCTGCGCCGCCGGCGCTCTGCTGCTGGGCGGCCTGCTCGTAGAGGCGCTGGCCGAAGGCCTGCGAGGCGGTGCGCAGCGCCTCGGTGTCGCGGCGGATCCGCTCCACGTCGGTGCCGGCGATGGACTCGCGGAGGTTCTTGAGGGCACCTTCGACCCGGTCGCGCTCCTCGGCCGGGACCTTGTCGCCCTGGTCCTTCAGGAGCTTGTCGGTCTGGTAGACGAGCGTGTCCGCGTTGTTGCGGGCCTCGGCCTCCTCCTTGCGCTGGCGGTCTTCGGCGGCGTGCTGCTCGGCGTCGCGCACCATGCGCTCGATGTCGTCGCGGGGAAGCGACGTCTGGCCCGTGATGGTGATGGACTGCTCGCGCCCGGTGGCCAGGTCCTTGGCCGAGACGTGCACGATGCCGTTGGCGTCGATGTCGAACGCGACCTCGATCTGAGGTACGCCTCGAGGCGCAGGCGGCAGGTCGACGAGCTGGAACTTGCCCAGCGTCTTGTTGTACATCGCCATGTCGCGCTCGCCCTGGAGGACGTGGATCTCGACCGACGGCTGGTTGTCGTCCGCCGTGGTGAAGATCTCGGAGCGCTTCGTCGGGATGGTGGTGTTGCGCTCGATGAGCCTGTGGGTGATCCCGCCCTTGGTCTCGATGCCGAGGCTGAGGGGCGTGACGTCGAGGAGGAGGATGTCCTTCACCTCGCCCTTCAAGACGCCGGCCTGGATGGCGGCGCCGACGGCGACCACCTCGTCAGGGTTGACGCCCTTGTGGGGCTCCTTGCCGGCGAGCTGCACGACGAGGTCGTAGATCGCCGGCATGCGGGTGGAACCTCCGACGAGCACGACGTGGTCGATGTCCTTGGCGGTGAGGCCGGAGTCCTGGATGGCCTGCTCGAAGGGCCCCTTGCAGGCATCGGCGAGATCAGCGGTGAGCTCCTGGAACTTGGCCCGGGTGAGCTTCAGGTCGAGGTGCTTCGGTCCCTCGTTGGTGGCGGTGATGAAGGGCAGGTTGATGGTCGTCTCCTGGACGGCCGACAACTCGATCTTGGCCTTCTCGGCGGCCTCCTTGAGGCGCTGCAGGGCCATCTTGTCGTTGGAGAGGTCGACCCCCTCGGTGTCCTTGAACGTCTTGACGAGCCAGTCCATGACGCGCTGGTCCCAGTCGTCGCCGCCGAGATGGGTGTTGCCCGAGGTGGACTTCACCTCGAAGACACCGTCTCCGATCTCGAGGACGGACACGTCGAAGGTGCCGCCACCGAGGTCGAACACGAGCACGGTCTGGTCGGCCTTCTCCTTGTCGAGGCCGTAGGCGAGGGCGGCGGCGGTGGGCTCGTTGATGATCCGGAGCACTTCCAGCCCGGCGATCTGCCCGGCCTCTTTGGTCGCGGTGCGCTGGGCGTCGTCGAAGTAGGCGGGGACTGTGATGACCGCCTGGTTGACGGTGTCCCCGAGGAACGCCTCGGCGTCGCGCTTGAGCTTCTGGAGAATCCTGGCGGAGATCTCCTGGGGCTTGTAGGCCTTCCCGTCGATGTCGATCGTCCAGCTGGTCCCCATCTGCCGCTTGACCGAGCGGACGGTCCTGTCAGGGTTGGTGATCGCCTGGCGCTTGGCGACTTCGCCGACCAGGACCTCGCCGGACTTGGCGAACCCCACGATGGACGGCGTCGTTCGCCCGCCCTCTGCGTTCGGGATCACCGTGGGCTCGCCAGCCTCCAGGAACGCGACAACCGAGTTGGTCGTTCCGAGGTCGATTCCGACGGCCTTGGACATTCTGAGAGCCTCCACTTCTATGGGTGCCATGCTCATCGGCACCCGCACGTCCTTCGTACAGGAGTCAGTATAGCTAACTTGAGCGCCAGATTGTCAAGTTCTCGACAATTGGCGGGGGCATTTCCCTCTAGTCGGCGTCGACGAACATCCCCTCGAGGCTCGGCGGAGCCGCCTCGACGACGTCGCGGATGAACTCGCGGGCGGCGTTCTGCAGGCAGGAGAGCATGGCGAGCACCGGCACCTGGTCGGCGAGGGCGGGCCTCGTCAGGGCCCAGACCTGGCGCGCCGGCTGGGCGTTCTTGAGCCTGCGGACGACGACGCCGGGATTGAGGGAGGAGCCGAGGGCGAGCATGGGCACGAAGGCCACCCCGAGCCCGGCGGCGACGAAGCCCTGGGCGGTCGGGTACTCGTCCGCCTCGATGGCGTAGACGGGCCGGAACCCCGCCTTTGTGCAGGCCGCCTCGACGACGAGCTGGCAGTGGCGCGGGCCGGAGCTGACCCCGATCCACCGTTCCGAGGCGAGAAGCGCCAGGTCCACCGAGCGCTGCGCCGCCAGGGGGTGCGAGCGGGGCAGCACGATCCGGAACGGGTCCGACAACAGGTGCCGGTGGACGTAGCCGTCGGTGGCGACGTCGCCCGGGGAGAGGGTCTCCACCGCGACGAGGACGTCGATCGAACCGCTCCGCAGGCCTGCGATCGCCTCGTCGCCCTCCACCACCGCCAGGTCGAGGGCGACGTGCGGGATGAAGGGCCTGGAAGGCGGCGAGGGCTCCGGGCACGAGCGAGGAGCCGGCCGTCGGGAAAGCCCCGAGCCTGATCCGGCCGCTGTGGCCGGAGGCCAGTGCGGCAAGGGCATCCTCGGCGTCCCGGATCGTGGCGAGCACGCGGGTCGTGTGCTCGAAGAGGAGGCGGGCGGCGTCCGTCGGCCTGATCCCCCGGCCGACGCGCTCGAAGAGCTTGACGCCGGTCTCGTGCTCGAGCGCGCTCAGCTGCTGGCTCACCGCCGAGGGCGAGTAGCTCAACAGCTCCGCGGCAGCCGATACCGAACCGGTCTCGACGACCGCTTGCAGGACCTTCAGACGGCGTACGTCGATCACATGATCATTAAGTCACACTAAAGTGTCGTGCGCAACTAGTTGCTTGTTCTTCATCGTCAACGGGCCGACAATGTAGCCATGAGGTCCTCGCAGACGCGGTCGGAGCTGGGGTCATGATCTGGTTGCTCGTCGTCCTCGTGGTCGTCGGCCTTCCCTTGGCGGCGGTGCTGTTCGGTGCCGACAGCCGGGACGGGACGCGACTGGAAGCCGCTCGGCGGCTTCGAGTCGGCCGACGCCGACGTGCCGCTTCGCCACGTCGTCGGTGCGGGCGGGGCCCTGCTCGTGCATCACAGGCACCGGGTCAAGCAAGGCTGAGCTCAGCCCTTTGATCAGTGGGCGCTGTCATTGCAGTGCCGGCTGATTAGTGGCCGGCTGATTAGTGGGTCAGCGGGGGGCGGAGATAGCCTCGGCCGCATGCCCACGCTCGTCGTCCTGCGCCATGGTCAGAGCACCTGGAACGCCGAGAACCGCTTCACCGGCTGGACCGACGTCGACCTGAGCACGGCGGGCGAGGCCGAGGCGCGCTCGGCCGGGAAGCTGCTCGCCGCGGAGACCGGTCTTCATATCGACACCGTCCACACGTCGGTGCTCACCCGCGCCGTGCGGACGGCGAACCTCGCCCTCGAGGAGATGGGGCTGACGTTCCTCCCGGTGAGGCGCCATTGGCGCCTGAACGAGCGCCACTACGGTGCCCTGCAGGGCGGCAACAAGAAAGAGGCGGCGGAGACCTTCGGGCCCGAGCAGGTCAAGCTCTGGCGCCGCAGCTACGCGACGCCGCCGCCGGCGCTCGAGCTCGGCGACCCCCGCCATCCGAGCCACGACCCCCGCTACGGGACGTGACGCCGAGCGCCCTGCCGGCGACCGAGTGCCTGGCCGACGTCGTCGTCCGGGTCGTGCCCTACTGGGAGGACGTCATCGGCCCCGAGCTGCTGAACGGCGTCACGCCGTTCGTGGTCGCGCATGGCAACAGCATCCGCGCCTTCACGATGTTCCTGGAGCACATCTCCGAGGACGACATCGTGGGAGTGGACATCCCGACGGGCTTCCCGCGGGTGATCACCCTCGACGACAAGCTGAACTTCGTCGAGGGCCGTTATCTCGGGGACCAGGCCGCCGTGGCGGCCGCCGCCGCGGCTGTCGCCGCCCAGGCCGGGCCTGTCACGGCCTAGCCGAGCCGACGGCGGCCGGCCAACCCGTCACGGTCGGCCGGCCGCAGTACTCCTAACGGCACCGCGGGCGCTTTTCTTCGCCGGCGAGGAGCAACGGGCACCTCTCAGGCGCCGGCCCCGGGTCCCATCGAGCGCTCGAGCACACAGGCAGCGATGAGACTGGAGCCGATCGGGCGCCGGTCGTCGACTCGCAGTCTCATCGGGTCTCGGTTGCGAGCCCGACGGCGCTTGCGCTGTTAGCTTCGCCGCGGCCGCGGGCAGGTCATGAGCTGACGGGCGTTTCATCCTTCAGGTTCTCGCGCAGCCATGACTGCACCTCTTCGATGTCCTCATGGCCGTGAACGGTCATGGCGTGGTGAGTGGCGGCGGTCATCACCTCGTCCTCCTCACCGGAAATGGTCAGAGTGCATCCGCTCTCACTCGGCCACTGCCGACAGTCGGCAACCTTTCGGCTCATTGGGTCCCCCGTCATGTCGGTGCCCGTTGACACTTCCGTCAACGAAGTGACGCTGATCGTCACTACCGGTGGAAAGTAGACCTCGGCCGGGAAGAAGCGCTAGGGGAGGATCTTCTGCCCGCGTTTTGTCTCACCTCCGGCGCAGGCGCTTGTCCTCGATCGCCAAGGGCACCGGAACGTACTGGTCGGCCGGGTTGAGGGCGGTGCCCGGGGCGACGATCTCGTCGATCCGGTCGAGAACCTCCTCGGACAGGGCCACGTCCGAGCCCGCCAACAAGTCGTCTAACTGCTCAGGGGTGCGAGGTCCGATGATCACCGAGGTGACGGCCGGGATGTGCTCTCACGAAGGCCGTCGCGAGGTGCGTGATCGGCATGCCGGCCTCTGCCGCGAGCTTTGTGAGCTTGCCCAGGGCCTCGAGCTTGGCCTGGTTGGCGGGCACGGAGATGTCGAAGGCTTTCGCACCTGGACCGGAGGGGCGATGACCTTTGGTCGGGTCTTTTCGACCGGACATCCAGCCACTGGCGAGCGGGCCGTAGGTGAGCACGCCCATCCCGAAGCGTTGGGCGAGGGGCAAAACGTCGGCCTCGATGGTTCTCGAGAAGATCGAATACCTCGGTTGCTCGGTGCGAAACCGGTGGTGACCGCGCGTCGAGGAGATCCAGTGCGCGTCGACGATCATCTCGGGCGCAAAGCTGGAACACCCGATGGCGCGCACCTTCCCGTCGCGGACGAGCTTGGAGAGCGCAGCCAGCGTCTCGTCGAGATCGGTGTGCTGATCGGGCCGATGCATCTGGTAGAGGTCGATGTAGTCGGTATCGAGACGTCGCAGGCTGTCCTCGACGGCGCGGGCGATCCAGCGCGGGGAGCCTCCGCAGTAGTTGTCATCGGGGCGCCCGTACATCGACAGGCCGAACTTGGTCGCAAGCACGACGTCGCCGCGGCGGTCTTTCAGCGCCTTGCCGACGATCTGTTCTGACTCTCCTCTCGAATAGATGTCGGCGGTGTCGACGAAGTTGACCCCCGCGTCGAGAGCTTTATGGATCATCCGCACACACTCGTCGTGATCGGTGTTCCCGCTTGCGCCGAGCATCATCGTGCCGAGGGCGATGTCGCTTACCGACATGCCCGTGCCACCGAGGAAGTGTCGCTTCATGGCCCTTCTTTCATCGTCGTGCTCTTCTGACCGGAGCGCAACGGCGCCACGGCCTCAGCTGCCCCGGGCAGGCTCCATGGAGCGCTCGAGCACCTGGGCCACGTCCAGGACCTTGACCTCCTCGTCCCTGCCCCGCTCCTTGACGGCGTCGTCGAGCATGATCAGGCAGTAGGGGCAGGCCGTCGAGACGACATCTGCACCGGTGGCGAGCGCCTCGTCGGTGCGCTCCAGGTTGATCCGTTTGCCCTCGTGCTCCTCGAGCCACATGCGCGCCCCGCCGGCACCGCAGCAGAAGCTGCGCTCGCGGCAGCGTCCCATCTCCACCGGGGAGACGCCCGGGACCGAGTCGATGATCGAGCGGGGCGGCTCGTAGACCTGGTTGTGGCGGCCGAGGTAGCAAGGGTCGTGATAGGCGACCGTGGCATCGAGCCGCTGCGGGCGCAGCTTCCCCTCGGCGACGAGCCTCGCGAGCAGCTGCGAATGGTGGATCACCTCGAAATTGCCGCCGAGCGCCGGGTACTCCTTCGAGAGCGAATTGAAGCAGTGCGGGCACGAGGCGACGACCTTTGTCACACGAAGCCGCATGCAGGGTCTCGATGTTCTGCTGCGCCTGGGTCTGGAAGAGGTACTCGTTGCCGAGCCGGCGGACGGGGTCGCCGGTGCAGGACTCGGCCGGGCCGAGGACGGCGAAGCTCACACCGGCCCGGTGCAACAGGCGGGCGACCGACTGGGTGGTCTTGCGCGCCCGCTCGTCGAGAGCCCCCGCACAGCCGACCCAGAAGAGGTACTCGACATCGGCGGGGATCGTGCCCTCGACGACGGGGACCTCGAAGTCCAGGCTCTCGGTCCATTCGAGGCGCTTGGCGGCCCCGAGCCCCCACGGGTCGCCCCGGTTCTCGACGTTGCGCAGCATGAGCGCGGCCTCAGCCGGGAAACGGGACTCGATCAGGACCTGGTAGCGGCGCATGTCGACGATGGCGTCGACGTGCTCGATGTCCACCGGGCACTGCTCGACGCAGGCCCCGCACGTCGTGCAGGCCCAGAGGACGTCGTCTGTGATCACCTCCGGCACGAGGGCCCGCCGCTCGCTAGCGAAGAGCTCGTCGCGAAGGTCCATGATGACGAGCTTGGGGGAGAGCGGCTTGCCGGTGTTCCAGGCGGGGCACTGGCTCTGGCAACGTCCGCACTCGGTGCAGGTCACGAGGTCCAAGAGCTGCTTCCACGTGAAATGCTCGATCTTGCCGGCCCCGAAGATGGTGTCCTCGTCCATCGTCTCGATGTCGATCTCGGGCGTCTTGTCGAGGGCGCCGAGCCGCGTCGGCTGCCGGCTGTAGGCGATGTTCAAGGGTGCCATGAAGATGTGAAGGTGCTTGGAGTACACCACGAGCACGAGGAAGGCCATGATCACGACGACGTTCAGGTCGACGAAGACCGTCTCGAGGGTGCGGTTGGCGGGCACGCCGAGGCCGCTGAGCGCCCGCCCGAGGCCGTGGGAGGCGAATGCCCACCATCCGTAAGGGAAGTCGCCCGTGTTGGTCTGAGCCGCCCGGTACAAAAGCAGCGTGACGATCACGAGGGCGATCATCCCGAGCGTTATCCAGGCGGTGGTCGTGTGCGAGCCGTAGAAGCGAGACTGCGCGATCGATCCGTTTCGGGGAGGAGCGGAGGCGGATGACGCTGAAGACGCACAGGGCGACGAGCACGGCGCAGGCGAAGAAGTCCTCGACGAAGCCGATGAAGGCCGAGTGCCCGATGCCGGGGATGGCGAAGCTCTTGTCGAACAGGTCGCCGAAGACCTCGACGATCGTGAGGATCAGCACGGTGAAGCCCCAGAACGTGAAGGCGTGCGCCAGCCCCGGCAGCGTCCACTTGAGCAGCCTGCGCTGACCGCCCACCTCCTCGAGCTCGACCTTGGCCCGCCTCGACCAGGAGGCGTTCCGGCCCGGGGCGGGCTTGCCGGAGCCGATGAGCCCGAAGAGGCGGGAAAGGCGCCAGAAAGCTACGCAAAGCGCCACGGCCGTCGCCGCCAGTCCGATCGGGTAGCGCGAGAGCACGTCGCCTCCTCCGCGAGAGCTCAGCGGTCGCGGAAGTTCTCGAAGTACCGGCTCGGGGTCGGGCCGCGCTGGTGCTGGTACTTCGAGCCGAGACCGGCGGACCCGTAGGGGACCGCGGCCGGCGTCGTCATCTTGAGGAAGCTGATCTGGCCGATCTTCATGCCGGGGTACAAGGTGATCGGGAGGTTGGCGACGTTGGACAGCTCGAGCGTGAGGTGGCCGTCCCAGCCGGCGTCGACGAAGCCGGCCGTCGAATGGATCAGCAGTCCCAGCCTCCCCAGGCTGGACTTGCCCTCGAGGCGGCCGACGAGGTCGTTCGGGAGGCGGACCCGTTCCACCGTCGAGCCGAGCACGAACTCGCCGGGGTGCAGCATGAGCACGTCGTCCTCGGCGATCGCCACGAGCTCGGTGAGCTCCTCCTGGTCCTCCTTGACGTCGATCGCCCGCAGATTGTGGTTGCGAAAGACGCGGAAGTACCGGTCGACGTGCAGGTCGACCGAGGATGGCTGGATGCAGCCCTCCTCGAGGGGGTCGATGCCTATCCGGCCGGCGGCGAGCTCTTCACGGATCGTCTGGTCGGAGAGGATCATGGCTCCGAGCAGGATACTCGCCCGAGGGCCTCGTATCCCGTGGACAACCTTGCCACAGGTGTGGTAGAGTTGCGGGGTGGGCTCCGACGCACTGACGATTCACGAGGCGGCGGCCACGACAGGCTGGTCGCCGCGCATGCTGCGCTACATCGAGGACGCCTCCCTCGTCGTCCCGGCCCGCTCGCTCTCCGGGTACCGCCTCTACGGCCCGGCCGAGCTGCAGCGCCTCCGGACGCTACGGGAGCTGCTCGAGGCGTTCGGCATCGAGCTGAGCGACGTCGGCTTCGCCGCCCGGCTCCGCGACGACGACCCGCTCCGGGACGGTCTCGAGGCGTGGTTCAGCTCCGAGGCCATCCGCCCCGATGAGGTGGACCCTTCGCAGTGGCTGGCTTTCGAGCAGGAAAAGCACATGCAGTTGCTGGCCGCGGCGGCGGCCGGAGAGAGCAGGACGCCGGCCGCGGCTGCGGTCGGCCGGGGCATGTAGGCGGCTGTACCGAGGGCCGCTGGAGCACGTCGCCGTCCGCACCCGCGGCCGGCCGGGACAAGGAGATGACATGAGCTTCGACTTCAAGGTGGCCGACCTCTCACTCGCCGAGTTCGGGCGCAAGGAGATCCAGCTCGCCGAGCACGAGATGCCCGGCCTGATGGCGACCCGGCGCGAGCACGCCGAGTCCCAGCCGCTCGAGGGCGCCAGGATCTCGGGCTCGCTGCACATGACCGTCCAGACCGCCGTGCTGATCGAGACCCTCGTCGCCCTCGGCGCAGAGGTGCGCTGGGCGTCGTGCAACATCTTCTCGACGCAGGACCATGCGGCCGCGGCGGTGGTCGTGGGTCCGGACGGGACGCCGACCGAGCCCCGCGGCGTGCCCGTGTTCGCCTGGAAGGGCGAGACGCTCGAGGAGTACTGGCACTGCACCGAGCAGATGTTGCGCTGGCCCGACGGCGGTGGCCCGAACATGATCCTCGACGACGGCGGGGACGCCACGCTGCTCGTGCACCAAGGGGTCGAGTTCGAGAAGGCCGGGGCCGTGCCCGACCCGGCCGGCGCCGAGAGCGAGGAGCTCGCCGTCATCTTGGCCCTGCTGCAGCGCTCCCTGGCCGAGGACCCGAGGCGCTGGAGCGAGATCGCCAACAACATCAGGGGCGTGACCGAGGAGACGACCACAGGCGTCCACCGGCTCTACCAGATGCAGGAGCGGGGCGAGCTCCTGTTCCCGGCCATCAACGTGAACGACTCGGTCACCAAGTCCAAGTTCGACAACAAGTACGGCTGCAGGCACTCCCTCATCGACGGCATCAACCGCGCCACCGACGTGCTGATCGGCGGCAAGGTCGCCCTCGTCTGCGGCTACGGCGACGTCGGCAAGGGCTGCGCCGAGTCGCTCCGCGGCCAGGGAGCGCGGGTCGTGGTGGCCGAGATCGACCCGATCTGCGCCCTCCAGGCCGCCATGGACGGCTACCAGGTCGCCACCGTCGAGGACGTGGTCGCCACCGCCGACATCTTCGTCAGCGCCACCGGCAACAGGGCGGTGATCACGGCCGAGCACATGGGCAGGATGAAGCACCAGGCCATCGTCGGCAACATCGGGCACTTCGACAACGAGATCGACATGGCCGGCCTCGCCAAGGTCCCCGGCGTCGAGCGGGTCAACATCAAGCCGCAGGTCGACAAGTGGGTCTTCCCCGACGGCCACGCCGTCATCATCCTGGCGGAGGGTCGCCTGCTGAACCTCGGCTGCGCCACCGGGCACCCGAGCTTTGTCATGTCGAACTCGTTCACCAACCAGACCATGGCCCAGATCGAGCTGTTCACCAAGCCCGGGGATTACGAGCAGAAGGTCTACGTGCTGCCCAAGCACCTCGACGAGAAGGTCGCCCGGTTGCACCTCGACGCCCTCGGCGTCCACCTCACGACGCTCACGGCCGAGCAGGCCGACTACATCGGCGTGCCGGTCACCGGGCCTTACAAGCCCGACTCCTACCGGTACTGAGCAGATCGGCGCCGCGGCCGACGGTGCCGCGGAGCTGGCCTGATGCAGACGGCCCGTCCAGGACGGGCGGTGACCGGTTGGCGGCTCTGTCCGCTCAAGTAGTGGACTCCTGACCGGCAGAGTTCTCGAGATAGGTGTGGGGACCGGCGTGTGCGGGTGCTCGTCTCGCCGGACGTGGCACGGGAGTTGTCGGCGTCGACATCACAGGCAATGCTCGGCGCTCCTTAGATGGGGCCGTGCTGGGGACCCACGTCGTTGGCGAATGCAACGGCGCTTCCCTTCGCTGATCAGACGAGACGGCACAGTTGCCCGGAACTCATCGGCGCCGAGTCAGCTCGCCGGCTGATTGGACAGGTACCCTGTCAGGCCGTCGAGCATCTCGGTGGTGCCATCCTTGCGCAGCGTCGGTGCCTGCAGTCCGTCGAAGCCGTCCAGGTAGGCGCCTTGCTCGGTCCAGGTCAACGCTGTGCCGTCGCCGCTTGTGGCGAACTCGATAGTGGCAACCGACACCGAGATCCTGGCGTCGTCGGCGTACATCTCGTAGCTGTACACGATCCGCTGGTCCGGCACGATGTCGTAGTAACGGGCGTCATAGCGGAACGTGGTCCCGTCCATCTTGAAGCCGAACCTCTCGCGACCGCCGGCGCGGAAGTCGAACTCCGACACGCCGGCCTCGCCGTCGACATTCTCAAGGTTCCCCGTGTCGCCCCAGGACGCCTTTGCCTCGGTCGAGGCGAATGCGGCGAACACCCTGGATGGCACGGCCGGGTAGGTCCGCTCGATCGAGAACGTGTCGTGGATAACGGAACAATGGGTCATTTGTTGGTCCTCGGTTTCGCGGTTTCCTAGCCGGGCTCAGCGCCCCAGCCGGTGTCTGGTTGATCGGCGGTCTTCGCCAGGTACTCGCCAAGCCGGTCGAGGCGGCGCTCGACCATGGTGCGCCGGTCGGCGATCCAGCTCTCGGCTGAGCGGAGGGCTGGCGGGTTGATGCTGCACGTGCGGGTGCGGCCGAGCTTGCTAGACCCGATCAGGAGGCACGCCTCCAGCACCTGCACGTGCTGCAGGACGGCGGCCAGCGAAATATCCAGCGGCCTGCCGAGCTCGCTCACTGACGCCGGACCCCGGCTAAGCCTCTCGATCATCAGCCGCCTGCCTGGGTCGGCTAACGCCTGGAACACCCTGTCCAGGTCGGGCGCATCGTTAAGCATGCACTTGAGTATTAGACACGCCAGCCAAATAGTCAAGTAGACACTTCACTATCGGCGGATCCGGCGGGCAGCCATGCCACCCTCGGTGGATCCCCTGTGTGTCGGCCGTCGGGGACATGGCGGCGGGATCCCCGTCCCTGGCCCACTGACGACAAGCGTACATAACACTCCTATCGCGACCGTCCCCGGCGATCTGGACTGGCGATATGGAATCGGCAGCGCCTCTTCGGTGCTCAGCCGAGGACCGTCAGACGGCGCAGACGGTTCCGGCCGCGGCTGGTGCCGGCCTGCCGGTCCTCATCCGAGGGCGGGCAGCACCTCCTCGCGAGCATCCGCAGCGGTCGCATGTCGAAGGGGTGCCCGATCCCGATCACCCAGTGCGACACCCCCACCTCCATGTAGCGACGGAGCTGGTCGGTGACCTCGGCCGGGGTGCCGAGCAGCCAACTCCCCTGCTGGTCCTCGAGGTCCTGGCCGTGGGCCGCCGCCGTGCGGGCCGCGAAGGCCTCAGCCTCGTCATGGGTCCTCTCCAGGGCGAGCTGGGGGTGCAGGGAGAGCTGGATCTCGCCGAAGTCCCGCCCGGCCTCTACGCAGCATCTCTCGAGCACGGCGGCCCTTTCGGCGAACTTGACGGGTGAACCCTGCATGTTCCAGGTGTCGGCGTACCTGGCGGCGAGCCGCAAGCTCCCCAAGCCCGACCCGCCGATCGTCACGGGCGGGTGGGGCTGTTGGACGGGCTTCGGCTCGCAGGGGGCGTCCACGAGGGCGTAGTAGCGCCCGGCGAAGGTGGTCCGGTGCCCGCTCCAGAGTGACCTGACGATCTGCAGAGCCTCCTCGAGGCGGCCGTAACGCTCCTGCAGGGAAGGAAACGCAAGACCGTAGGCGCGGAACTCGCGCTCCGCCCAGGCTGCGCCGAGGGAGAACTCCAGGCGCCCGCCGCTGATCTGGTCCACGAGGGCGGCGCTCTTCGCGAGCGTGGCCGGGTCCCGGTACAAGACACCGTTCACGAGGACACCGATGCGGACCCGGGTCGTGAGGGTCGCCATCGCCGCCAGGGTCGTCAGGGTCTCGAAGGCGGCGCCGTCGTCGGGCCCCGCGAACGGCAGCAGGTGGTCGCAGGTCCAAGCCGAGTCGAATCCGAGCTCCTCGACCGACTGCAGCGCGGCGGCGAATTCCCTGCCAGCTGGTGCGCTGAGCCTGCAGCTGCACCCCGAAGTGCAGGGGACGACCTCGAACCTCCATCGACGTTCCTCCTTGGTCATCGCCGCCGTCGGGCGACGAGCTCTAGACTATTGACAACGTTGTCAGCCGGTGCCAGGGTATCGCCCCGGGGGGGTTGAGGCAATGGCTGACAGCGGTACGCCCGTGCTGGCGATGCGCGACATCGTCAAGCACTACGGCTCGGTGCACGCACTTCGAGGTGTCGATCTCGACGTTCATGCGGGGGAGGTCGTAGGTCTCGTCGGTGACAACGGCGTGGGCAAGTCGACGCTGGTCAACATCTTGTCCGGGGCCCTGCAGCCGAGCAGCGGCACGATCATGGTCGAAGGGGTCGAGGTCAGCTTCCGGTCCTCGCTCGAGGCTCGTGCCCGGGGCATCGAGACTGTCTACCAGGATCTTGCCCTCGCGCCGGACCTCAAGGTGTGGGCGAACATCTTCCTCGGACGAGAGAAGGCCGGCGAGGGCCACTCGGCTGGCTGGGATGGCTCGACCGCGGCGCGATGTCGCGGGACGCCGAGGTGGCGCTCGAGCGGACCGCATCCGCATCGACTCCGTGCAAGCAAAGGCCGGGCAGCTCTCCGGCGGCCAGCGCCAGGCGATCGCAGTCGGGCGTGCCGTGGCGTGGGGGTCGCGGATCATCTTGATGGACGAGCCCACCGCGGCTCTCGGAGTCGAGCAGCAACAACGGGTGGCCGAGCTCATCCGCACCATCTCCGGCGAGGGGCTGCCCGTGCTCCTCGTCAGCCACAACCTCCCCCAGGTGCACAGCTTGTGCGACCGGGTCGTCGTGCTCTTCCAGGGAAGGCTCATCGCCGACCTGCCGCCCGCCAAGTCTTCGGTCGAGGAGATCGTCAGCTGGATCACGGGTGCCGCGCTCGCAAGGGGCGGCGATGCTCACTGAGCGCATCTCGAGAACCATCGGCCAGCGTCAGTCGTATGCCGAATTCCTCGAGAAGTACGGCAGCCTCTGGACAGTCGTCGTGCTCGGCGCCGTCGTGCTCACCTTCGGCCTGCTCTCCTCGTCGCTTTTCACCCAGGCCGGCGTGGGAGGCCGTGTCGAAGGCGACCTTCGAGTATCTGCCGCTCGCCATCGGCGAGACCTTCGTGATCATCACCGGGGGCATCGACCTTTCGGTGGGAGCAATTCTCGGCTTTTCCTGCGTGGTGAGCGGATACGTGATGGAGCACATGCTCGGCACCTCGACGGGGTCGTTCGGCATCACCATCCTCGGCATCGCCGTCGGCATCGCCGTCGGTGCGCTCTGCGGGCTCGTGAACGGCACGTTGATAACCAGGCTCCGCCTCCCCCGTTCATCGTCACGCTCGCCACGCTCTACGCGCTCAGCGGAGCCGCCTACCTGGTGAGCGAGGAACCGATCTACCAGGTTCCGCACCAGCTCGTGACCTTCGGCCAGGAGAGCCTGCTCGGCGGGTGGTTCATCGCCCCGGTCCTCGTCGCCTTCGCCTGCGTCGCCTTCTTCGGCGTCTTTCTGTCGAGGTCGCGCTTCGGCTTGCGAACCTATGCGATCGGGAGCAACCGGGTCGCTGCCGACCGGGCGGGCATCAACGTCCCGCGCCATCTCGTCCTCGTCTACACGCTGTCCGGCGGTCTCGCAGGTCTCGCGGGGATGCTCGTCTCGGCAAACTTCGCCCAGGCGTCACCCCTGTTCGGCAACAACGACGAGCTCTCGGCCATCGCCGCGGTCGTCATCGGCGGCGCGAGCCTCTTCGGGGGCCGAGGCAACCTTCTCGGCACCCTCTGCGGCACCTTTTTGATCGCGGTGCTCACCGTCGGCCTCGTGCTCGTGCAGGTGACGGCTTTCTGGCAGGAGGTGGCGATCGGCACGGCCATCGTCTTCGCCGTCTCGGTCGACCAGTTCCTGCGGAGCGTGTCGCAACGGTGACAAAGGCCTGCGCCATCCGGCTCTCACCTCACCATCAGCTGCTTCAAGCGCAATACCAACCACACAAAAGGGGGCAATCCATGCAGATAAGAACCACTAGGCGGCGCCGCATGACCTGGGCGACGGCGGCTTCGGCGCTGGTCATGGTCGGGGGGATCACCGTCATGGCGACCACGGCCGCCGCGGCGCCGGTGGCAAAGCCGAAGGCCATCACCTTCGCCCTGATCCCGGGCATAACCTCCGACCCGTTCTACATAACCCTGGCGAACGGCGCCTATTCGGAGGCGAAGATCCTCGGCGTGAATCTCGTCCTGCTCGGCAGCGCGACGGCGTTCAGCCCCGAGACCCAGATCCCGGTCGTCAACGCGGAGTTCGCCAAGAAGCCGAGCGCCCTCTTGATCGCCCCGACCGACAGCGTGGCGCTCTTCGCGCCGATGCAGAGGTACGCGAAGGCCGGGATCCCGGTGATCAGCGTGGACACGGGGCTCAAGAACACGTCGTTCCTCACCTCGCACATCACCTCGAGCAACTACAACGGCGGCGAGCTGGCGGCCGACGAGCTGGCGTCCTTCTGTCACGACAAGGGCAAAGTGCTGATAATGAGCACCAACGCCGGCAGCTCGAATGTCGACAACCGGACTGCCGGGTTCACCTACGAGATCAAGAAGTACAAGGGGATCAAGCAGCTTCCGACCCAGTTCGACAACGACAGCGCCACGCAGGCCTCGACTCTGACCCAGTCGTCGATTCTCGCCAACCCGACCCTGTGCGGCGTCTTCGGCCTGAACTCGGCCTCAGGTGCGGGCGTGGGCGCCGGGATCCAGGCGGCGGGGAAGAAGGGCAAGGTCTTCGGCGTCGGCTTCGACGCCGAGCCGGCCGAGGTCGCCTCGCTGCGGTCCGGCGTGCTGAGCGGGCTCATCGCCCAGAGCCCGACGCTCGAGGGAGCCCTCGCGGTCGAATACGCGCTACTACGCCGTCACCGGCCAAAAGCAGCTCATCGAGAAGAACGTGCAGTTCGTCAACCACGAGATCACGACCGCCAACGTGAATCAGAAGTCGGGCGAGCAGTTCTTCTACTCGGCGACCATCAACACCGACGGCGTCAAGGCCTAGGCACAGCCAACAGGACCGGCCGGGCCGTCGCGGACCTCGACGGCCCGGCTCCTGTGGGCACCGCGCCCGTCACCGATTCCTTATCGTGTGCCTCGTGACGTCCCGTGCCTGAGAACCCGACGCCCGTCAAGACCCGGGCAAGGGCCGGGCAGTCCGGACCCGGCGCCATGACCGAGCGCCCCACCTTGCCGCGAAGTGGCCCAGCTGTCGGGCTTCAGCATCAAGACGATCTCCCGGGTCGTCAACGGTGATCCGAACGTCTCGTCGGACACCTCCCGGCGCGTCCTCCAGGCGATCGCAGAGCTCGGCTACCGGCCGAACCTGGTCGCGCGGTCGCTTCGCGTGGGGCGTGACGACGCCATCGGACTCGTCGTTCCGAGCATCAGCGACCCGTTCTTCGCCGAGCTGGCGAGTGCCATCGAGGGGGTGGCCGCGATCACGGCTTTTTCGTGATCGTCTCCTGCACCGGGGAGGAGGAGGGCGCCGAGGAGGCCGTCGTCGCCGGCCTGCTCACCCGTCAGGTCGCCGGGCTGATTCTGGTCCCGACAGCGGCCAGCCAGGCCTACCTCGCCCGGCGGCATCAGGCGACGCCGATCGTGTGCGTGGACCGACCGGCGGTGGACTTCGCGTGCGACGCCGTCCTCGCCGACAACGAGATGGGAGCCTTGGCGGCGACGAACCTGCTCCTCGCCAACGGCCATCGTCGGGTTGCCTTCGTCGGCGGGCCGTCGAGCGCATACACGACCAAGCTCCGCTGTCGCGGATACGAGCGAGCGCTCGCCGACGCCAGGATCGCGGTCGATCCCGAGATCGTCCACGTCTCGGCGATCCTGCCGAACGAAGCCGCTGAGCTTGTGCCCGGTCTGTTGTCGCTGCCGGATCCCGTGACGGCCCTCGTCACCTCGAACGTGAAGGCGACCCTCGGCGTCGTCGCCGCCCTTCACAAGCTCGGTCGGACCGACATCGCCATGGTCGTCTTCGACGATTTCCCCCTGGCCGAGGCGATGGTCCCTCCTGTGACAGTCGCGCTCGGAAGCCCGACCGAGATCGGCCGCAAAGCCGCCGAGCTCGTCTTCCGGCGCCTCGAAGGCGACGCAGAAGCACCGGGGGCGCTCGTCGAGCCGATCGTGCTGATAAGGCGCGGGTCGGAGGAGCTGCGCCCCGCTTTGACCTGAGAGCGACCGCTCAGTCGCCCCGCAGGATCCTCGCGTAGCGCTCGGCGGCGATGTTCCGGCCCGTGACGACGACGACGAGCTCGCCCGACACCTCGACCTTGTGGCCGAGCACGGCGGCCACCGCGGCCGCACCCGAGCCCTCCGCGACGAGGCCGTGGCGGGTGAAGAGCCAGCGCATCGCCGCCCGCAGCTCCTCGTCGTCGACCGCGACCAGCTGCGCCCCGGCCAAGAGCCCCGGGGTGATCGAGCCCGGTTCCAGGTTGGCGGCAAGCCCGTCGGCGATCGTCTCGCCCACGGGCACACGGACGATGCGGCCGGCGGCCACGGCGGTCGAGACGCCCCTCGACTCGCTCGACTCGACTCCGGCGAGGTGCACACCGGGGCGGGACCGTGCCCAGAGGGCGAGGCCCGAGAGGAGGCCGCCACCGCCGACCGGGGCGACGACGGTGAGGTCGCCGGGCAGCTGGCTGTCGAGCTCGCGGCCGATCGTCGCCTGCCCGGCGATCACGAGCGGGTCGTTGTAGGGGGAGACGAACGACGATCCGTTCGGCGCGCGCCCAGCTCGAGGGCGTGGCGCTCGGCTTGCTCGTAGTCCTCCCCGTACTCGACGAGCTCGATCGGATACGTGCGCAGTGCGTCCACCTTGGGCGCCGAGGAACCCAACGGCACGACCACGGTCGCCTGGCGTCCGAGGCGGGCCGAGGCCCAGGCCACGCCGAGGCCGTGGTTGCCTGCGCTCGCGGTGACGGCCCTCGTCTGCGACGGCAGGGCGGAGACGGCCGACAGGCCGCCGCGCACCTTGAACGACCCGGTGGGCTGGAAGGTCTCGAGCTTCAAGAATCCGCCGCCGGCGATGGCGCCCGGCACGAGCGGCGTCGGCTGCAGCACCTCGCCCACGACCTGCCAGGCCGATTCCATGTCCTCGAGGGTCGGGAGGCGCACCTTACGGACTGACCCTGCGCTCGGGTCAGGATCGCTCATGGACATGACCTTAGCGAGGCGCCGGGTAGCCAGAAGAGCCAGCGACGCCGACCCGACGCGTCGTGCGCCCCGCCTCGGGGCCACCTTCAGGCAGATGAGCTCAGGGTGCATTGCTCACCGGACTTCCAAACCGTGCCCTGGTGCACGACCGCATTCAGGGTGCCCGGTATGAAGCGGCACGGCCTGAAGGTCGTGTGCTGTTCTTGGACCTTGACCGCTTCAGGATCGGCAACGAAAGCCTGGGTGATCGAAGGACGTTCCTGCCCCCCTTTAAGATCTCCTCGGTTTCGAAGGCGAGGAGACTTCGGCCGCACCACCGCGATCGAGCGCGTGCCTGGTGTCTCGGTGAGCCGGTGGGCGCTACAGTCCAGCTCCAATATGCCTCGAGCGGTCATCCTTTCAGCTGTCCGGACTCCGGTCGGACGCTACGGCGGGGCGCTCTCGGGAGTCCGACCCGACGACCTCGCCGGGCGCACGATCGCCGTCGCGGTGGAGCGTTCCGGCGTTGATCCAGCCGAGATCTGCGAGGTTTACTTCGGCTGCGCAAACCAGGCCGGTGAGGACAATCGCAACGTGGCCCGCATGGCGGGCATCCTCGCGGGCCTGCCTCCGTCCGTCGCCGGTGTGACCATCAACCGGCTGTGTGCCTCCGGACTCTCGGCGGTCGTAGAGGCCGCCCGTGCCGTCGTCACAGGCGAGGGAGATCTGTTCGTCGCCGGCGGGGTCGAGTCGATGAGCCGCGCTCCGCTCGCGATGGCAAAAGGGGACAGACCCTTCGCCCGGGGTGACCAGACCGTCTACGACACCGCGCTCGGCTGGCGATTCCCGAACCCGCGCATGGCAGAGATGTTCCCGCTCGAACAGATGGGAGAGACGGCCGAGAACGTCGCCGAGCGCTACGGCGTCGCTCGCGAGGACCAGGACGCCTTTGCCCTGCGCTCCCAGCGACGCTGGGCGGCGGCCGATTCAGCCGGGCGTTTCGCCGACGAGCTCGTCGCACTCGACACGCTTGTGCGCGACGAGCATCCCCGGCCGGATACCTCGATCGAGGCGCTCTCGGCGCTGCGGGCGGTCTTCCGGAAGGGAGGCACGGTCACGGCCGGGAACTCGAGCGGCCTCGCGGACGGTGCCGCCGCGCTCGTCGATCGCGTCGGAGGAAAGAGCACAAGTGCTCGGCCTCGAGCCGCTCGGGGCCTACGTCACGAGCGCGGCTGTCGGGGTCGACCCGAGGGTGATGGGGATCGGGCCCGTCGGCGCGGTCCGGATGGTGCTTGCCCGGGCCGGACTCGGGCTCGGCGAGATCGATCTCGTCGAGCTGAACGAGGCGTTCGCGTCGCAAGCCGTCGCGGTGTCGCGTGAGCTCGGCCTCGACGAGGAGTCGCTCAACGTCAACGGTGGCGCGATCGCGATCGGTCACCCGCTCGGGATGAGCGGTGCTCGTCTTGTGGTCGGCGTTGTTGCACGAGCTCGGTCGAAGGCGCGCCCGCCTCGGCCTCGCGACCCTGTGTGTCGGCGTAGGGCAGGGACAAGCCGCACTCTTCGAAGCCTTTTGATCCTCGCTCGGCGCCTGTGGCGGAACCGCCGTCCACGGCAGGAGGTCAAGGCCGCAGCATCCCGGCTCAGCGCGAGCTGATTACCCGCTCGACCCAGGCCTCCAGTTGACCGAGCGTCGCGACGCTGTCGACCCGGTGGCACCAGCGTTTGTACCGCTCGATGTGACAGTCGTCCTCGCTCCAGTCCGTCTCCGGCTCGGGCGTCAGCCAGTAGATGTGACGGACCCGGTGGCTGAAGCGGCGCAGGACCTCGTCGCCGGGGTCGGCCGCCCGGCTGCGGCCGTCGCCGAGGACCACGAGCGAGGTACCGGGTGTCAGCACGGCCGTCGAGACCCGTTCGAAGGCCAGAAAAGCGGTCCGGTAGTCACTTCGACCGTCAGCGGCGACCACGCCCGGGATCGCCGGCAGCTGCGCCCCGAGCGCGGCCGGCCGACTGAGAAGCTCACCTGTGACCTCGCCCGCACCGTCGACGAAGGCGAAGCATCGAAGGCCCGGGAGCTCGTCGTTCAAAGCCTGCAGCAGTCCCATCGTGAAGCTGGCGTAGTCGGCCATGGAGCCGCTCACGTCCGCGAGGACGACGATCTGGGGCCGGCGGGGCGCACGCCGCCGATAGCGCAGCTCCATCGGTGCTCCACCGGACGCGACCGATCGGGCGATCGTTCTCCTGAAGTCAAGGTGCGTGCGGCCTCCTCGGCGCCGGCGCCTCGCCCGCGCCGCGAGGCGTGTCGCCAACGGGCGCACCGCTTCTTGGAGCCTGTCCTGGTCGGCGCGGCGGCCGCCGGCGATCGGGAGCCGGGCCAGCTCGTCGAGAAGGCCTCCGAGATCGACCGGGCTATCGCGTGCGGCTTCATCGGTGCGTGCCAGAGCGGCGCGCCGAGCGAGCCCGGCGTGAAGCGCTATCTCCATCGAAGAAAGCGTCGCCTCCCTCGCGATCCGCGCGAGCTGCCGTCGCAGCGGGTCCGCCTCGTCGGACTCGGCCAGGGCCTCGGCCAGCATCGCCGAGAGGTCGAGGGCCCGGATCACGCGCTGGGCAAGACGCCCGCGCCCTTCGCTTCCCCCCGGGTCGCCGGCGGAGGCGGCGAACATCATTCCGAGCTCGGCGCCCTCGCCGCGGTCTCCGCGCTTGACCGCCTCAAGGAGCCGTGCCCGCAGGCGGACCTGGTCCTCGTCGCCCTCCCCGGTGCCCGGCTCGCTGCCGGGAGCCGGGAAGAGCGCCTCGACGAGGAGCCCGAGCACGACGAGATCCTCCCGGCATGTGCCGAGCGTAAGTCCGACAAGGCGCTTGAGCGTGGGGCGGTCGATTACAGACCCGCCGTCTTCCGCGAAGGCACCGAGCGCCCGCACCAAGGTCGCGACCTGCTCGACGGAGACTTCGAGCCCGGCGTGCCTCGCGCTTTTTGCCAGCCGTGTCAGCTGCTCCATGAGAGCGTCCTTGAGCTCAGTGGCTGCGACGGTCTCCGCCACGGCTCGACTCAGCTTCCGTCGTGTTCTTGACGAACGCGACCCGGGCCACGACGATCGTCCCACGGCGCGCGGCCGGGGCTCGGCAAGCGAACCGTCGAGATGCAAGGGAGGGACATGTCGGAGATCGCCCGCATGGTACGCCTCGGCGTCGTCGCGGACGGGCGCGGTCGCGTCGGCGGAGCTTTCGGCGCTGGCCCGGGCGGCCGCCGGCGCGGGGCTCGGGCCTATTTGGATTACCGACCGCAGCCCGACCGGCCCTCTCTCGCCGGACCAGCTGCGGGTTCTGACCGAGGCCTGCGAGGCGGTGGGGGCTCCTGTGGCGCGAGACCGCGATCACACCTGTTGGGCGGTCGGCGGGGACCCACCCTCAAGGCTGAAGGCGCCGAGCTCGCACACAACGCCGCGCGTGGTGGTTCCGGCTTGGCCGCAGCGATCGCTCGCCGAGGTCCTCCGGTCCTGGCGCGGTGCATGGTGGCAGCCCAGCCCAGCTCGTCGTCGAGGTGCCTGTCTCGATCGGGCGCACCCGCGCGAGAGGCGGTCGCGCGCTCGGACTCCTGGTTCGAAGCTTTCGGCGACCCCGCGACCCACGGCTTGTTCGGCAGCCTCGAGGACTGCCAGGACCAGCTCGCGGCCTTGGGTGACAAGGGCTTGAGCGAACTTCGCTGCATCCTGCCGGGGGCCGACCCGATCGACGTGATCGCCCAGCTTTCCGCCGTCGGAGTGGGACTGGCGAGGGCGCGCGGGCAAGGCGAAATTCGTTCGACCGCGCCGCCGCCGCCCGGATGGGGTGGCCCACCCAGAGCCTGAGGGGGTCCGCGAGGCTGTTGCCTGGATGTTTCGGATGCGCTAATGTTCGCTTCTGGAGATTTTGTTCGCTATAAGAACACAAATGGCCACAGCCGAGAGATGGGGGGTCGCTTGTGGCTGAGTACGAGACTCGGTTCGGCTCGATCGACGATTTCGAGAAAGGTGGGGTCCTTCTCGTCGACGACGACCCGCGGAACTACGTCTTCTCGAACGTTTTCGAGGTCGCCTCGGTGTCGGCCCCTTTCGAGAAGGTGGCAGTCGCGAAGAACCAGGAGTACGTCCTCGAGGCCGTCCGTGTCGAAGGCGTCTCGCCATGGCGTACGCCCGTGCACGACGAGTTCGCCCTGGTGATGAGCGGCGAGGTCGTATTCGAGTTCGTGGACCTTACCGAGCCGCCCCCTGAGATGCCGCGCCAGGGAAGCGTCGAGCTCCAAGGCCACCCCGCGGGTCCCTTCATGGGGCGGGTGACGGGGCGGCGCGGTCACATGGTCCTGCTAGCGGCCGGGAGCGCCTACAGATACCAGGCCGGAGAGCCCGCCGCCTTGTTGGTCCAGTCGATGGCCTCGGCTGACACCAGGTACCGCTGGCCCGAGATCTGCCAGACCCGTTGATCCTCCTGGAGGCATGATGAGCACCAACACCGGTTCTGGGCAGGTGGACTCGCCGGCTGCCGGCTCTTTGGCGGAGCCGAACCGACACGGTTACCACCGCTTTTCGCTCGGGGAGTTCGGCTTCGAGCGCGACGAGTACTTCGCCCACATCACCTGGCCGACGGGCGCGCACGTCATGAGCGTCGACTCGTTCCTCCGGGCGCTGCAGCGCGACGTCGCCTGGAACTTCTTCTACGGGATCGTGAACTTCGACGGCGTGTTCGGCACCGTCAACCACTATGGGACCGTCGACATATTCGCGGGGCGTTACAACGACGCCTACCGCAAGGCCGAGCTCGACTACCTCGAGAACGTCGAGACGGGCGACATCCGCGGGGTCTTCATGGCGATTCTCGAGGACTGGACCAACGAGGGGTTCGACCCGTTCGCCAGTCCGGCCGAGACCGGCTCGGCCTTCGGAGAAAAACATGGCTCGAACACGGCCGCGGTCAGCCGTGTGCGCGTCGAAGCAAAGAGGATGGTCGGGCTTCCCGGTGACGAGAAGATCCGAGACGACGCCGGCGGTCACCCGGTCAACCGTCAGTTCGCCGACGTCGCCCAGGACGAGCCTGTCGTTGAGGCCCGGCCCGGCTACGAGGACCGCGTCGGCGGGTTCAACCTCGCGGCCTACCTCTCGCGCTCGCCGGTCACCTGGAACCCGAGCATCGTGAGTGTGTGCCGCGACTCGCTCATGTGTCCGACGACCGAGGAGTACATCCTGCCGATCATCCACGGCAACGACCGGGCCGAGTGGTTCGTGCTGCTCTCCGACGAGATCGTCTGGGAGGTTGAAGACCGCGACAGCGGTGCCAAGCGCGCCACGGTGACGATGAAAGCCGGAGATGTCGCAGCGATGCCTGCCGACATCCGCCACCAGGGCTATGCCCCGAAGCGCTCCATGCTGCTCGTCTGGGAGAACGGTTCGGCCGACCTGCCGGCTCTTATCTCGAGCGGCCAGGTCTCCGCGCGTCCTGTCGAGTTCTGATCACTCGATGGCGAGTCGGACAGACAGTCTGAGGCTTCCTGACACCCGGCTTTTCATAGACGGAAAGTTCGTCGAAGCCGCCCAAGATGGCGAGATCGCCGTCCTGGACCCCCACGATGGTTCATCGCTCGCGACGATCTCGGAGGCGACCGAGGTCGACGTCGACCGGGCGGTGGCGGCCGCCCTGTCCGCCCAGCCGGCGTGGGCGGCCACACCCGCCGCCGAGCGCGGAGCGCGCCTTTTGGCCCTGGCGGATGCCATCGAAGCCCATGCCGGCCGAGCTCGCCCTGCTCGAGACCTGCGACACCGGCCACCCGCTGCGCGACACCGAGCGCCTCGACGTGCCGAGGACAGCGGCGTGCTTCCGCTATTTCGGTGGCATGGCCGACAAGTACCAGGGAAGCGTCGTGCCGGTCGAGCGTGGCATGTTCAATTACGTCCTGCGTCAGCCCGTGGGCGTGGTGGGTGCCATCGTGCCGTGGAACTTCCCCCTCATGTTCATGAGCTGGAAGCTCGGCCCACTCCTCGCCGTGGGCAACACCTGTGTCATAAAGCCGAGCGAGCTCACTCCCCTGTCCTCGCTCCGGCTGGCCGAGATCATGGTCGAGGTCGGCGTGCCGCCAGGGGTCGTGAACGTTGTCACCGGGTACGGCCACCGCGCCGGGGCGCGCATCGCCGGGCATCCCGATATCGCCAAGGTGACCTTCACGGGGTCGACGGCGACCGGCCGCAGCATCGTCGCCGCGAGCGCAGGGAACCTGAAGCGCCTTCAGCTCGAGCTCGGCGGCAAGGGTGCCAATATCGTGTTCGAGGACGCCGACCTCGACGCTGCGGTGCAGGGCTCGGCTTTTGCCATCTTCCACAACCAGGGCCAGGCATGCATCGCCGGGTCGAGGCTGCTCTTGCACGAGGCCGTAGCGGAGGAGTTCCTGGACCGCTTCGTGAGCCTGGCGCGTTCGATCCGAATCGGCGATCCCACTTCTCGCGGGACTGAGCTCGGGCCGCTCACGAGCGCCGCGCACCAAGAACGAGTCCTTTCCTATGTGACCATCGCTCAAGAAGACGGTGGCGAGGTCATATCCGGTGGCCGGGTCCCGCCCGATGCGTCCCTCAGGACGGGCTACTACGTTGAGCCGACAGTCGTGCTCGCCCCTTCGGGCGGCCGGGCGACGCGGCGAGGAGGTCTTCGGCCCGTTCGTGACCGTCGAACGCTTCAAACACGACGACGAAGCGCTCGAGATGGCGAACTCGGTCGAGTACGGCCTCGGTGCAGGGTGCTGGACACGGGACCTGTCGCGCGCCCATCGGTTCGCGGCCGCCCTTCGCGCAGGGATGGTCTGGGTCAACACCTACAAGCGCGTCAACCCGGGATCGCCCTTCGGCGGTGTCGGCGTCTCCGGTTACGGCCGTGAGATGGGCTTCGAGGCCATGCACGGCTACACCGAGGCGCACTCGGTGTGGATCAACGTCGAGGCCCCGCCGATCCGTTGGTACGGCACCGAGTGACGCGCCGGCGCCCGGGAATCCCCCGCAGCACTTCTACTGCCTGTCCAAACTGCCGTTTTCATCTCGAGGAGGATCCACGATGACAAAGGGAAATGACCAGTCCGAAGGCCCGGGCCACGCGCCGATCAGTCGCCGCCAACTTCTGACCGGCGGCGCGGCCTCGCTCGGCGCCGTCGCCCTCGGCGGACTGCTCGAGGCAGGTCCGAGCGCGGCGGCGACATCGGTTTCCCGGGTGAAAAAGGGCCGCACCATCAAGCTCGGCTACGTGAGCCCGGAGACAGGGCCCCTCGCACCGTTCGGCCAGGCGGACAGTTATGTCATCAACGCCCTTCGGCCGGTGCTCAACAGGGGCGTCACGATCCGAGGCGTCAACTACCCGGTGTCGGTGATCGTAAAAGACAGCCAGTCGACCGACGCGAGGGCCGCCGCGGTAGCGAGCGACCTGATCAACAACGACCACATCGACGTCATGCTGGTCTCGTCCACGCCGGATACGACGAACCCCGTCTCGGACCAGTGCGAGGCCAACGGCGTGCCATGTATCAGCACGGTCGCGCCCTGGCAGTCGTGGTTCTTCGGGCGGGGGGCGACGCCGAAGACGACCTACAAGTGGACGTACCACTTCTTCTGGGGCCTCGAGGACATCGAGGCGGTCTACCTGAGCATCTGGAAGGCCGTTCCCAACAACAAGAAGATCGGCGGGCTTTGGCCGAACGACAGCGACGGGGACGCCTTTGCCAGTAAGAAGACGGGGTTCCCGTCCTTTGTCAACCCGCTCGGCTACTCGGTCACCGACCCGGGAAGGTACCCGGACGGGACGACGGACTTCACGGCCCAGATCGCGGACTTCCGCAACGGTGGCTGCAACATATTGACCGGGGTCCCGATCCCGCCGGACTTCACGACGTTCTGGAAGCAGGCAGCAGCCCAGGGATACCGGCCGAAGGTGGCGACGATCGCCAAGGCCATGTTGTTCCCGAGCTCGGCCTATGCCCTCGGCTCGCTCGCCCAGAACATCGGGAGCGAGGTGTGGTGGGGACCCACTCACCCGTTCACGAGCTCGCTCACCGGCCAGTCGTGCGGGGCGATCGCCCGCGGTTTCGAGTCCTCCACCCACCAGCAGTGGACCCAGCCGATAGGTTTCGTGCACGCCCTGTTCGAGGTCGCCCTGGCCACGTTCAAAAAGGCCGGAGTGGTCGGCAACAGGGGCGCTTTTGTAAAGGCGCTGTCGACGCTCGAGCTCAACACCATCGTCGGCCCGCTCAACTGGGGGATGGGCCCGGTCCACAACGTGACCAAGACCCCGCTCGTGGGTGGACAGTGGCGCAAGGGGACCAAGTACCCCTACGAGCTGGTCATCGTGACCAACGCCCAACACCCGATCATCCCGCGGGGTGGCACGCCCCAGGCGATCGCGTGACGCAGGCGGCGACTGGCCGGCCCCTGCTCGAGGCGCGAGGACTCGTCAAGCGCTGGGGCGCGGTCGTCGTCGCCGACGGAGTCGACCTGTCGGTCACCGCCGGCAGCATCGTCGGTGTGATCGGCCCCAACGGAGCGGGAAAGACGACGCTGTTGAACATCTTGGGCGGTGACGTCCGCCCGGACGCGGGGCGGATCCTCCTCGACGGCCGTGATGTCTCGCGCGCCAACGCCTCGCGCCGGGCCCGGCTCGGCATGGGCCGCACCTACCAGGTCCCGCGGCCTTTCGCCGGGCTCACGGCGTTCGAGAACGCCCTCGTGGCCGCCCAGCAGGCGGGCGGGCACCACGGGCCCGAGTCCCACGACCGGGCGGCGAAGGCCATCTACGACTGCGGCCTGGCCTCGCGTGCCAACGTGACCGGGGCCGACCTGCGCCTGTTGGACCGAAAGCGCCTCGAGCTGGCGCGGGCAATCGCAGCCGGCCCGTCAGTGGTGCTCCTCGACGAGGTTGCCGGTGGTCTTACCGAGGGCGAGGTCGGCGAGCTGACCGATATCGTCATATCCCTCCGCGGGGCGGGGCTCACCTTTTTGTGGGTCGAGCACGTCGTCTCGGCGCTCACGGCCACAGCCGACCGGCTCATCTGCCTGAGCGGCGGTCGTGTCATCGCCGAGGGCCCGCCGCACGACGTGCTGTCGGACCCGGTGGTCGTGGAGAGCTACTTCGGTAGCCCGGCCTTCTTGGGAGCGGCCCAATGAGCCCGGGAGCTGTCCGGTGAGCCAAAGAGCGCGCCGGTGAGCTTGTTGGAGCTGGAGGGGGTCACTGCGTACTACGACCATCTCCAGGCCCTGAGCGAGCTCAACCTCGAGCTACCGGCAGGCGAGACCCTGGCGGTGATCGGCGCCAACGGCGCCGGCAAGTCGACGCTGCTGGCGCTCGTCTCGGGCGAGCTGCGGCCGACCCGGGGCCGCGTGCTGTTCCAGGGCCGCGACATCACCTCGCACCCGCCTCACCGTCGCGTGAGCGACGGGATCGCCCTCGTGCCCGAGGGCCGCCACCTGTTCGAGTCGCTGACAGTGGAGGAGAACCTTCTCGTCGGCGCCGCGTCCAGGCGCAAGGGCCATTTCGATCTCGGGGCGGTCTACGAGCTGTTCCCATTCGTACGCGAACGGCGCCGCAACAGGGCCGGCCAGCTGTCGGGAGGCGAGCAGCAGGCGGTGGCCATCGGTCGGGCGCTCATGGCGAACCCGGTGCTCCTGCTGTTGGACGAGGTGAGCCTCGGCCTAGCCCCAGTCGTGGTGAGAGACCTGTATGTCGCCCTGCGGCGCATCGTCGAGGAGGGGACGACCTTGTTGCTCGTCGAACAGGACCTCACCCAGGCACTGGAGATCGCCGATCAGGTGCTCTGCCTGCTCGAGGGCACCGTGGTCCTGCGTGCCGAGCCGTCCTTGCTCGACGAGGCCACCGTCACGGCCGCCTACTTCGGCCGTTCGCGTGCCACCTCGCCGGCGGCCGGGGCGCCAGGCCCGTCAGGCGAGTGAGCTCGTGATCTGGCTCAACGCCGTCGTACAGGGCTTGTTGCTGGGAGGCCTCTACGCAATATTCGCCTGCGGGCTGTCGCTGATGTTCGGCGTCATGAGGCTCGTGAACCTCGCCCACGGCGACCTCTCCGTGCTCGGCGCCTACGCGGCCTACGTCCTCGTCGAACATCTCGGGGGGAACCCGCTTTGGACCTTCGCCGCCATCGTTCCGCTTGCCGCCCTCGTGGGCTACGTCCTACAGCGACTGTTGTTGGACCGCGCCCTCGCCGCGGGCGAGCTCTCGCCCCTGCTCGTCACCTTCGGGCTCTCCATCATCATCCAGAACCTGCTCCAGCAGGGCTTCGGAGCGAATGACCAGGCGCTCAACATCGGCAACTTCGGCTACAGCAGTTGGGAGATCACGCCGAACCTCTACCTCGGCCAGTTCGAGGTGCTCGTGTTCGGCACCGCCGTCGCGGTGCTCGTCGGCCTGCAGCTCTTCTTGTCGCGGACACGCCAGGGCAGGCTGCTGCGAGCCACGGCCGACAACCCCAGGGCGGCGGCCCTGAGCGGCGTCGACACTGAGCGCGCCCGGGCGACGGCGACCGCCCTCGCATTGTCCACAGTGGCCATAGCCGGGCTCTTCCTGGCCATGCGGACCTCGTTCACCCCGACGGCTGGTTCCGACGACCTGATCTTCGCCTTCGAGGCTGTCATCATCGGCGGCCTCGGCAGCCTCTGGGGCACGCTGTTAGGCGGCCTCGTCCTCGGCGTAGCCCAGACCATCGGCAGCCAGATCAATCCGGCGGACGGGATCCTCGCCGGCCACCTCGTCTTCCTCGCCGTGCTGGCGCTGCGCCCCCGGGGCCTCCTCGCCCCGCGCGGCGCCATGGCGTGACGGCCGGTCGCGCCGTGCTGCCCGCCGACGCCGGCGGTGCCGGGCCATCCGCCGGCTCCGTGCCGGTGGGGCCCAGCAAGCTCACCGTCGACCGCAGCTCGCGGTGGTCCAACGGCGCCTTGAGCCTCGGGATCGTCGCGGCGGTCGTCCTGGCCGTGCTCCCCTTCGGGGCGGGAGCATCGGTCATCAACCAGCTGACCCAGCTGTTCGTCCTTGCGCTGCTCGCCGTCGGCTGGAACCTGCTCGCCGGCTACGGCGGGATGGTCAGCATCGGTCAGCAGTGTTTCGTCGGTCTCGGCTCCTACGCGGTGCTCTACCTCGCCCAGCATGGCGTGCTCGCCTGGTACGCGGTGCCGATCGCGGTCATAGGGGCGGGAGTCATCAGCATCCCGATCTCCTACGTGGCCTTCCGCCTCCGGGGCGGCTACTTCGCGATCGGGATGTGGGTGACCGCCGAGGTGTTCAGGCTCACCATCGCCCAGGTGCAAAGCCTCGGCGGCGGGGCGGGGGCATCCCTCAACGACCTCAGCAACTACTCGCCGACCACCCGCGACCACATCACCTACTGGGTAGGCCTCGCTCTTGTCGTCCTGACCCTGTTCGCGGCGGGCCTGTTGCTCCGCAGCCGAATCGGCCTCGCCCTCATGTCGGTGCGCGACGACGAGCGGGCGGCGGAGGCTTCGGGCGTGAACATCGTGAGGACCAAGCGCGTCGTCTTTGTCATCTCGGCGGCCATCTGCGGCGGTGCCGGGACGCTGTTGATCATCTCCAATCTGCAGGTTCAGCCCGATGCCTCCTTCAGCGTTCAGTACTCGGCCTTTATGATCTTCATGGTGCTCGTCGGGGGAATGGGGACCTTCGAGGGGCCGCTCGTAGGCGCGCTCGTGTTCTTCGGCCTGCAGCAGGCCCTCTCGTCCTACGGGGTCTGGTACCTCGTCATCGTGGGCAGCGTCGCGGTCGCCGTCACCGTCTGGCTGCCGGCGGGCATCTGGGGCACCTTCGACCCGCGACGGCGCCGTTCGATCGTGCCGTTGCGCCACCGGGTCGATTACGGCGACCTCGTGGTACCCGCCACGACAGCACGCCCGGGGGCGACACGCGATGCTCGGGGCACGGCGCCGACACCAGGAGAGCGATGATGACGCGATCGGGGCACCATGCCCTCACAGGACGAGCACCGACCAGTGCCCAGGCCATCACGGACGAGGTCGTCCAGCGCTTTGCCTCCACTCCCGACGAGCGCTTGGGCTTCCTGCTCCAGAAGCTCACGCGGCACCTGCACGCGTTCGCGATCGAGACGGGTCTCACCCAGGCCGAGTGGGCCGCGGGAGTCGAGTTCCTCACCGCCGTCGGCCAGCGTTGCACCCCGAAGCGCCAGGAGATGATCCTATTGTCGGACACGATCGGGCTCTCGATGGTCGTGGACGCGATGGCCCACGGCGGCCTGCCTGGCACGACCGAGTCGACCGTGCTCGGCCCGTTCTACGTGCCCGATGCACCGCTTCGCCCGATGGGTTCTTCGATAGCCGAGATGGACGGCAGCGGCGAGCCCGCCCACGTCTCGGGCGTGTTGCGCGACACCGAAGGCCGGCCGGTCGAGGGCGTCCTCGACATATGGCAGAGCGCCGCCAACGGCATGTACGCCGTGCAGGACGCCGATCAGCCCTCGGAGAACCTCCGCGGGCGCTTTGTCACCGGGCCTGACGGTCTTTACTCGTTCTGGTCGGTCCGCCCGACGGACTACGCCATCCCCGATGACGGGCCGGTCGGCGCCATGCTGCGGGCGACGGGTCGGCACCCGTGGCGGGCCGCCCACCTCCACCTAATCGTCTCGGCCCCTGGCATGACTCCGGTCACGACGCACTTGTTCGACGACGAGAGCTCCTATCTCGACTCCGACGCCGTCTTCGGCGTCAAGCCGTCGCTCATCTGCCACTTCGAGGCGCACGGTCCCGGCGAGCCCGGGGGACCCCCGGGATGGGACGGGCGATGGTTCAGCCTCGAGCGCGACATCGTGCTGGCGCCGGAGTCGGTGTGAGCGGGCATGCGGGGCTGAGCTTTGCCAGTCCGGCCGATGTCACAGAGCGTCTGCTGGCGAACGGGTACCTCCCTGACGCCACCATCGCCGATGCCGTCTACCTCGCCGACCGGCTCGGCAAGCCGGTGCTCGTCGAGGGCCCGGCCGGGGTCGGAAAGACCGCCCTCGCCACGATGACGGCGGTTGCCACAGGCCGCCTGCTGGTCCGGTTGCAGTGCTACGAGGGCCTGGACGAGTCCAAGGCCCTCTATGAGTGGGACTACCGGAAACAGCTCCTGCGCCTGCAGGCGGCCCAGCATCCCGAGCACGGGGTCGACTGGGAGGTGGTCTCCTCGAGCCTGTTCGCCGAGGAGTTCCTCCTATCCCGGCCCCTTTTGACGGCGATCAGGTCCGAGTCCCCCGCCGTGCTGCTCGTAGACGAGATCGACCGGCTTGAGCCCGAGACCGAAGCCCTCTTGTTGGAGGTGCTGGCCGACTTCCAGGTCTCGGTTCCCGAGCTCGGGACGATCAAGGCGACGAGCCGCCCGCTCGTGTTCTTGACCTCGAACGCCACCCGCGAGCTCTCCGAGGCCCTGAAGCGCAGGTGCATCTACCTGCCGGTCGCCTATCCGGACGAAAAGCGTGAGGCCGCCATCATCCGGCTCAGCGTGCCGGAAGCCGACGATGCTCTCGCGGCGGTGGTCGCCCAGGTCGTCTCGGCCCTGCGCCAGCTCAAGTTACGCAAGCCCCCGTCGATCTCCGAGACGATCGACTGGGCCCGGGCGCTTACCGTATTCGGCCTGGACGAGGTCGACCAGCAGGCGGTCTCCCGCACGCTGAACGTGCTTTTGAAGTACGGCGAGGACCTCGACCTCGCCCGCTCCGAGCTCGGCCTTCCTCCTCGGGCGACAGCGGCCGGGTGACTCGCGGCGACATCTAGGCCCGTGGCGACATCTGGGCCAGCCGCGTGCGCGGCCCGGTCCCGCACCTCCCGCCCCGCTGGCGCTCAGCGCCGTGCGAGCCGAGCGTTGATCCGGTCGGCGGTCTCCAGTAGCGCCGGGAGGAAGTCATCGAGCAGGGTCCTCAGGTCGACCCTGAGCGTGCTGCTCGAGACGTTGAGGGCTGCGATGGCATTTCCCCTGGCGTTGCGCAGCGGGGCCGCCACCGAGCGCAGGCCCACCTCCATCTCCTCGTCGACGAGGGCCCAGCCCTGGGCGCGCACGACCGTCAGCTCCCTACAGAGCTCGTCGAGGTCGTTCGTCGTGCCGGGTGTGAGCTTGGGGAGCTCGACGCCCCCGAGCAGCTCGCGGACCTTTTCCTCGGGAAGATCGGCCAGAAGGACCCGGCCCATCGAGGTGCAGAACGCCGGTAGTCGTGACCCGAGGCCGAGCGAGATCGCCATGATGCGCTTTGTCGGCATCCTCGCGACGTAGACGATCTCGGTTCCGTCCAGCACGGCGGCCGAGCAGGACTCCTGGGTATGTTCGACGAGCCGCTCCATGTCAGCCTCTGCGATCTGGGAAAGGTCGAGAGAGGAAAGGTAGGCGTAGCCGATGTCGAGCACCTTCGGGGTCAGCTCGAACTCGCGGCCGTCCGAACGGGCATAGCCGAGTGTCTCGAGAGTCAACAGCACCCGGCGCGCCGTCGCCCGGGTGAGTCCGGTCTCCCTGGCCACCTCGGACAGGGTCAGGCGTCGGCGCTCGCTCGAGAACACCTGCAGGACCGCAAGTCCCCGCTCGAGTGATTGGACGTGTTCGGTTGACACCGCGGCGACCCTCCGGCTACGGTAAAGTTCACACAGCATACATTCGTTCGTATGACGCACATTCCCATGCTCAATGGGTCGAACCCTGTGGCGGTACCTCATCGGATGCGAATCACACGACTGCGACGAAAAGGGTACTTTGAGGCGCACCGCCAGGTCCTCGACCCGGGGCCCTGCACGTGCAGCGTGCGCCAGAGCCCAAGTGAAGTGGTCTGGCGCCCTGGCCGGGCTCACCGCGAGAGGCGACAGCAGTCGAGTGCAGAGAGCCGATAGCGGTCGAGCGCGGTAGTGACCGAAACGCTTTCCTTGCACGAGGCCGTCTCGGGGATCGTCCGCAACGGCGACACCGTCGCCCTTGAGGGCTTCACCCACCTGATCCCGTACGCAGCCGGTCATGAGATCATCCGCCAGGGCATATCGGACCTGACGCTCGTGCGGATGACCCCGGACATCATCTATGACCAGATGATCGGCATGGGGTGCGCCGCGAAGCTCGTCTTCTCCTGGGCGGGCAACCCGGGGGTGGGCTCGCTCCACCGCTTCCGTGACGCCGTCGAGCACGGCTGGCCGCGCCCGATCGCGATCGAGGAGCACAGCCACGCCGGCATGGCCAACCGCTACGTCGCCGGCGCCTCGGGCCTGCCCTTCGCCGTGCTCAGAGGCTATGAAGGGACGGACCTTCCTTCGCACACCGCGCACGTCGCGTCGGTCGCCTGCCCGTTCACAGGCGAGGTGCTCACGGCGGTCGCGGCGCTGAACCCAGATGTCACGGTCATCCACGCCCAGCAGGCCGACCACGAGGGCAACGTGCACCTGTGGGGCATCTCGGGCGTCCAGAAGGAGGCCGTCCTGGCCGGCCGGCGGACGCTCGTGACCGTTGAGGAGATCGTGGAGCGTTTCGAGCCCCGCATGGGATCGGTGGTGCTTCCGTCGTGGGTCATCGGCGCCGTCGCCGTCGTCCCCGGTGGTGCGCACCCGTCATATGCGGCGGGCTACTCGGTCCGCGACAACGACTTCTACGAGCGCTGGGACTCGATCAGTCGCGAGCGGGAGGGCTTCTTGGCCTGGATGGCCGAGAACGTGACCGGCCGTGAGACGGCGGCCTCGGTGGCGGAGCAGGGGTCTTGACGACAGTGGCACCGACGTCAGGTACCGGACCGAGGTGCGGGGGGCCTCGACGGTGACTGCGGTCTCCATCGACGGCCCTGTCGTCGCCGCGAGGACCAGATGACGATCGCGGCGGCCCGGGAGCTCCGCGGCGCGATGCGCTGTTTTGTCGGGATCGGCCTGCCGTCGGTCGCCGCCAACCTCGCCCGAGGAACCCATGGCTCAGAGGTCGTGCTCATATACGAATCGGGCACGATCGGTGCCAAGCCGACCCGGCTGCCGCTTTCCATCGGCGACGGCGAGCTCGCCGAGACCGCCGACGCGGTGGTCTCGGTCCCAGAGATCTTCAACTACTGGCTCCAGGCCGGACGCATCGACGTGGCCTTCCTCGCCGGTGCGCAGATCGACCGGCGCGGCAACATAAACACCACAGTCGTCGGCGCATACGACTCACCGGCGGTTCGCCTGCCCGGTGCGGGCGGGGCGCCCGAGATCGCCTCCGGCTGCCGACGCGTCATCGTCGTCATGCGCCAGTCCAAGCGCTCGTTTGTCGACACGCTCGACTTCGTCACCTCTGTGGGTCATCCCGAGCGGGTCATCACCGACCTCGGCGTGCTCCAGCCCGAGCCCTCGAGCGGTGAGCTGATCATGACCGCGCTCCATCCGGGCACAGCGGTAGAAGAAGCTATCGAAGCCACGGGATGGCCACTCAGGCTCGCTGAGTGTCTCACAGTCACCGAGCCGCCGAGCGCCGCGGAGCTGGCCGCGTTGCGGGCGCTTCGACAGGCGACATGAACGACTTCGTATACGACGCCCTCCCCGGCCGGATCCTCTTCGGCAGAGGGGCGCGCTGGCGGGCCGAGGCCGAGGTGTCGGCTCTCGGCTGCCAACGCCTCATGGTCATCGCGGACCTGCAGGCGGCCGGCGTCGCGAACGAGGTCATAAGTCGGCTCGGAACCGCGGTCGCCGCCACCCGCATCGGAGTCCAGCAGCACGTTCCCGAGCCCCTCGCGGCCGGAGCCCGCACGGAGGCCCGACAGGCGGGTGCCGACGGGCTCTTGAGCATCGGCGGCGGCTCGGCCACCGGCCTTTCCAAGGCCGTCGCGGTCGAGACCGGCATCCCGATCATCGCCATCCCGACGACCTATGCCGGCTCGGAGATGACACCGATCTGGGGTCTCACCGGCGAGCACAAGAAGACCGGCCGGGACCTACGGGCACTTCCGAAGGTGGTGCTCTATGACCCAGAGCTGACTGTCGGTCTGCCGGCGGGAGTAAGCGCGTCGAGCGGTTTCAACGCCATCGCCCATTGTGTCGAGGCCCTCTACGCCAAAGGTGCCAACCCGGTCACCTCGCTGCAGGCAGCAGAGGGCATCCGGGCGTTGGCCTCCTCACTGCCGAGAGTCGTGGCCGTCCCCGAGGACCTCGAGGCGCGAAGCGACGCCCTCTACGGCGCCTATCTCGCCGGATCAGCGCTCGCAGTTGCAGGGACGGCCTTGCACCACAAGGCGTGCCATGTTCTCGGCGGCACCTGGGGCCTCGTCCACGGCGACGTCAACGCAGTCCTGCTCGCCCACGTCGTCGCCTACAACGCGCAGGCCGTGCCCGACGCGATCAGCCGCGTGGGCGTCGCCCTCGGGGTCGCCGCGAGGAGATGCCGCCGGGGCGTTGTTCGACCTGGCGCAGGCGATCGGAGCACCGACGAGCCTGGCCGAGCTCGGGCCTGCCCGAAGACGTGCTCGAACAGGCGGCCGCGAGGATCGTGGCCGAGACGGGCGCTTCCAATCCCCGTCTCGTCGATACCGAGTCGGTCCTGCGGCTGCTCGAGCGCGCCTACGCAGGATCCCGCCCGGAACCCGGTTAGGACTCGAGCGCGGCGAGAACTGTTCAGCCGCGCGTCAGCGGCTTGTAGCGGATGCGGTGGGGCTGGTCGGCGTCGTTGCCGAGCCGCCTGTGACGGTCGGCCTCGTACTCGCTGAAGTTCCCCTCGAACCACCGCACGACGGAGTCACCCTCGAAGGCGAGCACGTGGGTCGAGATCCTGTCGAGGAACCACCGGTCGTGGCTGATGACGACGGCGCACCCCGGGAAGCCGAGCAGGGCCTCTTCCAGGGCCCGGAGGGTGTCGACGTCGAGGTCGTTCGTCGGCTCGTCGAGCAGGAGCACGTTCCCACCCGCTCTTCAGGACCTTGGCCAGCTGCACCCGGTTGCGCTCGCCGCCCGAGAGCTCGCCCACCTTCTTCTGCTGGTCGCTGCCCTTGAACCCGAAGCTCGAGACATAGGCGCGGGCGTGCAGCTCGCGGTTGCCGACCACGATCCGCTCGACGCCGCCGGTGATCTCGTCGAACACCGAAGCCTCCGGGTCGAGGGCTTCGCGCGACTGGTCGACCCAGGCCAGCTCGACCGAGGCGCCGATCTCGAGCGTGCCCGAGTCCGGCTTGTCCTCACCGACGATCATGCGGAACAGCGTCGTCTTGCCGGCGCCGTTGGGCCCGATCACACCGACGATGCCGCCCGGGGGCAAGAGGAAGGAGACCTCGTCGATCAAGAGGCGGTCGCCGAAGCCTTTCACCAGCTTGTCGGCGTCGACGACCCGGTCCCCGAGCCTAGGTCCGGGCGGGATGGTGATCTCCAGGTTGTCGGCCCGTCGCTCGGCGGCCTCCGCCGCCGTGACGAGCTCGTTGTAGGCGGTGATGCGGGCCTTGCCCTTGGCGTGGCGGGCTTTCGGGGCCATGCGGATCCACTCGAGCTCGCGCGCGAGAGCGGCCTGGCGGGAGCGGTCGGCCTTCTCCTCGCCGGCGAGCCGGGCCTGCTTCTGCTCGAGCCAGGAGGTGTAGTTCCCCTGCCAGGGGATCCCCGCCCCCCGGTCGAGCTCGAGGATCCACCCGGCCACGTTGTCGAGGAAGTAGCGGTCGTGGGTGACGGCGACGACGGTGCCGGGGTACTCCTGCAGCGTCCGCTCCAGCCACGCCACCGACTCGGCGTCGAGGTGGTTGGTGGGCTCGTCGAGCAGGAGGAGGTCGGGCTTGGACAGAAGGAGCCGGCACAGGGCGACGCGGCGGCGTTCCCGCCCGAGAGGTTGGTCACCGCCATGTCGCCGGGCGGCAGGTTGAGGGCGTCCATGGCGATCTCGAAGGTCCGCTCCAGGTCCCAGGCACCGGCGGCGTCGATCTTGTCCTGCAGCTGGGCCTGCTCGGCGAGCAGGGCCTCGAAGTCGGCGTCCGGCTCTGCGAAGGCCGCGCACACCTCGTTGAAACGGTCGACGAGAGCCTTGGTGGCGGCGATGCCGTCCGAGACGTTGCCGAGCACGTCCTTTTCGGGATCGAGCTCCGGCTCCTGGGAGAGGAACCCGACGGTGAAACCGGGTGTCAGGCGTGCCTCGCCGCTGAAGCCGTCGTCGACGCCGGCCATGATCTTGAGCAGGGAGGACTTGCCCGATCCGTTGGAGCCGATGACGCCGATCTTGGCGCCCGGGAAGAAGGAGAGGTTGATGCCCTTCAGGACCTCGCGGTCGGGCGGGTAGAAGCGGCGGAGGTCGCGCATCGTGTAGATGAACTGGGCTGGCATGGACTCCAGTGTGCCGTGAACCGCCGGCGCTCCGCGCGGGCCTGCGATCCGGCAGCCGGCTGCGATCGGCTCCGGCCGGCCGGGCCCTCCGTTCTTCGACAGGGGGCTGCCGGGAGAGCCGCCCGGCCGGGAAGAGGGCAGAGGCCAATAGGGTCGGGGCGTGTGCTTTTCGCCGGAGGCGGACCTCGTGGGCGGGGTTGTCGTCACCGCCATCGGGATCGACGTGCTCCGCCACCGCGACGGCCGGCGCAGTCACATCGCGATCTCGCGCGCTCCCGCTGATACTGGGGCTCCACCAGTTCGTCGAGGCCTTCGTGTGGCTCGGTCTCGAGCACCACGTCGACGCGGGCCTCGGGAGGTTGGCGATGTGGGTGTACCTCTCGATCGCCTTCGTCCTCCTGCCCGTGTTCGTGCCCGTGGCGGTCCTCCTGGTGGAACCGAACGCCCGCCGTCGGTTGCGGATGGCTCCGTTCGTGGTGATCGGCGTGGCCGTCGCGGCCGTTCTCCTCGCGGCGATGGTGCGCGGTCCTGTCGGCGTCCGGCTGCGGCCGTACCACCTCGAGTACGCGATTCGCCTCAGTCACGGGGGCATCGTCGTCGGCTTCTACGTCCTCGCGGTCTGCGGTGCGCTGGCTGGTCTCCGGTTACCGGCCACTTGCTATCTACGGGATCTTGAACCTGGTCGCGGTCGTGGTGATCGCCAAGCTGACGATCGACGGGTTCGCGTCGGTATGGTGCGGCTACGCCGCGCTGACGGCCGCCGCCCTGGCGGTGTACATGCGCCGGACGCACTCGCCACCCGTCGCCGTCGCGGTCAGCTGAGAGGCGGCTCTTCGTTCGCAGTCCGGACCGGCTCCCGGCCCCGCCGCTTGAGCTCTCCGTTCGGCGGTGCGTCGCCCCTGCGGGGTCGCCGCCGGGCTCAGGCGAGGACGCGTCGTCGGAAGTTCCGCAGCCCGAGCGTCAAGAACACGACGAAGAACGACGAGAGCAATGGGTAGACGACGTAGAGGTGCATGTGCGAGGAGTTGGTCAACGCGGCGCGCATCCCCTCGGTCACGTAGATGAGCGGGTTGACGAGCACGAGGATCTGCAGCCAGTGGAACCCGCCGATGTGGACCGGCGGCAGCCTGGTCCACTGGTAGTAGGTGCCGCCGAGGAAAGTGATCGGCAGCACGACGAAGCCGAACATGAGCCCGATGTTGCGCGGCTCGAAGGTCGTGCCGAGAAGCGAGGCCGAGCGAGGCCATCGCCAGGCACACGAGCGGGATCGAGCTGACGAGGATCCACCAGTGAAAGTGGAGGTGCGCCTCGACGCCCGGCGGCGTGCACGACGGCCGCGATCGGCAGGACGAAGCAGGGCGGAGAGCAGGCCCTGGATGGCCCCGGAGAGCACCTTGGCGAGGGCGACGAGCCAGATCGGGCAGGGCGCCTGCACGCGGTCCTCGATCTCGCGGGTGAACCCGAACTCCTGGGACATCGTCAGCGCCACGGCCTGGACGCCCTGGAACATGATCGAGATCGCGACGACACCGGGAACGAGCACGGTCGCGAAGGCGGACTCGGCTGTGGCGGCGGGCCGTGGCCGGAGCCGCCGACGCCCTGGCCGATCGTGGGGAAGACGTAGAGGAAGACGAAACACGAGCAGGAACGGTTGGATGATCGTCCGCAGGCAGAAATGACGATGTCCTTGCGCAGCACGACGAGGTCGCGCCGCATGCAGCGCGCCGAGGGCGCTCCGGCTGGCGGTGATGGTCGAACGGACCGCGCCGAGCCCGATCTCCGGCGGTAGGCGACGAGCCGCGACGTGGCCGCGTCCGCCGCGGCGATCTCTGGTGCGGAGCGCGGCCAGGTCGGGTATGGGGCGCCGTCGTCATCAGTCGCGCAGCTCCTTGCCCGTGAGCTAGATGAAGACCGTCTCGAGCTGGGCTCAGAGACCGACAGGTCGCGCGACCACGAATCCCCGCATCCTCGGCCAGGTTCACGACCCGTGGCAGCAGGCCGTGGCCGGGGTTGCGCACGTACAACTCGACGCCGCCGTCGATGAGACGGGTGCGGGTGACGCCCTCCACCTCGGCTCGAGCAGCTCGGCGAGCGCTTTGGTCGGCCGGGAGTCTGCACCGTACGAGAGTGTCGGCGTCGATGCCCTGCTTGAGCGCCGCCGGGGCGTCGAGGGCGAGGATCTTGCCGTGGTCCATGATCGCCACACGGTCGCAGAGCTGGTCCGCCTCCTCCATGTAGTGGGTCGTGAGCAGGATCGTCTGGCCCTGCTCGTTCAGCTTGCCGAGGAGCTCCCACAGCGCGAGCCGGCTCTGCGGGTCGAGGCCGGCAGTCGGCTCGTCCATGAAGAGGACCGCCGGCCGGTGGAAGATCGCCCGGGCGACCATGAGCCGCTGCGCCATCCCGCCGGACAGGGCATGAACGTCGCCGTGGCCCACTTTGAGAGCAGGAACTGTTCGAGCAGCTCGTCGCTCACACGGCGCGCCTCGCGCTGGGGAACCCCGAACAGGAGGCCGTGGAAATAGAGGTTCTCCCAGACCGTCAGCGACCGGTCGAGGGTGTTCTGCTGGGAGACCACGCCGATCAGCTGCTTCGCGGCGCCGGATGGGCGATCACGTCGATGCCGCCGACGTGGGCTTCGCCGGAGGTGGGGACCACGCGGGTCGTCAACATGCCGGCGGTGGTCGTCTTTCCGGCACCGTTCGGCCCGAGCAGGCCGAAGATCTCGCGGGGATGCACAGTGAGGTCCAGCCGGTCCACGGCTGCGAAGTCCGTGCCCGGATAGACCTTGGTGAGCTGCGAGGTGCGGATGACCTCGCCGCCGACTCGAGGCGCGGGAGCGGTGGGGGCTGACTGCTCGGTGGCCGCCAGGGCGGAGGTCTCCTTTCGCGCTCGCGGTGCTAACAACTCTAGCCAACCGTGCGTGAAACACCCTCGCCGCGTACCCGGCGTGGTGAGCCTGCTCTCTGTCCGAGTCGTGGGCGGTCCGGACCGAGCCGGTAGGTCCGCGCCAAGGAGGGGGCGAACGCGGCCAGCGAAAGCTCCGAGGCGCTCGGCTAATCTGAAGCCAGTTCGCGGGCGTAGTTCAGCGGCAGAACATCAGCTTCCCAAGCTGAGAACGCGGGTTCGATTCTCGTCGCCCGCTCCAGAAGAAAGTC
>CAWDPZ010000031.1:0-13195 GCA_963804265.1 uncultured Acidimicrobiaceae bacterium
CGATCGGGAGCTTCTGCTCGGCTTTCTCGGTGCTCTCGGCCGGTTCGCGCTTCTCGGCGCTGTCCGCCGGGTCCAGTTTCTCGGCGCTGTCCGCCGGCTCGTGGTTCTCGGTGCTCTCGGCCGGATCGGCCTCTCTCCGCCCTGTCGGCGGGAGCGGGCCTCTCGGCGCTCTCGAGGCACCCGGGACGCCATGAGCACCCCGGTGCCACGATCCGCCGGAGCGAGAGCGGGGTCGTACGGGCGGCTCGAGCCGCTGCGGCCTCCGGGCGGAGCTCAGCCGAGGGCGCTCTCGGAGGCGCAACCCGGTTGCCAGCAAAAGGGCCTCTCCCTCGGCCGGGCCGATGAGCTGAAGACCGGCGGGCAGTCTCCGGCCGCTCGGGACCGGGATCGTCAGGGCGGGCAGACCCGCGAGATTCACCGGCGCCGTCAATGCCGTGTTGCGAGTGCGCCGCGCCTTCTCCAGGGGTGGGGGGAAGAACGCCACGGTCGGCACGACGAGCAGCTGCACCCTCTGGAACAGAGCCGTGAGGCGCTCGGACCAGCGAGAGCCGAACCGTCTGGCCGCGGCGGCATCGTCGGCGGGCACCCCGGCGGCCTCAGCGAGGCGGGCCAACTACGGCCGGGCTCAGCTTGGACCTGAGACTCGGGCAAGTCCTGCATGAGCCGTGGTTGACCTGGGGCTGCTTCCTCAGGCCGGCGACGAGCACGTTTGCCTTGGACCCGTCGGCCGGCGAGTCGGGCATCGTGATCTCGACGATCCGCAGTCCGCGAAGCGCCAGGGCCTCGGTCTCCACCGTGGCGTCGACGGCGGTATCGACCTCGATACCGGACACGCGGAGGCGACCGAACAAGGCCCGCACCGGGGGCATCAGGGGTGAAGTCTTGTTGAGCATGCTCACCCTAGCACGAGTCCGGTTACGCCCGCTGTGATCGGCCTGATCGTGTCGAGGCTGGGGGCGATAAGCGAGACTACCTCGGTGGATATGCGGCCTGATGTCGATTTAGCCCGGTCGTGCCGCAGAAGGCCGCAGGTACCCGGATCGAGCCCCCGGTGTCAGAGCCGAATGCGAGCTCTGCAGACCCGTCGGCCACGGCCACGGCACACCCGCTGGAGGATCCCCCGGGCTGAGCCGCGGGTCGAAAGGGTTGACCGGCGTCCCAAAGTACTCGTTGATGCCATGGGACCCGTAGGCGAGCTCGACCAGGTTCGCCTTGCCTATGACCCGCGCTCACCGCCGTCCTGGCCCCCGCCATGCAGGGCGCGTCGCGGACCGCGGGCACCGCCTCGTCGGCCACCGCCCGACAACCTGCGGTCGTGGGCACCCCCCTCACGTCGATCAGGTCCTTGACCGCCAGCCGCGGGCCCGCTCCGGGTCCGGGGTCCATCGGCGTGATCAGGGTAGACATGGCAGGTTCCGGTCCCTCCCCGGCACGGTCGGCTCGTTCCGGCACACGAAGAGCCGGAATGGCTACGGCCTGTCCGCCTTCAAGCACGCTGACCAAGACTCTAGGCCTACTTGTACGTACAGTACCACGACCGGCTGCGGACACGACCGCGACCCGGCCGTCATGACCGCTGACTCGGCGGTCCTCGCGGCTCGTTTGCTCAAGTCGACGGGACGGGCGAGCTAACCTCGGCTGAGCGTGAACATATGAGCACTCCCCCCCGACAGCCCGCCGATGATGCCGTGCCCGGGTCGGACGCCCCATCGGGCCTCCGCGCCGATGCACCCCTCCTGAACGGCTATCTGAACTTCCGCGAGTCGGACCAGACGCCCTTCACGACGCCGGGCCACAAGGGACGGGCGGCGACGCTCGACAAGGACCTCGCCCGGGTTCTCGCCGACGACGTCCCCCTCTACGGCGGGGTCGACACCGTCAAGTCCTCGCGGGGCCTCCTCGCCAGTGCCCAGGAACGCTCCGCGAAGTGGTACGGCGCGGACTGGTGCCGGTACTCGCCCGGAGGCTCCACTCACTGCAACCAGGCACTGTGTCTCGCCATCGGCCAACCGGGCGACAAGGTGGTCGTGAACCGCTCCCTGCACAGGTCCTTGCTCCTCGGGCTCGTGCTCGCCGACCTCGAGCCGTGCTGGCTGCCGACGAGGATCGACCCGGTCACCGACATGCCGGTCGGAGTGGCCGTCGGGGACGTGGAGGCCACGCTCGCGGCCAACCCGGACGCCCACGCCATCATGGTGACCGAGCCCGGCTACCTGGGCACGCTCTCGGACCTCCGCGGCATAATCGAGGTCGCCCACCGCCGCGACGTGCATCGAGATCGTCGACCAGGCCTCGACCTACCAGTTCGGGACCACCCGGACCTGCCGCCCCATGCGATGGCACTCGGGGCCGACGCCATGGTGACGAGCATCCACAAGCTCCTCCTCGGCTACACCCAGGCAAGCCTGGTGTGCGCCCCGTACCCTCCGCTTGGACCACGACCGGCTCGACCGGGGATTCGAGGCCAGCCACACAACGAGCACGGCCGGGTCGGTGCTGGCGAGCATCGACGCCACCCGGGCCCTCATGGATGCCCACGGGGAAGAGCTCTTGACGGGCGTGATCCGCAACGTCGCCGCGGCCCACGACACCTGCCGCGAGGCGGTCCCAGGGCTCGGAGTCCCCGACGAGCGCTCCTTCCCACCCGGGCGCTTCGACACGACGCGGCTCGTGCTCTTGTTGTCAGGCGTCGGTGCCAACGGGATCGAGATCGAGCGCCGGCTCATCGAAAAGGGCCTTCCCCTGGAGCTGGCCGACAGGGACACGATCGTGGCCATCGTCTCGGTCGCCGACGACGAGTCGACTCTCGACAGGCTCGTCAGCGCCCTCATCCCGGCGATCCTCGAGACCTCGGGGCCTCCCCGCGCCGCGGCCGTCGCCTTGAGCTGGGACGTCCAGCCCGTCTACGCCATGAGCCCGCGTGCGGCCTTCTTCTCCGCCCACGAGTCCGTCCCGGCCGACCTCGCCGTCGGGCGCGTCTCCGCCGAGCTGATAGCTCCCTACCCGCCCGGCATCCCGGTGCTGGCCCCAGGCGAGCTCGTGACCGAGACGCTGCTCTCGGGGCTCAGAGCCGTGGCGGCCGACGGAGTCCGCGTCGCCTACGCGGCCGACCCGACGCTCAAGACCCTGGAGGTCGTGCGCGCCTGAGGCGCCCGACGGACCGGACCTAGGACCGGCCTGAAGACCGGCTGGGCACAATGGGCGCACCTGCCCCGGAGGCGCTCGGAGCGCAGGGCTCAGGCGAAGGCGCTCGGTTCGTTCCCCTCGGTCAGAGTCGCTGCACGGTCAGGCCACCGTCTATGCACAGGACCTGGCCGGTCGTGTAGGGCACGTCTCCGCGGACCAGAGCAGCGACTGCAGCACCGACGTCGTCGGGCGTGCCCCAACGCCTCTGTATCGTGAGGCCCTCTTCGAGGAGCCTCGAGTAGGCACTCTCGACCGGCGCTGTCATGTCCGTGCGGATGACCCCGGGCCGGACTTCGTAGACGGGGATGTCGAACTCGCCCAGCCTGGCTGCCCAGAGCTTCGTCGCCATGCTGAGACCGGCTTTGGAAACGCAGTACTCGCCGCGGTTGGTGGACACGACCGATGCCGACATCGACGAGATGTTGACGATGCAGCCGCTCCATGTCGCCTCGGCCGCTCGCTGCTCGATCATCCAGGCGGCGCATGCCTGCGTGAGGAAGTACGGCCCGACGAGGTTGGTCCGCATCACCTCCGCAAAGCTCTCCTCGGTGGCCTCGAGCAGGTCGGCCCGTAGGCGAGGGGCGATGCCTGCATTGTTGACCAACACCTCGAGACGGCCGAACTCGTCGCGAACCGACTCCACGAGGCGCTCGCGGGCGGCGCCGTCGCCGACGTCGGCGCGGACGTACAGGGCACGGACCCCGGTTCGACGCAACTCCTCGAGCTCGGTGACGACCTCGCTCTCGGGGCGCCTGCCACAGACAGCTAGGTCGTAGCCACAAGCCGCAAGCCGCCGCGCGATCCCGAGGCCTATCCCCCTCGTGCCGCCCGTCACCAGCGCCGCCTTCACGCGCCCTCACCGCCGGCGAAGAACGTCAGGTAGGGCCCGCCACCGGCGAGGCGGCCTATCAGGAGGGCCAGCTCGCGGGCGTGGTAGTCACCCCACATGCTGGACTCGCCACACGGTATCGAGTGGCCCGCGGGGATGTTGTCCCAGCCCCTCGGCCGGTGGTACACGCTGTGGAGCAGCAGTCCCTGGTGCGTCGGGCTCTCGCTCAGGTACGGGGCGGCGAACAGGGCCGAGGCGACCGTGAGAGCCGCGCTCACATAGCGCTGCTCGCCGAGGTAGGTGCCCAGCCGCAGGAGACCCTGGGCCGCGATGGCCGCGGCCGAGCTGTCGACCGGCTCGCGCTCGTTGAACGGGTCTGCGGGCACGGAGCGCCAGTCGCCCATGGCTTCGAGCCCGGGGGCGCCCGTGTCCCAGTAGGGCACGCCGTCGGACGCCGTGGCGGTCTCGATGTAGAAGTCGCACACCGCCCGGGCCGCCTCCAACAAGACGGCCCGCACCTCCTCGTCGCCGGAGGCCCTCAGGAACTCGAGCTGCTCGGCAAAGCCGCAGATCGCCCAGGCGAGCCCCCGTGTCCAAGTCGAGAAGGGCGAATACCCCTGCTGGGTGCTCGGGCACCTGCAGGTTCCGTCGGCCACGTTGAACAACGCCTCGTGCGCCACCCGGCCCCTTGTGTCGTAGATGTCAGCGCCCTCGCCGTAGTAGACGCAATGGCGGGCCGTGGAGACGGCGTGCTGCTTGAGCCGCTCGAGCAGGGAGACCTGGCGCTCGGCATCGTCCCTCAGGTCATGTCCGAGCAGGTGCGCCAGGGCCAGGGACCGCAGCGAGCGGATGGTGTCGACGAAGAGGGAGTGGCGTCCGTTGAAGGAGTAGATGTAGCCCAGTCCCCCGCCGATCCCGGTCCAACGCCGCGCCTGCACGGCCCCGCTGACTTTCAGCGCGAGCTCGTACAGCCGGCGCTCGCGTGGGTCCTCTCCGATCCCGCCCTCGTTCATGAGACGCCATAGGTTCCCGTAGGTGCTGACGATGTTGAAACCGTGGTCGTGCACGCCGAAATCAGTGAGATGCGCTGTCATGCGCTGCAACGTGGCCGTCCGGCCGAGCTCCAGGAACCGCTCCTCGCCGGTGGCGTCGAACTGCAGTATCGCCGAGCCGAACTGGAAGCCCTGGGTCCAATCGGTCCAGGCCCGACCGGCGGTGTAGACACCGTCCACCGTGCACACCGGGGACCCCCCCGAATTGTCGTACGAGGCGGCGATCATGTCGATCTTCGTGCCGGACACCTTCCAGAATTGCTCAATGCGCGACCCGAGGTCCTCGGGACGAAGAGACCGGTTGATCTCCACCGGCTCAGCCCTCACCCGGAGAGCGAAGGTTCTTCTGGCGGAGCCGGCGAGACATGGTCACGCCACGTGCTCGAGGTAGCGATCGGCAACCAGTCGCAACGTCTCCTCCGGATCGAGCGCCCAGACCTGCGGGTTGAAGATCTCGACCTCGATCGGACCGCGGTATCCCGTCGCGTCCACGCCCGCGAGAAAGCGCCTCAGGTCGATGGTCCCGTCGCCGAGCATTCCCCGACCATTCAAGGGATCCGGGAGCGGCGCGATCCAGTCCGCCAGTTGCAGTCCCAGCACCCTGCCGGCCGCAGCACCCAGCCCGGACTCGAGCTCGGGATCCCACCAGAGGTGGTAGCTGTCGAGCATCACCCCGACCTCTCCGGTCGACGCCGAGGCAGCGAGCTGGAGGGCCTGGGCGAGGGTCACCACGACTGACCGGTCGCCGCAGTAGAGCGGGTGCAACGGCTCGATGGCGAGGGGAACCCGTGCCGAGGCAGCGTATTCGGCCAGCTCGGCGATGGCATCGGCGACGTCGCGACGGCCCGCCTCGAGGTCGTTGTCTGCCGCCGGGCCGCACACGAGCACGAGAGTGAGAGCTCCGAGAGCCGCCGCCTCTTCGACGGCACGGAAGTTGTCCTCCATGCGAGCCCGGCGGCCGGCGAGGTCGCTCGCGCAGAACCAGCCACCGCGACAAAGCGACGAGATCTGCAGACCGGCCCCCCGAGCCAGGCGCCCGAGACGGGCGGGCCCCGCCTCTGTGATCCGGTCCCGCCACAGCCCGAGCGCGACATAGCCCGCCCGGGCGCAGCCGGCGATGGCCTCTTCGGTCGTCCATTTCGGGATGGTCGCCTGGTTCATGGCCAACCGCCCGAGCCCCGGCACACCGAGGCCGTTCACCGGGGCAGCTCCGGGACCTCCACCCACCGCCGCTGCGAAGCCGACTGGAGGGCGAGCTCCGCCAACTGCACGCCGCGGACCGAGTCCCTCAGGTTCCAGGGGAAGGCCTCGTCGAGCACGACATGGCGCAGGAACAGCTCCCACTGGCGGCGGAAGGCGTTAGAGGGATTCTGGCGGCCCGGGACTTCGAGCCACCCCCCGCGTGGGTCGATCTCCTGAGGGACGTCGGGGTTCCACACGAACGTGGGCGTCGTCGCGGCCGGCTGCACCCGGCAGTACCGCAGCCCGGCGGTGGCGCTGCCGCCTTCGCCGTCCACCTGGATGACGAGCAGGTCGTCCCGGTAGGGCCGGACGCACCACGAGGCGCTGATCTGCGCGACCAGGCTCGCCTCCAGCTCCACGAGGGCGAAAGCCGTGTCGTCCGCGGTCACGGCGTAGGTGCCGCCTTCTTCGTCGACGCGTTGGGGGATCTGGGTCCGAGTCAGGCACAACACGGACCGGACGCCACCGAAGAGGTGATCGAGCAGATAACGGAAGTGGCAGAACATGTCCAGCACGATCCCGCCCCCGTCCTCGGCCCGGTAGTTCCACGAGGGACGCTGGCCGGCACCCAGACGGTCCGCGAAGACCCAGTAACCGAACTCGATCCGCACGGACAGCAACCTGCCCAGCAGACCCGAGTCCAGTACCTCGCGGAGCTTGACGAGGCCGGGCAGGAAGAGCTTGTCCTGCACGGCGCCGTTGGGGACTCCGGCCGCCTCGGCCATCCTCGCGAGCTCAAGGCCGCCGGCGGTGGTCGTGGAGATGGGCTTCTCGCAGTACACCGCCTTGCCGGCCCTGATCGCCGATGCGAGCGCCTCTTCCCGGCGCGAGGTGACCTGGGCGTCGAAGTAGAGCTCGTAGTCCGGGTCCCCGAGGCAGGCGTCGAGATCCGTGCTGTAGCGCTCGATTCCGTACGCCGCACCCAGGCGCTGCAATTGCTCGAGGTTCCTGCCCACGAGGATCGGGTCCGGCCAGATGACAAGACCGCCGACCTCGAGGCCGCCTTCGGACCGGATCGCCGCGATCGACCGCGCCAGATGCTGGTGCCTGCCCATGCGGCCTGTCACGCCGTTCATCACGATCCCGACCCGTCTGCGAGTCACCTACCTCCTCACCCCCTCCGTCTTCGCAAGCCAGTTCGGCATGACTACTTCACAGCTCCCATCGTCACCCCGGTCACCAGGTAGCGCTGGAAGAAGGAATAGACAAGCACCGTCGGCACTGCACTCACCAGTGCCCCCGCGGTCACAGCACCAAGATTGTTCGAGTGCTGCGAGGTCAAAGTGGCCAATGCCACGCCGATGGTGCGGGTATCGAGCCCGGGCATGAACAACAGTGCCACAAGCAGATCGTTCCAGACCAGGATGAACATCAGCACGCCGACAGTGATCACCGCCGGCACCGCCATGGGCAACATTATGCGGAAATACGTCTTCAGGTACGAGGCACCGTCCACCAACGCGCTCTCTACCAAGCTGTCCGGCAGGCTGCGGAAATAGCTCGTGAAGAAGAACACGCACAGTCCCAGATTGAAAGCGACGTACACGAGAATTGTGCCGTAGTAGGTATTGAGGAGCCCGACCTTGCTGAAGTTCACGTACTCCGGAATTATCACGGCGATCACCGGGACCGTGATCGTCCCGATGCAGTAGAACAGCAACGCCTGTGACCCGGGAAAGCGGAGCTTGGCAAAGGCGAACCCCGCCATCGATGCCAGGATCACCATCACGCCCGCAGAACCGACCGCCAATATCGCCGAGTTCGACATGTCGCGGACCATCGGTATCGTCGAAAGCAATCCTGACCAGTTGGCCCACGAGAGCCCGGAAGTGCCGGTGACCTGAAGCGAGGCCACGAATACGTACACGAACGGGGCGACGATGATGAAGGCCACCAACAGCAGACAGGAGAACACTATTGTGCGGCTGAGCAACCCCATGGGCCTGCGGCCGCCCCGAATCTCGCGAGGTCCCTTTCGAGTCATGAGATGTGCTCCCCGCTCTTGATGCCCGAGCGCATGCTGAGGCCTGCCACTACCAGCGTTATCAGCAGCAGGATGATCCCGACGGCCGCCGCGAGCCCGAAGGAGCCGTTGGTGAAGGCGTCTTCGTAAAGCGAGAACTCCAGCGTCGTGGTCGCATAGCCCGGGCCGCCGCCTGTCATGACGAATATGAGCGCGAAGATCTGCGTCAATGCGGTCACCACCGTGATGACGACCGCCAAGTCGATGAACCGCCGGATGAGCGGCAAGGTGACGTGCCACAAGGTGGCGATCGATCCGGCTCCGTCCAGCTCGGCGGCCTCGTGCAGGCTCGGGTCGACGGCCGACATCCCCGCTGTACAGGATCACGGTGTTGAGACCGAACACCGCCCAGTTGAAGGTGAAGACCACCGCCGCCAGGGCAGTCGTCGGCTCGCCGAGCCAGTCCCGCTGCAGGCCGCTCAGGCCGACGAAGCGCAGGACGGAGTTCAGGCCGCCCGTGTAGGAAAGGAGCCCCTGTGCCGCGACCGCGATCGCGACCCAGGAGACGGCGACGGGCAGGAAGAAGACGGACCGGAAGAACCTTGAACTGCGACCTATCCGCTGAGGGCGCCCGCCGCCACCAACGAACAGGACACGCCGACCGGGATCGAGGCGAGAATGATCCCGTTGTTGGTGAGGATCTGAGTGAGGTTCGGGTCCCGCAGGATGCCCGTCGTGTAGTTCTGAAACCCGATGAAGACCGACGTCAGACCGTTCCACTGCGTCAGGCTGTAATAGACGGCCTGCACCGCGGGGACGCCCACCACCGCGACCGAGATCAGCACCACCGGGATGACGAACAGCCGTCCCGCCCGGCGCCGCTGCCTCTCCAGGGCCGACATTGCCGAGGCGCGACGCCGCCACGCCCGGGCGCGGTGACGGCCGGGCGCTCCGCCTGGCCGCCGCGCGCCGGCAGACAGCCCCCGTGCATCGGGGGCTGTCCCTCCAGCGCCGCTTGTCACAAGTCGTTCTGCGCCAATGTTCATCGCCACCAGCGTTGGTCCTGTTCGCTCGACGCCTGCCTCACCGGCGCGTGTCTCGTTTCACGCTCGTCGACGAGTCATGACGATCGACACCGACACAGACAAGCTACGGACGGATCAGAAACGGTAATTGATGTTCCGTAGCTTCGCCGGCAGCGCAGCTTGGGTGGCCTCCAGGTTCAAAAGAGCTGCCTTTGCAGAGGTCTGCCCCACGAAGGCGAGGTTCATCTCGTTGTTGATCGCGGTCGCAACGCTCGGCTGGGTGTAGTTGTCGAACATGGGGTACTGAACGTAGTTGCCGCTGTCAGCCAGCGCTATCAGCTGCTTCATGGCCGAATTGGTCAACTTCACGCCCGCCGAGATGACAGGCGGTTGCCCGCTCGAGGCGATGATCTGTTGCCCCTTCTCCGACAACATGTAGGTCAGGAACTCAGCGGCGAGCGCGACGTGCTGGGACGACGACGGTATGCCGTACCCGCCGCCGGGCATCTCGACGATGGTGTGCTGTGGGCCCTTGGAGTACGGAGGGATCATCACGCCGAGGTTCGCCCCCAACGACTGGTACGGCGGGATCAGCCAGCTGCCCCCGACGTACATCGCCGACTTTCCTGTCGAGAACACCTGCTGGGCGGTTGTCGAGGTCACCGGGTCGTGGTTGGTGCACCCGTTCTTGTACAGCATCGCCCACTGCTGTACCTGGTAGATCAAGGTTGGATCAGCGTATGACAGCTTGTCGTTGAGCAGGCTGTTCCAGTTGCTCAGTGCGATGGCACTGGCAAGGTAGCTCCAGTCCTCGTGCGCCCCGTTCTCGTTCAGGGAGTACGACATGGGCTCGATGCCGTGCGACTTCAACATCGAGCAGGCTGCGAACAGCTGGGACCAGGTTGTCGGGACGGACTTGATCCCGGCCTTGCGGAACAGGGCCTTGTTGTAGAACCCGTTGTAGAACTGGTCAGCCGAGGGCACGCCGTAAAGGGCCTGGTTGATGTTCTCGTTCTCGGCGTAGTACTTCATGCCCTTGGCCGTCTTCACCAGGCCGGCCGGTATGTAGCTCTTCAGGTTGGTCATGTAAGGCTCGAGGCCGGTGAGATAGGTGCCTGCGAACAGGTCCGCGATGTCCGGAGCGGTCTTGGAGATGAAGGACGTCTGAAGCAGGGCAAAGTAGTTGCCGCTCGGCTCGGCGATGATGTTGACCTTCACGCCGGGGTGGGAGTGCTCGAAGCTCGCGACAAGATCAGGCAGGTAGGAGGCGCTGCTCGCGACCGAGCCGTCCTGCCACAAGGTGAGGGTCGTTGTCGTCCTGGCCGCCGCGGATGCGTTTGTCGCGACGGCACCCAGGCCGGCCGTTGCAAGCGCTGCCAAGGTGAAGGCAGATGCCGCCAGGGCAGTGGATACCCGCCAACGTCGTTTCATTTCTTGCTCCTTTGTGTTGTTCCGATGTGCATCAAGGGGTTCGTTGGTTTCCTTCTTCTGGATGGCACCTGTCGCTGACGGGACGACTGCGGTCTGTCCTCCTCACAGGCGTCCTGCGAAATGTCGGTAAAAGGGGTCCTCTCCCGTGATCGATTTCCTTTCGACCACCCGCCCGGTGGCGGCGGACTTGTACAGGCTCGTCATGAGGTCATAGGTGGGCCTGATGTCGGGCACCGATACGAGCACCTCGGCTCTCCCGTCCAGCGCATCGAGGAAGCTCGAGAGCTGGAGCGCGTGGCGGTCAGCCGCGGCGCTGGCCGGCTTCCACAGGTCGGCGACTCCGCTCGCGTCCTCGCCCGCGAGCGGGGTGAAGGTCCAGTCGCGGTCCTCGTAGGAGTACAGGCAGCGGACCTCGACCGTGGCTCGTTGGAAGTCAAAGCGGAGCTCGGTCTCCTGACGGGGCGAGAGCATGCTGTTGACCACGTTGACCATGGCGCCCGACGCGAGGCTGACCACGGCCATCGAGACGTCCTCGATCTCGATGTCCCGGTCCAAGGTGGCGGTCATCGCTGTGACCCGCTCCCAGTCACCCAGCAGGTACAAGATCAGGTCCATGAAATGGATCCCCGCACCGACGGTGGGGCCGCCGAGCTCGGTCGCCCAGGCTCCGCGCCAGGCGATGCCGTAGTACGCCTGGTCCCTGTACCAGTTCATCAGGCACGAGACGACCAGCGGGCGCCCCATGGACTGCGCGCTGATGAGGCTCTTGAACTGTTCGATCCGTTCTCCGAACCGCCACTGGAACACGCTTGAGCAACGGGCACCGTTCGCGCCCTCAGCGAGCTCGATGGCGTCGAGCTCCGCGAGGGAACCACAGATCGGCTTCTCGCAGAGCACCCACACGCCCGACGAGAGGCACTTCAAGATCTGCCCGGAGTGCAGATAGGGCGGGGTGCAAACGATCGCCATGTCGGGCTGCTCGGTTTCGAGCATCTTCTCGAAATCGTCATAACGACCTGGGATCTCGTGCTGGTCCGCGAACGCGGCGAGTCGCGCCGGGTCAACCTCCGCCACCGCTACCAGCTCCGCCCTGTCGGCCAGTTGCTTGACCGCGCGGACATGGCTCTGGGCTATGGTTCCGGCCCCAGCGAGAACGATGCGCCTCCGGGTGCTCGCCGTCATCGGATGTGGGCCACCCCGGACGGGCCCGGCACGACGTCGAAATTCGTGATGCGCCCGCACATGCCCGGCCGTGGCGAGCCCGCGCGCAGCTGCGCCTGCTCGAGCACCGCCGCCTTCAGGTACTGCAGGTCACCGGTCTCGAGGGCACCGATCTGGGCCGCAGTGGTCTCGGAGGCGGCGTGGGCACCTGATCGCCAAAGCTCTCTCCACTCGGCTAGCTGGCCCCGGTTCAGCTCCGCTGCGGCGCGGTAGAAGTCGTCCAGAGCCTGCGTGCCCTCCTGCTCCACCCGCGTCCGCAGTTCCACGAACCCCGCCACGGACAGGTCCTTTCGCTGCCTCGCGTGAGCCTCGATGTGATCGTGTCCGGTGTCGGGCGGTGGCAGGTTCGCCACCTCGCGGTAGCGGTCGGGGCTCTCCAGGTACCCGGGCGGGAGGCTGAGCACGCAGTCGCCCGCTTCTGGGAGGCCACCGTTCTGCATGACGATGATGATCTGCAGATCACCGTCGTTCACGAGCCGGTGGATGACGCCCGGCGTGAACCAGACAACCTGCAAAGGATCGAGGTTGATCTCCTGGAAGCCCGAGTAGGAGAGGGTCTGCAGCCTGCCCCGGCCACCGATGACGACGTAGCTCTCGGTGCAGGAGAGGTGGACGTGCGCCGATCCACCGGGGACGCCATCAGGGGAGGTTGAGTCGTAGACGGCCAGGTGCGAGACCCCTACCGCCCCCGGCGGGCCTTGGAAGTTCGCCGTCACGAGGCACCCGGCCCGTGACCGCCCGCCGCCAGTTCAGCACTCGCGAGATCGTGTACCTCGACGTACTTCTCTATGTCACCTGCGTTCCAGGCACCGTCGGCGATGATCACCGAGGATGCGAGGCGGAAGCTCCCGCCCTTTGCGACGACGACGTCCGCGTCGAAGAACGGGGCCGACCCGATCATCGCGTAGGGCTCGGTCCTGACGAACCATTGGATCGGTTCTCCGGGGCTCCCATCGGCGTCGACGAACACGATCGTCGACTGACGGTCGACCTCGTCGTGACGTCCGACGAATGCGAGCCACTCGGCTCGCTGGCCCATCATGTCCGGGCCCGATCTTCCCCCGGGCCGATTATCTCGCCACCCGTGAAGCTCCGAGGTCCTCGCCACATGAGCCCGCCGTAGCCGGCCTGGGGACGACCGCGGACAGTCGGACTCGAGAACACGAGCGGCTCCTCCCGGTGATTGTGGATGGTGGCGGAAAAGCGCAGGAACCAGGCGCCATCGGCCGCGTCGGGCACATTCAGG
>CAWDPZ010000032.1:0-36917 GCA_963804265.1 uncultured Acidimicrobiaceae bacterium
GGTCGGCGGCAGGTAGGCGAGAACCTTGACCAAGCTGGACGCGCTCCCGGAGCCCGCGGCCGTGAGGGCCGTGACGTAACCGAAGATCGCCGGGAGGCTGAGGGGGAAGGCGGGGCTCTGCACCTGGTCCTGGCGTGAAGCCATGGACCCGGCCGCCGCATAGACCCAGCAATAGAAGGCGTAGCCCAGCACGAGCCACAAAAGGGTGCTGGCGAGCACGAGAGGAGCGGTTCCCTTCAGCAGGTCCGAACCCACCGACGACGCGACCACAGGGCGAAGGCCACTATGAGGGCGGCTTGTGAGAACGCCACCAGACCGATCCCGAGCACCTTGCCCGCGAGGAGCTTGACCGGCGAACAGCGGCGAGGAGGACCTCCACCACTCGGCTCGACTTCTCCTCCATCACGCCGATCAGGATCCAGGTGTTGTACTGCGAGAGCATTATGAACACGAGAATCACACCCACCACCGATGTCGTCTAAGTGGCCCCCTTCGGCTTTCCGGGTTGGATGCTCGGCGACGTGGAGCGGCTTTACGTTGGTGAGCAGTGAGGCCTGCGCGGCCGAGAGCTTCGCCGCCACCATCGCCTCCACGACGCCGAGGTTCTGAGCGAGCGTGAGCACGAGCTGAGCCGTTGTAGAGGTGTCGTTCGCCCCTATCGCCTTGTTCACCAGAAGTTCCCGGCTCTGCACGATTGCGAGGTCGATGCTCCCCGAGCCGAGCGCGCGACGTGCGGCCGACAAGCTCGGTTCGTGGACGAGGTTGACCTTGGTGCCCACGCTTGCGGCGGAGGCGAGAACCGCCGTCCGGAAAGGAGCCGGGAGGGATCCGACGACGCCAACTTGTTGGGGTTGCGCCTTTGTCCTCGTGAGCACAGGGATCACTATGGCTGCGGCCACCGCCGCCAGGATGACCACGGTCCCGACCCGGAATATCCTTCCGCGTAGACGTTCCCGGATCTCTCTGGCCGCCACCAGGGCTACATCGCCCGAGAAAAGGACCGAGCCCCGAGCGACGCCGGGGCAGGCTCTTCGCGGCCCCCGAGCTCTGCGCCGTAGCCACAGCCTCACCGACGCGACCATCACGGCGACGACGGCGATGAGGGCGACCTTCACGCCAGTGCCTCCCGGAAGACCTCTGAAAGCCTGCGGCGTGCGAAGACGAATTCCGTCGACGCGGCCCGCGCCCATGGCGGACTTGAGGACCGAGTCGCTGTCCACGGACGGTTCCAGCACGAGGCGTGCGGCTCCGCCGTCGACCTCGGACACCGTGACTCCCGCTATGGCGTGGGCCCAGGAAGCCTCCCGATCGCCTTCCACCCTCACGACCAGCCGACGGGGACCGCTCGTGGCAAGGTCGTCCACCTTGCCGGTCACGACGAGCCGGCCGTGGTCGATGATCGTGACCGACTCGCAGAGATCTTCGACCTGGTCGAGCTGGTGGCTGGAGAAGAGCACGCAGCAGCCCGAGCGGGCCTGTTCGGCGAGCACCTCGGCGATGGCGTCGATCCCCGTCGGGTCCAGACCCGCCAACGGCTCGTCCAGGATGAGTAGTTCCGGTCCGTGGACCAGTGCCGCGGCGAGCTGGACCCTCTGCTGGTTGCCGTGCGAGAGCGCGTCGACCTTGCTGTCCGCCTCCTCGGCGACCCCGAGCCGCTCCAGCCACATGTTGTCGCCGACTCGGCGTCGTGCGCGCTCATCCCGTGCAGCCTTCCGAGGTACTCGACCTGCTCGGCGACGTGCATCGCCGGGTAGAGGCCTCGCTCTTCGGGCATGTAGCCGAATCGCCGCCGTTCGGCCTGGCCGACCGTGGACCCTTTCCAGACAACGGTCCCGGATCGAGGTTGGTAAGACCGAAGATCGCCCGCATCGTCGTCGTCTTGCCGGCTCCGTTCGGGCCTAGGAAGCCCACCACCTGGCCGGCGGTGACGGCAAACGTGAGTCCGTCGAGGGCTTTGAGGTCACCGTAGCTGCGCGTCAGCCCGTTCAACACCAATTGGCTGCTCACGGTCCCAGGCTAGGCGTCCCAGCACCGAGAGGGCCGGGTGCCGTCCTCGGACTCGTTTTCGAAAGTTTCTGAGCATTTTCCCAGCCGTATACGGATTCCCCTATAAATCCCAACCCGGGACTGCTCATCGACACGTCGGGACGCCTCAACTTCCAGCATGAGCTGAGCTACCTGCTCGGCGACCTGCCATTCGGATCCGTCCGTGCATTCTGGTTAGCAATTGGCTGCAAATTGCGAGGGTCCGATCGCTGTTCTGCCTCCCACGGCTCTCGTCCGGAACCCAGAGATCTACCTGATAGGGCGGTGCTTTCATGACCGAGCCAGGGGCCAGTTCCTGGGCGTCGCTGGCAGGGCTCACCGCACAGTCATCTGTCGATCGGCGTGACGCGGATCGTGAGCTGGACGAACTCGGCCGTACAATGCAGCTATGGCGCGGACTCGCAATCCACGGCTCGGACCTGCCGCCCGCCCCGTCGCTATCCCCGAGGACGTCGATGACCCTTCGGTGGTGAAGGCCTCGGGCGTGGTCGAGCTGCCGTTCCATGTTCGATGGAGCGATCCGGCGATCACCTACGACCTCGGGCAGCGAGCCGACCGCATCCGTGTCTATGAGCAGGTTCTTCGTAGGCACCGAGGACGACGTTCGGTTCTACGTCGAGGTTGGTGAGCTCGTCGAGCTTTTCGACGAACTGGTGCTGCCCCCGACGGTGAGGCGCGCCTGGGCAGACTGGCTTCTACGGCACCGAGGGGTGGTCGTTGCGTGCTGAGTCCGCTGCAGGAGCGGATAGCCAAAATTATCGCCGGACTGAGCGACGCGGAAGACTTCGCACTCGCCCGCGGTGGAGCGCTCATAGCGCGTGGCGACGTCAATCGCAAGACTATCGGCGAAGCATTTACCCAGTTCACAAGCTATTTTGTGCGGGCGAAGGGACTCGAACCCCCACCCCCGAAGGGACCGGGACCTAAACCCGGCGGCGTCTGCCAATTCCGCCACGCCCGGTGCGACCAGCGCGAGCGTACCCCCGGGGATGGCGGACTTAGCCTGGATCCACCGATTAACCCCGGCTATCGAGCCGGGAGAGCGCAGTCGCCGCTGAGGGCCCTCTCGGATGTGCGTCGACCGCTGTCGGGACGTGGTCAACCAAGCTGTCTTGGTTAGCTTGGTTGTCAGCACATGGGTGAACGTCTGCGGCTGCGCCGGTCCGCGAGGGCCGCTCAGCCAGGAGCGAGATCGAGGAGGCGAAGCTTTCCCAGCGCTTTGGCGAAGGTATTGGCCCAGGGCCATTTGGCCGGCCCACGAAGCCTCGAGATGCCCGAGTGATTGACAAGGCGAGCAGGCACCGAGAAGTAACGGGTGCGAAGAGTGCGGGTGACGGTCAGCTCGTCGTTGTCGACGATGCCGCCCAGGAAGGCACACCAGCGCACGAGATCGTGGGCGAGCACGGCGCAGCACAACCAGGCGGAGTTGGCGAAGAAGTGCCCGGAGGGGACGTGTTCCATCCCGGCACCTTCCTTCAGGTCTTTGATGGCGAGCTCGACACGGGCGTGGTCGCGGTGGAAGGCGTCGAGCTCGACCGCAGTCCCGTCCAAGTCGGTGAGAAAGCCGAAGTGCCGCCAGTCGGGCCAGAGCTTCTCTTGGATTCCGACGAGCCGGGTGCGGCGCACGATAAGGCGCTTTTCCTTGTAGGTGGTCTCGGCAACCGCGGCGATGCCGTCTTTCGTGTAATCGATGCCGACCCAGGCGTCCTCTTCGATCCCGGCGATCGCTTTTGCGATTGCCCTGTTTCCCGTTCGCACCGCCATCGTGTAGGAAACACCGAGGCGTGCGAGGGTCTTGATCGTGTCGTTGGACCAGAACCCCGAGTCGACGCGCAGCACGATCTCGCCTGTTGCCCCGGCGCGGCGGCACCGTGCGACGAGCTCTTCGACAAAGCGCCTCGCCCCCCGGGCGGTGTTGGCCGAGCCCTTGCGCATGCGGGCATGGAGCACTTCGCCGGTATCGGCCCGAGTCCCAAGCAGCGGGTGGTAACCGAGGACCTTGGTGTAGCCGTAGCTGGCGCCCTGCTTGCTGTTCCCTTCGACCCGACAGATCGTCGAGTCGACATCGAGGACGAGGCGGCCCTTTGGCCCGGCCCCGAGTGCCCAGGCTCGCCGCAAGGTCTCTGCGATCACCTGGTCGAGCTGACGGACATGGCCGAAAGTAAAGGAGCGAAGGAAGGTGCCGAGCGTGGAAGGTGCCATCACCCGGTGGGAGAGCCGGCTTTTGTCGCCCCGGCCCGGAGCAGCTCGACATGATCGATGTGGCTGGCTCCCGCCACGATCGCGTGCACGAGGCTCAACACCTTGCGACCGGGCATGGCGCCACCCACCCGGCCGGTCAGCCGGAGGGTCGAGTTGATCAACGCCTCGAGGCCGAGACGCACGACGAGGGTCGAGACGAGCAGAAGCCCGGCGTTGGCGACGAGGTTCGGCTCGTCGAATACCACCTGGATGCGGTCGAGACCACGCGATACTTGTCTCACTGAAAGTGCCTCCCGAGTTGTGGGGACAGACGACGTTAAGCACCGTCATTCTCCCAGCTCAGGAGGCCTTTTAGGTGGATACGCGTGCCGCTTCAGTCGTGGTTAATCGGTGGATCCAGGCTTAGAAGCTGAGCCGATCGGGCCTAGAAGACGCCCCTGCTCCGGTAACCTTCGGTTGTGGCTTGATCAGCTTCGAGCCCGACAAGGAGGAGATATGTCCTTTCCCATCGCCGAGGGCATCAAGGCAGTGACGATCAGCTCTGAGTACGGCCCGGGCGATAGGGCAGGCGAGATCTACCAGCGCCTTCTCCGCGAGCGCATCGTGTTCCTCGGCACCCAGGTCGACCAGACCTCGGCCAACATGATCTGCGCCCAGCTCCTCCTCCTCGAGGCTGAGGACAGGGAGCGGGACATTTCGCTCTACATCAACTCGCCCGGTGGTTCGGTGACCGACGGGCTCGCCATCTACGACACGATGCAGTACGTGCGCTGCGACGTGTCCACGATCTGCCTGGGGCTCGCCGCCTCCATGGGGCAGTTCCTCCTCTGCGCGGGTGCCCCTGGCAAGCGTTACGCCCTGCCGCACAGCCGCATCCTCATGCATCAGCCGTCGGGCCAGATGCAGGGTCAGGCGGCGGACATCGCCATCCAGGCCGAGCAGATCATCTACCTGAAGCGGATGATGGCCGAGCGGATCGCCCAGCACACCGGTCAACCGATCGAGCGGATCGAGGCCGACTCGGACCGTGACAGGTGGTTCACCGCCCAGGAGGCGCTCGACTACGGGTTCATCGACCGCGTGATTGACCGGTCCACGCTGAAGGCGACGACCTGACCTCTTCGGTAGTCGTCGTCACCTACCAGCCGACAAAATGGCTGGCGCGGTGCCTCGACTCGGTTGCCTCTCAGGCTGACGAGGTCATCCTGGTCGACAACGGCTCGGAGGACTCCGTCGACGCCTTCAGGCGGGACCAGGTGCGGGTCATTCGCCTGGCAGAGAACCAGGGCTTCGCCGGCGGCGTGAACGCCGGCGTGGCAGCGGCGCGTGGCGAGGTCGTCGCGCTGCTGAACGACGACGCCGTCGCCTCCCCGTCTTGGCTCAGCTCCGCGGGAAAGATGCTGGAGAGTGCAGACGTCGCAGCCGTCGCCCCCAAGGTCCTCCTCGCCCGCCGTTTCGGTGAGGTGGCTCTCGAGGACGAGGACCACTTCGCTCCTGGCGACGGTCGTCCCCTCGGCCGCAGGCTCACCTCGGCCACTTTGGACGGCGCAGATGTGCTCGGAGCGCTCCTCGGCCCGGGCGTTCACCGGCTCGAGCACGGCCCCGGAGGTGAGCGGTGGCGCTGGACGGCCGGGCGGCGTTGCTTCTACGTGCCCGTGCCCGAGGAGGCGCTCTCCGCCGGCACGCCTGAGGTCGCCTCGCTCGCGCTCGTGCTCAACGGGGAGCCCGCGCCGATCCAAAGGGTCGTCGACCTCGTCAACAGCGCCGGCTCCTACCTGCGGCGGGACGGGTACGCGGGAGACTGCGGAGCCGACCTCCCCGACGACGAGCGCTGGAGCACGGCAAGGGAGTGCTTCGCCGTCGCGGGCACCGCCCTTGTCACGACCGCGGCCACGCTGAAGCGCGTCGGGCCCTTCGAGCCGAGCTACTTCGCCTACTACGAGGACATCGACTGGTGCTGGAGGGCCCGCCTGCAGGGCTCTCGCGTCATGTACGACCCCGCCTCGACCGTCCACCACGTCCGGGGTCAGACGAGCGGCGGGACTCTGGCGGCGCGGACCCGGTATCTCGCCGAGCGCAACCGGATCCTGACCCTCGCCCGCTGCGCGCCGCTCCCGCTGGCGTTGCGCGAGGCGCGGGAACAAGCGCGTGGGCGGGGGCGACGACGGCGTCGCGGCCGTATTGCCGAGAGCGTTCCCGGCGGCGCTCGCGCAGCGCCTGCGGTTGCGTCGGCACTGGGCTGTGAAGAGCCAGGAGGTCTATGACCGTTGGGCCGGGGTCGACGTGCCCGACCCTGGCCTGAGCGCTACGACGCGGAGCTGAAGGCGGCGAGAGGCTCGGAGTGCGCCCTCACAGGCACATTGCCGTAAGTGCCGCTCTTGCCTACGTGCAGGATCGCTCCGTCGGCTGTCGCCAGCCAGTAGCCGTCGTCGGCCGCGCTCGAGGCGATGCCGATAACGGGCGAGGCCAGGCGGCCGTGGGTCGCCGACGCGCTGCGCGGCGGCCCCGTAGGCGTAGACGTGCCCGTTCTGTGCGGCGAGCCAGTAGCCGGCCCCAAGGGGCGCGGCGGCCATGGCCACGATCGGTGACGGGACCGGGTGAGCTGACGCAGAGCCGAAATTGGGAGCGTCCTCGCCGTACACGGCCCCCTTGGAGGTGACGAGCCAGTAGCCGCCCGTGGTCGGGTCGACCGCCATGCCGACGACGGCGCCGTTGCTCCTCTGGCCGCCCCGAGAGCCGTGATAGGTCGCGTCCCCGAAGGCGTAGACGGAGCCGTCGGCGGCTGTGATGAAGTAGCCCTTGCCGTCAGTGCTCGAAGCGATGCCCACCGCGGGCGCACCGGGGGGGACCGGGCCGCCGTGCCAGGCACTGCCGCGAAGATCGCCGAAGGAGGTCGGTTGCCGAAGGCGTACACGGAGCCGTCTGCGAGCAGGAGCCAGTAGCCGTCCGTGTCCGGCGTGCTGGCCATCGAGACGACAGGCGAGGGAAGGATGCTCCGGTTCAACCCTCCGCAGTAGGGAAGGTTCCCGCGGGTGAAGACCTTGCCGTCGCTGGTGGATATGCGGTACCCGGCCGCCTTGGGGGTGATCGGCCCGCACCACGTCCGGGGCACCGAGACGGGGTCCGCCACACCCGTGCGATCGGCGTTTGCCCGCCATTCCGGCCACGAAGGCGGGTCCGACGCGCCAGGCGCGACCGGGAACGGATACGCCGCCAAGGTTGCCGGGAGAGTCGGCCCGCCGCAGGCGGAGTACAACATCCAGCCGTTGCCGGGCGCACCGGGCACGTAGCCGACGGCCGGGCTTCCAGGGGCGTCACAGCCCATGTCCAGCGTCGAGGCCCATGACCCGGTGTTGTACAGGAAGCTCCCGTCCTTGCCCGAGAGCATGTACAGCCCCCAGGCAGCACCGACGAGCACGTCGTCTCCGTTGTCCCGGCCGCCGGTGACGTCGACGAGCACCGGCGAGGAAGTGGCCTCGTTGTGGGGCGAGAAGACCCGTGACCAGATCAACCTGCCCGCGCCGGTCCAGGCGCTTATGACGCCCGGGCCGCTCAGGCATCGGGCGCACGACGTCGTAACGACGGCCTGTTCGCCATCGAGGCGGCCGATGGCGGGGGAGCCGAACGTCGGCCCGCGCGCCTTGACGGGCCAGCCGGGCACGGGCTGGCCGTTGTCGGCGTAGAAGGCGAAGATCTCGTCGGTGGCCGAGCTGCGGTAGTACTGGTAATAGCTGGTGCCGACGACCACTGCCGGCCGGCCCGTGTCGTTGAGGATCCCGACCGTGGGGCTCGACCAGATGGTCTGGCTCGTGCACCGTTGCCACACGAGCTTCGGGCGGCCGCTGACGTAGCGGTAGTCGATCAGCCAGCCCCCTCGGCATCCGTAGAAGCCGCTCGCGTCGCTGCCCATGATGATGTCGTCGCGCCCTGTGTGGCTCGTGTCCACGAGCGTCGGAGACGACCAGATCGTGTCAGCGCGGTTGACTGGAAAGCCCGGCACGAGGCGCCCGTTTGGCTGCAGCGCGTAGATGAAGTGGTCGTACGAACCGAAGACGATGTCGAGTTGACCCGTTCCCGTTATGTCGCCGACGGCCGGCGTGGCGAATACCGGGTCCGAATAGTCGTTGGGGCCGCCCCACGGGTTGAAGGTCCGCCGCGTCCTGGAACACGAAACGGACTCTTCCGCTCGCGTAGAAGGCCTCGAGCCCGCCTTGCTGGTCCCGCCTCCACATCGAGCCGGCGCCCACGATTATCGAGGGCGGTCTGTCCGGGCCGTCGAGATAAGCGACAGCCGGGCTCGAGTCGATCGCCGTCGGCGTCGGGCTGTTGATGTGGACGAACTCGGGCCAGCCGGGCAGCTCGGCGCCCGTCTTGGCGTTCAGGACGTAGATCTCGCCCGAGAGCGTTCCGAGGACGACGGCCTTGACGCCGTCGATGGTGGCAATGACCGGTGAGCTCATCCAGACGGGCCCCATCCCCCGCACCGACCAGAGCGCGGTGCCGAAATGGTTCACCTGCGCCTTGGAGCCGTGAGCGCCGCCGTTCGCGGCATTGGGAGCGTTGGGGACGCGCACGTCCGCCCAGGCGGCGGACACGGCCGGAATCGTCGAGGCCGCCGCCAACGACACGATCGCCAGGCCGGTCACGAGGCGCCGATGCGCAGTCACGTGCGCCGCGTCATGACACGATGGGTAAAGCGCTCGCAAGGCACGCCTGAATTATAGAGGAAGAACACTGTCTGTGGCAACTGAACCACTTAGCGTGGGCTTTCGGCCGAAAAGGGACGAGTCGCCTTCGTGACCCCGCGATACGGCGACGGCGTCGTCGGGGGCTCGGAGGCGGTCGTCCGCGAGGCGGCACAGGGCCTTGCCGAGCGCGGTTACGACGTCGAGGTGCTCACGACCTGCGCTTTGGACCACTACACGTGGGCCAACGAGTTCCCGCCCGGCACGACGACCGACGGGCTCGTGACGGTACGGCGGTTCCCGACGATCCAGTCGCGCGACAACGGTCGCTGGCGTTTTTTCCAAGAGCGGCTCTTGTCCGGGGACCGGCTCGACGAGACCGAGGAGCTTTCCTGGATCAACGGACGTTTCCGGGTCCCGGATCTGTACCTTCATCTTTCCGGAAACGCTGAGAAGTATGCCGCCGTGGTCTTCTCGCCCTACCTGTTCTGGTCGACGCTCTACTGCATCGGGATCGCGCCGGAGCGGACGATCCTCATGCCCTGCCTGCACGACGAGCCGTACGCGTACCTGCGCGCGGTGTCTGCTGCCCTGGCTTCCAGCGCGGCAGTTTGGTTCCTTTCCGAGCCCGAGCACCAATTGGCGCACCGCCTCGCCCCGGTGGCGGCGCACCACTCGGTGATCGGCGCCGCGGTCAAGATCCCCGAGAGCTACGACCGGGAGGGCTTTCGCAAGAGGCACGATCTGAAGCGCCCGTACGTGCTCTATGCGGGCAGGCGCGAGGGGGGCAAGGGCTGGCAGGAGCTCATGGTCTCCTACGGGATCGCGATCCGCCGCCATTACCTGCCGTTCGATCTCGTGACGATCGGAGTGGGTGATGCGCAGACGCCGCCGTCGCTCGAGGACCGCATCGTCGACCTCGGCTACCTCGCGCCGGCGGAGGTGCCGGACGCATTCGCCGCCGCGGATGCCTTCTTGCAGCCGAGCGCGAACGAGAGCTTCTCGCGGACGATCATGGAGGCCTGGCTCGCCGAGACGGTGGTCATCGCGAATCGCCAGAGCGACGTCGTCACCTGGCACTGCGAGCGTTCCGGAGGGGGTCTCGTCTACGGGGACGAGCTCGAGCTCGGCCAGTGCCTGCGCTTTGTGGCAGAAGCGCCGGAGCAGGCGGCGCAGCTGGCGCGGAAGGGACGCGACTACGTGCTGGCGAACTACAGGTGGCCGTCGGTGCTCGATGCCATGGAGCGCTCGCTCGGGGCATTCTTGTGACGCTCCGACAGGCGATTGTCCAGAGCGGGCCCAGGCGATGAAGGTTCTCGTGGTCGGCTCCCTGCCGCCGCCCGAGCGCGCCCGCTCGGAGGCCCTTCGCGCCGAGGTCGTGAGACGGCTCGCGGACGGCGACACGGTCGAGATCGTCGCCCCGGACCCGGTCGCCACCGCCCACCGCTACCTGGCCGCCGGAGGGCTGCCCGCATGCCTGCAGGTCGCGACGATGGTCTCGGGTTTCGACTCGGTGATCGTGCAGTTGCAGCCCGGTCTGCCGGTGCGGGCGAGGGCCGGACGGCTGGAGCGGTCGGTGTGCTTGTTCGCGTTCGCAGTCGCCTTGCGCCGGGCGCACCGGGTCGAGGTCCGCCTCGAGCGGCTGGAAGACCTTCCCGGTGGCGCTGGCGGCCGCGTGGCCTTGAGGCTCTGGCGCTGCGCCGAGCGGGTCGTCACCGAAGACGAGGAGCAACGAGCTCGGTTCCTCGACGAGGTCGGGCGGCAGGCCGACCGCCTCGTCGTGACATCCCGTCCGGCCGCGGAGGTTGTCGACGACGAGGGCGCCTGGGCAGACGGCGGGGTCGCTTCCGTGGAGAACGTGCTCGAGCTGGTCCGCAGGCGGGCGGCGCGGCGAACGGCGCGTGCTCGCGCCGTCGGACGCGGCCCATCTTGCGGGTTGGGACCGTCTCGCGGCACCCGGCCTGGCGATGACCGATGCGGACACCGCCCTCCTGGCCCCGTCGGAGGTCCCGCGCAAGCCCGCCGATCTGGCGCGGATCGCCCTTGCCGCAGCCGACCGGCGACCGTCGTTGTGGCGCTTCGCCAGGGCCGCCCGGCTCGCCCGTCGGGGCGTCTACGCCGTGCTGCGCCCCGGTCGCACCGACTGACCTGCTCCGGTACCGCCCAGGATCTCGAGAAGCTCGCGGGCAGCGGTCTTGAAGGTGTGAGCCTCGGCGTATCTTCGCGCTGCCCTCGCCGAGCGCCCGCAGGGCCGCCGTGTCGTCCAGCAGTGCCTCGCAAGCCTGGGCCAGCTCGCCGGGCGTCGCGTCGACGCGGACCTTTCTGGCGGCGTCGTCGGGCAGCTCGCCCATCCAACCGATGTCGCTCACGACGGTGGGCACGCCGGCGAAAAGGCAGTCGCCGGCGGCCGCGGACGCCTCGCCCGAGAACGAGGCGCGCAGCTGCACGGCCACCGATGCCCGGTCCATCCAGGCCACGTACTGCTCGTTCGATACGAGCCCCGTCAAAAAGAGCCGCTTGTCGATCCCGAGCGTTCGCCCCAGGGATCGGAGCTCGTCGGCGAGCCCGCCGCTGATCGGTCCGACGAGGCCGAGCACGAGCTCCGGGTGGCGGGGCGCGAGCAGCGCGAAGGCACCGAGAAGCTTTTGCGGCTGCTTGATGGGGTCGACGATCCCGAAGCTGGCAACGAGGCGGGCCGTCGGCTCGATGACCTCGATGATCGGGTACGGAGCGCCGGTGGGCCGGGGGTCTCGGTGGCGAAGCTCACCACCCCGATGCGCGGAGCCAGTTCCGGGCCGGCTTCGATCCGTGCCAGGCGGGCGGCGGCCGGCGAGGTGACGAAGAAGCGGTCGGCGAGGCCGATGACCTCGCGTGCCATGAGCAGTCCGTAGAGCTCGGTCTCGAGGGGCTGACCTCCCCCGTGGCGGCTACTCCTTCGGGCAGGAGCGGCCCGTACATGTCCCGGACTGCGCCGGCGACACCTTCGGGCACCGCGGCTGCGGAGCCGGCGGAGAAACGGTAGAGCCCACTCAGGCGGACCTCGTGCGCGAGCACCGTCCCGCGGCGGTGCCGCAGCGACTCCAGCGCCGCCGTGTGGAACTCGCCGTTGCCGAGCACATAGACCACGTCGTCGTATCCCGCCGTGACCGCCTCGACCCTGCGCAGAGATCGGGCGTCGTAGACCTCGAGCCCGTCCGGCACGGTCGGTGGCTCGCTCGAGCGGTCGAGGCCGTCCGCGAAGCAGTCGATGTCGAGATCACCGAGAGCGGCCAGCTCCTCGACAAGGCGGAAGCTGTACTTCGCGATCCCAGATGGCAAAGGCGGGAACGGCGACACGATCGCCACCCGCCGCCGCCGCGGGCGCCATGGGCGTGCCTGCCTGCTGAGCAGCTCGTCGTAGACGGCGACGGTGCGGTCGGCGACCTCGGCCCAGGTCGTCGTCGTGGAGCGGGCATGGCGCCGGGCCGCCTCGCGGAAGGCTTCGTCGCTGAGCGCCCGTTCGATCGAGGCGCCGATCGCCGCCGAGCTGTTCGGGTCGAAACGTGCCTCCGGCGCGACGAGGTCCCGCAACGGGTCGACGTCCGAGACGATGGCAACGGCGCCGCAGGCCATGGCCTCGGCAACCGGGAGCCCGTAGCCCTCCATGAGGGAGGGGAAGCACAGGAGCTCGGTCGCCCGGTAAAGGCGCAGCATCGTGTCGTCGGTCACGTACCCCGGGCACAGGACGCGGCCGCCGGCGCCTTCCCTGGCGGCCACATGGAGGAAGTGGTTCACCATCAAGGGGGGCAGGTACCCGACGATGACGAGCTGGCGCGAGCTCCGCAGGGCCTCGGGCAAGTGGGCGAAGCCGACGATGAGGGCCTCGACGTTCTTCCTGCCGTCGCTGCCGGCGGGGTAGAGGACGAAACGGGGCTCGAGCCCACCTACGGCCTCCTGGGCCAGCAGCCGAGCTTGCTCGGGGGACTCCGCGGGCGTGAAGCGCCTCGAGGTCCCGGCGCCCACCATGTGCAGCTTTGCCGGGCTGATGCCCAGGTTGGCCGTCAGTGACCGTCCCGTTGCGTCCGAGATCGTCATGAGCGCGTCCGCCGCGCGGAGGACCTCCAGGCGGGCCGAGTAGAGGAGCCTCTGGCGGACGTCCTCGAGGTACGGGTGGGGGTGCTCGAGGGGGATGAGGTCGTAGACGGTCGCGCAGTACCGGAGGCCCTGGGTGTGTGCCCATCGCGGCCACACGCGGTGGATCGGGACTCCGAGCTCGAAAGGCGAGAGCGCATGGAGCACGCGAGCCGAGTCCGGCACGCCCGAGTACTCGACCTTGCCCGAGCCGAGCAGCGGCCCGAGATCACTGGGCGGGGGCAGGTCCGGGTTAAGCAGGTAGCGGCCGACCATGTCCGGATGGCCGGCCTCGAGCGCGACCGCCAGCTCGTAGGCGTAGCGCGCGATACCTCTGCCACGAAAGTCCGGACTCTGGAGAGCCTGGAGGTCGACGACTACAGGACCGGGGGTCACTTAGGGAAGTGGAGGCTCAGCGCCGCTCGTCCCCGGAGGCTGGAGGCTTCTCCGCGGACTTGGCGCGCACCGCCTTCTCCCCGCCCGCGCCGGACCCGTTCGCGGGCACCTCCGCCTGGGCGAGGTCGCGCAGCGAGTCCTCAACTGCGTCGAGACGATCCGAGGAGGTGGCGAGCAGCCGGCCCAGCAGCTCAGTCGTCTGGTTGCCGACGTCGACCTGCACCGTGATGATCCGGGTCAATTCCTCGACCTGGGCCTGCAGCTGCACGACGCGGTCGAGCACGTCGGCGAGCGGGAGCGTGACCCGTCCGTCGAACTTCGTCGTCAAGCTGGTCTTCGCCTGGTTCCATCCTCGGCGGCCGCTGAACGTCACCGTCAATCATCTCCTTCCGAGGGCTGATTCGCTCGCGGAGCTTAACGGGTCCCGCCAGTTCGGGCGTGTGACAAGCCGCAGCGGAACCCTGCCGTGTCGGCCTCGAGAGGCTTTTCTTGGCTAGGGTGCGAGGGATGAAAGTCGCACCGAAACCGTCTGCAGCGCCTATTGGCGCGGGGCTCGGTGAGGGCCGGGATCTCCCGATGCGGGTGGTTTCGGCCAAAGTCAGCCTGCGCAACCGCTTCATCGAGATCTGGCAAGCACGCGAGCTGGTCATCTTCCTGGTGCGCAAAGAGCTCAAGGTCCGTTACAAGAACAGCGTGCTCGGTTTCCTGTGGTCCTTCCTGAACCCGGCCCTGGTCCTCCTCGTCTACTACGTCGTGTTCAAGTACTTCCTCGCCAACCACATCTCGCTGTTCGCCATCTACCTGTTCGCGGGCCTGCTGCCCTGGAACCTGTTCAACAACTCGCTGCTCAGCTCGGCGGGCGTGCTCGTCGCCCAGGCGGGGATCGTCAAGAAGGTCTCCTTCCCACGCGAGATCCTGGCCCTTGCCCAGGTGGGCACCTCGATCTGCTACTTCTTCTTCCAGGCCTGCATCATGGTGGCGTTCCTCGTCGGCTTCCAGGTGATGCCTGACTGGAAGTTCCTGCCCGTGGTCCTCCTCGCGTTGTTGTGCGACGTCGTCTTCTCGGCGGCCCTCGCGGTGTTCCTCTCGGCCGTCACGGTGTACCTGCGCGACGTCCAGCACCTGATCGAGGTGTTGCTCGTGGCCCTGTTCTTCAGCGCCCCGATCGTCTACATGTTCACGACGGTCGGCACGAAGCTGGCCAAGCACGGCATCTTGTGGATCTACTTCTTGAACCCCCTGGTGAGCATCGTTCTCGCCTTTCAGCGGTTCATCTACGGCACGGTTGCGCCGCGCGACCACCCGATCCCGATCGCGACCTACGGGGAGCACTGGTACTTCGCGGTGCTCGGGATCATCCTCGTCATATCGGTGTTGATGTTCCTCGGCGCGATGCTGATCTTCGGCAGGGTCGAGGGCAACTTCGCAGAGGAGCTCTGATCACCTCTGCAGACGGCGATCGACGTCCAGGACGTCTCGAAGCGGTTCCGGCTTTACAAGGAGAAGTACACCTCCCTCAAGGAGCGGATTCTTCACGCCGGGCACGTGCCCTTCCAGGACTTCTGGGCGCTCAGTGACGTCGAGTTCGACGTAAGGACAGGCGAGACCTTCGGGATCATCGGTCGCAACGGATCGGGCAAGTCGACCCTTCTCAAGTGCATCGCCGGCATCTTGCAGCCGACTTCCGGGCAGATCGTCGTCCGCGGGCAGGTGGCCGCCATGCTCGAGCTCGGTGCCGGATTCCAGCCCGAGCTGTCCGGCAGGGACAACATCTACCTGAACGCTTCGTTGCTTGGCCTCTCGCGCCGGGACATCGCCCGCCGTTTCGACGACATCGTCCAGTTCGCCGAGCTCGAGGACTTCATCGACAACCAGGTGCGTTTCTACTCCTCGGGCATGTACGTCCGCCTCGGCTTCGCCGTGGCCGTCAACGTCGAGCCCGACGTCCTGCTCATCGACGAGGTGCTCGCCGTCGGCGACGAGCGCTTCCAGGAGAAGTGCCTCGACCGGATCCACGAGTTCCAGACCGAGGGCCGGACGATCGTCGTCGTCTCGCACTCGGCGGCCATGCTGCGCCAGATCTGCGACCGCGTCGTCGTGCTCGAGAACGGAAAGGTCGTCACGGTCGGGCTGCCCGGGGAGGCGATCAGGGCGTTCCGGGACTGCCTGCTCGCGGGCGAGGTCCCGGTCGCCCTCCCGCCGGTGGAGGACGAGGAGGCGGGGGCAGTCGGATCCGTGGTCCAGCCGGAGAGGCGCGTCGTGATCACCGACGCCGTCGCCCGCCATTCCGGCCCTCCCGGGCGGGACTTCCTCGTGCCGGGGGACTCCCTCCGCCTCGAGGTGCGGTTCCAGGTGAACGAGCCCCTCACCAACGTCTCGTTCGGTTGCGAGGTGCTCGCGGGCACCGCCGGCTTCGTCGCCTTCAACTGCGACAGCTCGATGCCCGATTTCAACCAGGTCCACAATCTCGTTCCCGGCCGTTACCAGGTGGACTTCGACTTCGACGAGCTCTGGCTGTTGGACCAGACCTTCACGATCAACGTCCGGATACAAGATGCAGGCGGCGGCGTGGTGCACGCCCGCCTCGAGCCTGCGGCCAGCTTCGCCATTGTGAGCAACGGAAGGGCTACGGGATTCGTGAAGCTGCCGCTTCGGATCAACCTCTCCGAGACCGGCTCAGCAGCCGCGATCGCAGGATGACCTCCGAGATCGTCGCGGAGATCGAGTCCCAGGCCCGGGAGCTGCGCGCGGGCGGGCTGGTTCCCGAAGGGCTCGAGGACGAGCTCGACAAGTGCTTCGAGGATGTCGCCGAGGAAAGCCTTGCCGCGGCTTACGCGTCGGCGACCCGGACCGCCGGGGCGCCCCGCGCTGGCTCGGAAGGCCTTCGAGCCTGGCGGAGCTGCGCGGGCGGGCGGAGCGGCTCGTCCGGCGCCGCTTCGGGCCGAGGCTGCGGCGTATCGAGCGGCGGGCCGCCGTCGGAGCGAGAAGAGCCGCGGAGGCCGGATGGATCCAGGTTCACGTCACCGCCGACCACATGGAACGTCTCGCCGCACATTCCCCCCTCGCTTCTCGGGTCCTTTCGACGGTTCGCCCTCGGGAGCTGGCCGCCCCGAGCTCCGCGACGCGCCGGCCGGCGATCGAGGGCGCCTTGCTGAAGCTGGACGCTCGATCGCCTGAGCTCCGCGCCGCTGCACGAGGGTGGCCCCCGCCCGGTGCTGCATGCCGAGTGCGGTGACGGGCGGCTCGTCGAGCTCCTGGCCGCCCGCGGCCTGGACGCACGTGGGGCAGACCCCGGCTTTTCGGCGCGGGCGCGCGGCGACGCGAGCATCCGTCGCGGGCGGCGCCTTGGAGTATCTCGGCAGCGACTCCCCCTGCCAGCTTCGACGGGCTGCTGCTGACCGGCGTGGTGGAAAGGCTGCGCCCGGGGGCGGCCCGGGCCCTGGCCCGGCTCGCGGCCCGCAGCCTGGCCCCCGGCGGGGTCGTGGTGCTCGTGAGCGCCCGGCCCGAGGCCAACATGGCGAAGGACCCGGTGACCGCGGACCTGGCACTGGGCCGGCCGCTTCACCCGGTTACGTGGTGCCACCTCTTGGCCCAGTCCGGGATGTTGGACCTGGAGGTCTTCGAGCCGGACAGCGAGCGACCCCGATGCCAGGGAGCCCGAGCTGTTCGCGGTCTCCGCCCGGCGCCCGGACCAGGCCGCGACGGCGGCTACTACGAGGGCGGGAGCAGAGGCCGTCGGTGAGGGTACGACCCGTCCGGATCGACCAGATCATCCCGTCCATCGTCGAGCGGGACGCAGTCAGCCACCACACGTTGGAGGCGCAGAAGGTGCTGCACTCCATGGGGTTCGTCTCGGAGATCTACGCGGGCAACATGGGACCGGGTCTCCACGGTCGGGTGCACCTCCTCGAGGACCTTCCCCGCGAACCGCCGGAGCGGCAATGGGTCTGCTACCAGGCATCGATCGGCTCGCCGGCCGCCGACGTGTTCGCCTCCCACCCGGGCCTCAAGCTCCTCGACTACCACAACATCAGCCCGGCCGAGCTTGTCGAGCGATGGTTGCCTCACCTCGGCGAAGAGGTCCGGCTCGGCCGCAGGCAGCTGGCTGAGCTGGCTCCGGCCGTCGAGTTCGGTGTCGCCGACTCCGAGTTCAACCGCCTGGAGCTCGAGGAGGCCGGCTACCGCCGCACAGCGGTCGCACCGCTCATGGTCGACACGACCAACGTCTTCAGCCCTCCTGATCCGCGCCTGCTCGAGCGTCTCGCTGCCGAACGCGTCGGGTGGCGGTCGCGACTGGCTGTTCGTCGGGCAGATGCTGCCCCACAAGGCCCACCAGGACGTCATCAAGGCGCTCGTGCTCTACCGGCGGCTGTTCGACCCCGAGGCCCGCTTGCACCTTGTGGGCAGGGAGAGCTGCCCGGCGTACGCCGACGCGCTGCACCGGTACGCGTCCGCGCTCGGCTTGGCGGGGGCGGTCGAGTTCGCAGGTTCGGTCAGCGCCGGCGAGCTCTCCGCCTATTACGAGAGCGCGGACGTCTTCGTGTGCTGCTCGGACCACGAGGGTTTCTGCGCCCCGCTGCTCGAGGCGATGCACCACCGCCTGCCCGTGATCGCCTACGGCGTCACTGCCGTCCCCGAGACGGTGCTCGATGCCGGGATCGTCCTTCCTTCGAAGTCGCCCGTGCTCGTCGCCTCGGCGGTCCATCGCGTGCTCGCCGACGCGGGCCTGCGCGGAAGTCTCGTGCAGGCGGGGCTCGCGCGAGCAAAGGAGTTCAGCGTCGACGCCGCAAGGCGCGGGCTCGTTCAGGCCGTGGAGCAGGTGCTTCAGGCCGCCTGAACGGGCCACCGCAGGGGCTGATTCCTCCGCGGGCGATCCCGGACAATCTGAACGGCGGTGAGAACTAACATGAACCACATCCGCAACAACAAGCGATGGGCCGCTTTGGTCGCGTGCGTGTCGCTCGGCGTCCTGGCGGGGCCGGTCGTCCCCGCCTCGGGAGCTGCTGCGACGGGTCGTTCTGCGCTCGCGCCGTTTCCCGCTTCGAAGGTCGACTTCATCGGCTTCGGAGACGGTCCCGGGCTCGGCATGGGCCAGTGGGGGGCGTTCGGGTACGCCACCCTCGAGCACAAGACCTACCAGTGGATCCTCGGCCACTACTACGGCGGCACGACTCTTTGGTCCGGAACCTCGGTCGTGTCGAACGACCCGATGGTCTCGGTCGACATCAACGCGAACGACGGGCATCCGGTCGTCGTCACGTCCGGCTCGGCCTTCACCTTCGGCGGTCACCCGTTTCTTCCGGGCCAGGCCGCCCGCGCCGTTCTCTCGGCGGGGGAGTGGTCGCTCTCGCAGGCTCCGAGCTGCTCGTCGACGACGTGGTCCCCGGTGGCCTCGCAGCTCGTGAACCCCATGGCCGTGCCGTCGTCGCTGCAGCCTTCGGCCTCCTCGAGCCAGGTTCTGACGATCTGCGAGCACGGGGGCGCTCAACTCCTGTCCGGGGGACCGTGCAGGCTTTCGACGCCCCGCACGGAGCCGTGACGTTGAACGTCCTCCCGCTCGAGGAATACGTGCTCGGTGTCGTCTCTGCAGAGGTGACGTGGTCGTGGGGGCTCTTCGGCGGCACAAAGGGGTCGCCCCAAAAGGAGGCCTGGGGCTTCCAGGCCCTCGAGGCGCAGGCTGTCGCCACAAGGTCGTACGTCGCCGCCGAGATCGTCTCGGGCGGATGGCAGCCCTACGCCACCACCTGCGACGCCTACTGCCAGTCCTACCCGGGCATGACCGACGAGACGCCGGTGATGGACGCAGCCGTGACCGATACCGCCGGCGAGATCCTCGAGCAGCCGGGCCAGACGCCGCCCACCACGCTTCCCGTGCAGCCGCCGGGTCTTCCCGGTCAGCCAGGAGTGTCGCGTCTGGGCGCTCCCGGCGGTCGGGCCACCCAGCCCGGGACGCCCGTCTACGCCGAATACGGGGCTTCCACGGGGGCTACACGGGCGGTGGCCCCTTCCCCGGGGTGGTCGACCGTGGGGACGTCATCTGCATAAAGAGCTCCTACTACACCTGCAACCCGTGCCACCGTTGGTCGGCGGCCGTCCCGGTCAGCGCGCTCGAGAAGGGCTTCAAGTCGATCGGGCAGCTCGCCGCCGTGGACATCACCCAGAGAAACGGGCATGGGGCGCTCGGTGGCCGTGTCGGGTCAGTCGAGATCGTCGGCACCACGGGCGTGACGCTCACCATCCCCGCCTGGGAGCTGGGACCGTTCCTGGCCAACCACAATCCGAAGCACTGCGCGTCCGACTGGTATGGGGTCACCAATGGGCCTTGATTTCGTTCCTGTTAAGGTCCGAGCTTTCCCAGAAGTTGAGGGGCGGCGCCATGCTGGACCGCGACAGGCTCTACATAGGCGGAGAGTGGGTCGCACCGGCATGCCCCGACAAGATCGCCGTCGTCGACTCGACGACCGAGGACGTCATGGGAGCCGTCCCCGGCGGGACCGGCGCCGACGTGGAGCGGGCGGTCAGGGCGGCGCGGGAGCCTTCGACGGTTGGTCGCGGACTTCGCCAGCGGAACGGGCCGGGTACATGACCCGCGTCGCCGATGTCCTGGGCAGCGCATGGCGGAGATCGGGCAGGTCATCTCCCGCGAGGTGGGAACCCTTTTCAATCTCTCGATGATCATCCAGGTCGGACTGCCGATCACGACGTTCGCCTCGATGGCCGGACTGGTGGGTCAGATCGCCTGGGAGGAGAAGGTCGGCAACTCGCTCGTCGTGCGCGAGCCCGCCGGAGTCGTCGGGGCCATCGCGCCGGTGGAACTACCCGCTGCACCAGATCGCCGCCAAGATCGCGCCGGCGCTTGTGGCGGGGTGCACGGTCGTGCTCAAGCCGAGCGAGGTCGCGCCACTTAGCGCCTTCCATCTTGCCGAGGTCATGGACGAGGTCGGAATGCCCCCCGGCGTCTTCAATCTGGTCTCCGGCACGGGGGCGTCCGCGGGCGAGGCTGTCGCGTCCCACGAGGGAGTCGACATGGTCTCGTTCACCGGGTCCACCCGCGCCGGAAGACGGGTCGCGGCATTGGGTGCCGCGACGGTCAAGCGCGTCACCCTCGAGCTCGGGGGCAAGTCGGCAACGTTGGTCCTGCCCGACGCCGACCTCGCCCGGGCGGTCACGGGCGGTCTCACGATGTGCTTCTTGAACTCCGGGCAGACCTGCAGCGCGTCGACCCGGCTGCTGGTGCCCCGGGAACGGCTGGACGAGGCGGAGGAGGTCGCCGCGGACGCCGCGGACGCTTACAAGCCCGGGAGCCCGTTCGATGACTCGACGCGCCGGACCGCTCGCGTCGGCGGCACAGCGCGACCGCGTGCGCGCCGACATACAAAAGGGGATCGACGAGGGCGCCAAGCTGCTCGTCGGCGGCGTCGAGCCCCCGGTCGGCCTCGAGACGGGTTACTTCGTGCGCCCGACGGTGTTCTCGGACGTGCGCCGGGACATGACGATCGCCCAGGAGGAGATTTTCGGGCCGGTGCTCTCGATCATCCCCTACGACGGGGAGGACGAGGCCGTCGAGATCGCGAACGACTCGGCCTACGGATTGTCGGGCTCGGTGTGGTCGGCAGATACGCGGCACGCGATCGAGGTCGCGCGCCGCATCCGCACGGGTCAGGTCGACATCAACGGAGCGCTCTTCAACCCCTTGGCGCCCTTCGGCGGCTTCAAGCAGTCGGGATATGGCCGCGAACTGGGCAGATTCGGGCTCGAGGAGTATCTCGCGGCCAAGTCCCTTCAGCTGTAGCACGCTGGCTTGAGCGAGCTCCCGACCGGCGAGGCGGCCCCGGACCTGAGGCGTAAGCGGACCTGGCGTCGCGTCCGGTTCGTCGTGGGCGTGGCGCTCGGAGGCGTAGCGCTCTGGGCCGTGACCGGCCAGGGCGGCGAGCTGACGGGGGCGTCTGCCGAGCTCTCGCATCTCGACGTCGGATGGCTGCTGGTGGGGATCGCCGTCGAGGCTCTCTCGCTCGTGGCCTTTGCCCGATTGGACCAGCGACTGTTGAGGTGCGGAGGCGTCCGTGCCGGGACCGGGCGGTTCACGGCCATATCCTTCGCAGCCGGGGCCATCGCAAGCTCCCTGCCGGGCGGACCGCTTGTCGCGAGCACGTTCGGTTTCCGGCAGTTCCGGCGTCTCGGGGCCTCGGAGGCACTCGCCGCCTGGGCATTGCTTGCCACCCTGGTCTTCTCTGCACTCGGATTGGCTCTGCTCGCGACGGCCGGTGTCGTCATGGAGGAGCAACAGGGCTCGGCGTTCGACCTCGTAGGAGTCACCGTCGCGGTGCTCCTCGTCACTCTTGCCGGCGCCGCGGCCGTGTACGACAGGCGCGCCCTGGCCCGGTTCTTCGAATGGGCTCTGAGGGTTTCACACCGTCTCACCGGCTTTCCGCGGCGTCCCGCCGACAACGTCCTGGCCACCTTCGCCGCCAGCTTGAGCCATGTCGACCTCGGCAAGGCCGACCTTGCAAGCGCCCTTGGGTGGGCCATCGCCAGCTGGGTTCTCGACTGCAGCTGCCTCGCCTTCGCCTACCTGGCGGTCGGAGCGGGTGTTCCGTGGCGCGGGCTTCTCCTCGCCTACGGAGCGGGGCAATTGGCAGCGAACTTGCCGATTACACCCGGCGGCCTCGGCGTGGTCGAAGGTAGCCTCGTCATCGCGCTCGTCGCCTTCGGCGGTCCCCACAGCACGGTGGCGGCCGTCCTTTTGTACCGGATCGTGAGCTTCTGGGGCTACCTCCCGGTCGGGTGGCTGGTGTGGGCCGGGCTCACGTGGAGCAACCGGCGCGCCGATAAGCTGGTTGAGTTGACAGCGGAGGCACCGGCTCTGCGAGATGCTCCGGTCCCGGCTCAGGACCAGTCCGTGGAGCTTCCCGAATGACTCCCGAGACCCAGGGGGCCGCGGGCTCTCGCGACCTTGCCGCGACTGTGATCACAGCCCCCGCCCGCCTGCGAGCTCGTCGCGCGGGGGTCCTCGGAAGGGTCTTCGCGTCATTGGCGGTCGTCGTCGCCTCGGCGGGAGCCATCGGCGGTTGTACCGCCTCCCGCAACGAGCTCGGCAACCACGACAACGCCTGTTTCAGGGTTCTTCCCGAGGCGCTGGCCGCCGTGCACCATCGTGGGCACTTCGCCGGCGCGAGGTATCTGGCGCCCAAGGCCCTGATCGTCCAGCTTCACCATGTCGTGGTCCCCGACGCCTTGGCGGACGCCTCGAAAGTCGCCACCTGCCTTGTCGCCTTCACGGGCCGCTTCAGCGTCTCGGACGTAACGCGCGGGTGGGCGCCGACAGGCAGTTCCGGCCACATCGCCATCGTCGTCGTTCGGCAACGAGACCTCGTCCTGCTGGCCACGGTCGTGTTGGGCCGCATCCCGCCAAGGCTCGTCTTCGCCCACGTGTTCCCCCGGCTCCATTGAGCCCGGGACTGCGGGCGGCTCAGGCCGGCGTGGCCTGACCTTGTCCCTGTTCCCCGCCGAGCTCCACTTCGACAACAAGTGCCGGGAGCTCCGGGTCGGGGGTTAGGACGAGCTCGGCTATCGCCCCCGCGTCGCACAGGTCGTCCGAGGCGAGCCCGATCAGGTCCAGGACGGCCGCGGGTCCTCTCACGGTGCACCGCGCCACCTGGGAGCGCATCGATCCCTTTGCTTCCGTCTTCGCCCGCCGCAGGGCGACGAGCACCGTTCCGAGGGCCTCGAGGAGCTCCGGGTGCGCGTCGGCGCCCGCTGGTTGGGCCGTCCCCGGGCCGGTCGCGGATGGGGCGCCGTCGGCGGCCGCTCCTTGGGCCGTCCCCGGGCCGGCCGGCCATGGGGCGCGATGGATCGATCCGTCCTGCCACCACGACCACGCCTCTTCTGTGCAGTAGGGGAGGAACGGCGCAAAGAGGCGCAGGATCACCGACAGGCTCACGCCCAGCGCGTGTCGTGCGGACGCCGGGCCGGCCTCGGACGCGTCGCCGTAGGCCCGGGCCTTCACGAGCTCGAGGTAGTCGTCGCAGTAGGACCAGAAGAACGACTCGGTCAGCTCCAGGGCCCGGGCATGGTCGTACCCGTCGAACTCTGTCGTCGCCTCGGCGACGACCGCCGCGAGGCGCGCAGCATCGCCGCGTCGAGCGCTGTCAGCCCGCCGCCGGCGGCGCGCTCTCGGTCTCGTCGAGCCGCGACAGGACGAAACGGCTGGCGTTGAGGATCTTGATGGCGAGGCGCCGACCGACCTTCATCTGGTCCTCGCTGAAGACGGTGTCGGCACCGAGGCGGGCGGACCCCGCCCAATACCGCACGGCGTCGCTGCTGTAGCGCTCGAGGTACTCGAGCGGGGTGACCGCGTTGCCGACGGACTTGCCCATCTTCTTGCGCTCGGGGTCGAGGATCCACCCGGAGATGGCGGCGTCGCTCCACGGCAGCGAGGAGTGCTCGATCTCGGAGCGCACGATGGTCGAGAACAGCCAGGTCCGGATGATCTCGTGCGCCTGCGGTCGCAGGTCCATCGGGAAGACCTTGGCGAAAAGCTCCGGGTCCTCCTCCCACTTGCCTGCGATCTGCGGCGTCAGCGACGACGTCGCCCAGGTGTCCATCACGTCCGGGTCGCCGACGAATCCGCCGGGCTTGGCGCGCTGGTCCTCGGTGTAGCCGTCGGGGACGTCGGTCGAGGGGTCGACGGGCAGGCGGTCCTCCGAAGCGGCGAGCAGGCCTTCGGAGACGAGCTCGCCGTCGTCGTCGAGCCGGTACCAGACAGGGAACGGGACCCCGAAGAAACGTTGCCGCGAGATGTTCCAGTCCCCGGTGAGCCCTTCCACCCAGGCCTGGTAGCGGGCCTGCATGTACTCGGGGTGCCAGCTGAGCTCGCGGCCCCGGGCGAACAAGGGCGTCCCGGCGTTCGATTGTCCTGACGTACCACTGCGAGGAAGTGACGATCTCGAGCGGCCGCTTGCCCCGCTCGTAGTACTTCACGGCATGTGTGATCGGCCGCGGCTTGGCGAGGCAGGTCGCCCGAGTCTGCCAGGAGCTCGACGATCCGCTTCTGGGCCTGCTTGATCGTCAGGCTCTCGATCTCGGCGTAGGCGGCGTTCGCCCGTCGGCGTCGACGGACTCCCATCCGGGGGTCCCGAAGGGCGCCGGGCCCAGACGGCCGTCCTTGCCGACCACCGAACGCGTCGGCAGGGAAAGGTCGCGCCACCAGGTCACGTCGGTGAGGTCGCCGAAGGTGCAGATCATGGCGATGCCCGATCCCTTGTCCGGCTCGGCAAGCTCGTGGGCGAGGATCGGGGACGCGGACGCCGAACAGCGGGGTCAGGACCTCCGAGCCGAACAGGCCCCTGTAGCGCTCGTCTGTCTGGATGCGCCACGAGCGCCACGCACGCAGGCACCAGCTCAGGCCGGGTCGTCTCGATCTCGACGGGGAATCCGTCCCCCGACCCGCGGGCGAAGGCGAGCCGGTGGTAGAAGCCGGGGTCCTCCCGGTCGACGAGCTCGGCCTGCGCGACCGCCGTCTGGAAGTCGACGTCCCACAGCGTCGGGGCCTCCTGACGGTAGGCCTCGCCGCGCTGCCAGCAAACGCAGGAAGCCGCGCTGGGACGCCCGCCGCGACGCGCTCGCCGATCGTCGTGTAGTGCTAGCGTCCAGTCGACCGAGAGCGCCGAGCCTGCGGAACAGGTGCTCGAAGGCCCGCTCGTCCTCGGCGATGAGGATGTTGCAGAGCTCCACGAAATTCGGGCGTGAGATGTGCACCGCGCGGGTGTTCTTGGCGCTTCGCCGTCGGGCGGGGCGAAGTCGGGATCGTACGGCAGGGACGGGTCGCAGCTGACGCCGAAGTACTCCTGCACGCGGCGCTCGGTGGGCAGGCCGTTGTCGTCCCAGCCGATCGGGTAGAAGACGGCCTTGCCGGTCATGCGCCGGTAGCGGGCGACGATGTCGGTCTGCGTGTAGGAAAACACGTGCCCGACGTGAAGCAGGCCCGACACCGTCGGCGGCGGGGTGTCGATCGAGTACACCTCCGAGCGGTCTGGAGGGGTCGAAGCGGTACGTGCCCTCCTGCTCCCACCGCGCGGACCAGCGATCCTCGAGTCCCTCCAGGGAAGGCCGTTCCGGCACACGGGGAGTCGCCATAGGCCTAGTACGGTACTCCTGTGCTGCGCCTTCATGACACGGCCACCGGTCGCACCGAGGAGCTGGAGACCCGCGACCTGGTCGGGCGGGCCTGTACATCTGCGGGTCCACCGTCTACGGGCCACCTCACATCGGTCACGGCCGGTTCTCGCTGGTCTACGACATCCTCCGCCGGTTCCTCGAGTACCGCGGGATGGCGGTCGATCACGTCTCGAACGTCACCGACATCGACGACAAGATCATCAACAAGGCGAACGAGGAGCACCGCAGTTCCGAGGACGTCGCCGCCCAGTACGAGGAGGAGTGGTGGGGGGCGATGAGCCACTTGGGATGCCTGCTCCCCACGCAGATCCCGCACGCCACCGCCTTCATCGAACAGATGGTGGAGCTCGTCTCCGCCCTCGCCGGGCGCGACAGCGCCTACGAGACGAGCGACGGGGTCTACTTCGCCGTCTCCTCGGTGGCCGACTACGGGCTTCTCGCCCACCAGAGCCTCGACTCCCTGCGCTCCGGGGCGCGGGTGGAGGTGAACGAGGAGAAGCGCTCGCCTCTCGACTTCGCCCTTTGGAAGAAGGCCAAGCCCGGCGAGCCCTGGTGGGCCTCGCCCTGGGGCCCGGGACGTCCCGGCTGGCACACCGAGTGCGTCGTCATGTCGCTCGCCCTGCTCGGGGACGGTTTCGACGTGCACGGGGGCGGCCAGGACCTCATCTTTCCCCACCATGAGAACGAGCGTGCCCAGTCGGTCGCGATCGGCAGGCCGTTCGCACGCCGTTGGATGCACAACGGCATGGTCGAGGCCCGCGGGGGCGAGAAGATGTCGAAGTCGCTCGGAAATGTGCTCCTGCTCTCGGACCTTTTCGAGCAGACCGATCCCCGCGCCTACCGCCTGCTCGTGCTCCAGTCGCACTACAGGGCACCGATCGAGGTCACGACGACCACGCTCGGCGACGCAGAGTCGGCCCTGGACCGCCTCGACATGCTCAGCGGCCGCCTGGCCGAGGCGACTGCAGCCGCGGAGCTGTCGGGCGAAGCATCGGCCGCCGGAACGGGGCCCGGCGCCGAGGTGAGGCGCGCCTTCGTCGAGCGCATGCAGGACGACCTGGACACCCCGGGAGCCACCGCCGGGCTCTTCGACGCCATCAGGAAGGCGAACGTCGCCTTCGACGCCCGCGAGTCCTTCGCGGGGCGCCGAGTTGGCCCAGGCGGTCCTCGAGTGCTTCGGGGCGGTCGGACTGGAGGCCGAAGCGCGCAACTGAGATCCCCGAGTCCGTTCTCGAGCTCGGTCGTCGCCGCGACCGGGCGCGGGCCGAGCGTGACTTCAGCGCCGCCGACTCGCTTCGAGCCGAGATCGTCGGGCTCGGCTATGTGGTCGAGGACACCCCAGGTGGGACCAGAATCCGGCGCTGAGCCCTGCGGCCCTGTTACGGGGCGAATTCCGGCGTCCGGAAGCGACTCGACATACCTTGCGAATTTTCATTAACAGGTGCCTGGGCTGCTCTGCTACTTTGTCCGTCGAGAGCAACCGGATCGTGTTGTCACGTGGGGTTGCCGAGACGTTGGGCAGCGACCCGGTTGCCGGGGGACCGCCTTTCCTTTCGGCCCTTCACGCCATGCCTCCTCGGCCGGGAGCTCTTTCTTATTTGCATTCTGAGACAAAGGGGAACGCCACAGTGGCGACCGGAGTAGTGAAGTGGTTCAACAGCGAGAAGGGCTACGGCTTCATCTCGCAGTCCGATGGCGTGGACGTCTTCGTCCACCACTCGTCTATCCAGATGTCCGGTTACCGGACCCTCACCGAGGGCCAGGAAGTCGAATTCGACGTTCAGGAGGGCCAGAAGGGGCTGCAGGCAGCCAACGTTCGGGCGCGCTGCGTCCGCGCACTCCCGGTGGGCTCGTCTCTTCGAGGTCGAGTCCCGCACGCCGGGTCCCAGTTCTACTGGGCCCGGGCAACGGTCGGTTCCACGTGTCGAACCGGTGGCGTTTCGCGCCCAGCACGCGGGCTGAGAACAAGCGGGTCGCCACGGGCGTGGTCTGTGGTCGCGAAGTCGGGCCTGGTCGCGCAGCACCGGCGGCGCCGTCGTCGTCCTGCACGCTTTCCGGTGTTACTCACAGGTCATTAGACTTGCCGGCAGATTGAGGCCGTAGGCGGCCGGCGTGGCCCATGCGCTGCGCGACAGAGGCGCCGGGGAGACAACTTCAGGACCGGACCCGAGGTGAACGATGGCCGACTTCTCGATGGAGTTGAACGAGGACCAGCAACACGTCCTGCAGTGGGTCCATGACTTCGCCGCGACGTCGTTCGCCCGGCAGCCCATGAGTGGGACGAGCGCGAAGAGACGCCTTGGCCCATCATCGAGCAGGCCGCGAAGATCGGGCTGTACTCGTTCGACTTCATCGCGAACTGCTACGCGGACCCGTCCGGTCTTCTGCTCGCGCTGGTCAGCGAGGAGTTGGCCTGGGGCGATGCCGGCATCGCGCTCTCGATCCTCGGCTCGACTCTCCCCGTCGCCGCCATCCTCGCCTCCGGTACCCCCGAACAGGTGGCCGAGTGGGTTCCCCGCTGCTTCGGGCAGCCCGGTGACGTCGCCCTCGGGGCCTTTTGCGTGTCGGAGGCCGATGCCGGCTCGGACGTCGGCAACCTGAAGACGCGCGCCGTGTTCGACGAGGCGAGCGACACCTGGACGCTCAATGGCGTCAAGTCGTGGATCACCAACGGGGGCATAGCCGCCGTGCACGTGGTCGTAGCGTCCGTCGAGCCGGAACTGGGCGCCCGTGGCCAGGCCGGCTTCATCGTGCCGCCCGACACGCCCGGGCTGTCGATGGGCCAGAAGTACAAGAAGATGGGGATCCGGGCCTCGCACACCGCCGAGGTCGTGCTCCAGGACGTCAAGCTGCCTGGGACCCACCTGCTCGGCGGCAAGGACAAACTGGACGAGAGGATCGCCCAGGCCCGCGAGGGTGTGAGCGGGCGCTCCTCGACCGCAATGGCGACCTTCGAGGCCACACGTCCTGGCATCGCGGCTCAGGCGGTCGGCATCGCGCGCGCCGCCTATGAGTACTCGCTCGATTACGCCAAGGTGAGAAAGACCTTCGGGCGCCGGATCATCGAGCATCAGGCGGTCGCCTTCAAGCTCGCCGACATGAAGACCAAGATCGACGTCTCGCGCATGCTCTACATGCGAGCGGCTTGGATGGCCATGACGGGAAAGCCCTTCAATGCCGGAGAGGGTTCGATGTCAAAGCTCTTTGCCAGCGAGACGGCGGTCTCGGTGACAGAAGAGGCGATCCAGATCCTCGGTGGCGCCGGGTACGTCCGTGACAACCCCGTCGAACGCTGGCACCGGGATTCGAAGATCTACACGATCTTCGAGGGCACGAGCGAGATCCAGCGGCTCGTGATCGCGCGCGCTATCTCCGGAGTGCACATTCAGTAGCCGTCCGCAGCCGAACGGCCCTGCGCTCGTGCAGGCGGCAGGGCCGGCCCGGCCGCCGTGTCACTGGTCGAGGGCGTCCCAGAGCGACTTGCTCGAGGCGGCCTTCCAAAGAGCCGGCAGCTTGTGCGCCGCCTGGTCGAAACGGCGCTCCTCGAGCCCGGCCAGCAGGCCGTAGGTGTAACCGCTGTGCCCCGGCCGTGTGCCCGCCTGCGCCCCGAGCTGCCGCAGGAGGTCTCTTGCGACGACGGCGTCCTGTCCCGATCCCAGCAGCTCGTGGATGGCGACGAAGCGTTGTGCGATGCGTCGGACGGGTTTGCCGAGGACGGGCTCGAACGTCTCAGCGGCGTACCGCATGCCTTTGGCCGCCTTGCGCACCTCGTGCAGCGCCTGTTCGTGGTCTGAGCTGTTCTCGTAGCCGTTCGCCGCCGCGACGCGCTTGGCGACGCGCTCGAGCTCGCGGTGAAGAAGCCGGCTCGCGGCCTTGTCGATGCTCTGCCGCGCTTTTGCGCTCAAGGGCGGGGCGAGCGAGACAGCCCGCAACACATCCAAGAGATCGAGGTAGCGCTCCCAGCGCATGGCGTCCAGTGCCTCGGCCAGGGCCATTGCCGGGTCTCGGCGAGGTATCCGTCGAGCTCCTCCCTTACCGGTCCGAGCACCTCGGTTGCGGGCAGGGCGTCGAGGAGCGCTTCGAGATGGCCGCGGAGTACGTCCGAGTCGCGCACGGGACCGAGGATGCTCCCCAGCCATCCGAGCTCGTCGCGCAACCACTGCACGGACGCCTTGTCGAGCACGGGCGTGAAGGTCCTGAGAACGCTTCGGAGCCGACGGATCGCGACCCGCATCTTGTGCACGGCCTCGCCGTCGCCCAGGCGCACACCGACATCGCGGGCGATCAGCTCGAGAACCAGATCGTGCCACCGTTTGCTGAACACCTGGCCGATGGAGTCCTTGCCAGATCTGACCGGCCGAGGCTCGGCGAGGAAGGGGCGATCTGCGGCCGAACCGACGGCCCGCACGAACTTGGACCCGTAGTCGGCCGGCCGGCCTCCGCATCGCTCGAGCTGGCGACTGATCTTCTCCAGCTGGCCGTGGGTGCCTTCGAGCAGTTCGACCTCCAGTTCCTTCCAGCGCTCGCGGGGCTCCGATGAGCCATTGAGGAACACGCCGACTTCATCCTCGTCCACTTCTGCGAGCGGCCGGGACTCCGGACCGACGAGAAGGGTCCTTGTTCGTCTCGTCGTGAGCCGGACGACAGGTCGGAGTGTCGAGCCGCCCGTTCGCGCCAAGGTCAGGTCCACAAGCTCCTCGGGCACGACAGGCGGCTCGAGCAGGCTCGACGCCGTGTCGACGCCGGGAGCCGGGCGCTGAAGTTCGATGCGGGCATCGGGCCCCGCCCCGGGAAGCTTCAGGTGCCAGCCGGCATCGGTGCCGCCCGAGCGGAGACGGAGCGCGGCTCCGCTCCGGGCGAGCCGGTAATCGGGTGTGTCGTAGTACAGGGCATCGAGGTCGAGCGTCTCCACGGACCCGACGCGCAACGACGGCTCCAACTTCTCGAGACCCTGCATTGCTGCGTCGTCGTCGACGACGAACTTGCGCTCCACCTCAATCATGGCGCGCCTCGCTTTCCCTGACAAAGAACGAGGTAGGGCTCCACTACCCCGTTATGCCCCCCGTACACGTCCCGCCCGAAACCGCATGAACATTAGTCTCGAGATCGTGGAAACCTGGGACGTAATTCGAGCTCGCCGCAATGTTCGCGACTATGGGGACCGGGCCATTGCTCCCGAACACCTGGAGAGGATTCTAGAGGCTGGATGGCGCTCACCCTCCGCCTCGAACCGCCAGAAGTGGGACTTCGTCCTGATCACCGATCCAGCTCAGTTGCGGGAGCTGTCGACCGTCTCCCGGTCCGCCGGGCACCTCGCCGGGGCAAAGGCGGCGATTGTTCTCGTCCTGCCCGAACCGGAGAGCGAAAGGTACGCGCTCCTCGATCAGTACGACCTCGGTCAGGCGACGATGGCGATGATGCTCGCGGCCGCGGACTCAGGTATCGGCAGTGGGCACGCCTCGGTGAGCGACCAGGACGCCTGCCGCCGGATCCTCGGCGTGCCGGCAGACCACACCTGCGACTACCTGCTCGCCCTCGGCTATCCGGCCGATCGGCCGCTGCAGCCGATAGCGAGGCCTGGCCGCAGGCCGTTCGAAGAAGTGGTGCATCGGGGCCGCTGGTAGGCCCGTCGCAATACGGGAGCGTCGATCGAAAAGGTGCGGGGCCGCGTCCCGTGCATCAGGCCCGATCGGCGGCAATGACAGCCAGGTCGCGGTGCGTCCATGCGACACGCGGGCTGAACCCGGCTGATGCCAGCCAACGCATCTGGTCCGCGACGAGGCTCGGCCTGTCGTAACCGTCCTCGTCGATGGGTGTGACGATGTCGTCGGGGTCCACGGGGATGACGACGTCAGCGAGCACGAAACGGCCGCCTGGCCGGAGTTTGGCCGCGACGCGGGTGAAGAGGTCGGCCTTTTCCTCGTCGGCGAGGTGGTGCACGGCCAGTGCCGACACGACGAGGTCGTAGGTGCCGGCGGGCAACGGGTCCTCGAGGCGGCCGACACGCAGGTCGGCCCCGGGCAGCCTTGCCCGGGCGTGGTCGAGCATGCTCTCGCTTTCGTCGATCCCGGTCAGATGCGCCTCGGGATGCACGGCGACGAGTCGTGCAGAGGTCTCTCCTGTGCCCACACCGAGCTCGAGGATTCGGCTGAGGGCGACGCCGGCGGTTGCCTCGACCGTGGCCTCCTGCAAGTCGAAGTAGGCGGGGATCTCCGAGACAATCATCGCCATGTAGCTCTCGGGATCGAAGTGGAACTGGTCGTGGGCCTCGTTCTCCATCCCGCCAGGCTGCCACGGGAGCCGACGTACGCGCGCTCTGGCGGTCTGCGGGCGATAGGTCTGCGGGCGATAGGCCCGCGGGCGATTGCCGGGACGCGGGGGCGGCCATCGGCAGGTCACTCCATGTGGAACGTGAACATCCGATCGGCATCGACGCGGACGCGGACGTTGGCGTCGAGGAAGTTCTCCCACCCGGCACCGTATCGGGGCGTGTAGATGGCGAGCAGGACCCCGCGAAGCTCGGCGTTCTCTTCCGCACGCATGTCCAGCAGTGTTGCCCGCCCGTGGACCGTGATCGAGAGCTCCTCGCCGGGCAGGTGCGTCGCGCTGACGTGCGGGCGCTGCCGGATGTGGCGGATGCGCACGGACTCAGGGGAGGAGCCGAAATTGAACGCACCCCGATAGAAGACGCCGTCGACCGGCCCGGTGAGCGGGTGCCCGTCCTCGGTCACGGTCGCCAGGACCAGCAGGCGCATGCCCTCCAGCTTGGTGCAGAGGTCATTGGCGGACAGCCTTTTCTCGGGAGTGATCACCTCTCGGAGGTGGCGACCCGCCTTCTCGTAGCTCTGGTCCAAGAGATCCTGCAGCCTCGCCAGGTCTTCGGTGGTCTCGTTCATCTGCTTGTTGGCCGGCCGGCGGTCGCGTCCGCGGGCAGGCGCGCCCATAGCAGGATGCGTTTGAAGGTGTAGAAGTAGGGGGTCTTCTCGCCGAGAACCTCGTTCAGCCTCTGTCGGTAGCGCTCCAGGAACCGTTCGAACAGCTCGGCCGGGAGCAGCTTCTCGAAGCGCAGCAGCGTTGTTCCCTTCGTCCACTCGGCCACCTCCGCCGTTGAGGCGAGCTCGTGTCCGTACACCTGCAGGCGGACCTGCTGTTCGGAGTATCCGATCTCGTACAGGATCTCGGCGTACTCCTCCGGTCGCCGCACCGGGCTGGGAATGCTCGGATCATCTCCCAGGAACTGTGCGAACTGAGCCTCGCGTGCCACTTCGTCGGCAAGAAAGTGGGAGGGATGGTCCGCATTTGCCGGGACCTGGACGGCAAGCTGGCCTCCTCGACGAAGTCCTCTGGACAGACGGTGCAGGAGGTGGGGATGGTCCGGCACCCAATGCAGGCTGGCATTTGCGAACACGACGTCGAAGGTCTTCTCGGCATCGAAGTCGCCGATGTCGCCGAGATCGAAACGAAGCCCGTTGCCCGCAAGCGGCCGCGCCTTGTCCAGCATCGCCTCGGAGCTGTCGACCCCGACCGTCGTGGCGGCGCGGGTCCGTGCGTGCAACTGGGCTGTCAGCTCTCCTGTTCCGCAGCCGAGGTCGATCACTGCTCCACCCGGGACCGGCTCGACGAAGGCGAGCAGGTCGAAGAACGGTTTGGAGCGTTGCGCGGAGAACTTCGCATACTGGTCGGGGTCCCACTTGTCCGCGGTCACGGTCTCTTCTCCATAGGTTCTCAGGGGTTCGCAGCCTCGCGGCAGCTCAAGCGAGGATATTCACCGCTCGCGACACCACGAGCGCCACGGTGAGAAGGGAGGCAGTCGACTGAAGTGCCATAAGAGTCTTCGCCCAAAGCGTGAGGGGCATGGTGTCGGTCGGGCTGAAGGCCGTCGAGTTGGTGAACGAGGTGTACAGGTAGTCATAGAACCTTGGCGTCCACCCGAGCTCCGCGCAGCCGGGCGTGGTCATCTGCGGGAAGAGGAAGTCGGGGCGGCGATGGTGATCGGTGAGCCGCCTCGCGGGCCCTCCCCGGTCGAGCTCCCAGTACCAGAGCCCGAACACGATCACGTTCGTGAGCCATATCGGCACGGAAGAGACGATGAGCTGGCGCCCCGGAATCGCTGTCGACTTGTACAAGAGGGCGTGGATCAGCTCCCCCAGGGACACGAAGTTGACGAGGTTGATCAGGCCGATCAGGGTCAGGGCTGCGATCCGGATCTGTCTGGAGTCGCGGGTGATGTGATTGGGGCTCACCACGATGAGCACCAGGGAAAGCGCACCCTCGAGGGCGGGGACGACCCATCTCGGTCCGAGGTTCACCGCCAGCTTGCCGGGCAGGAGGATGTAGAGGCCGATCGCGATCACGATGACGATCTGGACCGGCCAGCGTGGTTCCTGCTTTGAGGGCCAGCCCCATGCGGCTTGAGCCTCTTCGGCGTGCAGGTCGCGGCTCATCTCTTTCCCGGGTCTTCCTCGGCACTCGCGGCGCTCGTCACGAGCGGTCCTTGGCCGGCCGGACCGTCGGGGCTCCCATAGGCTCATGGTAAGAGAGATCCGTCGCGTCCCGGCGGTACGCGCCGCTCGCGATGGATCGGCGTGCGGTGCGCGCCCGTGTGGCTGTCCTGCAGGCATCGGGTGACCTGAGCGGAGTCCTGTGGAAGCGACTAGGTTCGATCCGCCCGCTGCCACCAGGCGGCGGGAGATCCGGGGGGGGTCGGACATGGCGAAGTACGTCTTGAACTGGAAGCTGCGGCAGGGTGGATCCGCCCAGCAGAACCACGACGACGGCGATCGACTGCTGGCGACGTTCTCAAAGTGGCAGCCGCCTGCCGACCAGAACTTCCTCCAGTTCCTCCAGAGGATCGACGGTCAAGGCGGCGTGGCCGTGATCGAGACCGACAGCCCCGCCAGCCTTTTTGCCGAGGTGGCGAAATTCGACCCCTGGCAGGAGTTCGAGGTCATTCCGGTGATCGACCTGCTCGAGAGCACGCCGCTCGCCGCTGCTGCGTCCGAGTTCCGCAAGTCGGTCTGAGCCTCGGTCTCAGTTCGTCCCGAACATCCGATTCATCGACAACGGAGGAATCTTCCATGTGGGCACAACTCATCACGACGCGCCTGAAGCCAGGTAAGCAAGACGCGGATCTGCTGGTCTTGACGGAGCAGTTGCGAGCCAGCGAGCAGCCGGGCTCGGGCCTGGTCCGCTCCCTCGCCATGCGCGATCAGAATGACCCGAGCAGGCTCTACATGTTCGTCCTCTTCGAGAGCGAGGAGAAGGCCCGTGCCCACGAACAGGACCCGCTGCGCCAGGAGGCGTTGCAGGGCGTGAGGGCGACCATGGCCGAGACCTTCGACGGCCCTCCGGAGTTCGTGGACCTGACCGTCGTAGCCGACATCGCGGGCTAGCAGCCGGGCACCCGGGCCGGTTCGGAGCCGATCGCCCGGGCTGTTCGGAGCTGACCGGGTGGTGGCCGCGGTCCGCGGCCATATCGCCGCGCGGACGCCGGCTGCTCTCGTGCTGCGGGCCGAATGACCAGGCTGCCGGTCGCACCGACTGTCTCTCCGGACCATATCGTGAAGACGATGAAGGGATCCTTCACCTCGCCGCCTGACGAGGTCGAGCTCGCCGAGTTCGTGATGCGCCGTTACCGGCGTGAGGATTCCGCCGCCCTGGCGGCCGCCGTCACTGAGAGCCTGGAGCATCTGCGTCCGTGGATGCCTTGGATCGCGCTCGAGCCGACGACGCTTAAGGACAGGGAGAGGCTGTTCGCCCAATGGGATCGTGACTGGGCGGAGGGCGTTCAGTACTCCTACGGGATGTTCCTGGAAGACCGGGTCGTGGGCGGGGCCGGCCTCATGCGCAGGATCGCGCCCGACGGGCTCGAGATCGGCTACTGGGTGCATCAGGACTTCGTCGGCCGGGGCTTGGCTACCTGTGCCGCCGGGACGCTCACGACGCTCGGGCTCTGCCTGCCAGAAGTGACTCATGTCGAGATCCATCACGACAAGGCGAACGTCGCCAGCGGCCGCATTCCCGAGAAGCTGGGCTTCTCCCTCCTGCGTGAGCAGCCCTCTGACGAGCCCGCGCCCGGAGGCACTGGCGTGAGCTTGATCTGGAGGATGGACGGTTCCCACTGGCTCCCGCCCCCCTTTCCCCGGTCGGGTGAGCCACGGCTCCGGCGACGCCGACCGGGGCGGCCGAACTGACCGCGGGCGAGCCTGCCGGCGCAATGCTCCGATGCGTCGTCGGTCGCGGCCAGGACGTTGCCTAATCCCGGTGAACCATCCGCAGCCCGGTCCAGGCAAACTCGGCCACGCGGCGAGCCAGCAGCTCGGCTTCGTCGTCCAGTTGTTCGAGGGACGACGGGGCGGCGGCGTCGGCTTTCGTGTGGAGCCAGTCGCGGGTAACTCCCTTGGACATCCCGACGACGGCGGCGGCCAGCATTCGCTGGTGGTCGGGCTCGATATCCGCTCTGATGAGAGGCCTGACAGCGATCGCGATGGTGTCGTCGACCCGGCGTATCGCATCGGCGAGCTCGGGGTCGTAGGGGAGGGTGCTGTCGAGAAGCAGGCGGATCGCGGACTCGTTGTGGAAGACGAAGCGGAAGTAGCCCGAACAGACAGCTTCGACCTGACGTCTCGGCTCGAGCGTCGACTCGGCCGCATCCGTGACCGCCTGGATGATTCGCACTACGACCTCGTCGAGCAACTCGAGGAAAAGAGCACGCTTCGACTTGAAATGCTGGTACAGGAGCGGCTTGGTCACGCCGGCCTCGCGGGCGATGTCGTCCATCGTCGTCGCGTCAAGTCCCGACCTGGCGAAGGTCTCCAGCGCGACATCGAGCAGCTGGCGCCTGCGGCTGGCGGCCGACAGCCGGAGCCTTCTCGGCATGAGCGTTGTGGTTGTGACGGTCACTTGCCTCAATCGTAGTTTCCCGCAATAGCCTCGGCCGGGCCGGGCGCAACGGCGCGCTCAGTCAGCCCGCGCCAACCACTTCGCAAGCTGCTCAGGCAGAGCCGTGAGCGAGAAGTGCCTCCTCGCCACCTCTTGGTTGCGATCGAGCAGCTCCTCATCCGGACTCGCCAACCACGTGCGCAACGCGGCCGGAGCGGCGATGTCGAACCACTGGAAACCCAGATGTCTCAGCTCGGCCCCGACCGGATACGGACCGATCGCGAGGGGCCGCCGGTGTAGAGCGGACTCGACGCTCGGATTGCCGAATCCCTCCCAGGTGGAGGGAAGCGCGACGACGTCGCATGTGGCGTAGGCGTCTGCCATGGTCGCCCCCGCAAAGGCCGGTCCCTGGAGGACGGC
>CAWDPZ010000033.1:0-137448 GCA_963804265.1 uncultured Acidimicrobiaceae bacterium
GATGCCGAGCTTCGCGGTGACGACACACGCGGAACTGCGGACCAAGGGCCCTCGTCGCCGGGTGTGCAAGGCTAGGGAAATGGACATAGGAATACTCGGAGGGACGGGCCCGGCGGGCAAGGCACTTGCCGCCAGGCTGGCGTCTGTCGGAATGTCGGTGTCGATCGGCTCGCGCTCGGCCGAGCGCGGCGAGGAGATCGCCTCCCAGCTGCGTGAGAAGTGGGCGGCCCGAGGCCTCGAGCTTCACGGCGCCTCGAACGAGGTGGCGTGCGCGGCGGACCTCGTCGTCGTGGCGACTCCTTGGGACGGTGCGCCTCAGACTGTCGCCGGGCTTTCGCACCACCTCGAGGGCAAGGTCGTCGTCTCGATGGCGAACGCGTCTTCAAGGTGGGCGACGACATCGAGGCGGTCGTGCCCGCCCGGGGGTCGCTGTGCGTCGCCGTCCAGGACGCCGCCCCGCGTGCGCTCGTCTCGGGCGCCTTCCACCACCTGCCCGCCCGCGGGCTTGCGAACCTTGAGGAGCCGATGGACGCCGACGTCCTCGTGTGCTCGGACCACGAGGCCGCCACAAAGGCGACGATCGACCTCGTGGGCCGGATACCGGGCTGTCGCGGGATCGACGCCGGCACCTTGTCGGCGGCCGCGGCGATCGAGGCGTTCACGGCGGTGCTCATCGGCGTCAACATCCGCTCGCGCTCGCACGCGAGCATCCGGCTGACCGGCCTGCGCAGCGAGGGTCTCTAAGGTTTCTCGCATCTGGCAAAGAGACCCGGCGTGATGCAGCTCTACGACACAGCCCGCCGCGAGGTGGTGCCCTTCACGCCCGGCGAGGTCGTCACGATGTACACCTGCGGCATCACGCCCTACGACTCGGCGCACCTTGGCCACGCGGCGGTGTACGTCGTCTACGACGTGCTGCAGCGTCGCCTCCGCGACCTCGGTCACCGGACCCTGTGCGTCCGCAACATCACCGATGTCGACGACGACATCTTGCGCAAGGCCCGGGAGCTCGGGGTGCACTACCTCGATCTCGCGGCGGGCGAGATCGCCCGGTTCGACGCCGACATGACGGCCCTCGGTCTGCTCCCGGCCTACTCCGAGCCGAGGGCGACTTCCGCCATCCCCGACATCCTCGGCTTCATCGGCATGGTCCTCGACACGGGCCACGCCTACCGCGCCGGGGCGCGGTTTACTTCGACGTGTCGTCGTTCCCCCGTTTCGGCCATCTGAGCCACCTCGAGCGCGACGAGATGATCGAGCTCGCCAGCCTGCGCGGGGGAACGCCCGGAAGACCCCTTCAAGGATGACCCCTTGGACTTCGTGCTCTGGCAGCCCTCCGCTCGCGGGCGAGCCGGCGTGGGAGTCCCTCTGGGGCCCCGGCCGGCCCGGCTGGCACATCGAGTGCTCGGCGCTCGCGATGCGCGAGCTCGGCACGACCATCGACCTGCACGGGGGAGGGAGCGACCTCGTCTTCCCCCATCACGAGTGCGAGGCGGCGCAGTCGGAGGCCGCGACGGGTTCGGAGTTCGTTCGCCACTGGATGCACGTGGGGATGGTGAGCCTGGACGGGGAGAAGATGTCGAAGTCGCTCGGCAACCTCGTCTTCGTGCACCGGCTGCTCGAACAGGGACACGACCCGGCCGCGATCCGGCTCGCCCTGCTCGTCCACAACTACCGGCTGGGCTGGGAGTGGAAGGACCCGATGCTCGAGGAGGCCGAGGACCGCCTCGCGCGGTGGCGAGCTGCCGGGCGCGGGGAGGCCGCCCTCGAGACCGTGCGGGACCGTCTCGACGACGACCTCGACACCCCGGGCGCGATCGGGGCGATCGACGAGGAGGCCGAAGCTGGGCGGGGCGTCAGCGCCGCGGCCGCGCTCCTCGGTGTGGCCGTGGGCGGATGAGCGTTGCCGGAAGGTGTCCGGCTCAATGAGGTCGTGTCCGGCTCAATGAGGGCGAGGTAGCGGCCCGGTAGGCTGAGGCCTTCCACCAGCGCGGCCCGGCGCCGCCCGCACGAGGAGTTGTCGAGATGCCCACCGAGATCACGGTCTTGTTACCCGACGGGTCAGCGTGGAGTGTCCCCGCCGGCACGACGACCGCCGATCTCGCCGCGATGATAGGGCGCCGGCTCGCCGCCGCGGCTGTCGCAGCCGAGGTCGACGGCGTGCAGGTCGACCTGTCCCGCCCTCTTTCGGACGGGGCCAAGGTGCGCATCGTGACCGACGACACCGACGAGGGCCGTCTCGTGCTGCGCCACTCGACCGCCCACGTACTGGCCCAGGCGGTGCGCAGGCTCTGGCCGGGCGCCGCCTATGCCATCGGCCCGGCCATAGCGGACGGGTTCTACTACGACTTCGACCTTCCCGACGCCGCCCGTTTCTCCGACGACGACCTTGTTCGGATCGAGGCCGAGATGCGGGCGATCATGGCCGAGGCGCAGCCTTTCGTGCGCGAGGAGCACACGATCTCAGAAGGCCTCGAGCTCTTCGCCGACCAGCCGTACAAGCGGGAGATCATCGAAGGGGTCGCAGAGGTGGCTGGCCTCGACGAGGAGCTCGCGGCCGAAGCCGGGGGGCAGCCGGGCGAAGTCAGCGCCTACAGGAACGGGCCCGGCTTCGTCGATTTGTGCCGCGGGCCCCATGTAGCCTCGACCGACCGGCTGGGCCACTTCAAGCTCACCCGCGTTGCCGGGGCCTACTGGCGCGGGGACGAGCACCGGCCTCAGCTGCAGAGGGTCTACGGGACCGCCTGGGAGTCGGAGGCAGCCCTCGAAGCCCATCTGCATCGCATCGAGGAAGCCGAGCGCCGTGACCACAGGCGGCTCGGCGCCGAGCTCGACCTGTTCTCCTTCCCACCCGAGCTCGGATCGGGCCTGGCGGTCTTCCACCCCAAAGGCGGCCTCGTCCGCAAGGTGATGGAGGACTACTCGCGAGCCCGCCACGAGCAGGCCGGCTACGAGTTCGTGAACACGCCGCACATCACCAAGGCGGAGCTGTTCGAGATCTCGGGCCACCTGGACTGGTTCGCGGAAGGCATGTTCCCTCCGATGGAGCTCGACGAAGGCCAGCAGTACTACCTGAAGCCGATGAACTGCCCCTTCCACATACTGATCTTCAAGGCCCGGCAGCGCTCCTACCGCGAGCTCCCGCTGCGGTTGTTCGAGTTCGGGACCGTCTACCGCTACGAGAAGTCAGGGGTCATTCACGGCCTCACCCGGGTGCGCGGCCTCACCATGGACGACGCGGACATCTTCTGCGCCCGCGAGCAGATGGCGGACGAGCTCCGGAGCTTGTTGAGCTTCGAGCTGGACCTGCTGCGCGATTTCGGTCTCGAGGACTTCTACCTCGAGCTGTCGACCAGGCCGGAGGACAAGGCGGTGGGCACCGACGCCGAGTGGGAGGAGGCGACCGAGGCCCTCCGGGAGGTCGCGACGGGGATGGATCTGGAGCTCGTGCTCGACCCGGGCGGGGGTGCCTTCTACGGCCCGAAGATCTCGGTCCAGGCGCGCGACGCCATTGGCCGAACCTGGCAGATCTCGACGATCCAGGTGGACTTCCAACTACCGCAGAGGTTCTCGATGGAGTACGTGGGCCAGGACAACGCCCGGCACAGGCCGATCATGATCCACCGCGCCCTCTTCGGATCCGTGGAGCGTTTCTTCGCCATCCTCCTCGAGCACTACGCGGGCGCCTTCCCGACCTGGCTCGCGCCCGTTCAGGTCCGGGTGCTCCCGGTTCGCGACGACCACGCTCCCTACGCCGAGCAGGTCCGAGCGCGTCTCGCCGCGGCGAAGGTGCGCGTCGAAGCCGATGATGCCGACGAGCCCCTCGGGGCGAGGATCCGACGGTCGAAGCTGGAGAAGGTGCCGTACATCCTCGTCGTGGGCGACATGGACGTCGCGGCGGGGACGGTGGGCGTGAACGCAAGGGGATCGGACGCCCCCGAGCGCGGCGTGGCCCTCGATGTGCTCGTCGACCGTCTGCGCGCCGAGGCGGCGTCGCCCCTCGGGGACCCCGGGGGCGCGGAGCGGCTCGTCCCGTGAGCCTCGACCATCTCTGGGCAGGCTGGCGGTCGAACTACGTGACCTCGTTCGAGGCACGCGCCGAGGCCCCGGCCCCGAGCGGCGGAGCCGCCGGCGCGCGAGTCCGAGGCGGAATGCGTGTTCTGCGCCATCTTGGCCTCCGGCGAGCCCGACGAGGTGCGGCACGTGCTTTGGACGGGCAGGTACACCGCCGCTTTGCTCAACGCCTATCCCTACTGCCCGGGCCATGTCATGGTGCTCCCGATCCGGCATGTGCGAGACCTGGACGAGATGCGGCCCGAAGAGTCGGCGGAGATGTCAGCGGCGGTGCGGGAGGCGGTGGCGGCTGTGAGGACGGCCTACCGGCCGGAAGGCATGAACATCGGGCTGAACCTCGGGCGGGCGGCCGGTGCCGGGATTCCGGCCCATCTGCACGTCCACATCGTCCCGCGCTGGATCGGTGACACCAACTTCATGACGGCCGTGGCGAACGTCCGAGTGCTCCCCGAGGCGCTCGGCGACAGCTGGGCGAAGCTACGGGCCGCCTGGACGTGAGCCGGTCCCCGACCGCCGCTGGCCGGCCACCGCAGGTGTGGGGAGAGCTGGTGGTGGAGGGCGACCAGGTCGTGGTGCGGCTCAGTGGGTGGCGCAGGGTCGTCTCCACCAAGTCCGGGTTCAGGTTCTCCCTGGCGTCGATCAGCCGCATCGAGCACGACCCCTTGGCGCGCGGCGCACGTGAGAAGCGGGCTCCGCAACTGGAAGCGCCACGGCCAGGGGCTCTGGCGGATAGGCGTCTACCACGGGATCGACGGCTGGTCCTTCTGGTCGATCGGGGTGGGACGCAACGCCGTCCTGATCGAGTGCTCGGGAGAAAGGTTCCGCTACGTGGTCATCGAAGTCGCCGATCCGGTCGCCACCGTGCGCGAGATCCGCGCCGCGGCGGCCCGTGCGACCGCTCGCCCGCAGGTCGGTTCCGACGCCGCTTCGCCGGCCGCCACGGGTCGCGACGAGCCCGAGATCGCGCCCCGCGGACCGGACGCGGCCGGGAAGCGGGAAGAATGAGCTCTGTGACCGGTCATCGCCTCGACTTCGACTCCTACCGGGCGGCGCTGCGGCGCGAGTGTGACCTCGTTCTCGACGCGACCGGGGAGGACCTGGAAGCTCGAGGTTCCGACCTGCCCGGAGTGGCGACTGTCGGACCTCCTCGAGCATCTCGGGGACGTGTTCTTGTTCTGGCGTGCCCAGCTGGAACGTGCCTCGGCCGCGGCGCCGGCCGAGCCTGCTTCGAGGGGCGTCCCGGCGGGCGCCGACATCTGGGCGTGGTTCGAAGAGGCCTGCCGCGACCTTCAGAGCACCCTCGGGGACGTCGATCCGGCGGAGCCCTGCTGGAACTGGTCTGGCGCGGACCTGACGGCCGGTTGGGTCGCCAGACGCATGGCCCTCGAATCGGCGGTGCACCGGTACGACGTGGAGCTCTCTGTCGGCTCGCCCACGGCTCTCGAGCGCGAGCTCGCCGTCGACGGCATCGACGAGTGGATCTCGGTCCATCTCGCGACCGATGTCCCCGAGGCACCCGATGCGACGCTCGGCGGCGTTCTCTGCCTGGCGTGCGCGGACGACGCGGCCGCCTGGACGGTCGAGATCAGCGGGGGCAGGCTGCGCTGGCGCGAGGGCAGAGGACCGGCCGAGGCCGTGCTCGTGGGCCCTGCGTCGGATCTCTACCTCTACTGCTGGAACCGGAGGCCACTCGAGGTGCTCGAGCTCACGGGCAGCCGGGACGTCGCGCTCGCCTGGACGTCCCTGCCGATCTGAGCCGGCCTGCCGATCTGAGCCGGCCTGCCGAACTGGGCCGGCCAGCCGAACTGGGCCGGCCAGCCGAACTGGGCCGGCCAGCCGATCTGGGCCGGCCAGCCGATCTGGGCCGGCCTGGTCCGGCGGCTCCCGCTCAGGACGCCGCGGTCTGCTTCGCCAGCCGCTCGGCGAGCGGTGCCGGCAGCACCTCGTGGTGGTCGTGACGGACGACGAAGCGACCCCGCCCGCCGGTGAGGGAGCGAAGATCGGTCGCGTAGCGCTGGATCTCAGCGGTCGGCACCAGGGCGATGACGACCTGCTCGCCGCGCTCGGCGGACTCGGTGCCGAGCACCCGGCCGCGGCGTGAGTTCAGGTCGCCGAGAATGTCGCCCTGATAGGCGGCAGGCACCGTGACCTCGAGACGAGAAACGGGCTCCAGCACCACGGGCCCCGCCGCCGCCAACGCCTCCTTGAAACCATGCGAGGCCGCCATCTTGAAGCTCATCTCCGACGAGTCGACCGAGTGGAACTTGCCGTCGTAGCACGTCACCCTCACGTCGACGACGGGGTAGCCGAAGTAGCCCCCCTGCACCATCGCCTCCTGGATACCCTTTTCGACCGCCGGGATGAACTGGCGGGGGATGGCACCGCCGACGATCGCGTCCACGAACTCGAAGCCCTGCCCGCGCTCGAGCGGCTCGACGCGGAGGTTGGCGACGCCGAACTGGCCGTGCCCGCCTGTCTGCTTCTTGTACTTGCCCTCGGCCTCGGCAGGCTTGGTGATCGTCTCGCGGTAGGGGACCAGCACGGGCTCGGTCTCGACGGCCACGCCGAACTTGCGGCTGAGCTTCTCGCAGACGATCTGCAGGTGCGTGTCGCCCATTCCCGAGAGCACCGTCTGGTGCGTCTCGTCGTCGCGTCGCACCATGAGGGCGGTGTCCTCCTCCTGCAGGCGGTGGATGGCCGTCATGAGCTTGTCGTCGTCGCCTTTCGCCTTGGGATGGACGGCTATGGAAAGCAGCGGGTTGCGCAACCTGGGGCCTTCCACGACCACGGGCTGGTTCTTCGGCGCCAGGGTGTCGCCGGTCAGCACGCTGGAGAGCTTGGCGACGGCGACGATGTCGCCGGCGGGAGCGGCGGAGGTGGGCTGGGTCTCCTTGCCGCGCATGACCTGGAGGGCGTGCAGCTTCTCCTCGGTGTGGGTGCGGCTGTCCACGAGGGACATGTCCGGGTGCAGTGTCCCCGAGAGCACCTCCATGAGCGATATCCGCCCCACGAACGGGTCGGCGATCGTCTTGAAGACCCGGGCGAGCGGCGCGCCATCGGGGTCGCGGGGGAGCTCGATCGTGTCGTTGCCCGCCTTGACCTTGAACGGCCCCCTCGCGAGGGGACTCGGCCCGATCTCGCAGATCAACGAGGCGAGGCGGTCGATGCCGACGCCCGTGATGGCCGATCCGCACACGACCGGAAAGACGGTGGCGGCTGCGATCCCGTGGGCGAGAGTGGCCTCCAGCTCCTCGGTCGAAGGCACGTCGCCTTCGAGGTAGCGCTCCATCAGGTCGTCGTCGCCGACGACGATCCCCTCGATGAGCGCCTCACGCACGCGGTGCTCGATCTCGGAGATGTCGTCGGGGATGGGCCCTGTCGTGGGCTTAGCGCCGCCGTACATGATCGCCGAGTCCGTGAGGAGGTCGGCTATGCCCTTGAAATCCGCCTCGCGGCCGATGGGCAGCTCCAGCGGCGCGATGCCGGAGCCGAAGCGCTCGCGGAGCTGGTCGAGGGTCCTCTCGAAGTCCGCACGCTCGCGGTCGAGCTTGTTGACGAAGACGAGCCGGGGGATGCCGAGCTCGGTCGCAAGCCGCCAGGTCTCCTCGGTCTGGACCTCGACACCTTCGACGGCGCTCACGACGAGCACGGCGAGATCGGCGACAGAAAGACCCGCTTCGACCTCGGCCACGAAGTCCGCGTAGCCGGGAGTGTCGATGACGTTGATCTTGCAGTCCTCGTAGAGGAACGGAGCCAGTGCCAGCGAGACCGATATCTTCCGCTTGAGCTCTTCAGGCTCGAAATCGCACACTGTCGTCCCATCCTCTGTCCGTCCCGCTCGGGTCAGGACGCCGGCTACGACAAGCAGGGCCTCGGCAAGGGTTGTCTTGCCCGAGCCGCCATGGCCGATGAGCGCGACGTTGCGGATTTTCGCGGACGGCACGGTGTTCACGTGGGTACCTCACTTCCCGCGACCGGTTTCACCGGAGCGACTGGTCGACAGCTTCGTTGACAGCTTGCGAGCCTACCGGGCGCGCGCTCCGCGGAACGAGGCCGGAAGCCCGACGACCTGCTCTGGTATCCTCTTGACAAGAGAATGCTCGTCGCCAGCGGCGCCCGACGACCGTTTTCCGTGCGATACCTGCCAGACAGGAGCGAGATGATCGACGGCCACAGAGGCCAGTCAACGGCGAACGGCTCGAAAGCGGCCCCCGTCGAGGATCAGGACGCGCCCGAGCCTGTCGCTGCCGCTTCGCCCGGCCCGACGGCCGCCGCGGGGCCGGCCAATGCGTCGCCAGGGCGCGGGATCCGCAACGGGTTCGGAGTGGGCGAGCGCCTCGTGCGCCGCGGCATCAGCGCGAACCAGGTCACCTGCGTGGGTGTCCTGCTTGCCGCCGCCACCGGTGCCTGCATCGGGCTCGGCATCTTCTGGGCAGGCACGGTCCTTCTCACCGTCGGCGGCCTCATGGACACCTTGGACGGAGTCGTCGCCAAGGCTGCGGGCACGGCTTCCAAGAAGGGCGCGTTCTTCGACTCTGTGGCCGACCGCGTCTCGGACGCCCTCATCTTCGCGGGCGTGGCCTGGTATCTCGCATCGGGGAGCGACCCGCGCCTTTCGGTGCTTCCCTTCGCCATCGTCGGGGTCAGCGCGCTCATCTCCTACGAGCGGGCCAAGGCCGAGTCCCTCGGCTACGACGCCAGAGGCGGCCTCATGGAGCGGGCCGAGCGGCTCATCCTCCTCGGTGTCGCGCTGCTCGGGCACGTCGTGTTCGGACAGGTCGTCTTCGTGTCGTTGCTGGGCCTCCTGCTGGCACTTTCTGCCGTGACGGCGGTGCAGCGCTTCGCGAAGGTCTGGCGCCAGGCGAGCCCGGAAGTCGCTGTGGCGGAGGCCCGGGGTGCGTGGCGCCGCGGGCGCGTGGAGTCCCGCTGGCAGGCCTGGCGTGAGCCGCGGACAGTCGGCACCAGGCGCCGGACGACAACTCCGAGCCGCGTGCGGGCGCGGCGTCGAGACGAGCCGCTCGGTGTGAGGTTGCGCCGCGTGCTCGCTACCGAGCGCACCGGTACGCGTCGTACCAGCATGCGGGCGGAGCGACGCAGCTTCGTCCGAACCGGGCGCCGCAGCCGCCCCGGGTCCGATAGCTGACGGACACCTCTTCGCCCGAAGGCCGGGCCGAGCCTGGCGCGAGCTCCGTGGCCAAAAGAGCACGCCAATGGGCCCTTTACCTGACGTATCGGGGTTTGGCGCGTTTGCTCCAGCTCCTGCCCGGCAAGGTTGCCGGTGCCCTGGCCACAGCGGCAGGTTTGGCGATCGCGGCCCTGTGGCGCGGGAAGCGGCCTCTTGTCCACTCCAATCTGCGGCGTGTGCTCGGCCCGGGCGCCGACGAGAGCGCCGTCGAGGCCCTCGTGTCGAGCGCCTTTGTCTCCTACGCCCACTACTGGGTCGAATCGGCCAGGGTCGGGGCGCTCCGCTCGGACGAGATCGAGTCGACGTTCACCATCGAGGGATTCGAACGGTTCCGCCTCGAGATGGCGCGCGGGCGGGGCGTCGTGATCGTGCTGCCTCATGTCGGCTCGTGGGAGTACGGAGGGCGGTGGCTCGCGCAACAGGGGTTCCCGATGACGACGGTGGGCGAGCTGCTGGAGCCCCCGGAGCTTTTCGAGTGGTTCACCTCCCAGCGCTCCGCTCTGGGGCTCACGGTCATGCCCCCCGGGCCGGGCACCACCGTGCGGCTGCTGGACGCGCTCCGTGAAGGGCGGGTCGTCGGCCTGCTGGCGGACCGGGACCTGGCCGGCAACGGGGTCGAGGTGGAATTCTTCGGCGAGAAGACAACCCTGCCCGCCGGCCCCGCCCTGCTGGCGCTGCGCTCCGGTGCGCCCCTTATGACCTGCGCGATCTACCAGCGACCCGGCGGCCGGTACCACGCCGTCTTGCAGCCGCCGCTCGACTCCACGCGCAGCGGCCGGATGCGCCACGACGTCCAGCGCCTCACGGCGGACACGGCGCGAGCCCTCGAGGACCTCATCCGCATATCGCCCGAGCAGTGGCACCTGTTCCAGCCCAACTGGCCGTCGGACCGGGAGCGGCACCGCTGATCTGCGCTTTCAGGTCTGTGACGCGGCCGATGTCCGGGAAAGTCCGCGGGCCGTAGGCGGGGGAGGAGTCAGTGGCCCGGGCCTGGTGCGGCCCGGACTCGGGCGGCCCCTTGAGCTGAGCCGCTCTGCGCGGGCCATCCCGCAGTGCCGCGGTGGCGGGGCTTTCGGATCTACCGGCTACCTAGGGGAGGACATGGGGCGACCGGGCGGCTCTGTGGGACTGTTCGGGTCGAGTAACCGGCACCCACACGCCCCTCGCCGGAGGATTTCAGGGCCTCAAAAACGCCTTCCCATCAGGGGTTTGCTCACTCGGGCAGACGTCGGAGAACCGAAGTACTCTCCAAATCGAGGGCCGGCTGACGAATCCGGCAGATAGGGGGGAGTTCAATGTCAGGGCTTATTCGCAAGAGCCTCGACTCGCCCGAAGAGACCCGTGCGTTCGAGGGCGACACCGGTCAGGTTGAGCTGGTGAACCTGGAGGGCGGAGCGGTCGGTCGAGCCACCTTCATGCCGGGCTGGAGGTGGTCCGAGCATGTGAAGCCGATCGCCAAGACTGAAAGCTGCCAAGCGTCTCACACGGGCTACTTCGTCTCCGGCCGGATGAAGGTCGTCACAGACGACGGCGAGGAGATGGAGTACGGCCCGGGAGACTTCGCGATCATGGCGCCCGGCCACGACGCTTGGACTGTCGGGAACGAGCCGTGCGTGGTGATCGACTGGCAGGGTTTCGCCGACTACGCCAAGCGCTGAACCTGCAGCGGCGGGCAGATCAGTTCGGCTGTCCGCCGCCGTAGCGCCTTGGAACGATCTGCGACCATGCCTTTCGCGGGTCCACCGCCAGGCGCCACCACCCCGGCACCGTGGGCCGCGATGGACCCTCATCGCCTGGCCGAGTAGGTCGACGAGACGGTCCTCCTGCCTCAGGGCTTCGGGGGGGTCCGTCCGTTCCCGACAGCAACGGGTATTGCGGCGACCGTCCTGGCCTTCGCCGGGCAAGCCTGAAGCTGTTTCTCACGTTGCCCGGTTTCGCGATGCCGGCGTGGCTGAGGGCTCGCCGCGGACCGGTCTCATGGTCCCTGGCGTTGGGCCGTTCGTCCTCGGGATCGTCCTCGTCGCTCGCAACTGAGACGCCGGGCAGGCCGCGTGTCGGCGGAATGTCTGCGGGAGATGAGAAGGCGATGCGAAACGTCACAAACTGACGAGAGGCGAAATCCCAGGTCAGCGGCTATTCTTCGCCAAATGGCCAGTTCGCGAGACCGCAGGGACCATTTCCGGCCCAACTGGCCGTCCCACCGGGCCTAGGGCATTGAACCACCTGGTCGAGACATGGGGCTATTGGGCGGTGGCGCTATTCGTCCTCACCGAGGCCTTCGGCGTTCCGCTGCCGGGGGAGACCGCCGTCATCCTCGCCGGCACCTACGCGGGGCACACCCACCGTCTGTCGCCCTGGCTCCTCTTCGTCGTCGCCGGCGGCGAGCGCGCTCGCCGGTGGACTCATCGGTTACGCGCTCGGGCCACTACGGCGGCTACCGCCTCGTCCGCCGCTGGGGCCACAAGATCCGTCTCGACGAGCAGAAGCTGCGGATAAGCCGGTACCTGTTCGACATCTACGGCTCGAGGGTGGTCTTCTTCGGCCGTTTCGTCTCTGTGCTGCGCACCTATGCCGCCTTCCTGGCGGGCACGACCCGGATGCAGCTGCGGCGTTTCGCGGTCGCGAACGCCGCCAGCGCGATCGTCTGGGCGGCCATCTTCACCTATGCCTCGTACGTGGCGGGCAACATCCTGCGGCGTAGCTCTGGAACGATCACCTGGGCGCTGATCGGGGCTGCCCTCGTCGTCATCGCCGCCGCGGTCGTCGTTCTGCGGCGCCGGATGGAGGACATCGCGGCCCGCGCCGACGCGGCGTACCCCGTGGACATCGCCTGACGAAGCGGCGCCGGCGGCTCACCTGGGCGGGGCGCCAACCGACCGGTAGCCTCGCGGCGGAATGCGGATCGCCCTCGTGTGCCCATACAGCCTGACGGTCCCCGGAGGCGTCCAGAGCCAGGTGCTCGGTCTCGCCCGGGCCCTCAGGGCAAGCGGCGAGGAGGTGGCGGTCGTTGGTCCGGCCGAGTCGTCCGGGATCGCCGGACGACTTGATGCCGCCGCACTCGAGGGTGCCATCTTCGTGAAGGTGGGCGCGGGCACACCGATCTCGGCGAACGGATCCGCGCGCCGGTGTCGCCGTGGCCGTCGACCATGTCCCGAACCCTGTCGGCACTGCGCGCTTTTGCTCCCGACGTGGTCCACGTGCACGAGCCGTTCGTCCCCGGTCCGTCGCTTGCGGCGGTCGTCGCGCGGACCGTCGCCCATCGTCGGCACGTTCCATCGTTCCGGCAACGATCTCGCCTATCGCGCCTACGGGCATCTCGTCGGAGTGTGGTCGCGCCGGCTCGACGCGGCCTTCGCCGTGTCGGAGGAGGCTCGGGTCACGGCGAGAGCGTGCATCGGGCGAATCCCCGCGAACGTCGGGATCATCCCGAACGGAGTGGAGGCGCGTCCCCTGGCCCGCCTCGACCCCTGGCCGACGGATGCCCCCACCGTCGTCTTCGTCGGCCGCCACGAGCAACGCAAGGGCCTCGAGGTGCTGCTCGGCGCCTTCGGCCTCCTGCCCGCGACAACACGGCTCTGGGTGCTGGGAGAGGGACCGGAGACCGAACGGCTGCGAGGCGCGCTCTCGCGCCGAGGAGCGCATCGAGTGGGCTGGGGGCCGTCGACGATTCCGAGCGCGCCCGTCGCCTGGCCGGCGCCGACGTGTTCGTCGCGCCCTCGCTCGGGGGAGAGTCGTTCGGTCTCGTACTTCTCGAGGCGATGGCGGCGGGGACCGCCGTCGTCGCCTCCGACCTGGCGGGCTACAGGCTCGCCGCAGCCGGCGCCGCCCTCTTCGTGCCACCGGGCGACGCGGGCGCGCTCGCCGGAGCGGTCCGGGAGGTGCTGGAGAACGAGGCGGAGCGCCTGCGACCTACGCGCGCAGGGGGCTTCGCCGTGCCGAGGAATGCGACATGTCGGTGATCGCGGGTGTTCTACCGGGACGTCTATGGGCGGCTCGGACGCGCCGGCTGAGAGTAGCCTCGAGTGATGCCATCGAAAGCCCGGGACCGCGCGCAGTGGCAGCGCCGTAGCCCCGAAGGCGAGGGAGGGCCCGCCGGGCCGCTGAGGCCCAGCAGGTCGCCTACGAGACCTCGAGGGCCGTGCTGGCCGCGGCGGCCCGTCGCCGGGACGCCGCCTGGCGCCACGCAGCTCGCGGCAGCAGGCGCCGCGCGGCGGCGGCGCTTGTGGCTCCGCTGGCGCTCGCGGTCGTCCTGATGGTCCTCGGAGTGGTCGCGATCGCCTTTTTGATCGCCGGCGTGGCCATTGCCTGTATCACCGCCGTCGTGTCCTCGGTGGTGTGGGTCCGGTCGGCCGGTGCGCTGGCCCGGCAGCTCGGCGGGACGGTCGTGACCGCAGAGAGGCGGCCGAGTGCACTCGGCGCGGCCGAGGCCGCGCGCCTCGTCGACGTCGCCGAAGGGCTGTTCGCCGTGTTCGGCCTGCCCGGCGCGGAGATCCGGGTCATCGACGACCCGGCCACGAATGCCATCTCGGTGGGCAGCCCGCCGCACCGCGGCGTCGTCTTTGTGACGAGCGGGCTGGTATGGGCGCTCGACAGGATCGAGCTGGAGGCCGTACTTGGCCCACGAGCTCGCCCACATAAAGCGCGGTGACACCGTCTCAGGAGCCATCGCCGTGCTGGCTTTCGACCCGATCGGGCGCCACTTCCCGGTCTTCACGAGGATCGCCGACCGGGTCGCCGGCAACGGCACGTGAGCCTTTGGCGGACCTTGCCGCGGTCGGCGTCACGCGCTATCCCCCCGGGCTGATCTCGGCCCTCGAGAAGATCGGCAGCTCACCGAGTCGTCGTCCGGAGTCCCTGCCGCGCAGCACGGCAGAGTCGACCTCGCGGCTGTGGCTGGCGCCCTTCGAACCGCTCGACCAGGAACCGGAACGGCTCGGGACATTGGACCTCGGCGAGCGCGTCGGGATGCTGCGCGAGCTTTGAGCCACGGAGAGGCTGGCGCCCGCCTCGGGCCAGGAGTGGCGGCGCCGGGGATACCGTGGTCGAATCAGCAGGTGGACATCGAGGGAGGTTGAGCCGATGTCGGGCCATTCCAAATGGGCAACTACGAAACATCGAAAGGGCGCTGTCGACGCCGCGCGGGGCAAGCTCTTCGCCAAGCTGATCCGCCAGGTCGAGGTCGCGGCCCGCGAGGGAGGCGGCGACATGACCGCGAACGCCAACCTGCGCACGATGTTCACCAAGGCACGCGAAGCGTCCGTCCCGCTCGACACGATCGAGCGGGCGATCAAGCGCGGGACCGGAGAGCTCGAGGGCGTCAGGTACGAGGCCATCTCCTACGAGGGCTATGCCCCCTCGGGCGTGGCGATGATCGTCGAATGCCTGAGCGACAACCGCAACCGCACCGGAGCAGAGATTCGCTCGACGTTCTCCCGAAACGGCGGGTCCATGGCCGAGCCCGGCGCCGTCTCCTGGCAGTTCGAGCGCAAAGGCGTCGTCATGGTGCCGAAGTCGGTGGGGGAGGACGAGCTGATGGTCGTCGCCCTCGACGCCGGCGGCGAGGACCTCCAGGACGAGGCGGACGAATGGATGCTCACGAGCGCCCCGACGGACCTGCCGAGCCTTCGCGCCGCGCTGGACGCGGCCGGGATCGCCGTCGACTCCGCCGACATCGAGATGGTGCCGACGACGCGCGTCGAGGTGACCGACGAGTCGACCGCCAAGCGGGTGCTCAAGCTGATCGAGCTGCTGGAGGAGCACGACGACGTGCAGAGCGTCTGGGCGAACTTCGACATCCCCGACGAGATCCTCGAGCACGTCGAAGTCTGAGCCGGCCGCGCACGGTCCCCCGGGGTGGCGGCCGCGGCGGTTACGATCGAACGAGTGTTTGTTCTCGGCATCGACCCCGGTCTGTCCAGGTGCGGTTACGGCTGCGTACGCTCCGTGGCGGGACGGAGCACGGCGGTGGCGGCGGGCGTCATCACGACCGCGCTCGAGGAGTCGGTGCCCAACAGGCTCGCGACCCTGCGCGCCGAGCTGCACGGCCTCGTCTGCGAGCTTCGGCCGGACGTGGTCGTCGTCGAGCGCGTCTTCTTCCAGACGAACGCCCGCACGGCGATGTCGGTGGGCCAGGCGAGCGGGGTGGCGATGCTTACCGCTGTAGAGCTCGGCTGCGAGGTCGTGGAGTACACCTCCAACGAGGTCAAGCTCGCCGTGACAGGTTTCGGAGGGGCGACGAAAGACCAGGTGCAGCGCATGGTGGCCCGCTTGCTGAGCCTCGACGCCCTGCCGCAGCCGGCCGATGCCGCCGATGCCCTCGCCCTCGCCTTGTGCCACCTGAGCACTGCGCCCTGGGCAGCGTCTTCCCGCCCGGCGCCGGGTGGCCCGGCGGCCCAGTTGGCACGGCCATGATCGCCTCGGTGCGGGGGGTGGTCACCGAGCGCCGTCCCATGGGCGACGCCTCCGTCGATCTCGTCGTCGAGGTCGGCGGCGTGGGCTACAGGTTGCTCGTCGCCCCCGGCACGGCATCCAGGCTGCAGATCGGGCAGGAGGCAAGCCTGGCGGTGCACACCCACGTCCGCGAGAGCGCCATCACCTTGTACGGATTCGCCACGGCCGAGGAGCGGACGGCCTTCGAGCTCCTGCTCGGGGCCCACGGGGTCGGTCCCGGCCTCGCGCTCGCCATCCTCAGCGTCCACGAGCCGGCCGAGCTGGCCCAGGTGATCGCCACGGGCAACGTCGACGCCCTGAAGCTCGTTCCCGGGGTGGGTCAGAAGACGGCCGCCCGCCTGCTTTTGGAGCTGCAGGCGCGATTTGACTACCTCGGCGCCGACGGCGCGCTGCAGAACGGCTCGCGCCCGGCCGGAGGTCCGCCCGCGGTCGCCGCTGAGGTCGGCGAGGCGCTCACCCAGCTCGGGTACTCGCCTGAAGAGGTGAGGACAGCACTGCGGGGGCTGCCTGCTGAGGGCTCGGTAGAGGAGCTGCTTCGCCTTGCGCTCCGGAACCTGGCGCCGCGGCGGTGACCAGGGTGACCGAGGTGACCGCGCTGTGAGCCCGCGTCGCGGATCCTGGCCGGACGGCCACCGGTGGGCGGCCCCGGAGGGGGGGCTGCGCCGCGCCGGTCGACGGGGCGGACCCGATCGAGCGGGGCGGTCCCGGCCCGACGCGGGGTGCGGTCGCGTTCGACGGCGACGGCAGCTTCGAGGTGGGGATCCGCCCGAAGCGGCTCGCCGACTTCGTCGGCCAGCAGACGCTGCGGGAGAAGCTCGAGATCATCCTCGAGGCGGCGCGCCGGCGCGAACAACCCGTCGACCACGTGCTCTTCGCCGGGACCTCCGGGTCTCGGGAAGACGACCCTGGCGGGGATCATGGCCTGCGAGATGGGGGCCGGCCTGCGGATCACCTCGGGCCCTGCCCTCGTGCGCAGCGGCGACGTCGCGGCCATCCTCACCGACCTTCAGCCCGGCGACGTGCTGTTCATCGACGAGATACACCGGATGGGCCGCGCGGTGGAGGAGCTGCTCTACCCCGCCATGGAGGACTTCCAGCTGGACATCGTCCTCGGGCGGGGGCCGACGGCCCGCTCGATAAGGCTCGACCTGCCGAGGTTCACCCTCGTCGGTGCCACGACACGGACAGGCCTCATCACCGGGCCCCTTCGCGACCGCTTCGGTATCGTCGCCCGCCTCGAGCTCTACAGCGAGGCCGAGCTCGAGACGATCGTGCACCGCACGGGCGTCCTGTTCGGCGTCGAGCTGACCGACGAGGGCGCGAACGAGATCGCCCGCCGCTCACGGGGCACGCCCCGACTCGCGATCCGGCTTCTCCGCCGTGTGCGCGACTTTGTGGAGGTCCGGGGCGAAGGCGTGATCACCGAAGAGGCCGCTCGGGAAGGGCTCACCTTGTTCGGGGTCGACGAGCTGGGCCTCGACAGTCTCGACCGCAAGATCCTCGAGACGCTCTGCATCCGCTTCGCCGGTCGTCCGGTGGGCCTTTCCACGCTCGCGGTGAGCGTCGGTGAGGAGCAGGAGACGGTCGAGGACGTCTACGAGCCCTTCCTCCTCCAAGCCGGTCTCATCATGCGCACCCCCCGCGGACGGCTGGCCGCGCCGGGCACGTACGCCCATCTGGGGCTGACGGTCCCGCCTCAGCTCCTCGAGCGCGTTGTCGATCGGGGACACGGAAAGCGCGGAGGGGGCGTCGCCGCGCAGAGCCTCCAGAGCGGGCGCGGCCCAGGACTCGCTCTTCGCCGCGGACCCCGAAGAGGAGGATTGCACGAAGGGGTCCGGCTTGGGCGACTAAGGTGACGGGTCGCATCATCCCTTGAGCGATAGGCCCAGCATGCCCCCTGTCCACTTCATCGCCGCTTCCGGGTTTCACACCCTGGCGACTCTTACGGGCCCACTTCTGGCCGCCGCAGCCAAAAAGAGCTCCGGCAGCTCCATCGGGTTCATTTTCATCATCCTTTTGTTCGCAGTCGCGTACATGTTCTTCATCCGGCCCCAGCGGCAAAAGCGCCAGCGTGCCATGCAGGTCCACAAGGAGATCTCCGTGGGCGACAAGGTGATGCTCTCCTCGGGCATCTTCGGGACCGTCGAAGGCTTCGTCGGCGACCACGCCAGGATCGAGATCGCTCCGGGCATGGTCATCGAGGTGGTCCGCCAGGCCGTGAGCCAGCGGGTCGAGGATCCGGTCGCGGGTGATCATCCCGACGCCGCCCCCTATGACGACCACGGCTCGTACGACGACCACGGCCACGACGACCTCGTGGACGATTCGGGCCACGACCCATACTCGGTGCCCCCGCTCGAAGCGGGCGGGACCACCGACCCGGGGGACGACCCTGACGGGGACTGGAGGCGGCAAGCGTTGAGAAGGGGCTTGTTGGGCAGCGTCCTGCTCGTCTGTCTCATCTGCTTCGGAGCCCTCGCCGGCGTCCTCGGCGCGGGCTGGTCCCCGAAGCTCGGCCTCGACCTCGAGGGCGGGCTCTCGGTCGTCTTCCAGCCCGTGCACCAGGCCAGCTCGGCACAGCTCCAGACCGTCGTCAGCATCATGCAGGCACGCGCCAACGGGCTCGGTCTCTCCAATCCCAACATCGGGACCCAGGGGAGCAACATCGTCGTCCAGCTTCCCGGAGTGAAGAACTTCTCCAAGGTCATCTCCGAGATCGGGAACACCTCGCAGCTGTTCTTCCGGCCCGTGCTGTGCGCCGCGCCCGCGTACGTGGCGCCGAGTTCGACGACCACCACGACGACAACGACGACCCAGCCGAAGTCGAAGTCGTCGACCACCACCACCTCGACTTCGTCGTCGACAACCTCCTCGACGTCCTCCTCGACCACCACCACCACGGCGGCGAAGTCGACCACGACCACGACGGCGCCGGCCAAGTCGAAGAAGAAGGCCGTGGCGCCGGCCTACGTGAAGCCGCCGGCGTGCGGCTCGCAGTACCTGTTCACCACCGCCACCTACATCGCCCAGTCCGGCACGAGCGGCGCCTACAACCCGGGCCCGGGGCCTGACCCCGCCTTGGCTTCGGTCAAGAGCACGCCGGCCCTCCAGGACACGGCCTCGAGAACGGTGCTGGTACCGGGCAACCCGGCCGCGACCGGCGCCGCCCGTTACGAGCTGGGACCCGTGGCCTATGACGGGAAGACCCCTGCCACAGGTGCCATCCTCGGCTCGGCATCAGCACAGTTCGACGCGACCCAGAACGGATGGATCGTGAACTTCACGATCAAGTCCCAGTACTCGGCCTTCTTCGACACCATCGCCAAGACGAACTACCACCTACCCCTGGCGATCGATCTCGGCGGCGTACGTGGAGTCGGCGCCGACGATCAACGCCCAGTCCTTCGGCGGCTCGGGCCAGATCTCCGGAGGCTTCACGCAGTCGCAGGCGGGCGATCTCGCCCTCGTCCTCAAGTACGGCCAGATCCCGATCGCCCTCAAGACGGCCACCTACACGACCGTCTCGCCCACGCTCGGCAAGCACTCCCTCGATGCCGGCCTGCTGGCCGGCCTGCTCGGGCTGCTGCTCGTCATGGGCTACACGATCTTCTACTACCGCTCGCTCGGGATAGTCGTCGTGCTGGGCCTCGTGACCACAGGCGCCTTGATCTACGCCATCATCTCCCTGCTCGGCGAGACCTCCGCCGGTCTCACGCTCGATTTGTCCGGCATGACAGGGCTGATCGTCTCGGTCGGCATCACCGTCGACTCCTATATCGTCTATTTCGAGCGATTAAAGGACGAAGTGCGCGCCGGCCGGTCGATCCGGTCCTCGGTGGACAGGGGCTTCAAGAGCGCCTACCGCACGATCCTTTCCGCTGACGCGGTGTCCTTCCTCGGAGCCTTCGTGCTCTGGATCCTCTCCATCGGCGCCGTCCGGGGCTTCGCCTTCATGCTCGGGCTTTCCACCCTCGTCGATGTCGTAACCGCCTACACCTTCACGAGACCGCTCGTGATCCTGCTCGGCCGCAACCGCGTCTTCACCGATGCCGCGGATCTTCGGTGTGGCGAGGGGACTGGCCGCACCCGTGGAGGCCGGAGCATGAGCACCGCCGCTGTCGCACTCGGCGCCGGGGAGCACCGGCGCGGGGCACTCGTCCGCCTCTACCGCGGGCGAGACCCGTTTCGACTTCGTCCGCAAGCGCAGATGGTGGTTCGCGGCCTCGTCGCTCGTGATCCTGGCGGGCCTCGTGTCGCTCGGGGTCAAGGGCCTGAACTACAGCATCGAGTTCGTGGGCGGGACCTCCTGGGAGGTGCCCGCCCCGGGCGTGACGGTCGCGCAGGCGCAGAGCGTGTTGGCACCGCTCGGCTTCGGCGGGGCGACGATCACCCAGCTCGGGACCGGCAGCAACGCGCGTATCAACGTCGAGGCGAAGCTCGCCAAGGGCAAGGCCGGTGTCTCGACAGCCGAGGCGACGAAGATCGCCGGCGTGCTCGCGGCTTTGGTGCACAAGCCGGCCTCGGCGGTGTCGGTCGAGAACGTCGGGCCGACGTGGGGCAACGACATCACCCACAAGGCGGTCGAAGCCCTCATCGTCTTCCTGCTCGTGATCGCGGCCTACATCTCCTTGTTCTTCGAATGGAAGATGGCGCTCGCGGCCATCATCGCCGTCGCGCACGACATCATCATCACGGTCGGGATCTATTCCCTGGCCTCGTTCCTCGTCACGCCGGACACCGTCGTGGCGTTCCTGACGGTGCTCGGCTATTCGCTCTACGACACCATCGTCGTGTTCGACCGCGTCCGGGACAACTCGCGCGGCCTCGGCGCGACCGGGAAGCTTTCGTACACCGACGTCGTCAACCTCTCGATGAACCAGACGCTGGCCCGGTCCATCAACACCTCGCTCGTAGCCATTCTCCCGATCCTCGCCGTGCTCGTCCTCGGTGCCGAGATCCTCGGTGCGGTGACGCTCGAGTACTTCGGCCTCGCCCTGTTGATCGGCCTCACGAGCGGGGCCTACTCGTCGATCTTCATCGCCTCGCCCCTGCTCGCGATGTTCAAGGAGCACGAGGAGCGCTACCGGCGCATCCGCGAGCGACTGGAGTCGCGCGGGACCGCCCTGCAGCTGATCTCGCCTGCGGCCGTGGCGGCCGGAGCCCTGAGCGGCCCGGAGCCGACAGCAGCCGTCAAGCGCCGCCGGACCTCAGGCTCGGCGCCGGCGAAGCCGTCCCCGCTCCGCCCGAGTGCCTCGAAGACTCCGGCTGTCGCTGTCGCCGACGACGAGCTCGAGGACGAGGAGGGCCCTCGCCTCCGAGGGCGACCTCGAAGCGGGAGACGACGGGGGCGCCAGCCCCGGCGGACGGCGTGCCGGCGGCGCTGTGCCCTCCGCGGGACCGCCGAAGCGGTCCGCGACGCCCGCTCGAGCCGGCACGCCGGCTCGGCGCCCACCCCCGAGGCCACGCAAGAAGGGCCGGCGCCGCTGACGCCGGTGCAGGCCAGAAAGCTCCCGGCTGCAGCGATTCCTGGGCGTGGCCTCCTCGCGGCTCGTAGGCTGCGGCCATGATCGACGTACGGCTGGCACGCGAGCATCCTGACGAGTTTCGCCGCGCCCTCGCCCGAAAGGGGGCCGCGGCCGAGTTCGAGGCCCTCATGGAGGTCGACGCCCTCTGGCGGGAGCTGTCCGCGAAGGTCGACGACCTGCGGGCGAGGACCCGGCCGAAGGGCAAGCCCAGCGAGGAGGAGCGCGCCGGCCTCGTGGCCGTCGGCCAGGAGCTGCGACTCGCCCAGGGCGACCTGGAGGTCCTCGAAGCACGTCGCGCCGAGCTGCTCGCCGCTCTCCCGAACCCGCCCGATGACACCGCGCCCGACGGGTTCACCGACGATGACGCCGTCGAGCTGCGCCAGGTCGGCAGCCGGCCGGAGTTCTCCTTCGAGCCTCGCGACCACATGGAGCTGAGCGCGCTCTCGGGCTCGGCGAAGTCAGACGGGCTGGCCAGGCCGGGCTTTGATCTCGAGCACGGGGCTCAGGTGTCCGGGGCCCGCTTCGCCTACCGGCGGGGCGCGGTCGCCCTGGTGGAGCTGTCCTTGTACCGGTATGCCCTCGATCGCCTGGTCGAGCGCGGGTTCGAACCCGTGCTCCCGCCCGTGCTGGTGCGCGAGTCGGCGATGTTCGGCACGGGCTTCCTGCCGACCGAGGAGGTCAACCTCTACAAGCTGGAGTCAGACGGGCTGTATCTGACCGGCACGTCCGAGGTCGCGTTGGCGGGCCTCCACCAGAACGAGATCCTGGGCGCCGGGGACCTGCCCGCGCGCTACGCCGGCTACTCGACCTGCTTTCGGCGCGAGGCGGGCGCAGCCGGGCAGCGACACGAGGGGCATCTTCCGGGTGCACCAGTTCGACAAGGTGGAGATGTTCTTCTTCGCCCATCCAGAGCGCTCGAAGGAGCACCACGAGGAGATCCTCGCCATCGAGGAGGACATCGTCGGGACCCTCGGGATCGCCTATCGCGTGGTGGTCACAGCCGCCGGAGATCTCGGTCCCTCGGCGGCGAAGAAGTACGACGTCGAGGCCTGGATACCGAGCCAGCAGCGCTACAGGGAGATCACCTCGTGCTCCAACACGACCGACTACCAGGCGCGGCGGCTGAACGTGCGCTTTCGCGACGGGGACGGTTCTCTGCGGTTCGTGCACACACTCAACGGAACGGCCATGACGGCCCGTTTCCTGATTGCCCTGCTGGAGTCGAATCAGGACCTCGACGGACACGTGGCGATCCCCGAGGTGCTGCACCGCTACGGGGCCCCCACACGCCTCTGAGCCTCCCGCGGCCCAGGTGAAGGTGTGGCGGGCCCGCGGGCCCCGTTCGCCTGCCCGAACGGTCTCCTGAAGCTGCTCCTGAGGCTGCTTGGGGCCCGCTCAGGCCGTGTCAGCCCTTGCGGGGCCGGCCCCCGTCTGGTCGAGCGGCCCGTGGCCGGTGCCCAGCCGCCAGCGAGAGCCTCCCCGGATCGCCCGGGTCACGAAGTCCTTGGCGGACAGCGCCGCCTGCAGGGGCTCGAGGCCGAGAGCCATGTTGGCTGCGATCGCGGCGGCGAAGGTGCATCCCGTGCCGTGGACGTTGGGCGTGTCGATCCACGGTGCCCGAAGCAGGGTGACCGAACGCCCGTCGAAGGCGACGTCGACGGCGTCGGTGTCGCGGCGCCGGCCGCCCTTGACGACGACGAGGCTCGGGCCGAGGCCCTGCAGCTCGCGGGCTGCCGCCTCCATCGCCTCGAGATCAGCGATCGGGCGCCCTGTCAGCAGTGCGGCCTCCGGCAGGTTGGGGGTGACGACCGCGGCACACCCGAACAGCTCGCGGTAGGCGCCGGCCAGGTCCTCCCCGCCGAATATCGGCTTGCCGCTCGAGCTGACGAGCACGGGGTCGACCACGAGGTGGGGCAGCATCCCGGCCGCGCCCCGGCTCGCGAGGAGCTTGACGATGTCGGTGCTTCCCAGCATCCCCGTCTTGGCGGCTCCGGCAGGAAGGTCCTCCCAGAGCGCGTCGAGCTGGGCCTCGACGATCGACGGCGGCATCCCGAGGAACTCGCGGACTCCGAGGGTGTTCTGCGCGGTGACCGCCGTCACCGCGAGGGTCCCGAAGACTCCCAGGGCCGCAAAGGTCCGCAGGTCAGCCGCGATGCCTGCTCCGGCGCCGGAGTCGGTTGCCGCAATGGTGAGGGCGACCTTGGGGGTCGGGCCCGACGCGCCTTGAGGGGAAGGAGAGATGATCGGTCACCCGGGTGATCCTACGACGGCCCCAGGCACCGGCTCTTCCCGGCAGCGTGGGTGGGCCAACCTCGCCGGCGACGGAGGGAGGGGCGAGCTCGGCTTGAGCTGCGGACATGGTTCGCAGCCGCGTAGTGGGGGGCGGTTACGCTCTTGATGTGCACGTTGAGCGCGTCATCGGCATGACGATCGAGTATTCGACGGGCACGATCGTCGAGCAGCTCGTCCTCGGCGTCGTCTTCGGAGCTCTCGGCTACATGTTCTCCGAGCGGTACCGGCACGCCCGGGGCGTGACCCCCTGGAAGATCCCGGCTCCGGTCTGGGCGTTGCTGCTTTTCTTGTCCTGGGAGATCTTCTCGGTCCTTTACCTGATCGCCTATTTCACGACACGGCCGCGGACCGGGCCCACAGGCTGGACGGCAGGGGACGGCCAGGGGTGGGGCCCGGGGCCGCGTGACCCGGGCGGCCCACCGGCGGGCTGGCACCCTCCTGGGGGGGATTGGGGCGCTCCACGCCCGTCGCAGGGCTGGGACGCGCCCGCCCCTGGACAATGGGACGCGCCTGCGCCTGGACACCAGGGCGCGCCGCCTCCGGGAGGGTGGGACGCTCCGCCCCAGCCTGGGACGGCCTTTCCTGCCTATCCGGGACCCGCGCAAGCCGGTACGTTCCGGGTCCGGTGCCCACGCCGCCGCCTCCTCCTCCCACCCCGCGGGCCTGGCTCGCCGATCCGGGCGGCCGTCACGAGCTGCGCTACTGGGACGGCACGAAGTTCACCGAGCACGTCGCTGACGGGGGAAAGATCACCGTCGACCCACTCTGAGGCGGCGCCAGTCCGGCGCGAGGCACGGCACGGATCGAGCCCGCAACGAGTGGCGTGTATTCTCTGGCGTTGATCCGCTGGGCCAAGGGCGTCCCGGCCAGCGAGCCGACGGCGAGAGCCGTGCACATGAGCCGGATGTCGACCTTGACCGAGGACCAACGCTGGTCACCGGTCGCCGCGAGCGCTACGAGGACGCCGAATGACCAGCAAGGACAAGGTGGCGGGCTGCTATGACCCCGCGTACGAGCACGACGCCTGCGGGGTCGCGTTCGTCGCGGACCTGAAGCGCCCGGCCAGCCACCGCGTCGTCGACCTCGGGCTCACCGCCCTCGAGAACCTCGCCCACCGGGGGGCCTTCGGCGCCGATCCCGGCACCGGTGACGGCGCGGGGGCACTCCTGCAGGTTCCCCACCGGCTCTATTCGCAGGTGGCGGGCTTCGATCTGCCCGAGCCCGGCAGCTACGCCACCGGGATGGCGTTCCTCCCGACCGACCCGAGCACCGCCGAGAAGGCGATCGGGACCGTGGGCGAGCTCGCCTGCGAGGAGGGGCTGGCCGTTCTCGGCTGGCGCGAGGTGCCCGTCGAGCTGGCCGCGGCAGGCGAGGTGGCGAGGGCGAGCGCGCCGAGGTTCTCCCAGCTCTTCGTCTCGAGCGGGCCCGACCGGTCCGCAGGCGGGGCTGGGCCGTTGCGCGGCGACGCCCTGGAGCGCCAGTGCTTCATCTTGCGCAAGCGGGTCGAGCACGCCGAGATCGGCGTCTACTTCCCGTCGCTGTCGACGCGGACGATCGTCTACAAGGGGATGCTCGCCCCCCAGCAGCTGCGGGGGTTCTTCCCGGACTTGAGCGACGAGCGCCTGGAGAGCCGGATCGCGCTCGTGCACTCGCGGTTCTCGACGAACACTTTCCCGTCCTGGCCGCTCGCGCACCCGTACCGCCTCATCGCCCACAACGGTGAGATCAACACCCTGGCCGGCAACCGCAACTGGATGCGCGCCCGGGAGGCGTTCCTCGCGAGCGACCTCCTCGAGGGCGACCTGGAGCGGATCTTCCCCATCGTGACTCCGGGAGCGAGCGACTCGGCCACCTTCGACGAGGTGCTGGAGCTGCTCCACCTCGCCGGCCGGCCGATCGCGCACGCCGTGCTGATGATGATCCCCGAGGCCTGGCAGAACCACACCGAGATGGACGCGGCTCGCCGGGCCTTCTACGGGTTCCACGCCTCGCTCATGGAGCCCTGGGACGGTCCTGCCGCGGTCTCGTTCACCGACGGGACGGTGGTGGGCGCCGTGCTGGACCGCAACGGGCTGCGCCCGGCCCGCTACTGGGTGACCGACGAGGGCCTCGTGGTTCTCGCCTCGGAGGTGGGCGTCCTCGATCTCGACCCTGCCTCGATAATCGAAAAGGGCCGGCTGCAGCCGGGCAAGATGTTCCTCGTCGACTCCGCCGCGGGCCGCATCATCGGCGACGACGAGGTCAAGTCGAGCTCGCCGCCGAGCATCCGTATGGCGAATGGCTGGCCAAAGGCCTGGTGCACCTGGACGACCTTCCCCCGAGGATCATGCTGACGCCGCAGCACGCCTCGGTCGTCCGCCACCAGAGGATCTTCGGTGTGACCAAAGAGGAGCTGCGGCTCATCGTCGATCCCATGGCGCGCTCGGGCGTCGAGCCGATCGGCTCCATGGGGTCCGACACACCCCTCGCGGTGATCTCCGAGCGGCCCCGGTTGTTGTACGACTACTTCACCCAGCTGTTCGCCCAGGTCACGAACCCGCCCCTCGACGCCATCCGCGAGGAGCTCGTCACTTCGCTCGAGGCGACCGTCGGGCCGGAGCGCAACCTGCTCGAGCCCGAAGCCGCCTCCTGCCGCCAGATCTCCCTCCCGTACCCGGTCGTCGGCAACGACGACCTGGCCAAGCTTCTCTACGTCAACGAGCACGGGGAGACACCGGGGTTCAGCAGCTTCGCCATAGACGGCCTGTTCCCCGTCAGCGAGGGCGGGGCGGGCCTGGAGGCCGCCCTCGACAAGGTCTGCAGCCAGATCTCGGAGGCGATCGCCCTCGGCGCCAACATAATCGTCCTTTCCGACCGCAACGCCAGCTCGAGCCTTGCGCCGATCCCGTCGCTGCTGCTCACGGCCACGGTGCACAACCACCTCGTCCGCGAGAAGGAGCGGACCCGCGTCGGCCTCGTCGTCGAGAGCGGGGATGCCCGCGAGGTGCATCACTTCGCCCTGCTGATCGGGTACGGGGCCACGGCCGTCAACCCCTACCTGGCGCTCGAGTCGATCGCCGAGATGGTCCGTGACGGGCTGCTCGGCGAGATGTCCGAGCGGGAGGCCTTCCGCAGGTACCTGAAGGCGGCGAGCAAGGGCGTCTTGAAGGTGATGTCGAAGATGGGCATCTCGACCGTGGCCTCCTACACCGGCGCCCAGGTGTTCGAGGCGATCGGGCTCGAGCGGGCACTTGTCGAGCGGTACTTCGGGGCGACGCCGAGCCGGCTGGGCGGCGTCGGGCTGGCCGAGCTCGCAGAGGAGGTGGCGCGGCGCCACCGCTACGCCTACGACGGGCCCGAGCCGGGTGCCGGCGAGCTCGAGATCGAGGTCGGGGGCGAGTACCAGTGGCGCCGGGGGGGCGAGTACCACCTCTTCAACCCCCGTACCGTGTTCAAGCTCCAGCACGCCACACGCTCCAAGCGCTTCGACGTCTTCAAGGAGTACAGCGAGCCTCGTGAACGGGCAGTCCGAGCGCCTGGCGACTCTTCGCGGGCTGCTGCGGCTGCGCACCGGGCGAGGCCGCGGTGCGCCCTCCGGTCCCCATCGACGAGGTCGAGCCAGCCGAGGCGATCATGAAGCGCTTCGCGACCGGCGCCATGTCCTACGGGTCCATCTCGGCGGAGGCGCACGAGACACTCGCCATCGCCATGAACCGCCTCGGAGGCAGGTCGAACACCGGGGAGGGCGGTGAGGACCCGGAGCGCTACTTGCCGGACGCCAACGGCGACCTGCGTCGCAGTGCGGTCAAGCAGGTGGCCTCGGGCCGTTTCGGGGTGACGAGCGAGTACCTCGTGAACGCCGACGACATCCAGATCAAGATCGCCCAGGGCGCCAAGCCCGGCGAGGGGGGCCAGCTGCCGGGCCACAAGGTCTATCCCTGGATCGCGACGGACGCGGTACTCGACGCCCGGCGTCGGGCTGATCTCGCCGCCCCCCCATCACGACATCTACTCGATCGAGGACATCGCCCAGCTCATCTACGACCTGAAGAATGCCAATCCCCGTGCCCGCGTGCACGTGAAGCTGGTCGCCGAGGTCGGCGTCGGCACCGTGGCGGCCGGGGTCGCCAAGGCGCACGCGGATGTCGTGCTCATCTCGGGCCACGACGGGGGGACGGGCGCGGCGCCCCTCACCTCGCTCAAGCACGCCGGCGCCCCCTGGGAGCTGGGGCTGGCCGAGACCCAGCAGACCCTGCTCAGAAACGGGCTCCGCGACCGCATAGTCGTCCAGGTCGACGGGCAGATCAAGACCGGGCGCGACGTCATCGTGGCCGCGCTCCTCGGCGCCGAGGAGTTCGGCTTCGCGACCGCACCGCTCGTCGTCTCGGGCTGCATCATGATCCGCGTCTGCCACCTGGACACCTGCCCGGTCGGCATCGCCACGCAGAACCCGGAGCTGCGCAAGAATTTCTCCGGACGCCCCGAGTTCGTCGAGACGTTCTTCCACTACATCGCCGCCGAGTGCCGCGAGCTGCTCGCCGAGCTCGGCTTTCGGACCATGGCAGAGGCCGTCGGCCACGTGGAGAGCCTCGACACCGAGGCCGCGATCGGGCACTACTGGAAGGCGGGCAAGCTCGATCTCCGCCCGATCCTGGAACCGGTCGAGACCTCCTCGACCGCGTTGCACTGCACCCGCGAGCAGGACCACGGGCTCGACAGCGCCCTCGACCGCGGGCTCATCGAGGCGTGCGCGGCTTCGCTCGCCGGCGGCAGGCCGACAGAGGTCAGCCTGCCGATACGCAACGTCCACCGGGCCGTCGGCACGATGCTCGGCTCAGAGATCACCCGGCGCTACGGCGGCGCGGGCCTGCCCGACGGCACGATCTCGCTCACCTTCGAGGGATCTGCCGGCCAGAGCTTCGGGGCCTTCGTCCCGCGCGGCATGACCATGACCCTTGTCGGCGACGCCAACGACTACTTCGGCAAGGGCCTCTCCGGCGGGATCCTCGTCGTCAGGCCGCCCGAAGCCTCGCCCTTCAAAGCCGAGGAGCAGATCATCGCCGGCAACGTCGTCCTCTACGGCGCGACGTCGGGCGCGGCCTTCATCCGCGGCCAGACCGGCGAGCGCTTCTGCGTGCGCAACTCCGGCGCGACAGCCGTCGTCGAAGGCGTCGGTGACCATGCGTGCGAGTACATGACCGGTGGCACCGTCGTCGTGCTCGGCCCGACGGGCCGCAACTTCGCGGCGGGCATGTCGGGCGGCGTCGCCTTCGTGCACGATCCCGGGGCCTTGCTGCCGAGGCGACTCAATCCCGAGATGGTGGAGCTCGAGCTGCTCGACGAGGAGGACAGGCGCAACTTCGAGGAGCTCTGCCGGACTCATCTGGAGCGGACGGGCTCGGCCCGTGCCGAGTGGCTGCTGCAGCGGTGGGAGGAGACGCTCCGAGAGACGGTCAAGGTGATGCCCCGCGACTACCGCCGGGTCCTCGAGGCGACAAGGCGGGCCGTCGATGCCGGCGGGTCGGTCGACGACGAGATCATGCTTGCGGCCCATGGCTGACCCCCGGGGGTTCCTGCGCTACGAGCGCAACGGCCCGCGCCGTCGTCCTGTCGAGGCGCGCCTCAAGGACTGGCAGGAGGTCTATCTCCCTTTCGGGCGCGAAGAGCTGACCGAGCAAGCCGGCCGCTGCATGAGCTGTGGGATCCCCTTTTGCCACGAGGGCTGCCCTCTCGGCAACCTGATCCCGGAGTGGAACGACCTCGTCCACACCGGGCGGTTTGCCGAGGCGAGCGACCGTCTCCACGCCACGAACAACTTTCCCGAGCTCACGGGCCGGCTTTGTCCCGCGCCCTGCGAGGGTTCGTGCGTGCTCGGGCTGATCTCAGAGCCGGTGCTCATCAAGCAGGTCGAGCTGGAGATCGCCGAGTGGGCCGCCGGCTCTGGCGTGCTCGCGCCCGGCCGGGTGCGATCCCCGAGCGGCAAGAAGGTGGCGGTTGTCGGCTCGGGGCCTGCCGGTCTCGCGGCTGCCCAGCAGCTGACGCGGGCCGGTCACGAGGTCGTCGTGTTCGAGCGGGCCGAGCGCGTCGGCGGTCTGCTCCGATACGGGATCCCGGAGTTCAAGCTGGAGAAGTCGGTGCTCGACCGGCGCCTCGAGCAGATGGCTGCTGAGGGGACGCAGTTCCGCACGCGGGTCGCCGTCGGAGGCCTCGGTGCGCCGAGGGCCCCGGGACTGCCCGGCGCCGATGCCCCGGACGCCACGGCGCTCAGCGCGTCGGCGCCTGCGCGACGAGTTCGACGCCGTGGTGCTGGCGGCCGGCTCGACACGCCCACGCGACCTCGAGGTGCCCGGCCGTGAGCTTGGCGGCGTGCACTTCGCCATGGACTACCTCAAGTCCGCCAACCTCGTCTTCGAGGGGGTGCTCGAGACCTCGCCCATCGATGCCGGCGGCAAGCGCGTCGTTATCGTCGGCGGCGGCGACACCGGCGCCGACTGCCTCGGGACCGTCCATCGCCAGGGGGCGGTCTCGGTCGCCCAGCTCGAGATCCTCCCCATGCCCGGCCCGCAGCGGGGGGCGAACAACCCCTGGCCGACGTGGCCGCTCATCTACCGCACCTCCTCGGCTCATGAGGAGGGCGGTGAGCGCCTCTTCTCGGTCAACACGACGAGCCTCGTGGACGCCGGCTCAGGGGCCGTGGGCATGCTCCGCGCGGAGGGGGTGGAAGCGGGCACCGTCGAGGGCAGGCCGGCCTTTGTTCCCGTGCCGGCAAGCACCTTCGAGCTGGAGGTCGACCTGGTGCTCATAGCGATGGGTTTCTTGGGCCCGGAGGTCGGGACCTTTGTGGCCGAGCTCGGCCTGGGGCTCAGCCGGCGGGGCAACATAGCCGTCGACAAGTCCTTCCAGACGACGGTGCCGGGGGTGTTCGCCTGCGGTGACATGGCGCGCGGCCAGAGCCTCATCGTGTGGGCCATCGCGGAAGGGCGCTCCGCGGCGGCGAGCGTCGACCGTTACCTCACCGGGCGCGAGACCTGCCGGCGCCGGTCGTGCCGGGCCAGCTGGCGCTCGCCTGAGCACGCCCCGGGGGGTCTTGCGCGGAGCCTTCCCGTGGCCGGCGTGCCTGACGCCGGGGCCCTGTCAGTGTCGGCCGGATGCGAAGCTTGGCCGCACAGCCCGCAACAGGCGGTTCATCGCAGACCCGTAGCATTGGTGGAGTCCTGGCGACCGGTGTCAGAGAGCTTGCAGGAGCTCCTGAGACCGGGCACGCAGGGTCACCCGATGCGAAGGGGAGGCACAGATGCGATCCACGATGCAGGAAAGGCCTCTTTTGATCCGGGACATCTTCCGTCACGGCCAGCTGGTCCACGGAAGGAGCGAGGTCTTGACCTTCGAGGGCGAGGCCTTCCGGCGCGCGAGCTTCTCCGAGGTCGCTGCCCGTGCCGAGCGGCTCGCGGCGGCGCTCGCGCGGCTCGGCGTCGGCCGCGGCGAACGCGTCGCAACCTTCTGCCTCAATCATCAAGAGCACCTCGAGGCCTACTTCGCGGTCCCGGCGATGGGGGCCGTGCTCCACACCTTGAACGTGCGGCTGTTTCCCGGACCAGCTCGCCCACGTGATCGATCACGCCGAGGACAAGGTGGTCATCGCCGACGCGGCCTTGGCCCCGGCGCTCGCGAAGGTGCTGGCCGGGCGCGCCACGGTCGAGCACGTGGTCGTCGTCGGCGACGAAGACGCCTCGGCGCTGGGCGACACGCTCGGTTACGAGGAGATCCTCGCGGCGGAGTCGCCGGGCTTCGACTGGCCCGATCTCGAGGAGACCGAGGCCGCGGCCATGTGCTACACGAGCGGCACCACGGGGAACCCGAAGGGCGTGGTCTACAGCCACCGCTCCACCTACCTTCACTCGCTTGCCGCGACGTCGTCGTGCCAGCTCGGCATCTCCGGGCACGACCGGATCCTCGTCATAGTTCCCCAGTTCCACGTGAACGCCTGGGGCGTGCCCTACGCGGCGTGGCTCGCGGGCGCCGATCTCATCTTCCCCAAGCGCTTCTTGCAGGGCGAGTCGCTCGTCGAGATCATCGAGGCGGAGCGACCCACCTTCGCCTGCGCCGTGCCGTCGATCTGGGGCGAGGTGCTCCGGGTCGCGACCGAGCGCGACTCCGACCTGTCCTCGTTCCGGGCGGTCCTGTGCGGGGGAGCGCCGGTGCCGCGTTCGATGATGGAGCGCTCCGACGAGCGCTTCGGGGTTGCAGTCGTCCAGGGCTGGGGCATGACCGAGACGAGCCCGCTCGGCGCCGTCGCCATCCCGCCGAAGAACACGGCCCCGGAGCGGGAGATGGACTACCGCGCAAAGACCGGCCGGGTCAGCTTCGGGGTCGAGATACGGGTCGTCGACGGCGACGGCGAGGCTTGCGAGCGCGACGGCAGCTCGGTCGGCGAGCTCGAGATCCGGGGGAACTGGATCACCGGGGAGTACTACAAGGACCCTGCTGGCGAACCGTTTCCACGACGGGTGGCTGCGCACCGGTGACGTAGGCACCTTGGACGACGAAGGCTTCATGCAGATCACGGACCGGACCAAGGACGTCATCAAGACGGGCGGCGAGTGGATCTCCTCGGTCGAGCTCGAAAACCTCCTGATGGCGCACCCCGGCGTGCGCGAGGCCGCCGTCGTGGCCGTGCCCGACGAGCGCTGGGGGGAGCGCCCCCTCGCCTGCGTCGTGGCTGTCGAGGGCCGGGAGCCGACGGCCGCCGACCTCGCCGCCTGGCTGCGGGGCAAGGTGGCGTCCTGGTGGGTCCCCGAGCGTTGGGCGTTCGTGGACGAGATACCGAAGACGAGCGTGGGCAAGTTCGACAAGAAGGTGCTGCGCGCGGGGCAGTCCAAGGGCGAGCTCGACATCGTCACGATCGAGCGCACCGGACGATGAGCAAGACGGCGGACGAGCGGAGGCAGCATGGCTGACGAGACCCTGGAGGCGATACGCGCTGAGCTCGACACCTTGGCCGAGCGCCTGAGCGACGAGGCTTACGACTCGTTGCGGGCCCAGGTGCGCCGCGGCGCCAAGCCGTCGAAGTCGGACCCCGATTTCGTCCGCGAGAAGCTGCTCTCGCGGGCCCGCAACGCCGTCGAGCGTGCCTCGTCGCTCGTGGCCCAGGCCGAGCGCGCCGCCGGCGCCGCAGCGGAGGAGGGGAGTCCCCCCGAAGGGGACATCTGAGAACTAGTCCCGCAGCGGGCCAGCGATTGATGGCGTCGATCATCATGCGCAGCCGGCCGTGGGAGCGGCGGTCGAACTCGAGCGCGAGCCGCTTCAGCTCGAGGTTGTCGTGTTGGGCGCGCTCGGGCGGGAGCGGGCCGGTCCGCCAGATCCCCTTCGAGGTGCAGATGTCGGCGAACTCCGCGTTGAGCGCTGCCAGCTGCTCGTCGGTCGGCGCGAACTTGCAGCGTATGACCATGGTCGGGCCCACGAAACGTCGGGAGTGGTAGTTGCGGTAGAAGGCGAGGATCTCCTCGACCGCCGCTCCGACGTCGTCGGTGATCAGGTAGAGGGCCGCGTCCTCGCGATCGACGAGGCCACGGCGCGTCACGTCGCTGAGGAATCTTTCCAGACCCTCCCAGTACGGGTCGCCGGGCAGGTCCAGCAGGACGATGGGCGCGGGCTCGGCCTTGCCGGTCTGCAGCAAGGTGAGCAGCTCGAAGCACTCGTCGAGGGTCCCGAAGCCGCCGGGCAGGACGGCGAAAGCCGCCGACTCTTTCATCAGCATGAGCTTGCGGGTGAAGAAGTACTTCATCTCGACGACACGGCCCTCGGCCGCGAGCTGGGGATGGGACACGGTTTCGAACGGGAGACGGATCTCCACGCCGAGCGACATGTCCGAGCCGGCGCCGTCGGCTCCGGCGGCCATGATGCCGGGGCCGGCGCCGGTCACGACGAGCCAGTTCTCCCGCGCCATGCGCGCCGCGAGGTCGACGGCCTGGGCGTAGAGGGGATCCGAGACGGCCGTCCGGGCAGAGCCGAACATCGTCAGCTTCGGGATGCCCCGGTAGTGCGAGAAGAGCTCGAACGCCCGACCCATCTCGGCCAGGGCCGAGGCGGCGATCTTCAAGTCGAGACGGGTGGCGTCGATGCTGCCGAGGGCGAGCCCGGTCACGAGGATGTCCCTCAGCAGGTCCCGGTTGGCCTCTGCGCCCGAGAGGTCGAGCAGCTCGGCGACGAGGCCGGCCGCGCGCCTCGTCAACGCCCGCGGGCGTCGTGGGGGTCACGGCTCAGCCCCCGCCGGGCGCGACTCGCCCGGCGGCACCACTCGCCCGTACAGGGTCGTGCGTTGTTCGAGGGGGCGTCCGAGCGAATCGGCCAGATCCCGGAAGTCTGCCTCTTCCATGTGCTGTCCGTGGGTGGCGCCGGCCGCCCGCGAGATGTTCTCGTCGACGAGGGTTCCGCCCATGTCGTTGCAACCGGAGACGAGCAGCTGCTTGGCGCCTTCGAGGCCGATCTTGACCCAGCTCGCCTGGATGTTGTCGATCCAGCCGTGATAGGCGATACGTCCCACGGCGTGCATCAAGAGCGCCTCGCGGAAGCTCGGCCCGCGGCGGGCCTTCTTCTGCAGGTAGATCGGGCTCGCCATGTGGACGAAGGGGAGGGGGACGAACTCGGTGAAGCCGCCGGTCTCCCGCTGCAGGTCCCGGGTGCGCACGAGGTGCCGGGCCCAGTTGCGGGGCTGCTCGACGGCCCCGAACATGATCGTGACGTTCGACCGCAGGCCGACACCGTGCGCCACCCGGTGCACCTCGAGCCAGCGCTCGGTGTCGATCTTGTCCGGGCACAGGACGGCCCGGATCTCGTCGTCGAGGATCTCGGCGGCCGTGCCCGGCAAGGTGCGCAGCCCGGCGTCGCGCAGCCGCACCAGGTATGCCTCGAGCGGCTCGCCCAGCCGGCGCGCCCCTTCGCTCACCTCGAGGGCGGTGAAGGCGTGGATGTGGATCCGGTCCGAGGCCGCCCTGACGGCTTTGAGCACCTCGAGGTAGTAGTCGCCGTCGAAGTCCGGATGGATCCCGCCCTGCAGGCAGACCTCGGTGGCGCCGCCCGCTTCGGCCTCGAGGACGCGCCTTGTGATCTCGTCCAGTCCGAGCAGGTAGGGGCTGCCCCGCAGGTTCAACGACAGTGGCCCCTTGGAGAAGGCGCAGAACCTGCACTTGAAGGTGCAGATGTTGGTGTAGTTGATGTTCCGGTTGGCCACGAAGGTGACGACGTCACCGACGGCCGCCCGGCGCAGGTCGTCGGCGACCTCAGCCACCGCCAGCACCTGGGACCCCCGCGGCCCGAAGAGCGTGACGATCTCGTCCTCGCCGACCTCCTGGCCCGCCACGACCCCGTCCAGCACCTCGCGGACGGCACCGGCTGCGACCGCGGCAGACCTGCCGGGGCCGCGGAGAACGCTCGAGGCATCCGGGCGGCGGGCGCGGCCGAGCCAGCTCTCGGCAGAAGGCGCGGAGGGGCCACGTCTCCTCCCGAGCACCAGTCACAGTCCCGCCCGAGGTTCTCCGAGTCGGTCCGGTCCATGACCGGGTGGCGCAGCTCCTCGGCGACGAACCTCGTGCCCACCCACTCGGGATGGACGGCGAGGCGGGGAGCGAGCACGTGCCCGTGCTGCTCGGTCAGCTCCCGGAGACGGACGAGGGCCGGCCAGGCGCGCTCGGGGTTCACGTGGTCTGCGGTGACGGGCGAAACGCCTCCCCAGTCGTCGATGCCCGCCCCGAGCAGGCTCGAGAGGTCGTCTGTGAGGTTCGGAGGTGCCTGCACATGGATCTCAGGAGCCAGCACCAGCCGGGCTGCCGCGATCGACCACAGGTGCTCCTCGGGCGGGCATGGGGACGCTTCGTGCATGGAGGTCCCCGCCTTGGGGAGGAAGTTCTGCACGATCACCTCTTGGACGTGCCCGTGCCGGGCGTGGCTGGAGGCGACGGCGCGGAGGGCGACGAGGCGGTCAGCCCTCGTCTCGCCGATGCCGACGAGGAGGCCGGTCGTGAAGGCGATCTCGAGCCGGCCGGCCGCCTCCAAGGTGGCGAGGCGCCGTTCCGGCGACTTGTCGGGCGAGGCGCGGTGGCAGTCGAGGTGAGGTGCGAGGGACTCGAGCATCATGCCTTGGCTGACGGCCACCTTGCGGAGAGCCGCCAGCTCGTCTTCGAACAGGGCGCCTGCATTGGAGTGCGCGAGGAGCCCGGTCTCGGCGGTGACGAGCCGGCAGCACTGGACGAGGTACTCGACGGTGGAGGAAAAGCCGTGCTCGGAGAGCCATGCGGCGGCGGTGGGGTAGCGCAGCTCGGGGCGTTCCCCGAGGGTGAAGAGGGCCTCATGGCAGCCGGCCGCGGCACCGGCGCGGGCGATGGCCAGAACCTCCTCCGGGCTCAGGTAGGGCGCCGAGAGGCGGGCGGGCGGCTTGGCAAAGGTGCAGTAGCCGCACCGGTCCTGGCAGAGCATGGTGAGGGGGATGAACACCTTCGGGGAGAAGGTGATCCGCTGGCCGAATCGGCGGTCCCGGATGCGCCGCGCCTCGGACATGAGCTCGGGCAACGGCATCGCCAGGACCTCGGCGTCGCCCGGGCATCCTCTCGGTCGCCGAGGTTCACGGGGCCGTCGCCGCCGAGGACGGCGCAAGGCGCCACGGGGCCTTTCGAGCGTCTTGCTTCATCGGCTCACCCTAGCCACTGCTCCGCGACCCGCCGCCGCCGGGTCGCAGAGCCAAACGACCCGATCGGCACGGACCCGCGCCGCAGGGAGGTCCTCGCCTGAGGCGATGCGCCGGAAGGCCTCGGCCTTGTCGGCCCCGGCCACGGTGAACACGACGAGCCGGCCGCGGGCGATCCCGGCGAAGGTGAGGGTGAGGCGGGGATGCGGGTTGTGCCCGGAGGGGTCGACGTTGCGCTCGACGAGGCGGCCGGGCGGCGCATCGAGGGCGGCCGAGCCCGGGAACAGCGAGGCCGTGTGCCCGTCAGGGCCGAGGCCGAGGTGCACGAGATCGAGGAGCGGGCTCGAGGCGATCACCTCCTCGTAGGCGGCCGGTCCGGCCTCGCAGTCCATGGGCACAAAACGCGGCCGTGGGTCCGCCTTGTCGACGAGGGTCTCCCGGATCATGCGCTGGTTGGCGTCCGGGTCGTCAGGCGATACGCAGCGCTCGTCGCCGACGCAGGCACTCGACACGGCCCCAGTCGAGCCCTTGCCGCGCGGCCAGCTCCTCGTAGCAAAGGCGAGCGGTCGTCCCGCCCGAGAGGACGAGGCGGAAGGGATCGTCCCCGGGCGCGGCCGCACGGGCGTGGCGCACCTCGAGCGCCACGAGGTCGGCGAATGCCGCCGGGACGTCGTCGACGATCCGCAGCTGCCCGTTCGGAACGCTTGGAGTCTCGCCCCGACTCACCTACGGGTTCACCCACTCGTAGCCTTCTGGCTCGAGGAGCCGGGCAGCCTCGAGCGGTCCCCAGGTTCCCGCGTTGTAAGCGGAAAGGTGCGGGTATCCCTCGGCGAAGGCCTCCTGCACGGGCTCGAGCAGCCTCCAGGCCTGCTCGACCTCGTCGGTGCGGATGAACAACGTCGGGTCGCCGATGATGGCGTCGAGGAGGAGCCGCTCATAGGCCTCGGGCGGATCGGCCCCGAACGCCTCCTTGTAGGAGAAGTCCATGGCCACGGTGCGGACCCGGTAGTCCTGGCCGGGCACCTTGGCCCCGAAGCGCAGCGAGATGCCCTCGTCGGGTTGGATGCGGAGGATGAGGGCATTGGGCTGCAGTCCCCGGACGAGCTTGCCTGCGAAGGGCAGATGGGGTGGGCGCTGGAAGACCATGGCCACCTCGGTCGACCTCTTGGCAGCCGCTTGCCGGTGCGGATGAAGACCGGCACTCCCGCCCAGCGCCAGTTGTCCACCTTGAGGCGCATGGCGACGAAGGTCTCGGTCTGCGAATGCGGGTCGACCCCCTCTTCCTCGCGGTAGCCGGGCACGCGCAGGCCGTCGATCATGCCCGCCTGGTACTGGGCGCGGACGATAGCCACCTCGGCCTCGTCGACCCGCGGGGCCATGACGGCACGCAGCAGCTTGACCTTCTCGTCGCGGATGGAGGTGGGGTCCATCGTCGCCGACGGCTCCATCATCGTGAGGGCGAGGACCTGCATGACATGGTTCTGGACGATGTCGCGCAGTGCCCCGGCACCCTCGTAGAACGACCCCCGGTGCTCGACGCCCAGGGACTCGGCGACGGTGACGTGCACATGGCCGACGTAGCGACGGTTCCAGACAGGCTCGAAGATGGAGTTGGCGAAGCGGAGCGCGAGCACGTTCTGCACGGTCTCTTTGCCCATGTAATGGTCGATCCGGTAGATCTGGTGCTCGTCGAAGCAGGCGTGAAGCGTCTCGTCGAGGGCCATGGCCGTCTCGAGGTCTCGGCCGAAGGGCTTCTCGATCACGAGGCGGGCGAAGCTGCCCCCCGGCCCGGGCTGGTTCAGGCCATGGCGACCGAGCCCCAGGGCGACCTCCCCGAAGAGCGAAGGGACGGTGGCGAGGTAGTAGATCCGGTTGCCGGCCGTTCCGCCGCCTGCACCCTCGGGCGAGTCGAGCTCGGCGAGCGTCTGGGTCACCTTCGCGAAGGTGGTGTCGTCGTCGTAGTCGCCCGGCATGTAGCGGAACCGCCTCACGAGCTCGGCCCAGACGGGCTTTGCGTCGGGCACGGCCTCGATGCAGTGGTCCCGGAATTCGTCGTCGGTCCATGCGGTCCGGGCGACGCCGATCAGACCGAAGCCGTCGGGGAGCGATCCCTCACCTGCCAGGGAGGCAAGAGCGGGCAGGAGCTTTCGCGCCGTGAGGTCGCCGGAGGCGCCGAACATGACGAGGGCGACGGGCGGGACCTTGCTCTGGGCGCGCTGGGCGGTCACGAAGACTCCTGATCTCCCGCTCGGACGACTGCGTGCCCCCCGAACTGGTTGCGCAGGGCGGCGAGCAGGCGCAGGCCGTAGGAGTTCTTCTCACGACTCTCGTAGCGCCGGAAGAGCGAGGCGGCGATCACCGGGACCGGTACGTCGCGATCGAGCGCCTCCTGCAGGGTCCAGCGCCCTTCGCCGGAGTCGACGACGAAGGGCTCGATCTCCTCGAAGCCCGAGCCGGGCCGCAGCGCCAGCTCGGCAAGCTCTAGCAGCCACGACCGCACGACCGAGCCGTAGCGCCAGATGGCGGCGATCTCGTGCAGGTCGAGGCTGTACTCCTCGGCCTTGCTCATGATCTCGAAGCCCTCGGCGTAGGCCTCCATGAGCCCGTACTCGATGCCGTTGTGGACCATCTTCACGAAATGCCCGGCGCCGACCGGGCCGACGTGCGCGTAGCCGCCCTCCGGCGCGAGGGCCAAGAAGATCGGCTCGGCGACCCTCGACCGCCTCCGGGCTTCCGCCGACCATGAGGCAGTAGCCGTTCTCCAGCCCCCAGACGCCGCCGGAGGTGCCCGCGTCGATGAACGAGACGCCCTTGTCGGCGAGCCGGGCGGCATACGGCGCGGCGTCTTTGTAGTTCGAGTTGCCCCCGTCGATGACGATGTCGCCGGCCTCGAAAGACTTGCCCAAGGCGGTCACGGTCTCGTCGGTCGGCTTGCCGGAGGGCACCATCACCCAGGCGATGCGGGGAGGGGACAGCTTCGCCGCGAGCTCTTCGAGGCTCGAGGCGGTGTCGGCACCGTAGGCGGCGACCGCGGCGCGCGCGTCGGGCCCGAGGTCGAAGCCGACGACCTCGTGTCCCTTCTCGATCAGGCGACGGGTCATGTTGGCACCCATCTTGCCGAGGCCGACCATTCCGATCCGCATCGTGTCTCTCCTAGCCGTCTGTGCGCCGCCTGTGCGGCGCAGCCTGTCAGTTATCGGATCTCGCCCAGCTCGTTCAGCGTGACGCGGATGACCCGCCTCTCGTGGGAGACGAGGCTGTCGTGGTCCCCGATCGACTGGGCCTCGATCAAGGTCGCGAAGTCGTAGGGCTCGTCCGGGATGGGCAGCTGTCCCGACGGGGTGTCGCGCACGAGCTGGACGGCGACGATGCTGTTCGGGCCGCCTTTGTGCAGCTGGCCGGTCGAGTGCAGAAAACGCGGGCCGTATCCGGCGGTCACCGCCATGCCGTCGTTGGCGTCGCGGACCCTGCGGCGGAGCGCCTCGAGCTCGGCGTCCCGGCCATAGGGGAGGTAGGCCTGCAACGAGACGTAGTCGCCGGGCCGGACTTGCGCGCCGATGAGTGCCATGAGCTCCTCGGGCGAGGACGTCTGCATGCTCGGCAGGGGCAGGTCGCCGAGCACCCTCACGGTGTTGGCCTTCGACTCGGCAACGTTGGGCTCGTCGAAGGGGTCGACCTCGAGGGCGTGCCCGGCGATGGCGACCGCAAGCTCGAAACGGAGGAACTCTGTTGCCGAGCGCTCCTGGCGAGTCGAGGGACACGCCGATGACGTGCCGGTCGTCCCCGTGCTCGTGCTCGGTCGTCGGCACGGGGACGCAGCCTCGGCCGAGCTTGCCCGTCGACTCGGCGATGAGCTGTTCGACCCACAGCCCGAAGGAGCGGATCGGCTCGTCGACGACGATCGTGGTCTTGTCACGTCCGGCCAGGGCGGCGCGTCCCATGTCCTCGCCGAGCGCGACGGCTTCCTCGCGGTCTGCGTCGAGGGCGCGTTCGCACAGCTCGGAGACCTCGTAGCCCATGAGAGCCGCCGGGACGAGGCCGAAGAACGAGAGCACCGAGTAGCGTCCGCCGATGTCGGGCCGGTTCTCGAACAGATGACGGATGCCGAGCTCGCCCGCCTCGGTGCCGAGCGGGGTGCCCGGGTCGGTGATGACGGCGTAGCGGCTCGGGTCGGCGACCCGGCTGCGGGCGTAGGAGAAGAGCACGTTGGGCTCGAGCGTGGTGCCCGACTTCGAGGAGACGACGATGAACGCGTCCTCGAGGGGCAAGCGCCGCCACGGTCGCGGGGTCGGTCGTGTCGCACACCACGACACGACGCCCGGGCTTGCCGCCGAGGCTGTCCCTGACCGCGGCGAGCACGGCCGGGCCGAGGGAGGAGCCGCCCATCCCCAAGAGCACGACGGTGTCCTGGTCGACACTGTCGGCGAAGCTCTCGAGCCGGCGGGCCTGGCCGAGCATCTCCCTCGGCGTGTCCAGCCAGCCGAGACGGTTGGGGGCGACGTTGCCCTCCGGCCACAAGGTGGCGTCGCGCGCTTCGAGACGGCGGAGAAGCTCGGAGGTCACTTCGGGCTCCCCATGGCGGCCGCCTTTTCCTGCAGCTTGTCCAGCAGGTCGTCGAAGGAGGCGGCGAAGGCAGCAACGCCCTCGTTCTCGAGCACTTGGGCGACGGGGCCGATGTCGATGCCGCACTCCTCGAGACGGGCGAAGCTGCGCTCGGCGTCGTCGAGATCGGCTTCGGAGATGGGCACGACCGTCCCGTGGTCCAAGTAGAGCTCGACCGTCTCCTCGGGCATCGTGTTGACCGTGGCGGGAGCGACGAGGGAGTCGACGTAGACGAGGTCGCCGTAGGCGGGGTTCTTGGTCGAGGTGGAAGCCCACAAGGGCCGCTGCAGCCTTGCGCCCCGGCTCTCGAGTGCCTCCCAGCGCGGTCCGGAGAACAGCTCCTCGAAGGCCTTGTAGGCGAGACGGGCCTGCGCCACAGCCGCCTTGCCCCGCAGCTCGAGGGCGAGGGCGCCGCGGGCCGATCCCGGCTGCTCCTTGGCGATCTCCTCGAGTCGGCGGTCGACCTCGGTGTCGACCCGGCTCACGAAGAAGGAGGCGACCGACGCCACCTTGGACGGGTCACCGCCCTGTGCGACGAGCTTCTCGAGACCGGACAGGTAGGCCTCGACGACGCCGCGGTAGCGCTCGAGGGAGAAGATCAGGGTCACGTTGATGCTGCGACCTTCCGCGATCATCGCCTCGATGGCGGGGAGGCCTTCGAGTGTGGCAGGGATCTTCACGAGCACGTTGGGCCGGTCGATCCTTCGGTGGAGGCCTCTCGCGGACTCGATGGTCCCCTCGCGTGTCGTGGGCGAGGCCGGGCGAGACCTCGATCGAGGCGAAGCCGTCGGCGCCGCCGCTCGAGTCGAACACCGGGCGGAGCACCTCGAGCGCGCCTTCGACGTCGCTGATGACGAGGTCCCAGTACGCCTCCTCGACGCTCTGGCCGCCGGCGAGCGAGCTGGAGAACTCCGCGTCGTAGTCGTCGCCGACGGCGATCGCCTTCGCCATGATCGTCGGGTTGGACGTGAGGCCGCGGACTCCCTCCGAGACGAGCTCGCGGAGACGGCCTGAGGTGAGGTAGGACCGTTTCAGGTTGTCGAGCCAGGGGCTCTGGCCACCGACGTCGTAAAGGTCATTCAGCTTTGTCATATGGCTCCCTGCTGTTTGGCGTTGGCCCGAAGCAGCAGCTGCCGGGCGCGGCGCGGCGACGTTGTCGGCGGTGAAGCCGAATTTCTCCATGTTCACCGAGCCCGGAGCCGACGCCCCGAAACGGTCGATGCAGACCGTCGCGTCGGCGTAGCGCTCCCAGCCGAACGACGGCGCCCGCCTCCACCGCGAGGCGGGGGATGCCGGGCGGCAGGACCCGGTCCCGATAGCCGGCCTCCTGCTCGGAGAACAGGTCCCAGCTCGGGAAGGACACGACGCGTGCGTTGACTCCATCGGCGGCGAGCAGCGCGGCCGCCCCGGTGCAGTGCTGGACCTCGCTGCCGGTCCCGATGAGGACGAGGTCGGGCTCGCTCGGGACCGCGCCTCTCGGCTCGAGGACGTAGGCGCCGCGGCCAACGCCCTCGGCCGCGAGCTCGGCCGTGCCGTCCAGCACGGGGAGGTCCTGGCGGGAGAGGATCAGGGCCGTCGGGCCGTCGGAGTCGACAGCGACACGCCAGGCCGCCGCGGTCTCGTTGGCGTCGGCGGGGCGGATCACACGCAGGCCCGGCATCGCCCGCAGGGAGCGCGAGCTGCTCGATCGGCTGGTGGGTAGGGCCGTCCTCGCCGAGCCCGACCGAGTCGTGGGTGAAGAAGTAGACGACGTGCGCCTCCGAGATCGCCGCCAGCCGAACAGACGGGCGGGCGTAGTCGCTGAAGACGAAGAACGTGCCGCCGACGGGAAGGACGCCGCCGTGCAGGGCCATGCCGGTCATCGCGGCGGCCATGGCGTGCTCGCGGATGCCGTAGTGGACCTGGACCCCTCCCGGATGCTCGTGGGACTGGATCTCGGCTGCGGGGCCGAGGTCGACGCCGGTGTTGCCCGTAAGGTCGGCCGCACCGGCGAGGAGCCCGGGGATGCCGGGCGCGGTGGCGGAGAGGCACTTGTTGATCGCCTTTCTCGTCGCCATCTTCGTGCCCGCGTCGAAGGAGGGCAGGGCGTCGGACCAGCCCGGGACGCCCCGCCCGGCAAGGCAGGTCTGAAACCGGTCCCTGTCGGCCGTCGACACGGCGAGACGCGACTCCCAGGCCTCACGGGCGGCACGGCCCTTGCGGGCGCACTCGCGGTAGAAGGCCGGCACCTCGTCGGGGACCCAGAAGTCCTGGTCCGCCGGCAGCCCGAGGAGGGCCTTGGTCAGCCGCGATCTCTTCGGCGCCGAGGGGATCGCCGTGCGCCTCCTTGGTGTCGGTGCGGTGAGGCGAGGGCCACCCGATGTGGCTGCGGAGGATGAGCAGGGAGGGGCGGTCGGCCTCGGCCATCCCGCGGCGAAGGCCCGCCTCGAGGGCGTCGAGGTCGTTCGCCACCTCGCCGAGGTGCTCCACGTGCCAGCCGTAAGCCTCGAAGCGCTCGCCGACGTCGTCGGTGTAGGCGAGCTCGGTGGCCCCGTCGATGGTGATGTGGTTGTCGTCGTAGACGTACACGAGGCGGCCGAGGCCGAGATGGCCCGCCAACGAGGCGGCCTCGTGGCTGACGCCCTCCATGAGATCGCCGTCGCCGCAGCTGACGAAGATGTGGTGGTCGATCAGCTCAGGGCCGAAATGCGAGCGCAGGAAGCGCTCGGCGACGGCCATGCCGACCCCGTTCGCGAAGCCCTGTCCCAAAGGCCCCGTGGTGACCTCGACGCCCGGAAGGGCGTGGACCTCGGGGTGCCCGGGGGTCCGCGAGCCCCATTGCCGGAAGTGCTCGAGATCCGCGAGCTCGAGGCCGTAGCCGTTCAGGTACAGCATCGAGTAGAGCAGGATCGACGCATGCCCGTTGGACAAGATGAAGCGGTCCCGATCAGGCCAAGCCGGTGCGCCCGGGTCGTGGCGGAGGACCCGGGAGTAGAGCACGTGGGCGAGGGGCGCGAGCGCCATGGCGGTGCCGGGGTGGCCGCTGTTGGCCCGCTGGGGAGCGTCCATCGCGAGGCCACGGATGACGTTGACGCACAGCTGTTCCAATTCCGTATCGGCCATGGACGCCGAGACTACCGCGCCGAGCGACGCGGCCGGGTCAGCAGATTCGGGAGTTCAGGCGCCGCGATCAGCCGTTTACAGAACTCGACGACCTCGCCACGAAACGGGTCTCCGCGAGCCGCACCGTAGCCGCCCTCGCACGCACCATGAGCCGGATGACCCACCAGGCCGGATCGATCTCGTGCCGGCCGAGAGCGAGCTTGGCCGAAGTCGGCGCGGCGTGGTGGTTGTTGTGGAGGCCTTCGCCTCCGGTGAGCAGGGCGAGCCACTGGTTGTTGAACGCCGTGTTCGCATAGGTCTTCTTGCCGAAGGTGTGGCCGACGGCGTTGATCGACGCGTTGAGCGCCAGATAGCTCAGGGCGTGGACGACCGCGGCGATCAGGCCGAGCTGCCATCCGAAAACGAGGCAGAGCGCCGCGACGCCGAGGCCGAGGCCGATGAAGGCGTGGTCGAAGAGCAGCTTGTCCCAGCGGTCCGGGGGCAGGTCCTTGGCGTAGCGCTGCACGGTCACGCCGTCGCGGGCAACCTTGCGGTACAAGGCGGCGTTCGCGAGCTGCACGCGCCAAAAGCCGAGCAGCACTGGAGAGTGCGGGTCGCCCTCGACGTCGGTGAAGGCGTGGTGCTTGCGGTGGACGGCCACCCACTGTCGCGGCCGGATGCCGGTCATGAGCCAGATGAGGACGCGGAAGATCATCTGCAGCGGCGGCCGGACGGTGATCGCCCTGTGCGACAGGGCCCTGTGCAGGTAGATGGTCGTGCAGAAGAGCGCCATCTCGCTGAGGGCGAGGCCGACGAGCACAGCGAGGAGAACCCTGGCATGCCGGGAGAGTACATGACCTACCGTCCGGTAGGTAGGCTTGAGAGCACGCACATGGCCGAGCCGGGCTCGATCCGGGCCGGGACAGTCGCCGGCCGTGCCGGCACATCTCGCTCGGCGACCGGGGGTCCCGACGCGCCAGGCGATCCTCGACGCCGCCCTGTGGTGCTTCGCGGAGCACGGCTACGAGGGGACGTCGCTGAACGACATCGCCGAGCTGGTGGGCATCCGGCGGCCGAGCCTGCTGCACCATTTCTCCTCCAAAGAGGCCCTGTACCGCGAGGTGTTCGAGGCGTCCTTCGCCGACTGGCTGGCCCGCGTGGCCGAGGCGACCGACCTTCCGAGAGACGGGTGGGAACAGGTGGACCGCGTGCTTGACGAGCGGGTTCCGTTTCTTCGCCGAGAGCCCGGAGTTCGTGCGGCTGGTTCGCCGCGAGGCGCTCGAGGGCGGGGGGACGATGGCTCGCGAGCTCGGGATCGCCCTGCGCCCGATGCTGGAGCGGGCCGTGGCGTTCTTCGAACGAGAGATGTCTGCCGGCCGGTTCCGCACCCACGACGCCCAGCAGCTTGGTGCTCACCGGGTACGGGGCGCTGCTGACTTGCTTCAGCGACGTCACGTTTCTCGAGGCGCTGCTCGAGACGGATCCGCTCGGCCCGGCCGGAGCTGGACCGACGCCTCGATCACCTGCGGCAGCTGTTTCGGCCGCCTTGCAGCCGTGAGTGGCGCGCCGAGGCAGAGCGCCGCCCTGGCCTCGGGCGAGGAAAGCTAGCGACCGCCTCGCTGGGCCGATAACCTGCGATTTCATGTCCGGAAATGGTGACGGCAAGCACGCCGATCCACGCGAGGAGGGGGCCGAGCTGTTCGGCCTGCTTCGTCGCTACGTGATCCAAGAGACTGTCGCCCCGCTGCGGTCGGTCGGCCGCACGCTGCTGTTCGGGTCGATTGCGGCGCTGTTCCTCGGGATCGGAACGGTGCTGCTGCTGCTCGCGCTGCTCCGCGTGCTGCAGACCGAGACCGGTTCGGCCTTCGCCGGTACCTGGTCGTGGGTGCCCTATCCGATCACGGCGGTTCTCGGCCTGGTCGCGATGGGCGCCTTTGGCGGGCACGCTGTTCGAAGTCCACGCGCAGCAAGCGCGCCGCCAAGCGAGGCTGAGACGATGAAGCGATCGGAGGCAGAGTGATGACGATCCGCCTGCTCGGGCAGCTGCTGCTCGCGAGCGAAGAGCCGCGACGCGTGACGCTGTCAGATGTCGAGGACAAGTTACGGTCCCTCGGGGGAAGCACCGAGTCCCTCGTGAAGGACGCCGCGCCCCTGCTATCGGCGCGCTCGTGGCCGGCGGCGTGGCCGCGGTGGCTGCGGTGTACCTGCTCGGCCGCCGTCGGGGACGGCGGAGGGCATCGGTGCTCGAGATACGCCGGGTGTGAGAAGCGTCGGCCAGGACTGGGGGAGCGGTGCGTAGCTACCTTGATCGCTGGGCCCGCCAGCTGATCCGGCGTGGGCTTCGGGCGGGGCTGATCGAAGGAAGCAACGTATGGCTTTCAATCGGCAGCGATCGCGTGGCTCTTGCGTTTCCTCGTCCCGGCGCGAGGCTCCGCAGGTGAGCGTCGAGCAGCTCCGCCTCGGCGAGTCCGTTGTCGTCAGCCACGTCCCGGCCGCCTCCGGGTACGAGCGGGCGACGAAAGAAGGCGGCCCGGAAGGCCGCTGAGCTCGAGGAGCGCCGGGCGAAGCCCAGGCCAAGCTCGAGGCGAGCCGCGCTACGGCACCCCGCGAGGGCCGCCGCACGAGCCGAAGTGGCCGAGAAGGACGCCCTGCGCCGGCAGCGACCGGCCGAGACCGGGGCCGAGGCCGTGAGGCCCGTCGGGCAAGGTCCGGCGGCGACCGGGAAAGGGACGGCGAGGCGCCGGCGTGAGCGAGGAGGTTCCTCGGCCCGCGCGGCCGGACGCTGGTCGCAGGCGAACGGGTCCTACTCGTGGACAGGAAAGACCGCCGTTATCTCGTCACCTTGCATCCGGGTCGGTCGTTCCAGTCCCATGCCGGGGTCGTCGAGCACGACGACATCATCGGCCGGTGCGAGGGCGAGGAGGTCGAGGCCCGCCAAAAAGACGGCCGGGTGACAAATTCCGCCCGCTACCTCGTTCTTGCGACCGACACTCGCCGACGTCGTGATCGGGATGCCCCGCGGAGCACAGGTGATCTACCCGAAGGACCTCGGAGCGATCCTCATCGCCGCCGACATCTTCCCGGGGCACGGGTGCTCGAGGCCGGAGTGGGCTCAGGCGCACTCTCCATGGCGATGTTGCGAGCCGGGCGCAGTCATCACCGGCTACGAGCTGCGGGCCGACTTCGCGGCCCGCGCGGCGCGAACGTGGAGGCGTTCTTGGGCCCGGACCAGCCCTATGAGGTCCTTGAGCGCGATATCTACCTGGGCATCGACGAAGAGGGGCTCGACCGGATCGTGCTCGACCTGCCCGAGCCGTGGCAGGTCGTCGACCACGCCACGAAGGCGCTTGTCGCCCGGCGGGATCCTGCTCGCCTATCTGCCGTCCATCAACCAGACCGCCGAGCTGCGCAGGGGCACTCGAGCAGAGCGGTTTCGCGATGGCGGAGACCTTCGAGGTCCTCAGGCGCACTTGGCACATCGAGGGCCGGTCGGTTCGACCTGATCACCGGATGGTCGCCCACACGGGATTTGTGACCTCTGCCCGCTTGTTGTCGTGACGACTGTTTAGGGCGGGCGACAAGGTCGTGCCCGAGGGCGGGAACCCCGAGGATGCCGAGGCGCCGCTCGTCTATTCGGTGACGATGAAGATGCACTCTCCCGGGCACTCCTCGGCGGCCTCGGTGACGGCATCTTCGAGCTCGGAGCGACCGCCGCCATCTGGGACGGCCCCCCGGCTCGTTGAGGACGGTGTCACCTTGCTTCACGTAGGCGAGGCCGTCGTCGAGAAGAGTGAACACCGCAGGACAGATCTCCTCGCAGAGGCCATCGCCTGTGCAGAGGTCCTGGTCAATCCACACCTTCATCAGCCACTCATCTCCTTGGGGCCTTACGCTCCGTGTTTCGGCCGACTTGTGTCGCGACCGCTTCCTTTCAGCGCGGCAAAGCTTAGGGTCCGCGCCGTGACGAGGGTGCAAGTGGCGCAACTCCTCGAGCCGGCGTCTTTCGCCGTTGCTCAGTCGTTAACGAGGAAGATGCACTCTCCTGGGCACTCGTCTGCCGCCTCGGCGACCGCGTCCTCGAACTCGGAGGGACCGTCGCCACCTGCGACTCGCCTCCGGGCTGTTAAAGACGGTGTCTCCTTGCTTTACGTAGGTCAGCCCGTTGTCGAGGAGCGTGAACACAGAAGGGCATAGTTCCTCGCAGACACCATCTCCCGTGCAAAGGTCCTGGTCAATCCAAACCTTCATCCGCCACTCCTCCTTGAGCGCCTCTGTCTTTTTGGCTGACTTGTACTTGTGATTGCAATCGTGAGTTGTCCCAAGGATCACCGGCCCCGCCAAACGACGAGTCCTCCGGCTGTGGTGCCACAGCACTCCAGCGTCGGTGTAGGGTCCCGACGAGGGGGGCGAAGATCGCGCCATGTGAGGAGGTGGGCACACCATGGGAAACGACGGGCCCACGGAATTTGGACAAGACGACGAGGACCGCGAGGAGCTTCACCGGCGCGCCGAGCAGGCCGAAGACGAGATAACAGAGCTCAGGCGCCGCCTACAAGAAGCCCCTGGGCGCGTGCGCACACTCGAAGAGCGACTGCTCGAGACCAAGGGCCAGCTCGCCCATGCCGTCTCGCAGAACGAGAAGCTGACCTTCACGCTCCAGCAGGCAAAAGAGCACATCGCCGCGCTGCGCGAGGAGGTGGACAAGCTCACCCAGCCGCCGTCCGCCTACGGCACCTACCTGGCCGGCAACGACGACGGGACCGTGGACGTGTTCGCCAGCGGCCGCAAGATGCGCGTGTCGCGTCTCACCCTGGCCTGGAGACAGATGAGCTCCGAAAGGGCCAAGAGGTCGTCCTAAACGAGTCGCTGAACGTCGTTCTTGGTTCGCGACCCCGAGCTCGGTGGCGAGGTCGTGTCGGTGCTCGAGGTGCTCGAGGACGGCCGCCGTGCCCTGATCGTCGGGCGGGCCGACCAGGAGCAGGTGGCGGAGATATCCGACTATCCTCGCGGGCAGTGAAGCTGCGTGCCGGCGACTCGCTGCTTGATGGACCCGCGCACGATGCTGCTATACGAGAAGTTGCCCCGGCCCGAGCTCGAGGAGGTCGTGCTCGAAGAGGTGCCCGATGTCACCTATGCCGACATCGGCGGGCTCGACAGCCAGATCGAGGCGATCACCGACGCCGTCGAGCTGCCGTATCTGCACCGCGAGCTGTTCGCCGAGTACCGGCTGCAGGCGCCGAAGGGGATCTTGCTCTACGGGCCGCCCGGGTGCGGCAAGACCCTCATCGCGAAGGCGGTCGCGAACTCGCTTGCGCAAAAGGTCGGCGAGCGCACTGGCAACGCCAAGGTCCGCAGTTACTTCCTCAACATCAAAGGCCCCGAGCTGTTGAACAAGTACGTCGGCGAGACCGAGCGCCAGATCCGCCTCGTCTTCCAACGCGCACGCGAGAAGGCCGAAGAGGGGGTGCCCGTCATCGTCTTTTTCGACGAGATGGACTCGCTGTTCCGCACCCGCGGCAGCGGCATCTCCTCGGACATGGAGTCGACGGTCGTGCCGCAGCTCCTCGCTGAGATCGACGGCGTCGAGGCACTGCGCAATGTCATCGTGATCGGAGCGTCCAACCGCGAGGACCTCATCGACCCGGCGATTCTGCGCCCGGGACGCCTCGACGTGAAGATCAAGATCGAACGGCCTGACGAGAGCGCCGCCCAGCAGGTCTTTGCCCGCTACCTGACCGACACCTTGCCGCTCGACGCCTCGGACGTGGCCAGTCTCGGCGGAGGTGACGCCGGCCAAGGCCGTCGCCGGCATGATCGAGCAGACCGTCAGGGAGATGTACCGGGCCGACGACGAGAACCGATTCCTCGAGGTCACCTACCAAAACGGTGACAAAGAGACGCTCTATTTCAAGGACTTCTCCTCGGGGGCGATGATCGAGAACATCGTTCGCCGGGCGAAGAAGCTCGCCATCAAGCGTGAGATCGCCGGCGAGGGCCACGGCATCCGCCTGGCTGACATGATCGAGTCCATCCGCCAGGAGTACAAGGAGAACGAGGACCTGCCGAACACGACGAACCCGGACGACTGGGCGAAGATCTCGGGCAAGAAGGGCGAGCGGATCATCTACATCCGCACGCTCATGGGCTCAGGCGGCGAGGAGCGTGGCGGGCGTGCCATCGAGCGGGTCGGCACCGGCCAGTATCTCTGAGCCTCCGCCTCGGTGTACCGGTCGCCTCGACAGAGTGGTCGGTAGCGTCCGAGCGTGGCGATGGCGAAGGTCTGCGGCATCGAGACCGAGTACGGGATCCAGGTGATCTCACCTGGGGAGATGAGCCCGACGACCGCGTCGTCGCTCCTCATCAACTCCTATGTCGCCCAGCTCGAGCGCAAGGTCGGGTGGGACTTCGAGGACGAGTCGCCGGGCCGCGACGCCCGCGGGTTCGCCCGCGAGGGCTCGATGCCCCCGGAGATCGAGACCCACCTCGTCAACGCCGTCCTCACCAACGGTGCTCGTTACTACGTCGACCACGCCCATCCGGAGTACTCGACCCCGGAGTGCTCGAACGCCGCTCGAGCTCGTGCTGCACGACCGGGCGGGCGAGCTCGATCTTGAGGCGGTCGATGGAGGCCGCCGACCGGCTCCTGCCGGCGGGCGAGGAGATCGTGATCTACAAGAACAACTCCGACGGCAAGGGCAACTCGTACGGCTGTCACGAGAACTACCTCGTCGACAGGGCCGTGCCCTTTTCGCGGATCGTCCACGAGCTGACCCCTCACCTCGTCTCGCGCCAGATCTACACCGGCGCGGGCAAGATCGGCGAGGAGGCCTCCCACGCGGGCGCCGCGCCGCCGTTCCAGCTCAGCCAGCGGGCCGACTTCTTCGAGGAGGAGGTGGGCCTCGAGACGACGCTCAAGCGGCCGATCATCAACACCCGGGACGAGCCGCACGCCGACCCGCAGAAGTACCGCCGGCTGCACGTGATCGTCGGCGACGCGAACCTTGTCGGAGGTGGCGACGTTCTTGAAGGTCGGGCGTCACCGCCCTCGTGCTGGCGATGATCGAGGACGACTTCCACCCCGGCCGTGAGCTCAGGCTCGCCAATCCCGTGGCGGCGATCCGGGCCGTGTCTCGCGACACGACCCTGCGCACGAAGATGGACCTCGCCGCGGGCGGGGCGCTGACCGCCCTCGAGATGCAGTGGGAGTGTACGACCTCGCCCGCAAGTACGCCGCGGAGCGGGGCCTGGAGGCCCTCGGGAGCGAGCAGGTCGCCCGTCGCGTGCTCGACCGCTGGGAAGGCGTCCTCGTCGGCCTGGAGACCGATCCGCAGTCCCTGGCCGGCCAGCTCGACTGGGTCGCCAAGCTCCGGCTCGTGGAGGCCTACAAGGAGCGCCACGGACTCGACTGGGACGACCCGAAGCTGGCCGGCATCGACCTGCAGTACCACGACCTGCGGCCTTCCAAGTCCTTGTTCGCCGCGTCTGGCCATGGAGACGCTGACCGACGACGAGCAGGTCGCCGCGGCGACAACGGCGCCCCCCTCGACGACAAGGGCCTACTTTCGCGGCCGGTGCCTCGAAGCGCTTCTCCTCTGCGATCGTCGCCGCCAACTGGGACTCGGTCGTGTTCGACATCGGCGAGGACCCGCTGCGGCGCGTGCCGATGATGGAGCCGTTGAAGGGGACAGCGCTCCATGTCGATACGCTTTTCGAAGGATGCGAGACTCCGGCAGAGCTACTTAGGCGATTGGGCTCATAAGGAACGGTGATGGCAGAGCGCGAGCTGAAGAAGCGACCCACGACGAGCCGTGAGACGACGACGGCCGAAGAGGAGGCTCCGGCGACGGCCGAGCGGGGAGACCGCTTGAAGGCCGAGATCGACGACCTGCTCGACGAGATCGACGAAGTCCTCGAGAACAACGCCGAGGAGTTCGTCCGCAACTATGTCCAAAAGGGGGGCGAGTGAGAGAAAGCGAGTCGTAGCCCCGCCCATGAGCCTTCCCTTCTTCCCCTCGGACAGTGACCCGGGGCCAAGCTTCACAGAGCTGCTCCGCCGGACGCACGCCGCCGGAGCCCAGAGCGGCGCGAGGCAGGTCCACGAGCAGCTGAGCGCGGCTGCGGGACCGGGTCCCGCCGCGGCCGCGGCGCAGCTGTCCGGTGTCGCCCACGGCACCACGATCGTGGCACTGCGCTTCGAAGGCGGCATCGTCATGGCGGGGGACCGTCGCGCGACAGAGGGCAACATGATCGCCCACCGCAGCATCGAGAAAGTCTTTCCCGCTGACCGTCACTCGGCCGTGGCCATCGCCGGGGCCGCGGGCACCGCGATCGAGATGGTGAGGCTCTTCCAGACACAGCTCGAGCACTACGAGAAGGTCGAGGGGACGCGCCTCAGCCTCGAGGGGAAGGCGAACCAGCTCGGGCAGATGGTGAGTGCGAACCTGCCCATGGCGATGCAGGGACTCGTGGTGATCCCGCTGTTCGGCGGCTACGACCTGCGCTTGAAGAAGGGCCGGATCTTCACCTACGACGTCACCGGAGGACGTTTCGAGGAGACCGAGTTCCACGCCACCGGTTCTGGGGGGCGCGACGCCAAGAACACGATCAAGCTCGGCTACAGGGACGGCCTGGGCCGGGACGAGGCGATCGAGCTGGCGGTGGCGGCCCTGTACGAGGCCGCCGACGAGGACACGGCGACGGGCGGCCCGGACCCGCTGCGAGGCATCTACCCGGTTGTGGCGGCCGTCGACTCCGACGGCTACACGCGCCTGGAGGACGCGGAGGTGGCCGCGCACTTCAACAACGTCCTCGGGCGCCGGCGCGAGAGGGACGAAAGGGGGGCCCGGCCATGACGATGCCCTACTACGTGGCCCCCGAACAGGTCATGAAGGACCGCGCCGAGTACGCCCAAAAGGGCATCGCCCGCGGTCGGGCCCTCGTCGGGACCACCTACGACCGGGGTGTCCTCATCGTGGCCGAGAACCCGTCGAGCACACTCCACAAGATCAGCGAGATCTACGACCGGGTCGCCTTCGCCGGCGTGGGCCGCTACAACGAGTTCGATCAGCTGCGGGTCGCAGGCGTGCGCCACGCCGACACGAAGGGCTACGCCTACTCACGCGAGGACGTCGACGCCCGCTCGCTCGCGAACGTGTATGCCCAGTACCTCGGACAGGTCTTCACCCACGAGATGAAGCCCCTCGAGGTCGAGATCCTCGTGGCCGAGCTCGACCCGACCGGCGATGCGCACCAGCTGTTCCACATCGCCTATGACGGCACCGTTGCCGACGAGCAGCGGTACACGGTTCTCGGCGGGGAAGCCGACGCCGTCAGCCAGCGGATGGCGGCGAGATTCGCCCAGGGCTGGCCGCTTCGAGAGGCGATCCGTGCTTGTGTCACGAGCCTTTCCGGGCCGTCGAGAACCCTTCATGCGGACGATCTGGAAGTGGCCGTGCTCGAGCACGGGCCGTGGCGCAGGGCGTTCCGGCACGTCGAGGACGAGGAGGTGGCGGCGCTCCTGGACGACGGCGAGCCTGTGGCGGCAGTCGAGGCAGGTCCGTCGCCCGAGGTGCCCCCGGACTCCGCAGGGCGGGGAGTCCTCCCCCGGCGAGGAGAACGAGTCGGGCGGTGGCACGCCGGCGCAGTGACGCGCCTATAGGTGACGCGCCTCTCAGTGAATCGAGGTGACGAAGCCGACGAGCAGTATGAGGCTGACCATCACGAGCACAAGCACGGTACGGGCGCGCCGTGCCCGGGAGGTCCGGGGGAGATCGACGGGGGGCAGGTCGAGCGCCCCGCGTCCTCGGGGCCGAGGTCGCTGTAGCGGTCGTCGAAGGCGGCATCGACGGCATCGGCCAGCAGCAAGGACCGTGCGAGCTCGAGCTGGTCCTCGTGGACGAACACGCTGACGTTCATCTGCAGCGGGTAGGGGCCCTCGCTCATGCCGCGCAGTTCGACCGCGATTCCCTCCGAATTGAGGCGTGCCGCGAGCACATGGCCGTGAAACGAACCCACGACACTGGTCAGGTGGACCATGCGGTCGGATGGCTTCATCCGGTTCGAGGCTACCGTGGACCTCGGTGGAGCGTCGCATATTCGGGATCGAGAACGAGTACGGGGTCACGTGCACCCTCCGCGGGCAGCGCCGGCTGAGCCCCGACGAGGTGGCGCGCTACCTGTTCAAGCGCGTCGTGAGCTGGGGCCGTTCGAGCAACGTGTTCCTCGAGAACGGGGCCAGGCTCTACCTCGACGTCGGAAGCCATCCCGAGTACGCCACGCCCGAATGCGACTCCATCGAGGACCTCGTGACCCATGACAAGGCCGGGGAGCGCATCTTGGAGGGACTGGTGGCCTCCGCCGAGAGCCGCCTGCGCGACGAGGGCATCCGCGGGGTCATCTACCTGTTCAAGAACAACACCGACTCCGCCGGCAACTCCTACGGCTGCCACGAGAATTACCTGACCAGCCGGAGAGATGACTTCTCCCACTTCGTCCAGGTGCTCATTCCGTTCTTCGTGAGCAGGCAGATCTATTCCGGAGCCGGCAAGGTGCTGCAGACCGCCCGGGGGGCGATGTTCTGCCTGTGCCAACGGGCCGAGCACATCTGGGAGGGCGTCTCCTCGGCCACGACGCGCAGCCGTCCCATAATCAACACCCGGGACGAGCCCCACGCCGACGCGGAGCGCTTCCGCCGCCTGCACGTCATCGTCGGCGACTCGAACATGAGCGAGTACGCGACGTACTTGAAGGTCGGCGCGACGAGCATCCTCCTGCGGATGCTGGAAGACCCGAGCGTGGTGATCCGCGACCTCACCCTCGAGGACCCGATCCGTGCCATCCGCGAGATCAGCCACGACATCACCTGCCGGCGCGAGGTCCGCCTGGCCAACGGACGCGAGCTGAGCGCGCTCGACATCCAGCGCGAGTACCTCGACAGGGCGATCCGCTACCACGAGCGTCGCGGGCTTCCCCCTCTCGAAGAGCGGGCGCTGTCGATGTGGCAGCACTGCATGGAGCAGCTCGAGAAGGACCCGCTCGGCTTGGACCGCGAATGCGACTGGGTGGTCAAGTACCGCCTGGTCGAGGCCTATCGGGAGCGCCACCAGCTTCCGCTCGGGCCACCCGCGGGTTGCTTTGCTGGACCTCCAGTACCACGACGTCGACCGCAGCCGCGGCATCTTCTACCTGTTGCAGGCCAAGGGACGCGTGGACCGCGTGACGACCGATGAGGCCATCGAGAAGGCCATGGACTCGCCTCCCGAGACCACCCGGGCACGACTTCGCGGCGAGTTCATCCGCCGGGCGAAGGAGAAGCGCCGCGACTTCACAGTGGACTGGGTGCACCTGAAGCTGAACGACCAGACTCAGCGCACGGTCCTGTTGAAAGACCCGTTCCGCTCTCACGACGAGCGCGTCGAGCGGCTCATCGAGTCCATTTAAGCTTCGAGAAGATGACGGACGCGGGCGGGGTTCCTACAGGCGCGGTGGGCGAGGCGCGATACGTGCCCGTCGAGACGCTGGAAGACCCCGCCACCCATCCGCCCGAGGAGGCGGCGCCGAACTCAGGTCATGGGCCAGCCCGATCACAAAGCCGGCGCGGCCCCGCGGCAGGCGGCGGATACTCGAGTGGGTAGCGGTCGTGCTTCTACGCGGTGCTGGCCGCGGCCGGTCTGAGGACCTTCGTCGTGCAGGCGTTCTTCGTGCCCTCGGGCTCGATGCTGCCGACCCTGCAGATCGGCGATCGCATCGTCGTGCTGAAGTTCGGCTACACGATCCACAGGGGCGACATCGTCGTGTTCCGGCGGCCTCCTACCGACGTGGGCACGACGGACTCGGATCTCGTGAAGCGGGTCATAGGCCTGCCCGGGGAGACCATCTCTTCGATCGGGAGCACGGTGCTCATCAACGGCCGGCCCCTCAAGGAGCCGTGGCTCCCGGCGCTCAGCGGCATTTGCTCGGAGACCGCCGAGAACATCACCCGCACGAAGATCCCCCCGGCGCACTATTTCGTGATGGGCGACTGCCGCGGGGACTCGGCGGACAGCAGGACCTGGGGGACGCTGCCGGTCACCTACATCGTGGCAAGGTGTTCGTCATCGTGTGGCGCTTCGGGCACCCCTACCTGCACTTTTTCTAGGAGGGAGCGACTTCATGAAGACACCGAGGTGCCGGCCGCTCCTCGTTGCGGCGGAACGGTAGGATCACGCCGTGGGCGGTCTCGACCCGGCCAAGATCTTCTTGCTCCTGGTCATAGCACTTATCGTGGTGGGCCCTGAGAGGCTGCCCGCGCGGCGCGCCAGCTCGGCGGCGCCTGGCGCGAGCTCAACCGCCTCCGGGCGAAGTTCGACGAAGAGGTCCGTGCCCTCGTGCCGGACCTCGACCTGCCCAACATCCCCACCAGCCCGGCCAAGGCGGTCACCGGTTACCTGAGCGGGCTCGTGTCGGGAACGGGCACCTCGACGACGGCCGTCGGCGAGGTGACGGCCGAAGCGGGCGACGCGGGCGTCACGTCGGAGACCTTCTTCGCCCGAGGCACCTGGGGCGGGGACGACGAGTCCTACGACGGCGAGTCGAGCTTCCAGCCGCTTCTCGGCCGACAGGAGGCCGGATCGGTCCGCAGGCCCCCGTCTGTGCCCTCCTGGTCGTCGGTGGGCACCTTGTCGGCGGACACCCGCTCGGCGGACACGGTCTTCGTGTTCGACGAGCCGAGCATGAACTGAGCCATGGCAGCCTGGGCTTGGATGGGGAGGTTCCGCGCCCGGAGGGAGAGTCCGCGCCCGCACCCGGACGCCATGACGCTCGGCGAGCACCTGGGCGAGCTTCGCCGGCGGCTCATCATCTCGATATGCGCCATCGCCGTGGGGGCCGTGGTGACCTATGCCTTCTACGGACAGATCCTGACGCTCCTCCAGCGCCCCTACTGCCAGGCGGTTCCCAAGCACTGCAGCTTCTACATCACCGCTCCGCTGCAGGGCTTCGCGCTGCGTCTCAACGTGTCGTGCTACGGCGGCATCCTCATCGCCATCCCGGTGCTCTTCTACCAGCTCTGGCGCTTTGTCACGCCGGGGCTGAAGGCGAACGAGAAGAAGTACGCCGTCCCCTTCAGCGTCGCCACCGCCGTCTTGTTCGCCGCGCGCGCCGCCACGGCGTACCTGGTATTCGCCCATGCCCTGCGCTTTTTGATCAACGTGAGCGGCCCGCACATCACGGCGATCATCTCCCCGAATTCCTACATAACGCTCATCTTGCTGCTGATGGTCGCCTTCGGGGCGACGTTGGAATTCCCGGTCCTGCTCGTCGGCCTCGAGATCGCCGGGGTGCTCACACCGGCGAAGCTGTCGAAGGTCCGCCGCTGGGCCATCATCGGCATGGTCGCCTTCGCCGCCATCGTGACACCGAGCTCGGACCCGTTCTCGATGCTGGCTCTCGCCATACCGCTTCTCATCTTCTACGAGGCGTCCATCGTCATCGGAAGACTGCTCGGCAAGTGACCGGTCGCCGCCCGAACGAGGGCGTGAGCACGCCTTTGGCACAGCCCGGCTCCCGCGAGCATTTCGTCGCGGAGCATCCCTATCCACTCGACAGGTTTCAACTCGACGCCCTGGACCTGTTGGACCAGGGCCAGTCGGTCCTCGTCAGCGCGCCGACGGGCTCGGGCAAGACCGTCGTGGCCGAGTATGCGGTCCATCTCGCCCTCGAAGAAGGTGCCAAGGCCTTCTACACGACGCCCATAAAGGCCCTGTCGAACCAGAAGTACGGGGACTTCCGCCGCAAGTACGGGGCCGACCGTGTCGGGCTGCTCACAGGGGACAACTCGATCAACGGTCAGGCACCGATCGTGGTGATGACGACAGAGGTCCTGCGCAACATGATCCACGCCGAGCCCGGGCGTCTTTCCGACCTGCGCTATGTGGTGCTCGACGAGGTCCATTTCCTCCAGGACCCCTATCGCGGCGGTGTCTGGGAGGAGGTGATCCTCGGGGCCCCTCCGAACGTGACCCTTGTCTGCCTGTCGGCGACGGTCGCCAACGCCGACCAGCTCGCCGCCTGGATCTCGGAGGTCCGCGGTGCGACCGGCGTCGTCATCGAGCAGCACCGGCCGGTCGAGCTGAAGAACCTCTTCGTGGTGGGGGACCGCTCCGCCGAGCACCTCCACCTGCTCCCGACCTTCGTCGACGGTCGGCCGAACCCGGAGGCGCTCAGGCTGGACAACCTGCTCGCTCGCCCGGGCACCGGCCGGAGGGGCTCGAGCGGGCCCGGTCCTTCTCTCCCGAGCGCCAGGGTGAACATGCGCGGCGCGCAGGCGGGGTCGGGCCGTGCCCAGCTGTACCGGCCGAGACGGGTGGAGGTCGTCGACCGACTGGCCGCCGAGCGCCTCCTGCCCGCGATCTACTTCGTGTTCTCGCGCGCCGGCTGCGACGAGTCGGTGCGACACTGCCTCGATGACGGCCTCAGGCTGACGACGCCCGAGGAGCGGCATCGGATTCGGGCGATCGTGGAGTCCTACGTCGATCCCCTCACCGACGAGGACCTGGCCGTTCTCGGCTATCCGACCTACGCGGAGGGCATCGAGGCCGGCATTGCCGCCCACCATGCGGGCATGGTGCCGCCGTTCCGGGAAGCCGTCGAGGCGTGCTTCGCCGAGGCGCTCGTGAAGGTGGTGTTCGCCACCGAGACGCTGGCGCTCGGGATCAACATGCCCGCCCGCACCGTGATCATCGAGGAGGTCACCAAGTTCGGCGGCAGGGGCCACCAGGAGCTGACACCGGGGGAGTACACGCAGCTCACCGGGCGCGCCGGCAGGCGGGGCATCGACGACGTGGGCTATGCGGCCGTGCTGTGCTCGCCCTTCCACTCCTTCGGCGACGTCGCCCGGATCGCGGGCGGCCGCCCGCGGGCCCTCACCTCCTCGTTCCGGCCCACGTACAACCTCGCCGTCAACCTCGTGCGCCGGCATACGCGAGAGGCGGCGTACACGCTCGTCAGCTCTTCGTTCGCCCAGTTCCTCTCCGAGGAGGACCTCGTCGGAGAGCTGGAGGCCGTCCTGGCCGTGCTCGAGCGACGCGGCTATCTCGATCGTTGGACCGTCACAGAAGCCGGAGGGCGTCTCGCCGGCCTCTACCACGAGGCCGATCTCCTCATCGCCGAGGCGCTCGAGTCCGGCCAGCTCGACGGACTCGACCCGCCGAGCCTGGCTGCGGTCGCGTCGGGGTTCTGCTACGAGGCGCGCCGGGAGCGCGAGGCGCCGTTGCCTGCTCCCAACGCCAAGGTCGGCAGACGCCTGGAGGCGATCGAGGACCTGTCCGAGGCGCTGGCCGACGAGGAGAGGCACATGCGCCTCCCGGCGACCCGCGGCGTCGACTCGGGCTTTGCCGCGCTGATCTACGACTGGGCCAAAGGCAGGGACCTCCGCCAGGTCCTCCAGCCGGGCGCGGGCCCGGGCCGAGCGAGGCCGGCGCTCGGCGCCGCTCATGTCCGGCGGCGACTTCGTCCGCAACGTCAAACAGGTCATCGACCTGCTCCGCCAGGTGACGATGGTGGCGCGCGAGCCCGACACGGCCCACAGCGCCAGGGTGGCGGCCGAGCGACTCCTGCGCGACGTGGTCGCCGCCTCGTCGGTCGTCTCGATCCCGGTCGAGCGCGGGACCATCCGCGCCGGTAGGCAACCTGCCTCGTAATGTCGTTCGAGCATGTCTATCGCAGGCGTTGAGAAGTTCACCGCCGAGGAGCGGGAGGTGCTCGGCCGCTACTTCACGAATCTCGACGGCCCCGTGTTCGCGCTCGTGAACCTGCCCGAGGTCGTCAAGGGCGCCTTGTTCGCCAGGTACTCACGCTCCTCCAAGAGCCTGCGGCGGCTCTTCCTCGACGAGTTCTTCGACGAGCTCGACGTGGCGGGGGACACGAGCCTGGACGCCTCCGTCGGCCTGCGCCGCGCCGAGGAGCTCTACGCCCGGGTCTTCAGCGAGTACGGGGATGACTCGGTTGCCCAGCTGGGAGCGGTCCACCTCGCCTGCGAGCAGTCCTCGAACGTCCTCACCAAGATCCTCGAGCGGGGACGGATCATGTCCTACCTCGAGCAGTCGACCCGCTACATCCCCTACGACAGCCGCCTCCCGTCCGGTCATTACCGCTACCACCGGGATCAGGCCGTGCTCGAGTCGCCTCTCGGCGCGCGCTACGTGGGCGAGATGGACCGCATGTTCGACACCTACGGCGAGCTCCTGCCGGCGCTGCAGGCCTTCGTGCTGCGCGAGAACCCCAGGCACGGCGGCGTGTCCGAGCTCGCGCATCGCCACGCGGTGAGGGCCCGGTGCCTCGACGCCCTGAGAGGGCTGCTCCCGGCCGGCTCGCTCTCCAATGTCGGGATCTTCGGCTCCGGCCAGAGCTACGAGCAGCTGTTGTTGCGCATGAGGGCGCACCCTTTGCCCGAGGCGCGCCGCTATGCGGAGATGATCCTCCTCGAGCTGCGCAAGGTGATCCCGTCGTTTCTCGCCAGGATCGACCGGCCCGAGCGTGGCGGGGTGTGGGCCGAATACCTGCAGGACCGCCGCGAGGCCATGGAGGCTGTCGTGCACGAGCTGTGGCCGATGGCGGTCCCGGCGCCGGGGACCTCTGTCACCCTCACCGACTTCGACCCCGCCGGAGAGGACAAGGTGCTCGTGGCGATGTGCTACCCGCATCTCAACGTGCCCGAGGTCGAAGTTGCCCGGCGCGTGGCGGCTCTCGGGCCTGAGGCACGGCGGAGGATAATCCAGGCTTACGTGGGAGAGCGCTCAAATCGCCGCCACCGCCCCGGGAGGGCTCTCGAGGCCACTTCCTACAGATTCGACATCGTGGGGGATTACGGGGCATTCCGGGACCTCCAGCGCCATCGGATGCTCACTGTCGAATGGCAGCCGCTCGGCACCGATCTTGGCTTCGAGGTGCCGGAGCTCGTCGAGGCGGCAGGCCTGCAGGGCCAGTTCCTCGAGTCGCTGGAGCGTTCCAAGAGCCTGCACGACGCCCTCGCCCCTTACTTTCCCGAGCAGAGCGCCTACGCCGTGGCGCTGGCGTTCAACATCCGCTTCGTGCTGCAGCTGAACGCCCGGGAGGCGATGCACGTCTTGGAACTGCGCTCCGGGCCGCAGGGTCATCCCGCCTATCGCCGGATCGCCCAAGAGATGCACCGCCTCATCGGCGGGCAGGCCGGTCACCGGGCAATCGCTGCGGCCATGCGGTTCGTGGACTACTCCGATACCGATCTCGGCCGTCTGGAGGCAGAGGAACGCTCGCAGTCCAACCGCCGGAGAGTCGGGCCAAGCCTCTGACGGGGGAGTTCTCGTTCCCTCTTGACGGGCAGAGTCCCAGTGGTCATAACTAGAGAGTCCCCTCAAGCCGAAAGCGGCTTCCGAATCAAGCGGAGGCCGTTCAGAAAGCGTCCGGGGGTGTTGCGAGTGGTGGGGACCCAGGAGTCGAGTAGAGAACGCCCCGGCCGGCATCAGATGCCGGCGAATCGCCCGGGCAGGCGACAAAGGGTGGCCCCAAAGGCATCCTGGGTCCTGCCGCCGCCCCGCGGCTGCAGCGCCGGCTTCCACTTCGAGGGAGGAATCTCGCTGGAAGTCGTCCCGAACGAAGCATTGGTGCCGTATAGTCCATCCGGCCGCGTCCCCGACACTGGTTTGCGAGGGCGCTACGCGAGACAGCATCGATCACTTGAAGGACGTTCATGCGCAAGGACACCAAGGAAACGCCGGATCTGGAAGAGCCCGTCGAGGTGGACGATCTGGACGTTGCCGACGCGGACGAGGCGGACCTCGAAGATCTCGCTGACGATGATCTTCTCGACGACGACGATGACGACGACCTCGGTGACGTCGCGCTCGTCGACGATCTGGACGATGACGACGAAGACGTCGTCGTCGTGTCCCCGGTCGGCGTCGTGGTCGAGGGCGACGCGGCGCCGATCGAGACAGACGACGAGGACGACGACGAGCTGGACGATGACGACGTCGAGGCCAGCCTCGATGTGATCTTGAAAGAGCGTCTCGTCGTCGCCGACGACGAGGACGACGAGGAGGAGGAGGCCCCCGATTCGGAGGAGCGCGGGGAGGGATCCCTCCGCGTGCTGCCGAAGCAGCCCGGAGAGTTCGTCTGCCGGTCCTGTTTCCTCGTGAAGAGCCAGACGCAGCTGGCGGACAAAAAGCGCCTGCTTTGCCGAGACTGCGTGTGAGCGCTTCGCGGCCCGCCGCCGGGTAGCTTCGTTTCGTGGCTGATGAGCGACCCCTCCCCGAGACACTGCTTGACTTCTGCTCTACGCGCCCCTTGGCGCGGCAGTCGTCGCCGCCGAGGAACTGTCCCGGCTGGCAGAGCGGGGACGTGAGCGGTTCGAGCGGCGGATCGGTGTCGCCAGCTCGGTCGGCAGGTTCGCCGTGCAGGGCGCCTTGAGCAGGCTGAAGGCGCCACCTGCGGCTTCGCGGCGGCCTGTCGAGGTGCCGCCGCAGCCCGTTTCCGACGCTCCCGCACCGCTCGCCGGCGAAACGCCGGAGCGGGTGACAAAGGTGCGATCCGCGAAGCCGCCAATCTGCTGCGCGCCCGGCCGGCTCGGGGCCGGCCGCCACGTCCAGATCCCCCGAAGCCTCGAGGTTGTCGGCCGACGGTTCCGGCGAGGAGCTTCCGATCCCGGCTTACGGCACTCTGGCGGCCTCACAGGTGGTCGAGAGGCTTGCTTCTCTCACGCCGGGCGAGCTCGAGTCTGTTCGCCGCCACGAGTCGGCCACCCGGCGCCGCCGAACCGTGCTGCACCGGATCGCTCAGCTGAGCGCGGAGCGCGGCAGCGTCACGGCCTGAGCCGACGCGCCGGGCACCGACGACGGAGATGGAGGTCCGTACCCGCGTCGGGACCGAGAGCGACGTTTCGGTGCTCGTCGGACCTGTACCGGAGCTTCCGGGACTCGCTGACTCGCGAGCGGGGAGGCGGTACGTACCTGTCGAAGGAAGCTTTCGGCGAACCGCTCGAGCCATTGTTCCAAGAGATGGTGGGCGACGTCCCGACGTCTCGTCCTGCTCGGGCTTGTCGACGAAGTGCCGGTCGGGCTGGCCGTCGTCCGGCTAGATGAGCTGTCAGACTCGTCGCGCTCGGCGGTCGCAGAGGTGCTCTACGTGGACCCACAGGCGCGAGAGGTCGGCGTGGGCGAGAGCCTGCTCGACGCGGTGTCCGACTGGGCTGCTGAGAACGGGGCAGGCGGTCTCGACGTATGGGTGCTGCCCGGGATCCGGGAGTCGAAGAACTTCCTCGAGGGCGCAGGCCTGGTCGCGCGCCTGCTCGTCATGCACCGGCGCCTTGGCTTACGAGTGGACGAGAGGGAGCCCCGACGGCTCGCTGCGGCGTAGCTTCGGCCGGAGGGCGCTAGCGGGCCCTAGGCATCGGCCGGAGCAGGGCCAGGGTCTTCCTCGTCCGGGAGTCGCGGAGCTGCGTCGGCCGAAGGCCGGGGCGTCGAGCCGTCGTCGGCGTACGCGGACGCCCCGTCCGGAGCCGGCTCCGTCGCAGTTCCTTCGGCCGCCGTGTCCTCGGGAGTCTCCGACGGCACAGGATCCGCGGGAATCTCACCTGCCGCGACGCCTTCGGCCGTGGCGGAGCTGGCACCGGCGGGGCAGGTTCCGATGGGGCGGGCGAGGGGCGAGCGGGCGGCCCGCGTCGAGGGCCTGGACAGCAGATTCACCGGAACCTCGGGCGGCACTTGCGCGACGACCCCGCTTTGCGAATCGGAAGCGCCCGAGCCAGCGGTGCCCTCTGGTGCCTTCTGTGCCGCGGACGGGCTTGCCCGGGCGTCTCGGTGGACGTGTCGGGGGACGGGTCGGTCGAACAGGGTGGGCGCCGGGGATCGGTTTGGGCGGCGGAGGCATGGAGAGCCCGACCATGGGAGCAAGGGCAGGCAAGCCACCCGATGCGAGCCGCGCCCGGCGCACGACTTCGCCCGTCGAGTCCTCGGGCAGGCCGGCAGGGTGGATCTGGCGCCTTATGGGCGACGCGCTTGCCGCGTCGAGAAGGGCGAGCCAGCGCTCAGCGGGGGTGCTGGCGGTCATGGAGGCGCCCGCGGCGCTCGCGAGCCTGTCGACGAGTGACGCGGGGAACCGGGCGGTTGGCTCGGGCGGCTGGGCCGAGAAGCGCAACGCCTGCAGGACGCGGCCCTCCTCGAGGGCGTGGGTGATCTGCTCCTCCCAGTGGGCACGGAGCTTCTTGACGCGACGGTCGAGCTCCTCGCGAAGCTTGCGGTCCAACTCCCGGGCCGCCTCGTCCCTGGGTGCGGCCGACGCGACCGTCGTACGCAGGTCTCGCAGCGAGATCGTCTCGAGCTGGCGCGACGGCCGCCTCGGCCCTGTCGAGCCAGGTGGCCTGCTTCACCGACGGGGCCAGCTGCTCCGCGAGAGCGAGGATGGCGTCTCCGGAGACCTCGGGCCTGCCTTCAGAGCGGGCTCGCTCGCGTTCTTCGGCTATCGCGCGGCGGACTCCTGGGATACCTCCCGCAGCGAGCCGTTCCGCAATCGGACGCTGCTCGGGAGCAAGGCCTGCCAGCAGCAGGTCGCGGTGCGCGGTTCCCGGCTCGAACCGCGGGGCGGTTCGGCGGGCGCGGGCTCTGGGCTGTCCGCGCTCCAGCCGGCTGTCGGGCGTCTGTCTGGTCCCGCTCGGCCCCGGGCCGTCCCGGACGGGTTCCGGCACCGCTTGTCGGGCGCGGACGGCGCTCGGCACCGGCGGAGGGGCGGCGGGAGACGAGGTGCGCCCCGGCTCCCTCGACACGGGGCCGCCGCTCGGGACGGCGCTCCGCACCGGCCGCGGGGCTCGGCCGGCGACCGCAGCCGAAGACGGGCCTCCCGGCGCTGCGTCCGGGTGCGGACGGCCCTCCGGACGGCGGTCGCCGCCCTCGGCCGTCGTCTCTCCGGGCTGCGGGCGGCGAGAGTCGGGCCTCGCGCCGCCCCGGGCCGGGCGCCGGTCGCGGCCACCGGTTCCACCACCGCGCCGCGGGCTGTCCAGAAGGTCACGGCGATCGCCGCGACCTCCCTCCGAGATGAGGACGGTGGTCACGCCCGCAACCGGTTTTGAAGAGCCGAGCATCTCGATGCGCCCGGAGGCCGAGGCCTTCTCCTTGGGTGGCAGCACCGCCAATATCGTGATGCCGTCGATCTCGACCTCGGCCTCGACGCGAAGCACGTCTCCCACCTTGGCGGTCTCGGAGAGGATCTTGCCGTCGATGATTCCCTTGGGCTGTCGCGCCCCGCGGGCGCGCCAGGTGTAGCTCCCGTCCCCCCTGTCGCTGGTCAATTCGATGTCGAGGCGATTAGGCATGCTCCGGTCAAACTACCCGCTGGAGCAGTGCTTGCGAAGCGGGAGGCCCGGGAAGGTGCCGGATCGGCCACGCGCGGCGCCTCTCACGCTGATGTGCTACAAGCTCAACTGTGGAACCGCACGCCGGCGAAGGCACGCCGGAAGAGCCGTTCGCACCCGCAGGCTCCCGGCCCGGGGTGCCCGGACCCGGTCCTGCGACGGAGGAGAAGAGCCCTTTTGAAGCTTGGCCAATCGCTCCCGCCGGGTCCGCAGCGGGCGGGGGCGCTGAGGGTCGGCGAGGCTGGATCGGCGTCGTCGTCGTCGCCCTTTTGGTAGCGGCGGCAGCGGCTACCGGCGCAGGTGCAGCCGTTTCCGCGGGCATCAGAGCCCGCGATACCGAGATCGTGGAAATTCTCTCCCAATACGAGCGTGTTCGGACCCATGAAAGCCGTGAAGGCCGTGCTCGCCCGCGTGCTTCCCTCGGTCGTGACCATCCAGGCCCTCGGGCCAGGTTGCACCGGAGCTCTGAGTGGAACGACCCAGCTCGAGGAGGGGACGGGCATGGTCCTCACCCGCGGCGGCGAGATCCTGACCAACAATCACGTCATAGCCGAGGCGAGCCAGATCAAGGTCACGCTCTACGGCCAGAAGGGAACCTATCCGGCGACCCTCGTGGGCACGGACCCCGGCGAGGACGTGGCGCTGCTCCAGCTGCACGGTCCGGCACGACTGCAGGCGGTCTCCTTGGGCGGTGGAGCGAGGCCCCGTGTCGGCGATCTGGTTCTCGCCATCGGCAATGCATTGGCGCTGTCGCAGAGCAAGCCCTCGGTCACCGAGGGCATCATCTCCGCCGAGGGCAGGTCGATAAAGGCGGGCGGTGGGCTGTGCGCAGGGACCGAGTCCCTGAAGGGCCTCCTCCAGACACAGGCAGCGATCAACTCGGGGAACTCCGGCGGCCCGCTGGTCGACACGGCCGGTGAGGTGATCGGAATGAGCACCGCGGCCGCGGCGACGACACCGGGCAATGCCCCGACCCAGAACATCGGGTTCGCGATCCCCGTCGGCAGCATCAAAAGACTCCTCCCCGGGCTCCGCCAGGGAGGTACGGCCGGCCCGCCGAAGGCCTTTCTCGGCGTGGAGGTCGTCTCGGTCACTGCCTCGAACCGCGCCTCTTACGGGCTCTACCCGACTCACGGCGCGCTCGTGGTGGGTCTGTTCCCCGGGGCCCCCGCCGCTCTCGCGGGGATCCGGGTCGGTGACGTCATCGTCGACTTCGGCGGCCGCCCGATCCCGACCGACGTGGCCCTCACCGTTGCCACGCGGTCGGTCCACCCCGGCGCCCGCGTGAGCATCGAGCTCTACCAGGGTCCCTTGCTGCGTACCGTGTCGCTCGTGCTCGGCACGAAACCAGCTCCTGAGCCCGGCGCGGGCTGAGCCGGCGATCGGCAGGCCCACCGGTTCGCGGTGGACGCTCAGCCGGCGCGCAGCTCCACGGCCTCGAGCCCTTTCGGACCGGGACGGGAGAGGAACTCGACCCGAGCCCCCTCCGCAGGCGGCTGATCGGTGTCGTTCAACGCCGAGCGGTGCAAGAAGACGTCACGACCGCCGGCGTCAGGCGCGATGAAACCGAAGCCGCGGACGGGATCGAACCACTTCACGGTCCCGGTCGCCGGCCGCAGCGACCGGCTGCTGTTCGATCCACGTCTGGACGCCTGCAGGTGCCCGGCGCGAACCGGGCGGGCGGCGCGTCCCGTCGTCCGCCCTGAGTTCGACTCGGTCGGCATCGACGTCGGGTGAAGCGAGACTCCCAGGCGTGCGGGCTCGCGAGGCGATGTCGTCACCGCCCGTTGCGGGACCTGAGGCAGGCCCGCGGGCTGCTCGAGGACCTGGGGGAACCCGAGCGCGCGCTGGATAGAGCGGGCCTCTTTGGTCTGGTCGGGCGCCACGAAGGAGATCACGGTCCCGTCCGCTCCCGCACGGCCCGTGCGACCCGAGCGGTGGACGTAGTCCTTGTGGTCTGTCGGTGGGTCGAAGTGCAGCACGCACGAGACGTTCTCCACGTGGATGCCCCGCGCGGCCACGTCGGTCGCGACGAGCACGCGGGCCGTGCCCGAATGGAAGGCCTGCAGAGCGCGATCTCGCTGAGCCTGGGTACGGCTGCCGTGCAGAGCAACCGCGTGCAAGCCCGCGGCCGTCAGCTGACGGGTGAGTCGGTCGGCGCCGTGGCGGGTCCTGCAGAAGATGATGGCGCTCTCGTATCCAGCCGCGACCTTTGCGGCCAGCGCCACCCGGTCGTTGCGATCCAGCTTCCAGAACAGGTGCCGTACGTCACCCGAGGACGCTTCGGTGAGCTCGACCTCGTGACGTACAGGATTGCTCTGGTAACGGCGGACGAGGACGTCCACCTCACCGTCGAGCGTCGCCGAGAACAAGAGCACCTGACGGTCGTGGGCCGTCTGGTCGAGGATCCTCCGCACGGCGGGCAGAAAGCCCATGTCCGCCATCCGGTCGGCTTCGTCGACGACGGCGATCGTGACGTCGTTGAGGCTCACGTCGCGGCGGTCGATGAGATCTTCCAGCCTCCCGGGACAGGCCACGAGGATGTCGACGGCCGAACGCAAGCGCCCGCAGCTGGGGGCCGTAGCCGGCCCCGCCGTAGACGGCTGTGACAGTGAGCTTGCGAGCCTTGGCGAGCGGGCCGAGCACGCCGCACACCTGTGCGGCCAGCTCGCGTGTGGGGACGAGGACGAGGCCTCGGGGCCGACCGGGCCTCGAGCGCGAAGCGCCGCCGAGCGCCTGCACGGCGGCAATGGCGAAGGCGAGAGTCTTGCCGGAGCCTGTCGGAGCCCGGCCCGACACGTCGCGACCCGCCAGGGCGTCGGGAAGGGTCGCCTCCTGGATCGGGAAGGGGCTCGCGATGCCGCTCCGTTCCAAGAGCGCGATGAGGTCCGCGGGCACGCCAAGATCGGCAAAGGTGGGGGACAAGAAGACTCCAGTCAGCTCATAAGAAAAGGCCAACCAGAACTTCGTCTCTAGGCCTCACCGGCAACGGCCGGAAACCGGTCGATCCCGACCGGACACCCAACTGTAACAGGCCGGCTCCCCGCGGCCGGTTCCAAGCGCCCGAGCGTGTCCGCGGCCGTGCCCGGCATCACCCCGGCAGCAAGTACGATCCGCGGGCCGGTCGCGAACCTGTCTTGCCGCCGAATACCGGAAGGACGCCTGTGACGCCGCTTGCGAGCCCCGATGCCGAAGCGCTGTTCGTGACCGAGCCCGGTGGTTATCGTCCGACCGAGTTCGCCCGCGGTCCTTGGACACCCGAGCACCTGCACGGCGGTCCCGTGGCGGCCCTCCTCGCCCGCGAGGCTCAAAGCTGCGAGCCGGACGAGCACATGGGCATCGCGAGGCTGACCGTGGAGCTGCTGCGGCCCATCAGCCTTGCGCCTATCTCTCTCGAGACGCGGCTCATCCGGCCGGGCCTGAAAGTGCAGATCATCGAGGTGATCGGTCGTCAAGATGGCATCGAGGTGGCGACAGCCAGGGCACTTCGCATTCGAGTTGTCCACGTCGAGCTTCCCGACAGCTCCGTCAGCGAAGCCCCCCCGTTTGCCCTTCCCGAAAGCGGTGTCGCCATGGAGGCACCGGGCGTCCCGAGGGCCTTCCACAGCCAAGGCGCGGAACTGCGTTTCGTCCGGGGTGCCTTCGAGTCACCCGGCCCGGCCGTCGTCTGGGTGCGTCTTCGGGTCCCTGTCGTGCTGGGCGAGGCGCCCTCACCCCTGGAACGTGTGGCGGCAGCCGCCGATTTCGGAAACGGTGTGAGCTCGCCGCTCAGCTTCGAGGACTGGCTGTTCGTGAACCCGGACCTCACCGTCCACTTGAGCCGTTCGCCGACGGGGGAGTGGGTGGGACTCGACTCGCACACCGTGGCGGAGTCACAGGGAACCGGGATCGCGGAGAGCCGGCTCTGGGACGAGGAAGGCCCGATCGGGCGCTCGATCCAGTCCCTGATCATCGATCGGCTCACGCTCGACTGACCGGTCGCCGCGCTGGCCGCGCCGGGCGAAGCCAGCCGGTACAAGGGGGATCGGCCGCTACCGTGGCGAGCACACAGGCAGGAGCGAAACCCGGAGGAATCATGAGCGACTGGAACGACAAGATCATCGAGGAGTTCCGATCCTCGGGCGGCCAGGTCGGAGGTCAGTTCGCCGGTGCCCCGCTGCTGCTTCTCACGAGCACCGGGGCGAAGTCCGGGAAGAGGCGGACGACTCCGATGATGTACCTCGAAGACGGCGACCGAATGGCTGTCTTCGCCTCCAAGGCGGGCGCACCTACCAACCCCGACTGGTATTTCAACCTCGTGGCCCATCCTCGGGCGACCGTCGAGGTCGGAACGGAGAGCTTCGAGGTGGATGCGGAGACCGCCGGCCCCGAGGAGCGGGACCGTCTCTACGCGATCCAGGCGGAGCGTTATCCCGGTTTTGCGGACTACGAACGGCAGACCACGAGGGTGATCCCCGTCGTGTTGCTGCGGCGGGCGTCGTGACAGGAACGCCTGAACCTGCCCGCGTGCTCGTCGTGACCGCGCATCCCGACGACGTCGACTTCGGCGTCGCCGGCTCGGTCGCGACCTGGACGGCGCAGAGCATCGAGGTCACCTACTGCATAGTGACTGACGGAGCGGCTGGCAGCGCGGACCCGGGTGTCGACCCGTCGAAGCTCCGCCAGATCCGCCAGGACGAGCAGCGCAAGGCGGCGGCCGAGGTGGGGGTCAGCGAGCTGCACTTTCTTGGGTATCCCGACGGCGCCTTGCAGGTCACCTTAGAGCTTCGCCGCGACATCGCACGGATCATCCGCATCGTTCGGCCGGGGCGTGTCGTCACCCAGTCGCCCGAGCGCAACTGGGACCGGATCCGCGCCAGCCATCCTGACCATCTCGCCGCGGGCGAGGCGACCCTGCAGGCGGTCTACCCGGACGCTCGGAACCCGTACTCGTATCCCGAGCTCCTCGTCGAAGGACTCGATCCCCACGTTGTCGACGAGGTCTGGCTCATGGCTTCGCCGAGGGCTCAGGTGGCCGTGGACATCACCGACACCATGGAACGCAAGCTCGCAGCTCTGCAGTGCCATCGCAGCCAGCTGGCGGACCCCGACGGGCTGGAGGAGATGATCCGCGGATGGGGTGGCGCGACCGCCGCCGCCCTCGGCCTGCCGGCAGGGCGTCTGGCGGAAGGCTTCCAGGTCGTCGTCACGACCTAGCAGCGACAGGTTCAGGAATCAGGGGCGGCCCCGCCGGACAGGTGTAGTCGCGGGCCATCAAGGGCCAGATCGGCCGATCCGCTCGGCGAGCCCGAAGTAGCCTGCCGGGCGATGCAGGTGTCCGGTCGCCCAAGTCGGGGAAACCGCCTGGAGCCTCGTAGGCGACCACGGCTCTTCGCGCTCGGCGTCGTCGCGGGTACCGCCGCTCACCACGGCTTCGAGCTCGCGAGCGGCGCGGGCCTCGTCTGGCAACCTGAGCTCGGCCTCGGCCGGGCGGCGACGCTGTGGACTTTGCAGCTGGGAAGCTGGGCCGCTCTCGCGACCCGGGGACAGCGCCGCGCCGATCCGGTGCTGGCGGTACTCTCCGGCGCCTCGTTGGCAGGGGTGGCCGTGCACTTCTTCCTGTGGCCATGGGAGCGCGGCCGCGCAGGTTTGCCGAGGCTGACAGCGGCCGAGGGTCTCTCCGCCTGGCAGATGCCCTCCTACAACACGATCCTACGGGCTTGGGCCCTGGCCTCGGCCGGCGCGATCGTGTTCGAGACACCGCCGGGATCACGCCGCTGGGCGCTCGTCGGCGGAGCGTGCCTGCCCGTGTTCGTCGCCTCTGCCCGGCATCACTTCGAATGGATGAAGCTGCAGGCGGCATCGGACCCGGCGTGGTGGAACCGGGGGGTCGCCCTTGACGAGCCGACCGCGTGATCCGTCTACGCCTCCGCTTTAGGGCGGATCGATGACCGCGAGCAGCTCTACGTGCTCGGTCATCGGGAACATGTCGAAGCCCTGCAGGCGAGAGAGCCTCCAACCGGCATCGAGCAGAACGCGTAGGTCGCGGGCGAACGACGCCGGGTCACAGGCGACGTAGACGATCCGGCGGGGACCCGGCTCGAGGGCGGCGAGGGACTCCATGACGGCGCGGCCGGCCCCCTCCCGGGAAGGGTCGAGGACGACGAGGTCGCAAGCGCCGAGCCTGTGGGTCACAAGGGCGGGGGTGACGGCCGCCTTGAAGACCTCCACGTGAGCCTGATCCGCCGTGTTCCTGGCGGCATCCGCGCACGCCCACCGGTCCCGTTCGACGGCGAGCACCGAGCCGCCAGGTGCGACGGCGCTGCCGACGATGGCGGCGAACAGCCCGGCTCCTGCGTACAGGTCCGCAACTCGGTCACCCGCTCGCGGCTCCAGGCCGGCCAGGACGGCTTGCCCGAGCACGGTGGCCGCCCCGGGATGCACCTGCCAGAAGACGCCCGCGCTCACTTCGTAGCGTCTTCCCAGGACCTCGAAGACGAGGGACTCCGGCTGACGGGCCACCCGCCCGTTCACGACAAGGCCCGCACCGATCTCTGGCAGGCCCTTCGGCCGCCGGCTGCGCGTGGAGACAGAGACGACGCATTCCCCGCCCGGGGACGCGAACACCTCCAGGTCGGCGACGTCGCGCCACGCCTTGAGCTCGACTCCGAGGCTCTCAACGGCGGGGGAGGCGATCAGGCACCGCTCCAGGAGCTGCAACTCGTGCGAGCGATGTTTGTGCAGGCCGACACGACCGTCCCCGTCGACGCTGAAGCGGACGCGCGTACGCCAGCCGAGCCCTTCCCCGGCGCCCGGCACCTCCTCCACTGCGACTTGCATCTCCACGCCGGCTAGGCGGCGCAGCTGTTCGGCGATGAGATCCGCCTTGAGGCGGCGCTGGGCTTCGATCGCGACGTGCTGCCAGTCGCAGCCGCCACACCTTCCGGGCCCTGCGTAGGGGCACGGGGGCGCGACGCGGTCAGGGGAGGGCTCGATGACCTCCAGCGCATCGGCGCGGAGGTACGACCTGGTCGATTCGGTGACAGTGGCGAGGACCCGTTCGCCGGGAAGGCTGTGGCGCACGAAGACGACCCGCCCGTCGTCGGCCCTTGCGACACATCCGCCGCCTGCTGCGATCGCTCCGACCTCGAGCTCCACCAGTGGCTGGTCGCTCACGGGGAGAAGATCGGACCTGTTCGCGCGGGCACCATCATCTCCCAATCATCGCACCGGCAGGTCGCAGCGGAGCGAAAGCGCCCGGTCGGGGCCGCGGTAGTAAACGGTATTGACTATCGCAGTGGCCTACGTATCCTGTGGGGGTGGTGACTCAGGCGAGACTCGAGGAGGCGCCGTTTCCCGCACTCTTGCGAGCCGCCCGGCGCAGCTACGGGACCGCGATCCGCCGGGCGCTTCTCGGGGCGGGTTGCGAGGATCTGCCGCCCAACGGCCCCTACGTCGTCGGTGCCGTCGCCCGAAGTGGCGTTCCGCTCAGCGAGGTCATCGACGGTCTCGGGGTCTCCAAGCAGGCAGTCGGGCACCTCGTCGACACCCTGGTCGCCCGCGGCTATCTCGATCGCTCCGCTGACCCGGAGGACGGTCGGCGCCTCGTGGTCACACTCACCGAGCGCGGCCATACCGCGGCGGCGACGGTTCGTGCCGCGGTCGATCAGGTCGACGCCCAGCTGGACGCCGCCGTCGGAGCGGAGTACGTCGCCCACACGAGGGCGACGCTGGCGGCGCTCCTCATGACCGAGAACGGCGATAGGCCACAGGGCCGCCATGAGTGACGAGGCCGGTCGGTCGGGCCGCTCCGCGGTGGCGTCCGGTGACGAGGGGGCGCCCTGGGTGACCGCGCGGCCCGGTGTGCGGCAATTCGCTTCGGAGATGTACCGGCGAAAGAGCCTCGAGCGACTACAGGCGCACATCGAGGAGGTCCACGCGACGGGCGTCTCCCGCATCGAGCAGCTCGACCTCGGGGTGTTCCGCGTGGACCGAGGCGACGACCTCAGCTGGGTCGCTCGCGTGTTCGCCTCTTCGCGCCCGCCGGAGCGTGTGGCCGGTGACGCCGAGACGCTCCGATTTCTGGCCGGCCGCGGGTATCCCGCGGAGCGATGCGCGACAGAGGAGCCTGTCTCTCTGCTTGACGGCCAAGGCGTGCTCGTGACCGAGTTCGTCCCACCCGTGCCGCGACAGGCTCGGGCCGACGCCATCCGTGGCTTTGGAGGCTTCAGGACTCTGGGCGAGATGCTCGGCCGGCTCCACAGGTTGCCGGTTCCGGCAACCGAAGACGCGCCCTCGGGCGGATGCTGGCACCACCTGGGCGACGGGGGGCCGGGAGAAGAGCTCGCCGCCGCCGGTCGGTTGCTCGCCATGAGCGGGGACGTCGCCTCGAGTTCGGACCGCAAGCTCCGGATCGCCCTAGAGAACTCGCTTGGCGACTGCGACGCCGCCGACGGCCTGCCGGAGGCCCTGGTCCACCCGGACTTCGTGCTCCCGAACGTGATCGCGTCAGAAGGGCGCGGCCTGGTCCTCGTCGACTGGACGGGTGCCGGGAGGGCCACGCGCCTTTGGTCCCTGGCCTTTCTCCTCTTCAGCGCCGGTGCCAGGGGAGGACCGCGGCTCGACCGCGTCGTAGCGGGATACTCCGAGCACGTGCGCCTGGAGCCGGAGGAGCTGGCGCGGCTGGCCAAGGTGATGCTCGCCCGTCCCGTGGTGCTCGAGATATGGGCGTACTGCATGGGCCGAAAGACGCTCGAGGAAGCGGCGCATGCGGTGTTGCAGGCGGCCGAGCTGGCAGAGGCCGTCGCGGGCCACGCCGTTGACCACTTCCGCCAGGCGCCCGAGCCCCGAAGATAACTTCCGCCGTGACCAGTCGCGCGGACCTGGGTCCGACTCGGGCGGCTACCCTCAAGGGCGCGAGAGAGGCCGCCTGATGAAGCAACGACGAAGATCACCGCGGTCGGCCTGCTTGCTGGCCGGCCTTGGCGCCGCCTTGATCGCCGGGACCTCCATCGAGACCGCGGCGGCCACGTCGGCTCAGCTTGCCGGTCCTGCGATGCTGCCTCTGGCGGTGCTCCGCGGCTCGGCCGCACCGTCGCTACCGCGAGGGACCGTGAGGCTCGGCCCCGTGAGGAGCACACAGCGTCTCAGTTTGCAGGTCACCCTCCGGCTTCCGCACCCGGAGGATCTCGGGCAGTACATCGCGGACCTTTCCGACCGCTCGTCGCCCTTGTTCCACCACTTTCTTCGGCGTGGCCAGTTCGGGGCGATGTTCGGACCGTCCTTGAGCGAGATTCGAGGAGTCGAGTCCGTGCTGCGGCGAGAAGGGCTCACGGTCTCATCGGTGGCACCTGACCGCCTCTCGTTGGATGTCGAGGCAAGCGTGGGAGCCGTCGAGAAGGCCTTTCACGTTGCTATCTCGACCTTTCGATTGCCGACGGGTCGTATCGTCAGCGCCAACACGGGCCCGCCGGAGATCCCGGCGAGCGTCTCCTCGAGCGTGCAGGGGGTTCTCGGGCTGAACAACCTCGCTCGGGTGCAGAGCCTCGTCGCCCGGGCACCCGAGCCGCCACTCGGCCGGCACGGGCCGCTGCCGGCACGTATGCGGTCCGAGGCGAGCACCGGGGGCGCGAAGCCCTGCCCCGACGCCACCGCCGCGGCGAGGAGCAACGGGAGCTTCACGGCGGACGAGCTCGCCTCCTACTACGGGATGACCCCCTTGTACGGCCTCGGAGACCTCGGGCAAGGAGTGCGCGTCGCCCTGGCGGAGTTCGAGCCGGACTCGGCGACCGACATCAGCACCTACGAGACCTGCTACGGCTTGACGACGAGCGTGCTCTACCGCCCGGTCGGCGAACTGAACCCCGACACGACCGACCCCGGCGCGGGCGAGGCGGCTCTCGACATCGAGGACGTGATCGGGCTGGCTCCCGGTGCGACGATCGACGTCTACCAGGCACCGAACGCCAATGACATCTACAGCGTCTACGAGGCGATAGTGAACGACGACACGGATCCGGTCGTCTCGAGTTCCTGGGGACTGTGCGAGCTCGACAGCAGCCCTACGCTCCTCACTTCGGAAGAGATGCTGTTCGCCCAGGCGGCCGCCCAGGGACAGACGGTGTTCGCGGCCGCAGGAGACAGTGGGTCCACCGACTGTGCCGGCGATCCAGGCACGGCGCACGGCTCGACCCCGTCGGTCGACGACCCGGCCAGTCAGCCGGATGTCGTCGGCGTCGGAGGGACCACAATAGGTGCCAATTCCCAGACGGTATGGAATGACTCGAGCGGCATCGAGGGCGCCGGTGGGGGAGGAGTCTCCACTTCCTGGTGCATGCCCCTCTACCAGGACCAAGCGGCGATCCCGGGCTTGATCAACACCGACTCGGTGGCCGACCCGGGCAAGTGCGGCGTCTCGGCGCCGTATCTCAGGCAAGTACCGGACGTGTCCGCCGATGCCGACCCGAATTCCGGCTACACGATCTACTACAGCGGTTCCGGAACGGGGTTCACCGGCTGGGGAGCGATCGGGGGCACGAGCGCCGCAGCACCGCTTTGGGCAGCGGTCGCGGCCCTCATCGACGCGTCGCCTTTCTGCACGGACTACGGATCGAACGTAGGCGCTGACGCGGGGGTGCGTCCGCAGGGCCTGTACCAGGTGGCCTCCGCCAACGCGTCCTACATCTACGCGCCGAGTGCCGAAGGTCTCCTCGACATCACGAGCGGCACGAACAGCTACTCACCCTCGGGGTATACAGGCGCCCTCTATCGCGCGGGCACCGGTTACGACATGGCGAGCGGACTTGGAACACCCTTGGTGAGCGGCTTCGCGGCCAACGGGACCCCGAGCAACTTCTACCCCGGTCTGGCCGCCCTCATGTGCCGGCAGTACGCAACCACGCTCACGTCCAGTTCCATCACCGGGATCAGCCCCCGTTCGGGAGCTGTGGGCACCTCGACAACCGTCACGGTCACGGGTACCGGCTTTCTTCCCATCCCCGGCGCCGACGTCCTCCTCGAGGGCTCCAAGGCAGTCGTTGCCACCTGCAGCTCCACCACAACGTGCACAGCCGAGGTCACTTTGTCCTCACCGGTCACAGTCGACCTGCGGATGATGGTCGAGGACTACTTCGCCGAGAGCCCGGTCACGAGCGCCGATGAGTTCACCTTCACCGTCGCGCCCACCGAGACACCTCCGCCCAGCGTGTCACCCCGGCCGACCGTCGAGGTATCGGCTCCCTCTCAGGTCTACCAACTGTCGAAGCTTGTCGTCGTCAGGTACTCGGCAACCGACGCCTCCTCCGCCGTCGCCTCCTATGACGTGCGCTACAGGGTCACCCCTTGGAGGAGCGGATCGCCCGGCAACTGGGTCTACCCGGCGGCCTGGCAGGGCACCGGGAACACCCTCGAGACCTTGCCCGGCACCTCGGGAAACGAATATTGCTTCGACGTTCGCGCTCGGTCGACTACGAACGTGGTGTCGCCTTGGTCCCGCGACCATTGCTCGACCCTTCCGGTGGGCGCCGCCGCGCTGGCGGTCGCGAGCTCAGGATGGTCGCGGCGCAAAGGGGCGAACTATTACCTCGGCTCGTACCTCGAGACGACAAAGCAAGGTGCCGAGTTGCAACTGTCGAACGCGCAAGCAAACGGCCTGGCTCTTATCGTGACGAAGTGTCGCAACTGCGGCAGCGTCGCCGTGTATCTGAATGGCAATCTCCTCACGACTGTGAGCACTTATCACCGGACAATCGAGCACGGAGCAATCATTCACCTCCCTTCCTTTCCGCCTCGCAAGGTGACCATCGTTCTCCGGGCCGCCACGAAGGCGAAGTGGCTCATAGTCGAAGGGCTCGGCATCAGCCGCTAGGAACGACTAGACACGGCAAGCTGAGCCTCCTGCCGGCACCCCAGGATCCGGTCGTTCACGTGGAGGCATTGACCGGACGCTCCGAGTGATCTATCGGCTGCTTGAGGTGCTCAACGGGCGTCCGCAGTGGCACGCGGGGCCACCGGTTTTCGGCAGTCCGGCTCAGCCATTCTTCCGCAGAGGAGCTCCTTCAAGTAACCATCTGGCTGGTCAGGACGGACGCGAAGCTCCCCACCGACCTAGTCGTCTGATGACCCCGACAATTCGCAAAGCAGAGCGCGAATGATTGTGCAGCCTGCCCAAAGACGCCGCCCTGACGTGGGCAAAGACTAGCTGGAGCACTCGAAAGAGTTTGCTGCCAAAACAGAACCGCCGCCGGATCGTCCGGTGCGGCGGGGGAGTGTCCGAGCCGGCACCCGAGTTCTCAGGAGACGGCGCGGGCGGACAAGATGCGAGGAGAACATTGTGCACAACAAGTCGCGGAGACATTCCGCCCTATTGCTGCTCGTGGCGCCTGTCGTAGCCATCGGCAGCAGCTTTCTGGTAGCCGGTAGCGCAAGCGCGACCGCCCAGAAGACGAAGAGCATCAAGCCAACCATCACAGTTTGCAAGTCCGTCGCCGGGGCGTTCCGATTCACGGTGAACGGCAAGGCGCTGGCGTTGCACGCTCAGTGCGCGGCCGTGACGGCGAAGGCCGGAGTCAACCACGTCACCGAGATCTCGGCGCCTGCTTCCTACAGGAACCTTGCCTCGATCTCTGTCAGCCCCAGCGCTGCTCGGGTTAGCTCGTCTCTCAGGACCGCCACTGTGACCGTGAAGCTCGCGGCCCATGGCGCGGCCACCGTGAGATTCGTGAACGCGAAGGTCGTGACCCAGGTCGTCACCCGTTCGTCCGGCAGCCCTCGCCAGGCCACGGGCTCGATCGAGATCTGCAAGTACGGCTACGACCACTGGGTCCCCGGTAACGGGACCAGCTGGCCGTTCACCTACACGGGCGGATCGGTGAGCGTCTCGTTCAACCAGTGCACGAGCCCGCTGACTGTCGACGCCGGAACGGTCACGATCGCTGAAGGCGACGTGTACCCGTACGTCGTGCAGGCTGTGTCGACCTTCCCGCCGTACGCCCTCAGCTCGGTGAGCCTGGGCAGCTACGCCAGCATCGGCGGCAGCTCCGGTGGAGCCACGGTCACGGTGAGCGCAGGACAGGACGTAGAGGTGAACGTCTGGGACCAGACGCTTCCCAGCTACTTCAAGCTCTGCAAGACCCTCGCCAACAACCAGGGCAGCCTGGCCGGCTCGACCTTCGACTTCAGCTACACCTGGTCGATCACGCCGCCCGCGGCCATCGTCGGCGCTTGGCCGATCACCGGTTCAGGCTCGACCTGCGGTCACCGCTGTTGCGGCCCCTGGCTCGGTCTGCTCGTCCGGTATCGCAGCTCCGGCCGGCGCCACCATCACGGCCTGGGAAGGCACTGCCGTCCCGTACGTCAGCGTGACGAACGTCGCCATCTTCCCTGCCAGCGACAACGCCGGCAGCGCGAATGGCACCGCGGTCTTCACAGTGCCGACTGACGGTTCCGTGTCGTCCGCGACCTTCACCAACGACCCGCTCGGCTACATCGAGGTCTGCAAGGAGTTCGTTTCGCTCACCTCGTTCGACAGCTTTGACAGTGGAAACTCGGGGACGTTCTCGGTCAACGGTGGCCCGTCGTTCTCGGTCGCCGGCGGAAATTGCTCGGCCCCGATCGAGGTGCCAGCAGGCACCGCGACGGTCTCTGAGACCATCGGCCCCGACTTCTTCCTGTTCAACGTGTCCACCGGGAGCGCTACGGACATCTTCGGCACTCGCCTTCTGACCGGTGACACGGTCAACCCGGCGTCTGTCGTCGTGCCTTACGGCGGCGTTGGCAACGAGACGGTCGTGACCTTCACGAACGCCGTGGACCCGACGCAGTTCAAGATCTGCAAGCAGGAGACCTCGGCGGACGCGAACCTGTCCGGCGGAACCTTCTACTTCGGATACTCGTACACGGTCGATGGCGTAACCACGACCTACGACGGAATTCCTCTGACGATCGCTCCTGTCACAGCAACCAACCCGACCGGCCTGGTCTGCTCCGGGTTGATCCTTGGACCGGACGTCATCGACACCAGTGGCGCCCCCATTCCGGTCAGCATCTGGGAAGACTCAACGGCGCTTCCTGGTGTGCAGCTCGACAGCATCGGCTACCAGGGCAATGGCACGGTCAAGTACGACAGCACCTACGGCGGCTTGGACCCGGTCCAGGTCAGCCTCGGCAAGTCCGGTGGGTTCTGCATGGACCCGGGTGCCGGCATCAATGTGGTGACCTTCACCAACGGCAGCGTCGGCGCAAGCTCCCAGCCGTCCTAGTCACTAGCAACATCCCTTAACAGCCCGAAGTCCGGGCTGGCCGATGTAGGGAGAGGGCCTTCGCAAGAGCGGGGGCCCTCTCCCGCATCCGGCAGTTGTCATCTCGCATCTCCAGGGCGTCTCCCGACGGCTCGGCGGCACCAGAGACGACGCTCGGCGCCTTGCTGCGGCCGAGGACCATCGGAATGCAACGGTGAAACCAGGTCACGAACATGACAGGTACAAGAGCCACAACCATCCGTCACCAAGCTGCGGCCACAACGCGGGCCATGGTCGTCTGCGATGACCGTGAGGTGATGAGGCTCGGCCTCGTAAAGATGCTGCAAGCCATGCGATGGTCGTCCGATCTCAAGGCTTTCAGCTCGCTGGCGCCGGCGTGGAGCCATCTCGCCGCCAGCCCGGCTCCGAGTGCGATCGCCATATTGGGGGGCGCCTCGGCGGCCAACGAGCTCGCCTCAGCCGGGCGCCCGAAGAACTTGGCCACCCAGATCGTCTTGATGCTGCGAGACAGTGAAGCCGCCCATCTGGCTGTGGCAGCCGAACTCCCGGTCGACGGCTATTTCCTCGAGGAAGACCTGTCAGTCTCGATGCTGGCCTCGCTCCGCTCGCGCCTCGAAGAGCACGAGTTCCCGATGCCCGCCCCGATGGCACAGTTCCTCCTCGGGCAGCTGAGGAGCTCGACGGGCCCGTTCCCGGTCCGGCTCAGCACGCCGCGAGCAGGCTGTCCTCCAGCTCATCGCCGACGGGGCGACGAACAAGATCATCGCCGCAGAGCTCGGGATCACCGTGCACGGGGTCAAGCACCACGTGGCGAACCTCCTCAAGGAGTTGGGCTGCGCCAACCGGACCGAGGTAGCGGCAACCGCGATGCGCCGTGGTCTCGTCGCCGCCGAGCCGGTCTAGGTGCGACACGTAATGCCCACGAGGCTACGGCCGGCTTGATCGCAGAACCGCAGGCTCGAACGAGCCTCGCGGCGGATGCGGGACCATAGGGGCCTGTTGGGGAATCGCAGGACCTGCGAAACGCAGGCGGACGAATTCCGTAGGACCGCCGATAATGTCCGTTATGTCGCGTTACGGGTGGGCGACTCTCAGTGCCACGCTGACGGCAACCATCCCCGCTGCGTCACCCGCGGGCGCGGCGTGTCATCGGCGCGAGAAGGTTGAACGTGCCCGCGGAGCTCGGTGCGAACGTGAGTGGTCGGCCGGGAGCGGTCGACACATGAGATAGCCCTGTGCAAGATCACAACCGAGCAAGGCCAGCTGCTCGTAGGTGTCAGCCTCCTCGACACCTTCCGCGACGACGCGCAGGCCGAGTGAGTGACCGAGGTCGATGGTCGCCCGAACGACCTCCCTGCTCCTTCGATCCGCCCCTGCGCTCAGGCGCTGCACCAGCTGCTGGTCGATCTTGAGCTCGCTTACGGCGAGCTCGCTGAGATACGCGAGCGACGAGAGACCCGTCCCGAAGTCGTCCACCGAGATGGCGAGGCCCATCTCGTTCAGCTTTCGGATCACCTGCTGTGATCTTGCACGGTCGACCATCATCGCGGTCTCTGTGACTTCGAGGGCCAAGGCGTCCGCCGCGAGGCGGTGACGTGCCAGCAGGAACCGGATCCTGTCGGGCAACGCCCCGTCGAGGAGGTTCGTGGCCGAGAGGTTCACAGACACCGATATCACGCGCCCGGCGGCGCGCCAGGCGGCGCACTGGCTCAAGGCGAGCTCGAGGACCAATTCAGTCAACGGCTGCATCAAGCTGGCTTCTTCGGCGAGCGGAAGGAAGTCGCCCGGCAACACGACTCCGAGGGAGGCGTGCGGCCAGCGCAACAGCGCCTCCACGGCAGGGATGGTCCCGGTGCGCAGGTCGTACAGGGGCTGGAAGTAGAGCTCCAGCTTCTTCGCAGCTATGGCGTCGCGGAGCTCTTCGGCGAGTCGAAGCCGGCTCTGCTCGCTCTCTGGGACCCTCTCGTACATCTCGAACGGCGCACGGGCCGCCTTGGCCCGGTACATCGCCACGTCCGCGCAACGGAGCAGCTCGGTTGTGTCCCTGCCGTGCTGTGGTGCCATCGCGATGCCGATGCTCACGCTGACGTGCAGGGTTGCAATGTCCAGCGTGAATGGCTCCTCGATCGCTCTCGCGCCAGCCTCTCGGCGACCTTCGTGGCGTGGTCAGCATCAGAGTCGGCGAGCACGACACCGAACTCGTCCCCGCCGAGGCGCGTCAGCACGTCGGAGCTGCGCATCACGCCCTTCAGCCGCGAGCCCAGCATCTTGAGGATCTGGTCGCCCACGGGATGGCCGAAGGAGTCGTTGATCTCCTTGAAGTGGTCGAGATCGATGAGCAGCAAGGCCAGACGGGCTGCACCTTCCGTCAGCACCGTCTGCCCGGAGAAGAAGTCGTCAAGTGCCCCCATCAGGCATCGGCGATTACCGAGGCCCGTCAGCTCATCGGTCAATGCCTGATGCCTGTGCGACTCGGTCACGACGTGGAGCTCCGCGAGCGAGAGGGTCGACCTCATCCCCGCGACCAGCATCGCCACCGTGGCGAGGACGATGGCGAGCCTGTCCACGTGCCCCAGCGAGCCCCCGAACAAGACGCCGAGACAACAGAGCCCTGCGGCCACAGGCAAGAGGAGATGGCTCCGGGCCTCCGACCGGCTCGGTCTCGAGCTGCCGTCACGCTGCCATACGGCAAGCGACACGAAGAAGATCGCTGCCGGCCACGTGGCGTCGAGAACGGTGCCGGGGCTGTAGGTGCCAGCTGAGGACTGGACCAGGTAGATGATGTCGCCCACCGCGGTCGCGGTGCACCCTAGGACGAGCAACAACCAGCGCAGGTTGCGCCAGCTGGGGATTATGGCCAGGCCCCCGATCACGAGGGCGAGAAGGATGAGATCGGCGATCGGATAGGCGAGGTTGACCGCAAACTGTGCGGGAGGACCGCTCGCGCCTTTCAGGATCGTCTCGAATCCGAGCGCTGCGGCGACGGCCGCCGCGCCGAGGCCTGCGACAAGACAGTCCAGCCAACCGCTCAGGGGGAGGCGTCGCACCTCGCCTCGCATCAACTGCATGAGACCCACGTAGGCGAGCGGGTAAAAGGCCAGGTAGAAGCCATCGGCCAGAGATACTCCCGCCGGGGCACCTTCCAGGCTCCAGACGATGTCGCCGAGCGACCAGGAGAGCAGACTCAGACCGAGCAGGAGGGCGACGGACCGGCCGGATCGATCCACAGCCGCCCGGGACAGGCACAACGGGCTCGCGACAACCTCGCAGCCGTCAAGCGGCCAGTTGTTGACGAAGCTCCACCATTGGCCGTGGGGATGGGCGACGAGGGTCAGGGCCATATAGGTCGCCAACAGCACTCCGAGCGTCCAGTAGCCCGCGACGACCACGTTTGGGGGTGGGCGGTGTTCTACACGGCTCTCCCCCACTCGGGCAGTTGCCCGCGCTGTTGCCAGCGGGACCGCGTCCATTGGTCATCTGTCGGCACCGAAGATTGCGTCCTTTAACGCCAAATGGAAGCAGCACGCCTGAACGGCGCACTGCTTCCCTTGGCTCTCCGCCGCCAATTGCCCGTTGGCAACGGCGTCTACTGGTGAATCTCCTCGCTCAACCGGAGCCCGCGGGCTCGCTGCCCGGTTCTGGCTTCACTTCCCCGAGGAGGTTCTGAAAAGACTCACGGTGCGTCGTCGATGGAGGCAGGATCTCGACGTGGTCGGGAACCCGTCGCGAGTGCCAGAATCCGAAGCCCACGAGAAGTGCCATCAACCCTGCCAGGACGAAGGCCGCGATCCCTGCGAGAAGTGCGATCTGGCCGAATGTCCAAAAGGCGTATGCCTCGAGCAGGAGGCCCCGCAGCGTCGTTCCCTGGAACACCGTTTGTGCCAACGATGCCAGCTCCTTGTTCGAAGGGTCCGCCAGCGCCGCGGCACTGACCTTGGCGTAGACGCCTCCGTATGGCATCTCGCTCAGGTGCACGGCGATGAAGTGGTCCGCCCACACCTCGGCCTGCGGGCCCGTGAGCAGCTGTTGACCGGCGTACTGATCGAGGTAAGGGCCGATCTTGGGGCTGGCGAGCTCGGCACTCCCCTTCGCTGGGAAGAAGATCTCTTGTTGGGCGAGCTGATTGTGGACGCTCGATGTGGTGAAGCTGTAGCCCCACATCAAGAGCGCGCCGGCGACAAGCAGCACAACCACGATTATCAGGCCACCGGCGCTAACCAGGACGTCAAACACCTTACGGCGCATCAAAAGCCCCCAATTCGTCTCAGACTGCTCCTAAGGCAGGGCAGCATGTCCCTCCCACGACGCCACCTAGCTTGCGGTGCCTGGCGGCGGGCAACTAGGGACTTATGGCCCCAATTGGCCGAGCGAACGCCCCTCGGCGGGGTTGGCCCGACAGTCCAAGTCGGCGAGCCGCCGCCACAACAGGCAAGAAGAGGCCGTTCACCCGCCGCCGACGTGGGGCGGGTAAGCCCTTCCAAGGAGCCTCAGGGGCGTCGCCGGGAGCGAGGCGCAGGCTCCGCGAGCTCAACGGTGTGCGCCTCTTCGACCAGCCGGGGAAGGATCGAGGAGATCCCCGCGAGGGCCCGGTCGATCTGGCCGAGGAGCTCGTTCAGCTGTTCGCCGAGCCCGTCAATACGTATATGCCTGGCCAGCGCACGAAGCTCGTCGAGATCGCCCGTGGTCTGCGGGTCACGGTTATACAGGACCTGTGACATGACCGCCTCCTGGCTGAGGTGCGCCCAACCTCGCCTTCGGGCCGCCGTGTATGTGTGGGACGCTTCACGATATGCCGCCTGTACGTACGAGCGCAACCCACCCAGACCCCTTCAGGTGAAGGCGCCAATTGACGCCTGGGCATTGTCCCCTCCGGCGCCGGGTCGGGTGGGTCCCAGCGGCACCCCGTGCGTAGCTCGCCATGGCCTCAACAGGGCGGCTCCGTCCCTGGCATTGCGGAGATAGCGCGCACTGTCGCGAGGACGACACGATCGGAGCCCGGTGCGGTTGTCTCCAGCATCGCGCACGCGGATTGTGCTCACTACGGGCGCTGTCGTCGGCACCCGGCCTGCCTCTTGCGAGGTCGCGCCCGGGCGTCGTGGCCCACGAAGCGCGACCGGTCAGCCCTTCACGTAGGAGAGCTTCTCCACGACCTTGTCGCCGCGCACCTTGTAGACGTCCACCCCGCGGACATGCCCACCGTCCCAGCTGTAGAGCCAGCGCTGCACGACCCGGTCCCCGACTCCGAAAGTCTCCTCGGCCTCGAACCTCGAGGAGGAATCCTCGAAGATCGGCTGCCAGGCGTCACGGATGGCTCCCAGCCCGACGTGGCGAGCCCCGTCGGGTGCAGGACTCGTGCTGTCGAAGACGCAATCCTCCGAGAGCAAGGCCAGAGCCGCTTCGAGGTCGTGATCGGCCCAGCTCTTCCCGAAAGCCTCGACAAGCTCCACGCCGTTCATCGGACTGGGCTCCTGTCGGGACCCCCAAAGCTGCGGTGCCCGGTGTGCTGGGCCACTCCCCACCTCCTCGTCGAAGCTTCGCTCGGCTACGATCAAACCTTACCTATCAGCAGGTAAGTGTCAAGCTCGCCGATCCCGGGAGGAACGATGGCGGCTGAACCCGCCGTGGAGGTCCGTGACACCCGCTCGGCGATCCTCGACATAGCCGAGCGCCTCGTGCAACGCCGTGGGTTCAACGGCTTCTCCTATGGCGACGTGGCAGGCGAGCTCGGGATCACCCGGGCCGCGCTCCACTACCACTTCCCCGGCAAGGCGGAGCTGGGCGAAGAGCTCATCATCCGCTATGCCGCCCGGTTCTTCGCCGCCTTGGCGGCAGTCGATCGGCAACAAGCCGCCGCTGTCGGCAAGCTGCGGGCCTACACGGACCTTTACCTGGACACGCTCCGCCGCGGCCGGATGTGCCTGTGCGGGGTCCTTGCCGCCGAGCACGAGACCCTTCCAGGTCGCATGCGGCACGGCGTGGTCAGCTTCTTCGACGACAATCAAACCTGGCTGGCGGGCGTGCTGGAGGCCGGGCGCGCTCAGGGCGGCCTCAGCTTCCCTGGCGATCCCGAGGACGCGGCCCAGATGACCATCGGCGCCCTCGAGGGGGCGATGCTCGTGGCCCGGATCTACGGAGGCACGGCCCGGTTCGAGACGGCGAGAGACAGGTTGATCGCGTCGTTCGTGGCGAGCTCGTCCCCCATCGTGCCGGCGCCCATAGCCGGAGACGAGGACACCTACCAGATCGTGTAACCGCCGTCGATCACGAGCGTGCTCCCGGTGATGAAGCTGGCCGTGTCCCCGAGCAGGAAGAGCACCGCGTCCGCGATTTCGGCCGGCTCTCCCGGGCGCCCGAGGGGCGTCGCCCCGATCCAGTGGCGCCGGGCGTCCTCGCCTTCGAGCCGCGCGGCGGTCATAGCCGTGCGGACATATCCCGGCGCGACGGCGTTCACCCGTACGCCCTCGGGCGCCCACTCCGCCGCCAGGCACTTCGTGAGCATGATGACGCCGGCCTTGGAGACGTTGTAGGAGGTCTGGGGCTGTGGTCGATTGACGATCAGACCTGACATGGAGGCGATGTTCACGATGCTGCCGCGGCGGGCAGCGAGCATCGAGGCGCCGAATACCTGGGAGCAGTAGAAGACACCCGATAGGTTCACGTCCATCACGGCGCGCCAGTCCGCCGGTAGGACATCGATCGCAGGCACGTTCTGGACGATCCCGGCGTTGTTCACGAGCCCGTCAGACTCGCCCCAGCTCGACGCGAGACGGTCGTGGGCCGCCACGACCTGGGCATGGTCGCTCACGTCGCATACGGCGTAGCCGACCGGGGCGGCAGCTTCCCCGCCGAGCGCCTCGGCCGCTGCCCGCGTGCGGTCCTCACCGAGGTCGAGGATCGCCACATCCGCTCCGTTGCGGACTGCGGCGAGCGCAATCTCATAACCGATGCCTTGCGCGCCTCCGGTCACGACGATGCGGCGGGCGCGCAGCGGGAACTCAGTCATCTCCTACCTCCTCAGAGAGAACTACTTCGTAGCTCGCGCTGCGACGGTATCGGCCATTTCGCCGACACCGTCGAGAGAGGGGCCCGATGAACTGCGGATCCTTCGACACGTCGACTGTCGGGTCCGGCGGTGGCTCTCCAGTTCATCTCTTCCAGACGACATCCAGGTTGCGGAACATCGCGGGCCTATCGGACAACCTCGCCGGCCGCGCCGTGAATCTCGCCTTTCATGTCCGCTCGAGCTCTCATCGCCCGCCTCGTAGGACGCCAGAGCCGGCCGGCAACCGTGGTGAACCGGTGACAAATCGCACCCCGGCTACTCTCGGGGTGCTCGGGGACGGCCTGTCGAGCTCCGGGGAGGTCTCGGCGGGCTGCTCTGGATACACCTCGTCGCGATCGGGCATGATTCTCCGGGAGGTCCGAGCAGGCATCGCTTTCCCCCGACCGAAGGAAACGGTTATGGACAAGAAATGGTGGACCCTCCTCGCCGTCTGCGCGGGGACGTTCATGCTCCTGCTCGACGTGACCATCGTCGTCGTAGCGCTTCCGGAGATACAGACCGCCCTTCACGCCACGTTCGCAGATGTGCAATGGGTCGTCGACGCCTACGCCCTCACCCTGGCCTCCCTGCTCTTGACGACCGGCGTCCTCGCCGATCGGTACGGTCGGCGCCGGTTGTTCGCCATCGGGCTCGCCATCTTCACCCTCGGCTCGCTGACCTGCGGCTTGGCCCAGTCTGCGCCGATGCTGATCATCTCCCGGAGCGCGCAGGGCATCGGGGGCGCAATCGTGTTCGCCACCTCGCTCGCCCTCTTGGCCCAGAGCTTCCGCGGCAAGGACCGCGGGGTTGCCTTCGGGATCTGGGGAGCCATCACCGGCGTGGCGGTCTCGCTCGGGCCGATCCTCGGCGGCGCCATCACCACCGGGATCAGCTGGCGGGGCATCTTCCTCGTCAACGTCCCCGTCGGTGTCGCGGCCATCGCCGTGACGCTTTGGAAGGTGGAGGAGTCCCGGTCCCAGCATCCAGGTCGACCGGACTGGGCCGGATTCGTGCTCCTCACCAGCGGCCTCGTCGCCCTCGTCTACGGGTTGATCAGGGCGAGCGAGACGTCCTGGTCCAACAGCGGGGTCATCACCTCCCTGGTCATTGGAGCCGCGCTCGCTGGCCGCCTTCGTCGCCGTCGAGTTCCGGATCGACCACCCCATGTTCGACATGTCCCTGTTCCGCACCCCGACTTTCGTCGGCGGTCTCCTCGCGGCCTTCACGATGAACGGCTCGCTGTTCGCCATGTTCCTCTACCTCGTCCTCTATCTGCAGGACATCCTCGGATACTCCGCGCTCGACACCGGCCTTCGCCTTTTGGTCTCGACCGGCGGCACGTTCGTCGCCGCGGCGATCAGCGGTCGGCTCAGCGAGCATGTCCCCGTCCGCTACCTCATCGCGCCCGGCCTCGGGCTCGTGGGGGTCGGCCTGCTCCTCATGACCGGCATCAGCGGGACCAGCTCATGGACACACCTGCTGCCCGGCTTCATCGTCGCCGGCACCGGTGCGGGCCTCGTCAACCCCCCCCTCGCCTCGACCGCCATCGGCGTCGTCACGCCTGAGCGCTCGGGAATGGCCTCCGGGGTCAACTCGACCTTCCGCCAGATCGGCTTCGCCGTGAGCATCGCCGCGCTCGGATCGATCTTCGCCAGCTCGCTGCGGGACGATCTCAGCCGTGCGCTCTCGAAAGTGCCCGCGCTCGCGTCGCGTGCCCCCGAGGTGGTCACCCTGATCCACCAGGGCAATGCCGCCAAGGCGATCGCCTCTGCACCTCCGGCCCTTCGCGCGCAGCTGGCAGCCGCGATCCGGTCCAGCTTCGCGAGCGGCATCGACGACCTCATGGTCGTCACGGCCGTCGTCGCCTTTGTCGGCGCGGCCGGGTCGCTGCTGCTCATACGCCAGAAGGACTTCCTCGTCCGTCACCAGCCTCGGGAGATGACGGACGAGGAGCGGCTAGCTGCAAGTACCTGAGCCCGGCAGCGCCTGCTTGCCGGCGTGGAATTGCACCGGACCAGCTCAGGTCAAACCGGCAGACTGCTTGGACCTCAGCTGCTTCCAGTGACGTTTACGATCTCGCCCCCATTCGGCGAATTGTCGAAGATGTTGATCGTCGCCTGTCGTGAACCGGGGGCCTGAGGCACGAAGGTGATGGTGAGCGTGCAGGACTGCCCCACTGCAAGCTCGACTCCCCCAGCCCCACAGGTGGAGCTGGGGGTCACGATAAAGTCGGCTGGGTCGGCGCCGGTCTTGGTGACACTGCTCACTCCGGGCGCGCCGGTGAAGGCGACGCCGACGGTGCTCGTGTTCGCGATCGTCAGCGACTCTCCCACGCTGGTTGCTGGAAAGTTGTAGGAGATCGGGCTGGGCTCAGCGGTGTCCGCGTTCATGGCCAGCGACGTCGTGGAATACGCGCCGGTCCCCTGCACCTGCAGCTGTGTCTGGGTTCCGATGGTGTTGTCGTCGACCACGACGTTCGTCGTTCGAAGCCCGGAGGCCGACGGTTCAAAGGCGACATCAAAGGTGCAGCTCTGACCGACCGCGACGACAAGGGGAAAAGTGGTCGTGACAGGGTTGACGCAGTTACCCGGGGTGACCAGGAAGTCGGTGCTCTCGCCACCTGTGTCGCCGAGACCGCTTATGTAGAGCGGCACATTGCCGACGTTCACGAAGCTGACGTATTGCACCGCGCTCGTTGTCGCCACGCCGTACTGAGTGGGGAAGGCGAGGAGATTGCCTTTGATGTTCGCGCTCGCCACCGTCGCATCCGCCCACACGCCCGGACCCTGCAGTTTGAGCGGAACAATTGCGCCTGCCTTGCCCCAGCTGGAGTCGACGATGTCGACAACTCCCGTCCTGTTCCCGGCGCCCGACGGCGTGAACTGAACCGCGAGTGAGCACGTCTGATGCGAAGTGATGTAGCCGCAGTTGTTCCGGTTGAGGAGAAAGTCGTTCGGATCACCCGTTGTACCGATCGTGACGCCCGTGATGACCTGAGTGGTCGGGCTGTTGTTGTGAACCGTGACGACGAGTGGGTCGTCAGCAACGAACACACCTTCGGGCGGAAAGACAAGCGTTGTCGGGTTCCCGGTGGGCGTCGTGAAAGAGATCGGTGGCGGCGCGGCACCCTCGGTCACAGCCACATTCGTGGCTTGAGCGCTCCCGGCCTTGTTCTTCACGCTCAGTTCAAACGAGTAGGCGATCGGGTTCTGCCCTTTGTTGGCGGAAAGCGAGACCGTCTTCGTGAAGCTGGAGGTACAGGCGAACGACTTCGGGAATCCTTTCAAACCTGGAGAGACGCTGATCTTGCAGGTCGTGGCGTACTTAAGCTTTGCCTTGAGAACGGTGCTGCCACCTGCGTTTGAGATGGTCGTCTTCGTCGCCGTAAACGAGCTGACAACGGGAATGGCACTCGGGCTCGACGCGTCGACGGGTGTGCCGACGACGGCGACCATCACGACAGCTATGGGGGCGGCGATAGTGATAACGAACTTGGATCGAATCCGTGAACCGAACATACGGTGGGCTCCTCACTTCAACCTATAGACGGCCTTCCCCCCGGCAGAGAAATAGTAACCCATCGTGACGGCTCGGCCGCGCAGAGCGGCTGTTTGACCTTCTAATGAGACCCGGGCAGCGTGCTCGAGCGGATCCGACTTAGCTTTTGTCGAGCCATTGAGCCGCTGCCAGAGCGGCCCCCCGGGCTCCGGCCATGTCCAGATGGGCGATGAGCGCGAACGACACGGTCGCGGCCTGCTCCACCCGAAGCGACGTGTGCTGGCGGACCTTTGCCAAGAACCATCGGTTGAACTCGGGCGAGGCCTCCACGACACCGCCGCCGACGAAGTACGCGTCGGGATCCACGAAGTTGCTCGCGATCGTGAACAGGCGCCCTAAGGCCATGGCCTGCTGTTCGAATATCTTGAGGGCAAGCGGGTCCTCGGCGACTCCGTATCGCCTCACCAGCCGGGCGGCCTCGGCCAGGGAGGCCACCCGATGTAGGTCGTGGTCGGGAAAGCGCTCCAGCCAGTATGGCAGGAGGTTCTTCTCGATCCCGGTGAGCGATGCGATGCTCTCGACGTCGCCGCCGAGGCCGCAGTTGCACTCGGGAACCGGCTGGTCCTCGGAGAGAAGCCCCTGCAGCGGAATGTGTATATGGCCGAGCTCACCGGCCATCCCGGCTGCGCCCCGGATCACGCGGCCCGCCTCTATGACGCCGCCGCCGAGCCCGGTACCTACGATCGCCGAGACCGACGACCGCAGGGGCGCCTCCCGGCCGAAGTGCGAGTCATGGGCATAGAGGGCAGCTGCGTTCCCGTCGTTGTTGTATACGACGGGGATGCCGATCTGACCCTCCAGCGCGGCGCGGAAGTCGAACCCGTGCCACTCCGGCTCGGAGAAGTTCGTCGCGCCCTTCGAGCAGATGACGCCGTCCGCGCTCGCCGGTCCGGGCGTACCGAGACCGACGGCACGCACCGACTCCCGGGGCACGCCCGTGTGCTGCAGCACCCACGCGAGAGATTCGCCGAGAGCGGCAATCGCCACGGCAGGACCCTCGCGAACGCGGCTCGGGCTCTCGAGCAGCTCGTCTACGAGGAAGCGACCGGAGCTGTCGAGCACCGTCGCGCTGTTGCTCGTGCCGCCATTGTCGAGACCGACGACGACCCACGACGCTTGCCCCTGGCCGCTCACGAGCGGGGACTTTACCCGCAATAGCTCGGGTGACGTCGCAGCGGCAGCGCCCGGCGGCCCTTTGGAAAGTGGGACTGCCATATCGTTCTACTCTGGACCTGTGAGCGCGCCCGGTCTGCGAGTCGGCGAGTTGCCAGATGACGCGGATGACCTTGGCGCGCTGGTGGCGTTGCAACCCGTGATGGACCTGCAGGACCGCACCGTCTTCGGCTACGAAGCCCTCCCGCGGGGCTCCCTGAGCGGGGACCCGAGGAGCTTCGTCCTCGGCGCCCTTCCCGCGGTCCAGTACACGAGCCCCGCCCTGCTCTTTGTCGCCCTCGCTCCGGCGCTCTTGGAGGACAGCGATTTCGACCCGCTCGCGCGGGCGCACGAGGTCGGAGCGACCCCCGGGGAGATCGCCTGGCTCATCTCGGAGACGACCGCGATCGAGCTGCCGGAGCTCGTCGGCCGGCACGTCGAGGAACTCCGCGGACAAGGATTTCAGGTCGCCCTCGCGGATGTCGGCCCGGGGGTGCTCACCCGGGGGGCCCTCACGGAGCTGGTGCCGAACTTCGTGTTCCTCGACCCGAGCTACACCGAGTACATGTCGGCGGGCATCCGCGCCCGCGCCGAGCTCGCGGGCCTTCTCGCCTACTGCGCACGGCTGAACGCCCACGTCATACCCCGTGGAATCGTCGACGACGCCGTCGCACATCGTATGATCGGCCTCGGCGTGAGGCTCGGGATCGGCCCTTATCTGGGGTCACCCGCGGTGCTTGATGCCGCCTCCGCCGATCCTGGGGACGAGGTCGTGTCCCCGGCGTGGTTCCGACAGCAGGGCGTGCGGGTGCTCGCCGCGACCGGAGTGCAGCTGGACGCCCCGGCCATCGTCGCCGACCTCCCGAATGCCTCGGGCGCCCCGGTCGACGCGCAGAGATTCGCCTGGACGCTCGGCGAGGCTGCGAGGAAGATGCAGGCGGAGCACGAACCGGCCCGCATCCTGGCGGTCACGGCCGAGCACCTGCCGCAGGTGGTGCACGCCGACCGCTTCGCGATCTTCGAGGCCGACTGGGACCGCTACCGGCTCCGGCCACGCGTACTGGCGGGCGGCGCCCTCGACGGGCTCCACGAGATGGACATCTCCCTCGACCGCGGGATAACGGGATGGGCCTTCCTTCGCGGGTACCCGTACAACTGCCCGGACACCCGCAGCCACTCCGAGGCCGTGCCGATCCCCGGCCAGGACGCGTCGACGATGGAGGAGTCCATGCTCGTCGTCCCCCTCATGGCCGGGGACCACCGGCTGGGCGTGATCGACATGTGGCACGACGGCCTGGCGCAGTTCACCGAGGAAGACCTCGAGCGTTGCCGCGCTCTTCGGCTACATCACCGCCGCCGCCTGGCGGAATGCCCAGCTTTACGCCGAGCTCGAGCTCCGCGCCATGACGGACACCTTGACCGGTCTTCTCAACCACCGCTGGTGGGACGAGCTGGCCACGCGCGAGGCCGCGCGCAGCACCCGGTCCGGGACAGAGATCGGCATCCTTTTGATCGACCTCGACCACTTCAAGCGCGTCAACGACCGGTTCGGGCACGCGGCGGGCGACGCCCTGCTGCGCAACGTCGGGCGGGCGATACAGGCCACCCTCCGCACAGGGGACGCGGCCGTCCGCTACGGCGGTGAGGAGTTCCTCTTGATGCTCCATGACGCAGACGAGGCTGGGGCGATGAGGGTGGCGGAGGCCGTGCAGGAGGTCCTGACGAAGCTGCCCCCGGCGGGCAGCGGCATCGAGCGGGTGACCGCCTCGATCGGGGTGGCGTTCTTCCCGCGCCACGGGGCGGTGCTCGACGAGGTTGTCAACGTGGCGGACGTGGCCATGTACCAGGCCAAGGCCCTGGGGCGGAACCGGATCGTCCTCGCTCCGAATCCTGCGCCGGAGCCGAGCCCGCCGAGGCACCGCGACTCCGAGGGCTAGCAGCCGCCGGCGGACGGGGCCGTGGTCCTCACGGGCCCGGCCGGATGGGCCGAAGCGTAAGGGCGCTCGCGTCCCGCCACCCCCTGGCCATGGCGAAGGTGTCGAAGCCGACCGCGAAACGGCCGTCGCTGGCGAGGACGATCGCCCCCCCTTGCCCGCCGCGGGAGCGGACAGCCTCCAGGGCCGCTTCGAGTGCCGCCTCGGGAGGCGCACCCGTGGACACGGCCCAGTCGACCCGGTGGGCAAAGCCGGCCACGAGGAACGATTCGCCTTCGCCGGTCGCCGAGACCGCCACCGTCCTGTCGTCCGCCCAGGTTCCGGCCCCGGCGATGGGTGAATCGCCGACCCGACCGGGCAGCTTCCCGAGGCGTCCACCCGTCGAGGTTGCGGCCGCGAGGTGCCCGTCACGGTCGAGGGCGACGGCTCCGACCGTCCCGCTCCGCGAGATCGGCGCGACCCCCTCCCCCGTGAGCGAGACCGGGTCCCTGCGGGCGAGTCCGGCCCGCTCGCAGAAGCGGTCAGCACCGGGACCGGCAAGCAGGATCGGCCCCTTCGCGGGGCCGCCTAGCGTCATGACCTCGCGGGCGGCGCGGACGGGGCTCTCGGGCCAGGTTGCGGCACAGACCGCCCCGGCCCTCCCACTCGCGCCCTCCATCACGGCCGCGTCGGTCTCCACGGTTCCCTCCGAGGTGGCGACTGCACCTCGGCCGGCGTTGAAGTCGCCCGAGCTCTCGAGCCGGGCGACGGCCTCGACCACCGCCTCGAGAGCGGGAGCACCCCGCAAGAGCACCTCCCATGCGGCATCGAGGGCGGCGGCGAGACCCGCCTCGAGCCGGGCGAGCTCGCCGGGAGAGCTGAGCCGACCGAACTCACCCGCGCCGCCGTGGACGACGACGGCCGGCGGGGCGAGGGTGCCCGACTCCATTTCGAGCTCGGGGGTCACCGGGAGAGCTTTCCGACCCGCCGCACGCCTGGCAAGCCGGCGACGAGCTCCCGTCGCGCCCGCTCGAGCCGCCGGCTCGTTCGCCGCTCGACCACGAAGGCGAGGAAGGGGACGAACCCCGCCGCCACGAGCGCCACAGCGGTCCGAGCCCGAGACGGAACCGCGGGCGAGATCGGCGACGGTGACGAGATAGACGATGTACAAGAAACCGTGGATTGGCCCGACACGGCCACGAGGGCCGGCTTGCCGGCGCGTACTGAGCGACGCCAACGCCGACGAGCACGAGGAGCCCGACGCCGACGACATAGGCCATGGCGCGGTAGCGCAGAGGTGTCGCTGTGCTCTGTCCACGAGCTTCTTAACGTAGCTTTCGCTGGTCTTCGGCGTGGAGCTCGGCGAGATAGCGGTTGTAAGCCGCGAGCTCCTCGTCCTCCCCGTCGTCCATGCGCAGGTCGTCCTCGCCCGGAGGCGGGTTCGCGCCCGCACCCGGGGCCGCCTCGGCCGGGTTGTCCGGACGCTCGTGGAGGATCCGCCACCACATGTAGATGCCGTAAGCGGCGAAGAAGGGCCATTCGACCGTGTAGGCCCAGCTCAGAGCATTGCCTGACAGGGCGCGCCGCAGCTGCCACCATCCGAGCGCAAGGCAGCCAGGGACGACGACGAGCGCCGTCAGGTGGAGCAGGACCGCCCGGCGCGACCACCACTCGGGACGCACGCCTCGAGGTTAGCCGGACGCCGTTTTCCGACCCGGGCAGGTGGTCGTCAGAGTTCTCGGCGCCTCGGCCCGGGGCTGCGTCCCGCCTAGGGTGGGTCGTATGCGCCCCTGGTCATCGGAATACAAAGGCCGCCTCGAGGAGCTGGAGATCACGAGCCCGGCCCTCGAGGCCAACCCTCTCGGCGACTCGCCCAGGCGACCGCTATTGGTCTACCTGCCGCCGGGATATGACGACGACCCTGCCCGGCGCTACCCGAGCGTGTACGTCCTCCAGGGCTTCTTCGGGGCTGTGCCCGCCTGGCAGAGGCCCTCGAACAATCTTCGCCCCAGCTATATCGAGATGGCCGACGAGCTGTTCGCAAGCGGTGGCGCGCCGCCGTGCGTCGTCGTGTTCGTCGACGCCTGGACCTCGCTCGGCGGGAGCCAGTTCGTCGACTCCCCCGCCACGGGCCGGTACCACACCTATCTGTGCGAGGACGTCGTCCCCTTCGTGGACGCGAGATTCCGGACCCTCGACGACGCGGCCCACCGCGGCCTGCAGGGCAAGTCCTCGGGCGGGTTCGGGGCCATGATCACGGCCATGCTGCGGCCGGACCTGTTCGGCGGCCTCGCCACCCATGCCGGGGACGCCTACTACGAGTACTGCTACCTCCCCGTGTTCCCGGAGGTCTACAGGACGCTGCGGGACCGCTATGACTCGAGCTTCGAGGCCTTCTTCGCCGACATGGCCACGCGTCCGGCCCTGTCGAGGCGCGGCGACGGAGACGTGTTGATGACATGGGCGATATCGGCCTGTTTCTCGGCGGAGGAGGACGGGTCGGTGAAGGTGCCCTTCGAACTGGGCACGGGACGTCTCGACGACGCCGTCTGGGAGCGTTGGCTCGAATGGGACCCGGTCCGGATGGTCCCGAGCCACGCGTCAGCGCTCCGGTCCCAGCGCGCCATCTGGGTCGACGCCGGCCGCGATGACGACTACCGGCTCGAGATCGGGGCGGGAGCCTTCGTCGCCGAGCTGGCGGGGATTGGAGTGGACGACGTCGTCTTCGAGCTGTTCGAGGGCACGCACGCCGCCATCGAGTACCGCTACCCGCTCTCCCTCGCCTACCTCGCCGAGCGCCTCAGCTAGGTCAGTCCCCGCGGCGCTGGTCGAAGGTCACGACCAGCTTGCGAGCCGCCCGGGCATCGTCGACGCGCCCTACCGGTGTCGTCCGCGGAGCGGCGTCGGCTTCCTCCGCATTGCCGGCCTCGAGCGCCTCGTTGGCGATCTGCAGGAAGGCCTCGGCAAGCGCCGCCACTGTCTGGGGGCTCTCGGTCTCTGTGGGCTCGACCATCAGGGCTTCCTCGACGATGAGCGGGAAGTAGACCGTCGGCGGGTGGAAGCCGAGCTCCATGAGCCGTTTGGCGACATCGAGGGCCGACAGGCCCACCTTGTGGTGCAGCGTCTTCGCGGACACGACGCATTCGTGCATCACGGTCCTGTCGTAGGCGATGTCGTAGAGGCCCCGCACGCGCTCTTTGAACCAGTTGGCGTTCAGCACGGCAATCTCCGAGACCCGCTTCAGCCCGTCGCCCCCGTTGAGGCGCAGGTACATCCAGGCGCGCAACAGCACCAGAGCGTTGCCGTGCCAGGAGTGCAAGCGGCCGATGGAACGCGTCGGCACCCGCAGCTCGTAGCCCGACTCGGTTCGGGCCGGCCGCGGACCGGGGAGGAACTCCGCCAGTTCCGCGGAGACGGCGACCGGGCCGGCGCCGGGGCCTCCCCCGCCATGAGGGGTGGCGAAGGTCTTGTGCACGTTGAGGTGGACGATGTCGAAGCCCATGTCGCCGGGGCGTACGATGCCGAGGATGGCATTCAGGTTGGCGCCGTCGTAGTAGAGCAGGCCGCCGACGCCGTGGACGGCCTCGGCGATCTGGACGATGTCCTCCTCGAACAAGCCCGAGGGTGCTGGGGTTCGTGAGCATGATCCCCGCCACGTCGTCGCCGAGCAGTGCCTGGAGGGCATCGAGGTCGACCCCGCCCCGGGCATTCGTGCCGACGGTGGCGACCTCGTAGCCGCTCAGCGTCACCGAGGCCGGGTTGGTGCCGTGGGCCGAGTCGGGGATGATCACCCGGCGCCGCCGCTCGGCCTCGCCGTGGGCCTCGTGGTAGGCCCGCATCAACAAGAGGCCCGTGAGCTCGCCGGCCGCTCCGGCCGCGGGCTGCAAGGTGGCCGCCGCCATCCCGGTGATCGCGCAGAGCATCTCTTCGAGCTCGACCAGCATCTCGAGCCATCCCTGGGTGCACGAAGCCGGGGCGCCGGGATGGACATGGGCGAAGCCCGGCAAGGGCGCGCCGGCGTCGGCGGACTTCGGGTTGTACTTCATCGTGCACGAGCCGAGCGGGTAGGCGCCGAGATCGACGGAGTACTGGCGATGGGTGAGACGGGTGAAGTGAGCCACGAGGTCGCGCTCGGAGACTTCTGGCAGCGCCACTGACTCGTTCCGCAGGAAGGGCTCGGGCACGAGCTCCTCGGCCGTCCATTCCGGCAGGCCGGTCGTCCGGAACGAGGCGGCGTGGCGTCCGGGCTCGGAGAACTCGAAGATCGTCGGCTCGTAGTCGTGAGCCATCAGCGGTGCACCAAGGGCACGCCCGGCAGGCAGGGAGGCGCTCATCGGACAGCCTTCTCGAAGGCGGCGGCGAAGTCGTCGATCTCGGCACGGGTGCGTCTCTCGGTGGCCGCGACAAGCAGCCCGCCGTCATAGGCGCGTCTCCTCGAATCCGGCCCGGACGGGCACGCCCGCGAGGAACCCGGCCTCCACCAGGCGCTCCACGAGCGTCTCGGGGGCGACAGGGGTGCGGACGCCGAACTCACGCAACATCGGGGCGGTGGTCAAGGGCTCGACTCCTTCGATCCTGCAGAGGGCCTCCCGCGTGTACCGGGTGGCCCTGGCCGAGCGGAGCGCAACCTCCCGCAGGCCGTCCGGGCCGAGCCAGGAGAGATGGATGGCCGCCGTCACGGCCATGAGCGTCTGGTTCGTGCAGACGTTGGACGAGGCCCGCTCGCGGCGGATGTCCTGCTCGCGTGCCCGCAGGGTCATCACGTACGCGTGGTGGCCGAGCCGGTCGACGGTCTCCCCGACGATGCGCCCGGGAATGCGCCGCACGTCGCGCGAGCCGGCAGGCGAACAGGCCGAGGTAGGGTCCGCCGAAGCCGAGGGTCGTGCCGAAGGGCTGGCCCTCGCCCACGACGACGTCGCGCCGAGCTCGCCCGGCGGGCGGAGCAGTCCGGCCGACACCGGGTCGAAGCACACGACGAGGCGGGCCCCGAAGCGGTCGGCGACGGCGCGGGCAGCACCGATGTCCTCGAGGCAGCCGAGGAAGTTCGGCGCGGCGACGACGACCGCGCCGAAGGGGCCCTCGTCGGCGACCGCGTCCCAGGCGGTGAGCCCGCCGGAGAGCGGCACGATGTCGATCTCGTGGCCGGAGCCGTGCGAGAACGTCGCCGAGCTGCTCGGCGCCAGTGGGGATTGACTCCCTGCGAGCAGAGCACGCGGTTGTGGCCGGTGGCCACGACGGCGAGGTTCACGGCCTCGACGAGCGGCGGCGGCGCCGTCGTAGAGGGAGGCGTTGGCGACGTCGAGCCCGGTCAGGCGGGCGACCATCGTCTGGAATTCGAAAACGGCCTGCAGCACACCCTGGGAGACCTCGGGTTGGTACGGGGTGTACGCCGTGAGGAACTCCGAGCGGGACGCCAGGGACTGGACGACCGCCGGGATCTCGTGGTCGTAGGAGCCCGCGCCCGCGAAGCAGACGAGGTCACGCCCGCAGGGCCGGTTGTCGGCGGCCAGGTCGTCGAGCCGGTAGGCGACGTCGGGCTCGCTCATCGCCGGGGGCAGATCGAGACCGCCTGCGAGACGAAGCGCCCCGGGGATCTCGGCGAACAGGTCGTCGAGCTGCTCGAGACCGAGAAAGGCAAGCATCTCGGCGATCTCGGAGTCCGTGTGTGCGACAAACGGCGCGCTCATGACCCGCTCCCTTCTCCGCTGCCCGAGCCGGCAGCCCGTGCAGGTCCAGGCTCGCCCTTGTTGCCGAGAGGAGTCAACTTCTGGAACGGAGGCTTCACGACGACGGCAGGAACGTTCCCGCCCCGCACGGCGATCTCGACGGGCGCTCCCATCGCTGTCTCCGGGAGGCAAGAAGCCGAGGGCGATGCCGCGCTGGAGCACCGGCGAGTAGTTGCCGCTCGTGACCTCGCCTGCGACGTCGCCGCCGACGAGAATCGCGTCCCCGTTGCGCGGCGGACGACGCCCCTCGGCGAGAAGGCCCCGCAGGCGCCGGCGCGGGCCCGGCGATCCTCTCGGGCTCGAGCGCCTCCCGGCCCCGGAAGGGGCCCTTGTCCCAGCTGACGGCCCAACCGAGGCCGGCCTGCAGCGAGGTGATGCCGGCGCCGAGCTCGTGGCCGTGCAGGGGCAGCCCGGCCTCCAGGCGGAGGGTGTCTCGAGCACCGAGACCGGCAGGCTTGACCCCGGCGCCCGACGACCGCGCGCCAGAACGGCGGGGCGATCTCGCCCGGCACGGCGCACTCGACGCCGTCCTCGCCCGTGTAGCCGGTGCCGGCGACGCGACACGGCACGCCTTCGAACTCGAAGTCCGCCACCGCGAAGTGGCCGACCGCCGCGGCGTCGGCCGAGACGGCCGCCAGGCGCTCGCGCGCCCGGGGACCCTGCACGGCGATGACGGCTCGCTCCCGGTCACGTCGTGGCCGCCCGATGACCGAGATCACCCGAGCGGTGTTGGAGGCGTTCGGCATGACGTCGAAGCGATCCTCGGCCACCCACCAGACGATGATGTCGTCGAGCACCGAGGCGTCGGCCTCGTCGAGCAGGTGCTGGTACTGGGCGCGCCCGGGGCCGATCTTGCTCAAGTCGTTGGTGAGGCTGGCCTGCAGCAGCTCGAAGGACCCGGGGCCGATCGACGCGGACGGTGCCGAGGTGGCTGACGTCGAAGACGGCGGCGTCGTTCCGACAGGCGAGATGCTCGGCGATGGTGCCGTCGGGGTACGACAGCGGCATCTCCCAGCCGCCGAAGTCCACGAGCTTGGCACCGAGCTCCACGTGCTCGGTCGTGCAATGGCGAGTGTTTGAGGGTCACCCGGCCAATCTAGCCGTTGCCTCTGGCAGGCACTTTCCGAGCGACCTCGAAGACATCTCGCGGCGGTAGAGGACCTCACGGGACCTCGGGGTAGAGCCGGCCATCTGCCGCAGCTTGCGGTTCTTCACCGTGACGAGCTCCTGGCGCAGCGTCGTCAGCTCGAGGAACAGGTCGTGCTCGCTCAGGTAGAAGTCCGGTCGGAAGGCGCTCGTGGGCGGCCCGTCGGATCCCCAGGACAGCACGAACTCGACGGGCTCGTACTCCCAGGCGACCCGTAGTAGTCGAGCAGCTGGGCGAACATGGCGCTCGGAGTCATGGGCGAACCGCACCGCAGAGTGCGGACGCGGCTCGGGCAAACGGCGTGAACGCCGCCGGAGAGCGTCTAGCCTCCCTCGTGCCGGCCGCGCCCGGTCCCGGCCGGCGCCGGAGCGAAGCTTCCCACCCGGCCGCCGACGGGGCCCCTGCGCGGCGTGCGGCGGCGTCGATGCGGAGGATGCCGGCGTCGACCTCGCCGAGGACGCCCGCGAGCGGGACGATGTTGAAGACGCCCTGGCCGCCGCGGAGCAGGTCGATGATCTCCTCGCCTGTCGGACGAGCACGGAACCCTCGCCGGCGAGGACGAGGTTGGCCGTCGCGAGGTCCTCCCCGCCCGATTCGCGGAGGCACTCGATGGCGCGCCGCGCCTGCTGCAGGTTCACGCCCGCGTCGAGGAGCTGCTTGATCACCTTGAGCTCGACGAGGTCCCGGTAGGAGTAGAGCCGCTGGGATCCGCTGCCCTGCGCTTCGGCGAGCGACGGCCGGCGCAGGCCGGTCCGTCCCAGTAGTCGAGCTGGCGGTAGGTGATGCCCACGATGCTGCACACCTGCGGCCCGCGGAAGCCGTCTTGGTCCATCTCGTGCCCCTGTCCTCTGTTCCCACGCGACGCTCCTTGCCCTGGCGGAGCACAGCGCGGTAATTACACCCTCGTAATCAGGTTAGGGCGCCCAGAGCTCGACGTCAACGACCGGTCGATACCTTGACCAGGACTCTAAGGGCCGACGTCTACCGCAGCTTTAGCTTCAGGGTTCGAACAGCCAGCTCAGGCGCGCGTGGCGTCGAGGACAGGCGGCTCCAGTGTCGAGCACGGGCCTCAGGACGCGTTCAGGAGGCGAAGTCCTCCGGCCGGATCCTGTCGAGGAACTCTCTGAACTCCCCGACGAGCTCGTCCGGGTTGCCCTCCACGGTGACGTCGTCGTCGTCCGGCTCGATCACGAGCCCCTCGGTCTCCATGAGGTCGTCGGCGACGTAGAGGGGAGAGTGCGTGCGAGTGGCGAGGGCGATCGCGTCGGACGGCCGGCAAGACACGACCAGGTCGCGCTCGCCCGCCCGAAGGTGGAGCTCGGCGAAGAACGTCCCGTCCCGCAGCTCGGTCACGACCACGCGCACGACTTTCGCCCCGAGGGTCTCGACGAGCTCGCGGATGAGGTCGTGACTCATCGGGCGTGGCGGCTCGACGCCCTGGAGGGCGAAGGCGATCGCCGTCGCCTCCGGTCCGCCCACGAAGATCGGCAGCGAGCGGCGGGCTCCCTCGGTCTCTTCGAGCAGCACGACGGGGGTGCTGGACCCGAGGTCGACACGGACGGCCCTTAGATGCACCTCGACCATGACAGCAACTTACCGCCCTAGGAGCCGCTCGAACATCGCACTCGGCTCAGCGCGAAGGTCCGCCGGGTCGGCCACCTGTAAACCGGGCAGGTTGCGGTATCGCTCGTCGAGGTCCAGGCCATATCCGACGACGTGCTCGTTGTTGATCACCTGGCCCACGTAGCGGATCTCGACGGGCAGGAGCCGGCGGCTCTGCCGGTCCAAGAGGGCGCAGGCGGCGGTCGAGCGGGCTCCGCGGAGGGCGATCAACCGCAGCAGGTAGGTGAGCGTGAGGCCGGTGTCGACGATGTCCAGCACGACGACCACGTCCCGGCCGGACACCTCCAGGTCCAGGTCCTTGACGACACGCACCCGTGTGCGACCGTCGCCGTAGGCCGACAGGGCCAGGAAGTCGAGCTCGCAAGGAACAGGCAGCTGCCGCACCAGGTCGGCGAGAAAGCAGATGCTGCCCTTCAAGAGCGCCACGAGCACGACGCCATCGGGGTAGTCGCACCTGATCTCGCTGCCGAGACGGCGGGCGATGGCCGCCAGCTCCTCGGCTTCGAGCAGGGTCGCGACCGGCTGCTTCGGCTGACTCACCCCCCGGTCAGCTCGCGCAGGGTTGCGTGGGTGAAGCAACCCATCAGCGCCTCGCCGAGCTCCGCCAGCTCAGCGAGCTCGGCGATGGCGCGAGCACGCGCCTCGGGGTTGCGTTGGCGCAGCAGAGGAGTGACGACTTGGGCGAAGAGCCCGGTCTGGCGGTCCGCGGCGTGCTTGAAGATCTTGAGGTGCCGAGCCTCTATGCCGTAAGGCGCAAAACGGGCCGCGAGCTTCGCGACGAGCACCGCCTCCTCGCCGTAACAGTGCACCCCGGCCACCGTGCGGCCGGCGATGAGACCGAAGCTCTCGAGCTCTTCCACGCCCGCTGTCTCGAGGCCGCTGGCGCTGGCGAGCTCGACCAGGGTCAAGCTGGCGCCGGAGAGCCCCGAGCCCGGAAGCCCGGCGGTCGATCGAGTCATGACGTGCCGGGCCGGGACTGCGGCTGGTGGAGACTCGCTCTCACCCGCCTCGCCGGAGGCCGCAGGTCCGGGCGCGGAGGCAGCGGGCTCGGCGTGGCCTCCGGGTGGCACAGTGCTCGCGCTGCGCCGGCGACGCGATGTCGGGGCACCTCCAGCGGAGGTCTCCGGCACCACCTCGACCGGACGCTCGGAGTGCGCAGGCCGTGTCCCGCCCGACTCGTCCCCGTCCTTTGTGATCGGATCTGGTTCCGGCGCGGGCGGCTCGGAATGCAGGCGGCTGCGCTTCGGCGAGCGCCGTCTGACCGGCGCGCAGCCCGGCACGGCGCGGTGCGCGGTCAGGCGCGGAGACGACGGCCATCGGCGGCAGCGCCGCGACGGCTGCCTGGGCTGCGCGCTCGAGAGCACCGTTGGGCGCCCCCGAGCACTCCGACCAGCACGGGCTGCGCGGTGCGCTCCGGCGGCGGGTCGCCCATCTCGAAAAGGTGCGGCGTAGGCGCGTCCGGGTCCGTCATGCCGTTCTCGAGACGCCCCTTTATCACCTTGAGGGGAAGGAAATGCTCCCGCTGCTGTCGCAGGATCCAGCGAAGGCGGTCGACGTCAGGCTCGTAGAACTTGCGGTAACCGGACGGCGTCCGCTCGGGGTCGAGCAGGCCGCGGCTCTCCAGGAACCTGATCTTGGAGATCGTGACGTCCGGGAACTCTTCGCGCAGCAGGGCGAGGACGTCGCCAATTGCCAGATAGGACCGTTCGCCCACTGCGGACTAGCCCGCGCTCGTGGAGAGGAAGACGAGCTTGAACTTGCCAATCTGGACCTCGTCGCCGCCTTTCAAGGTGGCGGTCTCGATCCGCTCCCGATTGACATAGGTGCCGTTCAAGGACCCGACGTCGGCCACGACGTAGTGAGCGCTCTCGCGCCGGAACTCGGCGTGCCGCCGGGAGACGGTCACGTCGTCGAGGAAGATCTCGCTGTCTGGATGCCTGCCCGCGCGGGTCACCTCCCCTGTCAGCACGAAGCGCGCCCCGGCGTCAGGGCCGCGCTTGACGACGAGCACGCCGGTGCCCTCGGCGAGGTCGCCTGCCGGAACATTGATCTCCTCTTCAGAGGGGTCGCCGGAAGGGTCCTCTGGCAGGAAGGAGATCGTCGTGTCGGTACTGGCGGCCAGGGCTGCCCCGCACGACGAGCAGAAGTTCGACTCGGGCGGATTGCGATGGCCGCAGTTGTTACAGAACACTCTTGTACGGTAGCTGAGACTTGCCGTGGCGCGCTCGGCCGATATCACCAATCCGAGGCCGCGACTGTCGGTTCTGCGATTCTCCTCGCTCGCCGTCCTGTCGAGCTGTCCCATGGCTGGGCCCGGCCTCAGCCGTGTCAGGATTCGGTGAGCGAGTGAGTAGCCGGCCGCGTCCAGGAGCCCGTCGAGCTCGCCCGGGGCATCACGGCTCGATGACGCAGAGCCAGCCCTCCCCGTAGGCGTCGGTGTTGATGCGCTCGGGCTGGTCGGTCAGGGCGACGTTCACCTCGACCACCTTTCCCCCCACGGGCGCATAGACCTGGGAGACGGACTTGGTCGACTCCACCTCGCCGAGCTCCCCGCCCTTGGCGACGCTGTCGCCGACCGAAGGAAGCTGGACGAAGACGATGTCTCCAAGGGCCTCCTGGGCGAAGTCGGTGAGGCCTACCCTGACCCGGGCATCCTCGAGACGCGCCCACTCGTGGTCCGGGGTGTATCTCAGGTCTTGTGGAACGGCCATTTCCTGCGGCTCCTTAGGAGGCGGCGATGTATTTCACGCTGCGCCGATCGTAGTCACTCCCCCGGGGTTGTCGCCTCTCGGCCCCGGGGACCGCGAGAGCCGCCGGATGGTCCCTGGTCAACCGGGCCAGGGCCCGCCGGCCCCGTTGCTGAGGATCCATTCGATGGCGTCGGCTGCACGCTTCGCCGCGTTGCTCCGCCTCAGCTTTGCTCCTTCCCTCGGCGAGGATGCGGGTCGCAGGCGCATCCGGGTCGGGCAGCACGAGCGTCCAGCCGTGGGCGTCGATCGTCTTCAGTCCGTCGAGCAGGACCAGCTCAGCCGGGTCCGCCTGCTCGACGAGAGTCCGCATGACGAGTCCTTTCTGCGCGAAAGGCGTCGGGACCTCGCCGCCGGACGATGAAGGTCTTCGGGAGGGCGGCGACGATGCTGGACAGAGTCTGCTTCCTTGCCGCGAGGAGGGCGAGAAGGCGCACAAGGGTGGCGACGGCGTCGAAAGCGGGCAGGAACCTCGGGAAGACGAAACCCCCCGAGGTGTTCGCCGCCAGGGCGACGCGCGGCGAGTCCGCCTCCTCCAGCAGCTGGATGCCCGAGAGCTTGGTACGGAGCACCTCAGAGCCTGTGGAGGCGCACAGCTGCTCCACATGGCTGCTCGCGTCGACGGGCACGGCGATGACGCCTTCGGGCTCCGCGCTGGAGACGAGAAGCGTGAGGGCCAGCAGAGCCTCGTCGTCGTCGAGCACGTGTCCCGTGTCGTCGACAAGGGTCAGCTGCTCGCCGTCGGGGTCGAGCATGGCACCCAGGTTGGCCCCGGAGGACCTCACGAGCTCGACCAGCCTCGCCGTGTGCACAGCCCGGTCAAAGCCGATGACGCCTGCGGTCGAGATGTTCGGGTTGATGCCGAGGATGTCCGCGCCGAGCTTGGCGAGCACGTTCGGCATCACAAAGCTCGTGGCGCCGAAGGCGTAGTCGAGGACGAGCTTGAACCGGGCCCCCCGGATGGCGTCGAGGTCCACGAGGTTGCAGAGCTCGTTGGTGTAGAACTCGAGGGTCCTCGATGCAAAGCCGATGTCGCCGATCTCGGCTGCGAGCACCCGACGCGACTCTTCCCTGTCGTAGAGGCGCTCGATCTTCCGCTGGGCGGCCTCGTCGAGGTCCATGCCGTCCTCGTTCAAAAAGCGCAGCACCACCGACTGCGGGTCCCCCGGCACGAGCCGGACAGTGATGCCGCCGACGGTCGTGCCGGTCCGGGTGAGGAACCGCGTCACCGGCACCGTGGCCGCCTCGAGATCCTCCACGTTGCAGCCGGCTGCGGTGATGCCGACCATGGCGGCCCGCTTCAGCATCCGCGCCGCCCGGCTGGAATCTCGCGAGGTCGCGACCGTGGCGCCCTTGGGAAGCGTGGTGGCATATGCCAGAGCCACCCGCAAGGCGACTTCGGGCGAGAGGTCGACGTTGGCGATGCCGGCCACTCCGTAGCGCCCGAAAAGGCTCCGCGACCCTCGCGACTCCCAGATGATCGAGGAGTTCACGACCGCGCCCGCCTCGATGATCTTGTGGGGGTAGACCTTCACGCCGGCGCCTACCACCGCCTGACGGCCGACTCGCGATCCCTCGGCCGAGGACCACTCCGTCCTCGAGGTGGACGCCCTGTCGCACGTCGCAGGACCGCCCGATGACGCTGCCCCGGGCGTTCACCGAGGAGGCGATGTAGACGTTGTCGTGTATCACGCACCGCTCGATGACGCTGTTGTCGCCGACGCGTACGTTCGCCCCCAGCACGCAGTGGCCGTGCAGCTCGACACCCTGGCCGATGCGGCAGTTGTCGCCGATGAGGGCGGGGCCGAGGATCGTGGCCGACGGGTGGATCTCCGCCCCCGCGCCGAGCCACACGTCCGGGCGGAGGGGAAACCCGGGCACGTCGATCTTCACCTTGCCGTCGAGGATGTCCGCGTGCGCTCGCAGGTACGCCTCGAGTGTTCCGACATCCTCCCAGTAGCCCTGGCCCACATAGCCGAACATGGGACGGCCGGCTTCGAGCATCGCCGGGAAGACCTCCGAGGAGAAGTCGACCGCGCGGCCGCCCGGTATCCAGTCGAAGACCTCGGGCTCGAGGACATAGATGCCGGTGTTGATGGTGTCGCTGAAGACGTCGCCCCAGCCTGGTTTCTCCAAGAAGCGCTCGACGCGTCCCTCGCCGTCGATTATGACGATGCCGAACTCGAGGGGATTTGGCACCGATTCGAGGGCGAGAGTGGCAACCGAGCCCTTCTCGCTCGTGGAACTCGACCAGAGCCGTCAGGTCGACGTCGGTGAGGACGTCGCCGGAGATGACGAGAAAGCGGTCGTCCAGCTCGTCTCGGGCGTTGAGCACCGAGCCGGCGGTTCCGAGCGGCGTCTCCTCCGTGGCGTAGACGAGATGGACCCCCAGCTCCGACCCGTCCCCGAAATAGGTCCGGATGTTGCTCGCAAGGAACCCGACGGTGACGACGATCTCCTCGAAGCCGTGCTGGCGGAGAAGGCTGACGACGTGCTCGGCCATCGGCGCATTGGCCATGGGGAGCATCGGCTTGGGCAGGTTCGCCGTCAGCGGGCGGAGCCTGGTGCCTTCCCCGCCGGCCATTATCACGGCCTTCACGAGGTCACCGGCTCGTGTCGGGCCGGGCCGGGCCGGCGCTCCTCGAGCGCCCGCCGGGCGAGCGGGACGTAGGCGGCCGCGGCTACGAAGCTCAGGATCAGGGCGGGCACGACGGCCACCCAGGTGACGTCAGTGAGAACACGGGCCCAGCGTCGCGCGTTGATCGCCGAGCAGGAACAGCGGGAAACAGCACAGGAGCCCGAAGGTGCCGGCCTTGCCCACCCAGAGCACGTCGATGCGTCTCGCCCCCATCGCGGCGAGCGCCAGCACCGCCAGCGAGACGACGAGCTCGCGTCCGAGCACGACTCCGGCCAGCCAGGCCGGCACGGCACCGTAGACCGTGATGGCGAGGATCCCTGTCACGAGCACGAGCCGGTCCGCTACCGGATCGAGGACCTTGCCCAGGGTGCTGACCTGGTGGAACCTCCGGGCCAGGTACCCGTCAAGGAAGTCGGTCACTCCGATCACCATGAGGACGATCGTCGCCGGGACCCTCCGGTTCGGGACCGAACAGCAACCAGCAGAACAAGACGAGCAGCAGGATCCGGGCGAGGGATATCACGTTGGGCAGCGTCAGCACCCTGTCCAGGGCGCCTTCCTCGCCGCTCAGAGCCTCGCCGGCACCGCCTCCACGCCGGCAAGTGTACGGGCGACGACGGCGGCCGGCCCGCGTTTGTCAGCTCCGCCCCGGAGCTTGCCGGCCTGCGCTGTCCGGCAGATCCGGAGGTCGTGCGGCTAGCCGTGGCGGATGCGGGTGCCTGTCACGACATTGGGGACGAGGCGGACGTAGCGGTCCGCGGCTCCTTCGAGCGCCCAGGACTCGAGAGGGAGCTCCCTCGCCCGCGCGAGCTCCTCGGCGTCTTCGATGACGTGCGCCAGGCCCTGGATCATGACGCTCCAGCCGAGCTTTCTCTCCGGGTCGTAGTGGTCGGCCTCGAATGCGACGACAAAGCCGGCGGAGGCGTCATTGAGCTTGGTGCCTTGCGCGGAGCGCCAGACGATGTCGCCCTCCATCAAGGCGAAGTTGACCGGGAGCACGACAGGAAGGGCGCGGGCGGTGAGGGCCACCCGGCCGACCGGCTCGTCTCGCAAGAGCGCGAGACAGTCCTCCCGGTCGAGCTCCTCGAAGTCGGCGCCGCGGATCGCGTCTCCACAAGTCAAGAGTCGGCCTGAGCAGCCCTTTCCGGTTAGAGGCGAAAGTCACCTTTGACAAGGCAAAGTCACCTTTGGCGAAACGGCGCCGCCGGAGACGGCCAGACTCAGCCGGTCGGCACGCGCCATTCGACGAGGGTCCCGGCGGGCTTGCGCGAGGTGATCGAGAACGTGCCGGCGAGCGACTCGGCCCGAGCGGCGATGTTGCGCAGGCCGTTGCCGGCGGTGCGGCCGGCAGGCAGGCCCACGCCGTTGTCGGCCACCGAGAGCAAGAGCGTCCCGTCCTCGGCCACGATGACGATCTCAACCGCCGATGCCCCGGCATGCCGGGCGACGTTGGAGAGCACCTCGGTCAGCACCGCGATGACCTGAGGCTGCAGCTGCGTCGCTCGTCGCAGAGTCCACAGGGCCCTGGAATGCGATACGCGGAGCGAACCCGAGCTGCTCGGCCGCCGACGAGAGGACGTTGTTCACGGCCGCACGGAGACCCGACCCGGCCATGGTCGGGCGCTCGAGGCGGAAGATCGTCTCGCGGATGTCGCGAATGACCTCGTCCAGGCCGTCGACGGCGCGGTCTATCCGCTCGGCCACCGGGGCGGCTGCCAGACGCTCGATGCTCTGCAGGCTCATGCCGAGCGCGAACAGGCGCTGGATGACCGTGTCGTGAAGATCGCGGCCGATCCTCTCCGCGCTCCGCGGTCGCCTGGAGCTGGTCGAGCTCGAACCGGGTCTCCCCGAGCGTGATCGCGACGACGGCCGCGCTGGCGAAGACCTCGACGAGCACGACGTCGCTCTCGCTGAAACTCGGCGCGCCGCGGGGACGGGCGACGACAAGGGCGCCGAGCACCCGCTCCTCGGCGCTGAGCGGGCAGAACAGCCCGGCGCCGAGACCGAGGGCCCTTATCTCCGGTGGCACGGCCGGTTCGGTCCCGAGGTCGTCCACCAGGATGGACGTCCTGAGAGTCATCGCCTGGTTCGCGATGCTGGTGTCGAGCGGGACCCTGAGCCCCAATACGGCCTCTGCCCCGTTCCGTCACCTGCGCTTATGACAAGGTCGTCGTTGCCCGACGGGGTCACGACCCAGCCGAGAGTCGCGTCCACGAGACCGCGGGCCCGGCGGGCGACCAGCTCCAAGGTGTCGCTGGATGCGCTCACCCGCGAGGAGGCGCTGAGTGATCTCGTTGACGGCGCGAAGGCTCGCTTCCTGCAGGCGACGCGCCGTTGCGTCGCGTACGAAGGCTCCCACCACCGGGCGACCGTCGGCCGAGAACGGGGCCAGGCTGACATCGATCGGGAAGGCGGTCCCGTCCCGTCGGCGGCCGGAGAGCTCGAGCCCGATTCCCATCGGGCGCGGCGTCCCGGCGGCTAGGAACGACTTGCCGATGGCGCTCGTGGACGGCCCGGAGCTGCTCGGGGACCAGCATCTCGATGGCCTGTCCGACCACCTCGGCCGGTTCGTAGCCGAAGAGCGTCTTGACGGCCGCGCTCGCCAGCAGGACGACTCCGTCGGCGTCGACAACGACTACGGCGTCTGGCGACGACTGCAGGAGCGTTGCCAGATCGTCCGCGGTGTCAGAAACCCGCGATTGCAAGGGCCCGTCCGGGCCGGCCGATCTCACCGTGGCGCGATCCTACTCAGGGCACCGCTCGGGAGGCGGGAGACAGGCGGCGTGCGCCGCGATCGTGGCCGTGGCCCGCCGCCAGCGCCTCGCGGTCGCGGCCGTGAGCAATACTGGGCAGCGGTCGGAGCACCCCGCCACCGAAGTCGAAGGACGCCGCCGCCTTCGCCAAAGAACGCCGGAGGTCAGGGCTTGAGGAAGACGATCCGAGCGGAGGCGACGATCGGGGCACCGGCCGCCGCGCTGTTCGCCACCTTGGCCGATTACGAGCGCGGCGGAGGTGTTCATCGAAGGCCTGCAGAGCCTTGTTCCGCGCACGGCCCAGACAGCCGGCCAAGGCGCCGAGTTCGCGGCCGACCTGAAGGTCGGGCTGCAGTCGTTCCATACCAACATCGTGATCGAGTCCTACGAGCCCGACCGGGCCATCACCTGGTCCTCAGCCGCAGACAACGGGCAGGATCTCACTTTCGAGCTCGAACCGGTCCGGGACGGGACCGCAGTCACGCTCTCGGTCAGCTATGAGGAGCCCGGCGGAGTCGGCGGCGCTCTCCTCGCGCCCTTCGTTGAGCGAACCGTGCGCCACCGCGCCGGTACCGCCCTCGAGCGACTGCGTGACCATCTGTTGCCGGCCCAGCGACAATAGGTCTGCGAAACACCCTCCTCGCGCTTCAGCTTCGCGTTCATCTGCCGATAGAAACTGCTGAAGGCAGAAGGTGAGGCCGATGCAATTCAAAGTCAGATGTGTCGTCGCGATAGAGCTCAGAGGCGAACGTGCAACGTCGGCACCCGCCGCCGCAGGCGCGGCTGGAGCACCATGTCGGCGATGCCATGAGAGAGCTCGAGCACCGCTGGATCGCCGAGTCGTTGGTCGACCTCGACCCGGATCGATCCGAGGCGACCTTTGCCGTGATCGTTGATGCCGGCGACCAGCAAAGGGCGATGAGCAAGGCCTGGGGTGTGCTCTCCATGGCCGTGCACGCGGCAGGCGGCGCAACCTCTCACCGACCGTTCCCGCGCGACGCCGACTGGTCGGTGAGACTGCTCTCGGCCAGTGCCAGTCCGAGGGCGAAAGAAGACAAGACGGCGGCCATCGCTTAGCTCGCGCAGCCGCCACGTCAGCTGGATTCAAGGCGGCCGGGCTAAGTGCCGACGATAGATGGTGCACGACCCCCGTTGCCTTGCGAGGGAAGCATGGGGCCGTGCACCGTCACGAGTATCTCGCGAATGGGGGGTGCCGCGCGGTTTATTCATGCCTTGGCGACGCGGCAAAGCTCGTCGGGCGGCTTTGGCAAGCTGCGGCGGGAGTCTTAGAGCCACGCCGGAGCCGATCGAGGAGCAGGTCTTTGGACGGCGGCGAGCCCGTCCGGGTAGCTTCGGGCTACGAAGCGCCCGTCATGGACCGGCGCGTGCTCTTGGCCCGGGCCGCACGGCCTCCAGGCAGCCCGCGATGAGGCTGGTCAGCCGGGACGGGTCGCGCCAGCGGTCGAGATACGGAGGCCAACATGGATACAGAGCAACGAAGCTCCACCCAGACGCTCAGCTCGATGCAAGCCGCGGAGCACAACGGCTCGGCGCTCGACCTCGGTAGGCCGAGGATCGCGAAGCGCATCGCCCGTCTCGGCTCGGAGACCGCCTTCGCCGTGTCAGCCGAAGCGGCCGCATTCGCCTCGCAGGGCAACAACATGTACCCGTTCCACCTGGGCGACTTGAACCTTCCCACACCGGGCAACATCGTCGAGGCATCGCTCAAGGCGATCAAGGACGGCAAGACCGGCTACTGCCCCAACGCAGGCATCCCGGCGCTCCGGGCCGCGCTCGCCGCCGACGTGAACGCTTCCCATGGCACGGCCTACGGGGCGGAGAACGTCGCCATTCAGCCCGGAGGCAAGCCCGTTATCGGCAAGTTCATCCTCGCCCTCATGAACCCTGGCGACGAGGTGCTCTATCCGAATCCCGGTTATCCGATCTACGAGTCTCAGATCGAGTTCCACGGTGGCGTCGCCGTGCCCTATGGGTACCTCGAGGCTGATCACGGCTATGTGATCGACCTCGATGCGCTCGAGGCCTCCGTCACGACGCGCACGCGGCTGCTGGTGCTGAATGACCTGCAGAACCCGCTCGGGGCCGAATGCTCCCCGGAGGAACTGCGGCGTCTTGCGGAAATCGTCACGGAACATGATCTCATGGTCCTTTGCGACGAGGCCTATTTCGATATTCGCTACTCGGGCCGGAGCGTCTCGTTGGCCGCGCTGCCGGGCATGGCCGAGCGCAGCGTCATCTTGTACACGTTCTCCAAGAAGTTCGCCATGACCGGCTGGCGCCTTGGTGCCGCCGTCGGCCCGACCGAGGTGATCGAGGTCATCGCCAAGCTCAACGTCAACGACGAGTCCTGCCCGAACCACTTCATCCAGTACGGCGCCCTCGAGGGGCTCACGGGCGACCAGTCCGGGCCAAGGCACATCCTGGCGGTCCTCAAAGAGCGGCGTGACGCAGCTGTCGCCCTTTTGAACGAGAGCCCCGGCATCCGCTGTTACACGCCGAACGCCACCTTCTACCTCTTCCCCAACGTCACCGGAGCCATGGCCGCGAAGGGCTTCACCCACATCGAAGACTTCCGCCGTGCCGTGCTGCACAACACCGGCGTGTCCGTGTGCTCGCGCGTCCACTTCGGCCGGCCTCTGCCGGGAGAGACCGAGCAGTACGTGCGCCTCGCATATTCCGGGATCGACACGCCCCAGCTCGTCGAGGGACTGTCGCGGCTGAAGGCGTACCTCTCCGACGAACCCATCGGGTAAGAGGGTCCACATACGGCCGCCGGCCGCACTGACCGGCGTAAGGTTTCCCATGCTCGAGCGCTGGACCCGGGCAGTGATCCGCTGGCGAGTCGCGGTGATATCGCTCTGGGTCGTGGCGAGCGTGCTCGGCGTAGTCGCTGCCGGACGCCTGCCAGAGCTTCTCTCGACCTCGCTCGCCGTGCCGGGAACCGCCTCCCAGCAAGCTGACGTCATACTGGCCCAGCACTTCCAGGAGAGCATCGAGGGCGCCTTCACGGTGGTCTTTCGAGTCTCGAACCCCTCAGCCAGCCGAGCTGCGCGCGCCTGGACAAGGAGTTCGCCGCCGCGGCACGCACGGTGCCCACGGCCACGGCCATGCCGCTTCGTCCGGTGTCCGGGATCGTCTACGGGGACATCAACACGTCCCTCGACCTGCAACAGGCCGCCGCCGCCACGGCCGAGCTGCGTCGCGCCTTGCAGCGTTCCGGCCTACCCACGGCCTATGTGACCGGGGCACCGGCTCTCCAGCACGACATCACCCCGATCCTCGCCGTCGGACCTGCGAAGGGGCGAGCTGTTGGCGGTGGTGATCGCGCTGGCTCTGCTCTCGCTCGTCCTCGGGTTGTCCGTCGCCCTGCTCCTCCCGCTCCTCGTGGCGGCGTGCACGACCCTTGCCGCGCTCGCGGTCGTGTTCCTCCTCGCGCACCGTTTCTTGATGGTCCTCTACGTCCCGAACCTCGTGCAGCTCATCGGCCTCGGCCTGGCGGTCGACTACTGCCTGCTCATCGTCCACAGGTTCAAAGAGGAGCTGGAGGACGCACAGCTCGCAGACACCGACGCCATCGTCACCACGATGGCGACCGCCGGCCGGGCCGTCATCGTCTCCGGTGCGGCTGTGGCGATCGGCCTTTCCGTTCTCTTGATCATCCCGGTCCCGTTCGTCCGTTCCCTCGGCTTTGCCGGTCTCGTCGTCCCCATCGTCTCGATCGTCGCCGCGCTCACGCTGCAGCCGGCCCTGCTCTCGCTGCTGGGCCGACGCGCCACAACCAGCTTCGGGGCGCTCAGAAGAGCTCACCGCCAGAGGACTCCTTGGTGGTCATTGCTCGCGGAGGCGGTCATGTCCCGACCGGTCGTGGTGCTCGCCGGTTCGACGGCGTTGCTCGTGGGGCTTGCCGTCCCTGTGCTGTGGCTCCAGCTCACACCGGGATCTGTGGTCGCCATCCCGCAGAACCTGCAGTCGGGCAAGGCTCTGGCCCTGCTCGGCGACCGCGTCGGCCCGGGGGTGATAACGCCCATCGAGGTCGTCCTCGATGCGGGCGCGCCGGGAAAGGCACGTGCCCAAGCGGTCTCCGACGCATCGCTGCGGCTTGCCCGAGAGCTCCTGGCAGATCCCGAGGTGTTCGTCGTCGCGATCGGTTCCCGGGCTCCCTACGTCGATTCCACCGGGCGCTACAGCCGGGTCTTCGTCGTCCCGCGGCACGACTTCGGCGACGAGGCGACCCAGCACCTCGTGGGCCGGGTGCGCTCCCGCTACCTGCCGGCAGCCCATCTCCCGCCAGGGGTGCGCGTCTACGTCGGGGGTGCCCCCGCCCAGGGGGTCGACTTCCTCGCGCGGCGTCTACGGGGCTTTCCCTTGGATCGTCTTTTTGATCCTCGCCCTGGCCTACCTCGTGCTGCTGCGCGCCTTCCGCTCGGTCTTGTTGCCCCTCATCGCCATCGTTCTCGACGCGATCTCGGTCGCGGCCGCCTACGGCCTGCTCGTCGTGGTCTTCCGCTTCGGCGTCGGGGCGAAGGTGCTCGGCCTCTACCGCGTCTCTCAGATCGAGGGATGGGTCCCGGTGTTCCTCTTCGCGATGCTCTTCGGTCTCTCGATGGACTACGAGGTGTTCTTCGTCACGCGCATGCGGGAGTCCTGGGACGCCTGGGGCGACAACAGACGCGCCGTCACCGATGGCCTCACCCACACCGGCCGGGTCGTGAGCGCGGCAGCCCTCATCATGGTCGGGGCGCTTTCCGGGCTCGTGGCAGGACGTGTGGCCGGCCTGCAAGAGCTCGGAGTGGGGCTCGGTCTCGGCGTGCTGCTCGACGCGACGATCGTGCGTGGCCTGGTGCTGCCGAGCTTGATGTCCCTGCTGGGGAGCTGGAACTGGTGGCTCCCCGACTCGATCGCTCGTCTAGCACGCGTCAAGGTCCCGCCGCTCTCGAAGAGCGGCGAGACCTTGTGACGTGCGGACCGGTCGCTACTTGACGACGGTGATCGCGAACCTGAATGCCGGCAGGTGGTAGCCGAGCGCCAGGCCGGGCTCGTCCTGTGCGTACGTGAGGACGGGCACCATTCCATAGGGCGTGCTCGCGAACGACGGAGAGAGCGAGTACAGCATCGGGTAGAGGTCGATCAGGTGTGTGCCGGGACCGCCGGTGGCGTTGATGTGCAAAAGCACGTCCCCGTTCGAGTTGAAGCCACATCCGTAACCGATGTAGCTGTTGTCGTAGTCGACCCCGACGGTGTTGTCGAGCTGCGTCCAGCCCACGCCCTTCAGGTGGATCGTGAAGGTGGAGCCCTCCTTGACCACGATCGAGGACGTCCCCCGTCCGACGATGCTCTCCATCACATAGAAGGGCACCTGTGCGCTGATCTTGCCGTTCTGCACGAGCTGCACGACGTGCCAGCCGCCGAGGCCGTCCGGCACCGTGATCCTGGCGTGAAGGTTGCCGCCGGAGGGGGTGGCGGTGCCCAAGGCTTCGGACACGAAGGCCCAGCAGGTGCTCTTGCAGTTGACCCGGTTGCCGACGACGGTGGACCAGACGAGCTGGACGGGAGCCGACGAGGAGAATCCGGTCGCGGTTAGGGCCACAGGCGTGTTCACCCTGCCTTTGCTGACCGCAAGCGTGGCCTGCACCTTGCTGCCGGCCGCGAGACCGCTGCCACGCAAGGTGGTGCGGGCGTTGAGGGTCGGAGCGACGTTGACCGGCCAGTCGATCGAAGACCGCGGAGGACCGTTGTCGGCGGTGACCGTGAAGGTGACCGTGGCGCCGTTCGTGTAGGGAATGGGCGACTGGGGCACGTTCAGGTACAGGTAGCTGATGGCGTTGCCGACCTGGATGATGTGCTGTCCGACGGGGCCAGCCCGTGGATGGTCACCTGGGCGACGCCCCGGGTCCAGTTGGCCATCATCTCGCCGACGTAGTGGTTGTCCCACAGCAAGGACGCGCCGCCGGTGTACAGGCTGTCGCCCAGGCCGCTGTAGGTGATCGTTATCGGCGTGCCCACAGGTCCGCTGCTCGGGCTGACGGTGACGGTCCGGAGCGTTATGTAGCCGCCGTGCGCCACTTCCAGGCCGTTTACGACCGCGTAGATGTCGTGCAGGCCGCCCCAGTCCTGGGGAGCGGTGAGCGAGACGTTGAAGGCCCCTGAAGAGTCGGTGGTGGTCGTGTCGAGCACGACGGCGAACAGGGTGTCCGACCTGCCGAGGTAATTGACGGTGTCCGGCTGCGGTTGCACGAGCCAGGTCGCGCTTGCGGTCGACCATGTGAGCTCCACGCTCGCGTTCGCCGCCAGGCCTGAGCCGGAGATCGTGATCGGGGTCCCAGCGACACCCTGGTCGGGCGTCACGTTGAGGACGCCCATGGTGGCGCTCGGCTGGGCCGGCTTTGCGACCGGACCGGGCAGCGCGGGCACCCCTGGGATGGCGGGCGATTGCAGCGTCGTGTAGTGGACCGTCGGCGCCGACGGCGCCGCTGACGACTGCGACTGGGCTCCGTTGCTGGCGGTGGCGAGCGACGTGCACAAGATGACAGCCGCTGCCACTGCTCCGACCGGCAGCACCGCCAGTCTGCTTAGTTTCAGGTTCCTCATTGTGGGTTTCCCCCTCCTCATCGTTGTCTTCTGTGGTCTTACGGCTGGGTCGTGGGCGGCTTTGTCCAAGCCGATGCCTCACACCGTCGTGACGGGTCCCTGCCGGTTGGAAAAGGACCGCCCACCGCTGGTCTGGCGACCGGGCGGCAGGCGGTCCTCTCCGAAAGCCTTCTCTTTGCTTAGCTGGGCTCGATCGTCAGCATCGAGGCCACCTCGGGGGTGCCCTGCTGGGTGTAGACGCCGACCTCTGAGGGGACGGGGCCGCTCACTCCCCCTCCTGGGATCGGGTTGGTGACGACCGTGACGGTGTAGTTCACGACCCCCAGCGGGTAGCTCTGCTTGACGGGCCAAGCAGCCGTCCAGTACGCCACCACCGGCTTGGTCGGGTGGTTGCTGTAGTACATGGGCATCTTCGGAAGTCCGGGGACCTTCACCCAGGCCGACTTGACCGTCACGTTGGTGAGGTTGGCGCCGGTTGAGACGTGAACCCCGTACATGCGGAAGACGACGACATCCCCGCGCTGGAACAGGTTCGTCATCGAACAGGCAGCGTCCGCGGCCAGCTTCACGGTCCCGCCCCCGCCCTGGACCGTGTCCACGTTGAAGAACACGTGGTGCTGCGCGTTGCCCTGCACGGGAGCGGCCAGAGTCGTCGTGGTGGTCGTCGTGCTCGCCGTTGCGCGGCCCGTGGAGGCTCCCGCAGTGGCGATCGCAGTCGCCATCCCGCCGACTGCAGCCGTCGCGACGATGGCGACGGCGATCCGCGTCCTGAGCTTTGTCATACGAATGCTCCTCTTCTCTTGCCTGTTGTCCGAACCTGTACCCGTCAGCTCTTGACCGTGAGCTTCCCGGTGAGAGTGACTGTGAAAGAACCGCTCTGCGAACCGCTGGTGCCGCCCAGCTTGAGGCTGCCCTTGAACTTGAGGGAACCGCTGGCGCCATTGCCCTTGCCGGCCCCGCCGGTGGCCTTGGTGACCCCGTGGAAGGTGATCGTCACGGCGCCGCTCTCCCCGCTGGAGCAGCCCTGCTGGGCGCTCGAGGTGACGACGACGAAGGTGATCTTGCTCGTGCCGCCGGAGATGCTGCCCTTCCCGCCGAAGGGGTCACACAGGGAGGAGCCGCTCTTCGGGGCGGACCCGTTGCCTGCCACCTTGCTCGACCCGAACAGCGAGTTCTTGCCGGAGCCGGCGATCGAGGAGATGGTCACGGTGCTGTTGTTGATCAGCAACGATGCCTTCCCTGAGTACGTCGCCGAGAAGCCGACGGTCTTGGACCTGGTCGAAGCGCCGGCAGGTACCGGACTTGCCGCCAGGCCCACGACGGCGAGGGTCGCGAGGGCGGCGAGAATCTTGCACTTGAGTGCTACGCGAGGCTTCTTGAGCATGCAACTAAGCTTTCCGGTGCAGGCCAGGGGTCGATAGGGCCGAAAGGCCCGTCTCCCGTAGCTGTTCGGACCGCAGCAGGCCTGTGCCGGCAGCGTCCTGTCACCCTGGTGCCGCTTCGCGCCCGGGGCGCGTCGTCGCCCTGCTCGGCTTATCGCCTTGCCCTGCCCGGGCGTCCGCCGGCGCGGCGTCGGGTTCCTGCCGCTGTAGCAGGGGTTTGTCGACGCGGGGGACGCCCTTGTGATTCCTGCCCAGGCGGCGCACTGCCCCGCGGCCACGCCGGGCCGTCCCGCATCTGCCCGGACAGGTGCGGGAACCTGTATGTACGCGATGTGCGGTAGCGGCCGACCGGATCCGAGAGCAGGCAACTGAGCGCGGTAGAGGCGAAAGTCCCTAACGTGGCCCGCCGATGGTCCGCAGGTCCCCAGGGCCGGAGGACCCCCGGCCGGTTTCGCCTGCCGGGCCTCAATCGGCTGCCTGCCGGGGCGCGGGCGGCGGGTGCTGCTCGAGGCTCTCAGCCACTCTGGCGAGGAACGACCGGGCCGTCGACTGGGCGACGCGGTGGAGCAGGGCCCGGTCGAGCTGCCGGCCAAGCTCGCCGAGGGGGGGCTCGTAAGAGGCAGAGAGGGTGAGGCGGCATCGCTCAGCGTCCACCGGCGCGATCTCGAGGTCGCCGTCGAGCACCGGAAAAAGGCCTGCCAGCTCGCTCGAGCGCCAAGCGAGCGGCACCACGAGCGCCTCGCCGCGCTCATGCGGCGCTCCTAGGGTCACGCGGACCTTGCGGGCCGCCAACCCGCTGGCCCATGTCGGCCCCAGGCGCAGGTAGAGCTCCCGGCCGTCCTCCTCCGCCGCCGTCGCGAGGGGCGCGAACCAGCCTTCATCGCCGACGAGACGAGCCCGAACAAGTCCGAACGGACGCGAAACGTCTGTGAACTCTTGAAGGAAAAGGCGCAAGCTTCGACCCCCGCTTTTACCGAGGAGGGTACGTGTCGGTTCCGGCACCTCGTTAGGGGCGAAAGACCCTAGTGCGCCCGGAGGACGGAACAAGTCCACGCACGAGCGCAAAAGCCTTGGAATATCCCGCGTTGTCCGCGACGAGACGCCGCTCTCCCCAGGCGAGTTTGGCTAGAGTGTTGACGACTGGGTGCCCTGGGCTTGGCGGCGAGGAACGTAGGCCCAGGGCGCACGGTCCAGCCGGCGCCCGGCTTGTCCAGGATCCAGGGCCGACTCGGAATTCGTGCGGCCGGCAGGGCTCTGCGGCGCCGTTCCGTAGCCGGGGCTGATCGAAGCATGGGCGCAGCAGGCACAGCACGGGCGCAGCAGCCCGGTCACCGACTCTTGGCGCGCGTCTTTTCATGCCTCGGATCGAGCAACCCTTCTTCGGCAGTTTCTGCCAAGCTGCTAAGTGGTCGCAATCAGTCGGAAGGGGAAGCCATGCCGTTCACCGACATGCCCAGGAGCGAGCTCGTCAACTACGCTCCCGAGCTGCCGTGGCCCGAAGACCTCGAAGAGTTCTGGTCCGCGACGCTCGCTGAAAGTCGTGCTCTGGTCGAGGCTCCCGTCATCGAGCGGATCGACACCGGACTGAGGGTCGTCGACAGCTTCGACGTGACCTTCTCCGGATTCGGCGGAGATCCGATCCGCGCCTGGTTGCACCTTCCCGCAAGAGTTGACGGACCGCTGCCGGCCGTGGTCGTCTACGCCGGCTACGGAGGCGGGAGAGGTCTTCCCATCGACGTGAGCGTCTACACCCTCGCCGGTTACGGCTGTCTCCACATGGACACGCGGGGCCAGGGATCGGCCTGGACTGTGGGCGACACACCCGACCCGGTAGGTGCCGCGCCCACTCATCCGGGCTTCATGACAAAGGGGATTCTCGATCCTCACGCCTACTACTACCGGCGGGTGTACACAGACGCCGTGCTTGCCGTCGAGGTGTTGCGCCGCCTCCCGATGGTGCGGCCGGACAGGGTCGCCGTGGCCGGCGGCAGCCAGGGCGGAGGAATCAGCCTGGCGGTGGCAGCCCTGCTCCCCGATGTCTGGGCGGCGATCGTCGACTTCCCGTTCCTGTGCAACTTCCCGCGTGCCACCGAGATCGCGGACTGCGACCCCTATCTCGAGATCGTGCGCTACCTCAGGATCCACCGGGACCACGTCGCTGCGGCCTTCTCGACGCTCGCCTACTTCGACGCCGCCGCGCTCGCCAGGCTCGCCAGGGCCCCGGCGCTGTTCTCCTGCGGCCTCATGGACCGCATCACTCCCCCGTCGACCGTGTACGCCGCCTACAACCGCTACGGAGGGGAGAAAGAGATGATTGAATACCCGTTCAACGACCACGAGGGCGGGGGCGGATTCCAGCACCTACGGCAGCTGCGGTGGCTCGCTTCGCTCATGTGAGACACCGTCCGGCCGAAACACAGCGACTTTAGGAGCGTGCCATGTACAAATCTGTGCTTGTGGCGACTGACGGGTCGCAAACCGTGGGCGAGGCCGTGCGGGTGGCGATCGAGTTGGCCGCGATCTTCGAGGCGGAGCTCCATGTCGTGAACATCTATGGAACGGGCGCCCCGGCCTTCGGAGTGGCCGGGATGACGATCGCGCCCGACACCGTCGATCTGGGCGAGGACGCCACGACGAACGTGGCGTCCGTCGTGGCGCTCGCCCGGCAAAAGGGGCTCTCGGCTGTCTCGCACGTCGGCTCGGGCGATCCGGCGAGTCAGATCGTGGCGATCGCGAAGGAGCAGGGCACCGATCTGATCGTCGTGGGCAACCGCGGGATGCGCGGGGTGAAAAGGGTGCTGGGCAGCGTGCCGAACGCCGTGGCGCACCGCGCCCCGTGCGCCGTGCTCATCGTGAACACGACCTGACCGTCCAAGGTTCTTGCCCGTCCCGCTCAGAGAGTCGTTGACGATCGTGGCGGCGTTATTTAGCTTAGGCTAAGCTAACTGTCGCCAGTGTCGCTACGACGACCCCAAGGAGATCCCACCGGTGAGTGAATCCCAGACTCTCCTCTTAGGCTTCATCGCCGGCGTCACCATCCTCCTCGGGCTGCCCATGGGCAGGCTGCGAACGCCGCGACCAGGGCTTCGACAGTTCCTGAACGCCCTCGCCATCGGCATCCTCGTCTTCCTCATCTGGGACGTGCTGGCGCATGCTTACGAGCCTTTGGACACGGCCCTCGGGCGCCTCCACGACCGGACCGGGGGCATCGGGCCGGCCCTTGGTTACGGCGCGCTCTTCTTTCTCGGCATCAGCGTCGGTCTGTTGAGCCTCGTGTACTACGAGCGTTGGCTGGCCGAGAAAGGGCGGCCCAGGTCCTTCGGACCAGGTGCTATGGCTCCGGCCGAGCTGACCGCTAAGCGGGCTGGCATCGCGAACTGGTCCCCCGCCCGCCGCCTCTCTCTTCTCATCGCGGTCGGCATCGGCCTGCACAACTTCGGAGAAGGACTTGCCATCGGCAACAGCGCCGCCACAGGTGCCATCGGCCTGGCGACGATTCTCGTCATAGGCTTCGGGCTCCACAACGCCACCGAGGGCTTCGGTATCGTCGCTCCCCTGGCTGCCGAGGGCGACCGGCCGTCCTGGCGCTTCCTGTTGATGATGGGCCTCATCGGGGGCGGCCCGACCACCGTCGGCACAGCTGTCGGTCGCCAATTCACGAGCCCGGCGGTCAGCGTGGTCTTTTTGACCCTCGCCGCCGGCTCCATCCTCTACGTCGTCATCCAGCTGCTCGGAGTGGCCCATAAGAGCGCACACAAAGAGCTCCTCTACTGGGGAGTGCTCGCAGGGCTCATCGCGGGCTTCCTCACCGACATGGTCGTGACGGCCGGAGGCGCATGATGAGACGTGGCCCGGGCCATCGAGCGGCTCCCTTGCTCTCGCCGCCGGTCGACACACCGAGCCGGACGGGGACTGTCGACCACTACCTGGAAACGATCTACTGCATCGCGGCCGAGGGCGAGGTCGTGCGACCGAGTCGCCTCGCCGACTGGCTGGGCGTCAGCGCGCCGACGGTGAGCGTCGGCCTGCAACGGCTCGCTCGAGACGGCTGGATCGACATCGCGACCGACCGCAGCATCACCCTGACACCCGAAGGCGCGACGGCGGCCGCGGCGATCGTCCGACGTCACCGAGTGCTGGAGCGCTGGTTGACCGACGAGCTCGGTTTCGACTGGACGACTGCGGACATAGAAGCCGATCGCCTTGCCTCGGCTGTGTCGGAGAACGTCCTCGCCCGCCTCGACGCGTCCATGGACCATCCGACCACGTGCCCCCACGGCAATCCGATTCCCGGGCGGAAGGCGCCTTACGGCGACTTGATCGCGCTGGCCGATCTCGAGCCGGGAACGGCCGCCCGGGTGCAGCGGATCTCCGAGATCGCCGAGCATGAGGCGCGGCAACTCCTCCGGCAGCTGGCGGACTTCGGCGTTCACACGGGCACCGAGGTCAAGGTCGCCTCGAGCCCGGCCTCGCCGGGTTCCTTGGACGTGGTCGTCGAGGGCCGCACTCTGACGCTCAGCACCGCGACAGGTCGCCTCCTCTGGGTGGAGGTCATACCGGCAGCGACGGGGTGACCCGCCGCTGGACCCCGTCATGAGCTTCGGTCCTCGGCGCCACCGCAGGCGCCCGTGCCGGCGGCGAGGTGGCAGACAGGAGGACTCCGGGGCCGTAAGGACCTGCGCATGAGCGCCGACCGTGTTGGCGCCATGCGTTCCGCGTGCCGACCATGACCATCTCCGGGCACCTTCGGAGGGCACTCGACACGCCGGCAGGCCCGGCGAAGAGCCCGTGACCGTCAGCGGTCCTCGAGCACCTCGAGATCGCGCACCGCGTAGCGGTGGTGCTCCCACTCCTCGTTGAGGATCACGTGGAGGCATGCCAGGACCGTGTGCTCATGGTTCGGGTGACCCGGCGCGTCCGGGGGGACGCAGACACGCTCCAGTTCCTCTGGCGTGAGGCCGGCGATCGTGTGCTGGACCTCGTCCATGCGGGTACGCCGCACGTCGAGAAGCTCGTCCAGCGACGGGTTTGCGCCGGCTTCGAGCCCCCAGGCCCCGGGATCGCTGAGCCACGACCCAGCAAGCCCCCAGGGGTGGTAGGGCCGGTCGATCCCCTTCACCATCCGCCGGAGCCAGCAGTCGGTCGCGAGGATGAGGTGGCGTTGCGTCTCGAGGAAGCTCCACTCGTCGTCCACCCGGACGTTGAGCCTCGCTTCGGAAAGCTCCCGCGGACGGGAGACGGTCACCTGCCACTCGGCCTCGATCATCGCCCACGCTTCGGCGAGGCCTTGAGGGTCGGCCGCCTGCAGCAGGGTGAGCTCCGGGTAAAGCCGCGCCCGCTCCGCCGCCACGAGCGGCGCCACCTCGACCCCGTTCAGGCGCAGGCCCTCGAGATCACCGGAGATGTCGGCGTTGTAGAACCACGCGTCCGTGATCTTCGCACCCTCGAAGTTCGGCGCGTGCAGACGGGCGCCGGAGAAATCGGCATCTTCAATTCGCGCGCCCGAGAGCTTCGGGCCTTTCTCGTACGTCATTGCTCACCTCCGGACGCCGAAGGTTCGCGCGACGGCGCCCGGACCGCAAGGTATCGCCGATGGAGGGCCGCCTCACCTTGGTGCTCGTCTTCACCTACAGGTCGATGAACCGCGAGGATGCCGTCGCTCCGGCGCGTACCTCGGCGAAGAGATCAGGTGGCCTTCGAGACCACCTCGACGAGGTTTCCGTCGGGATCTCGCACTAGCGCATTGCGGCTCTGGTTGCTGGTGTTGTGGGGCGGCTTGACGACCGGAGTGCCGGCGGACACCAGCTGTGCGAATGCCTCATCGACGTCGTCGGTCCAAACGACCAAGGCCATGGCCGGACTGCCCGGAGCCGCGTCCACCCCGTGCACCTTCCTCGCTGCCTCCACCGTGCCGAGGCCGAGAGCGAAGCCGTTGAGGGTGAGCTCCACATGCGCGGGGGTCCCCTCTGTAGGGGTGCGGAAGGTCTCCTCGAACCCGAGGAGGTCGCGGTAGAAATGAAGTCCGGCCTCCATGTCGCCTGTGTAGAGGTTCACGAATCCTGTAGCGAACATACCCACCACGCTATCCTCAGCTCCTCCGGGTCATCCTCGCTGCACTGGCACTACGGCGATTCCGGGGTTACTCAGAACTCGGTATCCACCTGGAACTCATAGAAGAAATGGCTCTGCTTGAACATCGGACTCTCGGACACGAGGGCTTTCGGTCACCGTTTGACCGGGGGCGACACCATCCGCTGATCCCTGCGCAAACCCCAGCGGCTCGCCGTTCAAGGCTCTGGTCGCAAAGAACGTCACCGTGAAGGTAGCGGAGTACGACTTGGACCCAACGTTCGTGATACGGATCCTGCCGCCGATGTCACCCTCCCCGTCATTGGCAATATGGAGAGATCGAAGCGCAAATTCCTTGTCTCCGACTTCGCCGCTCGGATAGGTGGCGCTCGAGGTAGCCGTGGCCATTTCAGTGTTGACCTGAAACTTGAACCAATAGTGCGTCTGAGTAAAACCTGGAATTCTGTGACACGAGGGCTTCGGTCACAGTTTGACCGGGGGCGACGCCGTCCGCTGATCCTTGGGCGTACCCGAGCGACTGGCTCATAACTCTGTCCGCAAAGAACTCCACAGTGAAGGTCACCGTGTACGACTTGGTTCCAACATTCGTGATGCGGATCGTGCCTCCGATGGCACCCAGCCCCTCGGTTTGTTCCTGGATTGACTGAACGGCAAAATCCTGGTCTCCTTCCTCGCCCCTTGGATATATGGGCGCAGGTGTGGTGGTCGTTGGAGCAACTGTCGTTCTCGTGGTGGCCGGATGCGTCGTGGTTGTTGCGGTCGTGCTGGCGGCATTCGAACAGCCAGCCATCAACGCGGCGATCCCCGCCAGTCCACTGGCCAGCCCGACCGCACGACTGAGACTGATCACTTCCGACCCCCGCCAGATGACACCGACGCTCCCTCCCGAGCGAGGCGAGAGCATCTAGGGCTAGACCCACCGCGACTGTAATCGACTCAGCCGCCTGAGCATCCCTCACCTCGTTCGGCCGCAAGCTGCCCGATGGATGCACCCGACGGCCGGGGCGTTGATGCGCCCAAAGGCAGCGGGCTACATGAGCCGAACGCCTTTTCTTGATGTGAGCGGGTTCCGTATCTAAGGATTGCCCGTATCGATAGTGCCTCCGATAAACGACGGGATAATGTTGTCCACATTGACTGCTGGAGTGACAGATGGGCGGGCGTCCATTCCCGGCAGCGCCCTTGCCTGAATAGGCTGCCGCACAGAGGAGCGCGAAGATCGCCGCATCGGTCCGGACTGAGGCAACTCTCCGCCCCGACCATCCTCCTCAACCCGGGTGGGCCGCGCACGGGAGAGGTACAGGCGCCAGAGCACCACCTCGCCGAGCGGTTCGTGGACCGACGAGACCAATCCCGTCATCTCGATCGTCGGGCAAGCGGCGAGCGACGAGGAGCGGCACGACGACCATCTCGCGACCAATCGCGCCCCCGGCCGCGTCGAGACGGGCCGGCTTCATGCGACGACACAGCCGTTGCGAAGCGGAACGACGTCGTCGCAGCGATCTACCAAGTCGGGGTCATGGGTCGCCAGCACCACGGTCGCGCCGCGGGTGGCGGCTTGTCGCAACATTCCGAAGACGAGGTCGCGGCTGGCGGCGTCGAGCTCGGAGGTGGGCTCGTCGGCCACGATCAGTCCCGGTTCGGCCACGATCGCCCGCCCGACGGCCGTCCTTTGCTGCTGGCCCCCGGAGAGCTCCGTGGCGAGCTGGGCGTGGGCGGCTTCGAGCCCGAGCTCCGAGAGCATCGCACCGACGCGTCTCGCGACTTGCTCACGGGGCAAGCGGGCCAGCTGGAGGGGAAGGGCCATGTTCTCCTCGACGCTGAGGGCGGCGGCGAGGCCGAAGGTCTGGGGCACGAAACCAAGCGTGGTCGGACCGCCCGGGCCGTATCCGGTCAGCTTCACCCCGTCCAGGGTGACCTCGCCCGCGCTCGGGGCGAGGATGCCAGCCAGGACGTGGAGAAGGGTCGTCTTGCCGGACCCGGCCGGGCCTGTGACCACGACGAGACGGCCGGGGCACGCCTCGAGGTCGACCCTCGTGCATATCTCGCGGGAGCCGAGGCGGACCGAAACCCGCTCGGCCCGCAGCCTGACGCCCTCGTGAGAACGGCGCGATTGCATCACAAGGTCTCCTCGGGCAACTCGTGGGGAGGCGCCGGCTCGGCCAGGCGCAGGTCGACCCCGTCGGCGTGCTTCAAGATTCGCACCAAGGCGTTGGGCGGAAGCACCTCGAGGACATCGGGAGGGAGCTGCACGGAACCGTCACTTCCCACGACGGCGAACTCCTCGCCGTGGCGTCCCTCGGCTCCGACCCGTCCGTCTCGGATCGTGACCGTCCTCGGCATCGCCGCCGCCACGGCGGGGTCATGAGTGACGACGACGATCGTCGACCCGAGCCGAGCGTTGATGGCGTGCAAGAGGGCGATGGCGGCGTCTCGTCCAGCGTCATCGAGCTGGCTCGTCGGCTCGTCGACGAGAAGCAGGCTGGGGCTGGCGGCGACGCCGACGGCGAGGGCGACGAGCTGCTGGTCACCCCCCGAGAGGCGGCTCACCTGCTCGGTGGCGAGCGAGCCGAGCTCGAGCTGCGCGAGCACCTCGACCGGGCTCTGCATGCTGTGGCCGGCGTGCCTTGCACCGATCTGGGCAAACCAGACGTTCTGCTCGCCTGTCGCGTAGGGGAGCAGATTCGTGCCGGCGTCCTGGAGCACCATGCCTATCTCGGTCGCCCGGAGCAGGCGCAGCTCGGAGGATGAGAGACCCGCGAGGTCACGGCCCCCGACGACGATCCGGCCGGCCGTGGGCTGGATGAGTCCGCCGAGGAGCCGCAGGAGGGTCGACTTCCCGGTCCCGGAGGGGCCGAGGAGGGCCAGCATCTCCCCCTCGGCGATATCGAGGTCGACGCCGCGTAGCGCCACGACCTGGGCGCTCTCGCTCGCGTAAAGATGGACAAGTGCCTGGCAATCCGCGTCCAGGCCGTGCCGGCGGCGCTCTTTGGCCAAGGACGCGCCCCCCTTGCGTGAGGGCCGTGGGCCGCGGGCGGGGTGGCTCACCGCTGCGAGATCCTGAGCTTGTCCGGCGTCGAAGCGGCTCCGACGACGGCGATCGCAACTGCCACCGCGAGACCGAGAAGCAAGGCGGCGCCCGCCACGAAGGCGGCGAGCCAGGCGTAAGGAAGCCCGAAGGCGAGCGTCGGGCCGGGCGGCAACCCGGTGAATTCCGGCACTGAGGGGAGCGAGAAGTGCGCGGCCGCAAGCCCGGCGAGAGCACCCGCGCCAAGACCTGTCGCGCAGACGATCCCGAGCTCGCCGGCCATCGCCTGGACGAGGTGGCGGCGCGAGAGACCGACCGCACGCAGGGCCACGGCCTCGATGGCGCGTTTCCGCGTGTCGGCGGCGATGGCGAAGAGCAACGATCCCGCGGCGAGCAGGGCGCTCTCGGCCCCGACGACGAGGAACAGCCCGAAGGCGAGCGTCGGACCGTCTTGCTTGAAGGCGGCCTCCATCGAGGCCGCTGTCCGCACAGAGAGGACATCGATCCCCTCGCGGCGGAGCCGCTCGACTATCCGAGCGCCCGAGCCGGCGGTCGCGGACAGCCACACCTGCTTGCTGGAGTAGATGTCGGGGAGGGACTCGTCTCTCAGGGCGTCGGTGAGGTTCACGAGGACGGCGTTCGTGCCGACGGCGGGGATCGCCGGCACCTGCATGGCGCCGTTGACACTGAGCGAGCTGCCGTCGAGGTTGAGGATCGAGTAGTCGGTCGAACCGGTCGGGCCCGACTGCGAGATCGAGGCGACGACGTTTGTGACCACGGCCGGGAGCAGGGCGGGCACGTCGGCCGGAGCGATAACGGGCGGGGACTGGCCTGCGACGTAACGGAAAGAAACCGAGAGACCGCTCGGCGAGGCCCCGAGGGAGGAAGGCTCTCCGGACGCCACCTGCGCCACCCGCCAGTGTCGGGGCGCCGAAAGCCCGGCGGCGACGTGTGCAAACTTGGCGCCTTCGGCGACGGCGAGCTGTTCGATCTCGACCGGGACGGTGACCGCCCCCGTCCCGGCCCAATCCGCCGTGACCGACTGCAGGCGACAGAGGCTCACGCAGTATCCGACGAGCGAGGTGTAATAGACGTGTCTGCCGAGCTGCAACGGCCCGACGGTTACGGACTCGGCCGCCCCGTACTGCTCGTTGAACAGGCCGAAGGTCAGCGATGCGCCCGGCCGCACCGCTGCCCGCAAGTCAATGACGACCCTGAGCTCGCCGCCCTCAAGGGTCACGGCGGGGGCCACGGGTGGGGTGAGATAGCGGGCGACCTCCCCCGGCCGGGCGGCACCAGGCTGGTTCGGCCAGGACGCTACATCGGCGAAACTGGAAGTGTCGACGGCCAAAAGCGTCCCCTCCGAGTTCGAGGTGACCTCGGCCGCCATCGCCTCGCGCCCGCTCGGGTCCGCCTCGTGAACGGCTCGTTCGAAGTCCACCGTCGCCGGCACCGAGACCGTGAGGACGCGGTTCGACCCGACGAGGAACAGGGCTTCTTCGGACCGGTTGGCGCGGTCGATCGAGACTCCCGCGACGGAAAAGCACCCGAGGGCGACAGCGATGGCGATGATGACCGACTGGCGGATGACCCCGGACTGGCGGGCGACTCGTTGCAGGGCGAGCGACAGCCCGACACGGGGCGAGAAGCGCCAGGCCGCAGCGGCCAGCCTGCACGCCGTCGGCACGACCCGGGCCGCGATCACCCCCGCTGCAAGCGCCACCAGTCCTGGGGCGGCGGCGGCGAGGGGCTGTGAGCTCGCCTTCGTGCCGACCCCGGAAGCCGACACCTGCACGACCGCGGCGATGGCGAGGGCGACGACGAAAGCCTCGGCGAAAAGTTCCATGGCGACGGCGAGACGCGAGCCGCGCAGCCCCGCTGACGCGTGTCGCAGGGGATAGAACGCGGCGCGAACCGCCCGCCGTAGCGACCAGTGCCGCCAGGGAGGCAGCGAGGGCGGCTCCAAGCGCCAAGGAGTCGAAGGGCACGGGGGTTCCGGCGAGCAGGTTGGCCCTTGCGGTCGCGAGGGCGAGGAGCCAGCCGAGGGCGGCTCCGACAGGTGTCGCTGCCACTATCAGCACGAACGGTTCTCTCAAGGCGACGGCCCAAATCGAGCGCGGGGAGAGGCCGCGCAGGTTCGCGAGGGCGAGATCCTGGTCCCGTTCGGCGGCCGTGCGCCCGGCGATGCCGAAGAGCACCATGAGCACGAGCAGCAACAGCTGCAAGTCGATGACGGCGATGGTCGTCGTCATCGAGCGTTGCTGGGTCGCGGCCTCGTCGAGATAACCACCGATGCCGCTCGCGGCCAGCAGCCCCAACCTCCCGAGGTGCAGCTCCTCTTCGGCCAACAGGTGGCGGAACGCCGGCACCTCGGTCGAATGGAGGCTGCGCGTGTTCACGGGCACGTCGGCGCCGAGCGCGACCTGGTGTGGGGGAAGCAGGGTGAAGATCGAGAAGTCGGCGAAGAGCACGTCCATCGCGCGGGGGCGGGGTCTGTGAGGTCCCGAACTCGAAGTAGTCCGAGCCCCACCAGTACGGGGCAGAGGACGAGCCCGCCCGGTACAGGTCCGCGCACCTCGACAGAGCGCACGGAGGCTCCGATGGAGAGCTTCAGCCCACTACCCACACGAATGTGGAGATAGGCCGCCGAGCGGGTGCTCATCGCCACCTCGCCCGGTCCACGCGGGCAGCGGCCGCGCACAAAGGTGAGATGCAGACAGTCACCTGACGCGCGACGACATCTGCAACGGCGAGCTCACCGCCCGAGGCCGACAAGATGCCGACGCCGGCCACGGCGGTGAAGATCGGTTTGGCGAAGAACGCCTGACCGCTCGGCGAGCGGGACGGAAAGGCCAGCGCGTGCTCGAAGCTCGCCTCGGAGACAGGCTGGCCGGGTTGCTCGTTGACGATGAGCCCGGTCGAGACCGGGGGAGGCGGGACGACGACGTGGCTCAGCACGGACTGGTCGGCGGCGGCGAGATACACCGGCCCGGCCGTAGCCGCTGCCACCGCCAAGAGGGCGACGACGAAGAAGACGGCCGAGGAGCCGGCCCTCCAGCGAAGTGCGTTCGCCAAGAGGCCGAGCCGGACGCGCCCCAGTCGGCTCATCGGCGCAAATAGCAATGGGCCGCCGTGGACAGATAGCCCTCCGCCCGGATAATCCCCGAGCGACGACCGGATCGCAGCATCTTCCCCCACCGTTCGATGAAGACGATCCCTAGCCGTTGAGACACCAGGACTCTATTCGTCTTCAACCATGTGCCTTCGAGCTTGCACCGGCCATGACCTAGATCGTATTGCGCCAGGACATTTGGATCGGTTTCCAACCATCGACACGACAGATTCGATCGGCGAGATGGGCGTAAAGCACTGGTGAAGGCCTATTGGATGCGAACTCATTCGAGGCTTGTCGTAGACGATCACGTCCGCTCGGGCCAAGGCCTCGCTCGGTGACAGGGCCGGTACGGCTCCCGTCTGCAATGAATCCTGCATCGCGGTCGTTCACCAGCCAGTGCCGATGTCCTCACGTACCTGAACTGTCAGCACCAGCTGGGCTTTAGCAATGCAGGCTTGGCAGTGCTCGGCAACCAAAACGGCCTTGCGGTCGAGAAACTGTGCCTCTGACCTGCGTCGGGCTGGCGAGATTTGAACTCGCGACCTCTTGACCCCCAGTCAAGCGCGCTAACCAAGCTGCGCCACAGCCCGTGGCATGAACTCCCTGCTCAAAAGGTTACTCTGCGCAGTCCTACCGGTGCCGCCGTCCCCTTTGACGATGGTTTGCCAACGGCCGGGTGTCGGCGTCACCGAGGAGCACTCTACTCACCAGCTCGCCGGCCCCCGGAAGGCCGTCGTCTACAACCGCTGAGCATCGCCCCAGCCCGTTCGCCAGCACCTCCCCCACCTGCAGCAATCCCTCGGGGGCTCCCTCACAACCAGCACCGCAGACTCGACCGCCTCGTGTCTGCCGCTCTGGCGCAATACACGAGCGCGAGGCATTTGTGTCTCTCCGGTGTCAATTGCCGCGAAGCGGCCGATCCCGACGCGGCGCGCTTGTATCCTCTGTAGAAGGAGCTCAGATCGTATCTCGAGTGACCCGAAAAGGACCCTAAGGCACGCGGACCCCCCCGCCCGTGTGGCCGGGCCCTTTTTGCGTGGTCCAACCCGCCCGGCCACTGCGTTCGACGCCTATGGTGAGGCCCATGGAGACACGTCGGCTGGGAAAGACTGGATGGGACGCGAGCGTCATCGGTTTCGGCGCCTGGGCGATCGGCGCCGACTGGGGCGAAGCCGACGACGACACCTCGCTGGCGGCCCTCAGAGCGGCGGCCGAGTCGGGAGTCAACTTCTTCGACACCGCAGACGTGTACGGCGACGGGCGTAGCGAGCGCCTCGTGGCCAAGGTCCGCAAGGAGCTCACCGAGCCGGTCTTCGTCGCCACCAAGGCCGGTCGCCGTCTGCCGGCCCAGCGCGTCGACGGGTACACGCCGGAGAACCTCGTCGCCTGGACCGACCGCAGCCGCGAGAACCTGCAGATGGAGACGCTCGACCTTGTCCAGCTCCACTGTCCGCCGACCGACCTCTTCTACCACCCGGAGGTCTTCGCAGCCCTGGACGACCTCGTCGCATCCGGGGCGATCGCCCACTACGGCGTGAGCGTCGAGAGGGTCGAGGAGGGCCTGAAGTCGCTCGACTTCCCGGGGGTGGCGTCGGTCCAGATCATCTACAACATCTTCCGCCAGCGCCCCGCCGAGCGCTTCTTGGCCGCCGCCAAGGCTGCCGATGTCGGGGTGATCGTCCGGGTGCCCCTCGCCTCGGGGCTGCTGACCGGGAAGATGACACGGGACACCCAGGTTCGCCGCCAACGACCATCGCAACTACAACCGCCACGGCGAGGCCTTCGACGTCGGCGAGACTTTCGCGGGTGTCGACCTCGGCACGGGTCTCGCCGCCGTCGAGGAGCTGCGCGCCCTCGTGCCCCCGGGCGAGACGATGGCCATGTTCGCCCTGCGCTATTGCTTCTCGGACCCCGGAGTCTCGACGGTCATCCCAGGAGCGAAGAACCCCGACCAGGCACGGCAGAACGCGGCCGCCGGCGAGCTGGGTCCGCTGGACGCGAAGACTCTCGAACGCCTGAAGCAGATCTACCGCGAGCGGATCGCCCCCGAGGTCCACTCCCGCTGGTAGCTCACCTCTCCTCGTACAAAGGAGAGCTCAGGACGACGGGTCGCCCAGGGCGGTGATGGTCCCGAGGACGGCCCCGTCGTCGTTCGGGACCTCGCCGAGCACCGCGGCGTTCGCCTGACGACCGGGGTCACCTGGCAGCATGTTGCGCAGCCCGTTCAAGAGCCCGCCCAGCTCCATCGGCACCACGATCTTGGTCGACGGCGACGAGCCGACCAGCTTCAGTGTCTCGAGGTACTGCAGCTGCATCGTGTTGCCGTCGAGACCCTTCGCGACCTTGCGCGATCCGCTCGAGCCCGGTGGAGAGGCCTTCGGCGCGAAGTATCTGTGACTGCTTTTGCCCTTCGGCTTCGAGGATCGCCGCCTGCTTGGTGCCCTCGGCGAGGGTGACGGCGGCCTGTTTCTGCCCTTCGGCCTCGGTCACCGCCACGCGACGGGTCCGCTCGGCCGACATCTGGCGCGTCATCGCCTCGAGCACGCCCGGAGGGGGGTTCACCTCGCGGACCTCGACAGTGGTGACCTTCACCCCCCAGCGCTCGGTCACGTCGTCGAGGCGCACACGAAGAGATGCGTTCATCTCCTCTCGCTTGGAGAGGACGTCGTCGAGGGGCATGTCGCCCACGACCGAGCGCAGCGTCGTGGCGGCGACGTTCTGGGCGGCGGCGGCGAACCTGCCGACACGGAGCACCGACATGGAGGGGTCGACGACCTTGTAGAAGATGATGAAGTCGATCGAGATGGAGGCGTTGTCCTTCGTGATCGCCGTCTGGTGCGGGATCTCGAGGAACTGCTCGCGCAGGTCGACCCAGGTCGTGCGGTCGGTGACCGGGTTGATGAGGATGAGTCCCGGTCCTCTGGTGCCGATCGCCCGGCCGAGACGGAAGAGCACGATGCGCTGGTACTCGCGCACGATCCGCACCGAGATACCGGCGATGATCGCGAGGAACAGTGCCACAACCCCGATGACGATCCCGACGATCATGACCGGCCTCCTTCAGTTGTCGAATCACCGGGCGGTGCCGGCGCGTCCACGTCCGGCGGGCTGCCCGTATCCAGCGCCTCGTCGAGCGGCCGGCCCGAGGGCCCGACCGCGGCGTCGCTCCAGACCTCGAGGCGCACGCCGGCGACGCGAAGCACCTCCACCGGCGAGCCAGCCGGCACGAGGCCGTTCAGAGCCACCGCCGACCAGTTCTCGCCGTTCACCCGGACGATCCCGTCCGGGCGCAGGTCGCCCACGGCGACGCCTTCGGCCCCCAGGGGTGAGACCAGGCGGCGGTCGGCCACCTTGAGTCCCCGGGTGGTGAGTCCTTTCCAAGCGAGCGTCCCGATACCGGCGGAGACCACGAGATCAGCGCTGAGCAGGGCCCAGAGCACCGGTGCGGTCCGCCCGTCGACGGCCATCACGACGAGCCAGAGGGCGGCCAGCAGCCCGAGGACCCCGGCGGTGGCATGAGCGTGGGGGCCGACGTGGAACCCGATCAGCGAGACGAGCACGACGAGCCCGAGCAGAACACCTGCAACAACCCACATGGCGCCTCCTTCCGCGGCTGCGCGACACCAAGGTTAACGGGATTCCGGCTCGCCGACTCCCCGGTGCATGCTCGGACAAGGCGGGCTGGAGCACCGGTGCCGGGAAAGCCCCCGGAACCTCGGACCCACCTCAAGCGTGGTGGATCAGCCAGCCGATGCCTTGATAGAGGCGGTAGCGAGATAGATCGCCGAGCCGAGGACGAGCACCTTGAAATGCCAAGGCGCCTTCGGATGGACCTGCTCCTCGTCGCCTTCCGCTGCTCCGCCGTCGCCCGTCTCTCCGCCCAGGTCCGCGCCGCAGCTCGGGCACAGTCGGCCTCTGCCCGGCTCGGCCGGATCCGCCGGTGCGGCGGGGTTCTCCGGTCCGGCGGAGGACACCGCAGGCGTCTGATGCGTTGTGAGCGGGCCGGATCCTGCCCGAGCTCGCTTCCTGCCCGACTGCTTCCTGCCCGCATCGCTCGCACCGCGCCATGGCGGTGATCCCGTCAGACCCGGGCCGGACACGAGCCCGGCCGGGGGCACGCCTGAGCTAACGTCGGCAGCGGCCGGGCAGCCGGGCAGCGGCCGGGCGCTCATCGCTGCTGGCGGACGCGGACGCGAAGCTCGACCGGCGTGGGGCCGAGCTCGAACCGCTCCCGTAGGGAGCGCTCCAGGTAGCGCAGATACGTGGGCGGCAGGCGACGGGTGGCGAACAACGTGATGGTCGGCGGGTCGACCGCTCCCTGCACGCCGTAGAGGATACGCGCCCCACCTGGCGCGGGGTGGGCCGACTGGGCGCTTCGCAGCCCGTCGTTCAGGCGGCCGGTCGGGATGCGGCGGCCGTAGGCGTTCATGGCCTCTTGCACTGCCGGGAGGAGGCGGTGCACACCGAGGCCGGTCTTGGCCGAGACACGCAGCACCGGCGCGTAGCCGAGGAATGCCAGCCGGTCGGCGACAGCCTCGGTGACCTCGGCGCGGCCCTCGGTGTCGAGGACGTCCCACTTGTTGAGGAGGATCACGACCGGGCTCCCGGAAGCGTCGATGCGCTCGGCGAGACGCTGGTCCTGATGGGTGACGCCTTCGCCCGCGTCGAGCACGAGGAGGGCCACATCGGCGCGGTCCAGCGCCCGCAGGGCCCGCACGAGCGAGTAGTACTCGGGCCCCTCGCCACTTCGCGCCCGGCGCCTCATGCCGGCGGTGTCGATGAGCTTGACGGTCCCATCCTCGGTCTCGATCAAGGTGTCGATGGCGTCGCGGGTCGTGCCCGGCAGGTCGTGCACGACGGACCGCTCCTCGCCGGACAGCCGGTTGAAAAGGGTCGACTTGCCGACATTGGGCCGGCCGACGATGGCAACGGCCGGAATCCGCGGCGTCGCCCGGCCCGCCAGCACCCGGCTCCGGGCCGCCCTCGCCCTGTCCACCCCCGGCTCCTCGGGCAGGGCGGCTTCGGGCAGCTGCTTGACGACGTCGTCGAGGAGGTCCCCGACGCCGCGGCCGTGCAGTGCGCTCACCATCGCAGGCTCGCCGAGACCAAGGCCCGCGAGCTCCCACGCGTCGACCTCACGCTTTTGCGAGTCGACCTTGTTGGCGACGACGATGACAGGCCCCCCGTGGCGCCTCACGAGCTGGGCTACGGCGGCGTCCTCCCCTGTCACGCCCGTGGTCGCGTCGAGCACGAGCAGGACGAGGTCCGAGTCCCCGAGCGCCTTCAGGGCCTGTTCTGTCACCTTGGCGTCGAGGGAATCACCCCGCTCCACCACGCCGCCCGTGTCGACGACGAGAAACGACGTGCCGTTCCACTCACACTCGACCTCGAGCCGGTCCCGTGTGACCCCGGGGCGCGCCTCGACGATGGCGAGCTGCCGCCCTGCGATGCGATTGACGAGCGTCGACTTGCCCACGTTGGGGCGTCCGACGACGGCGACGACCGGTAAGGGCCGGGTCTGTGCACTGCTCATTTGGTCGCCTCCAGCGTCCTTCGCAACGAAGCCCCGTCGGTCGGGACCACCTCGACAGGTACCGGCAGGTCCTCGAGCGAGGAACCGTCGATGAACCGGCCTTTCGACAAGCAGACATCGGGAAGCAGGTAACGGCCGGCCGCGGGCGCCTCGGAGATGGACCGGGCGATGTCCGGTCCCGCCATCAGGCCGGCGACGGAGATGTTGCCCCCGAAGAAGTCGTTGCGCACCGTGAGGATGCGCACGTCCGCAAAGCCGTTCCTGTCGAGCAGCGGCCGGAGCACGAGCTGGCCGTAGGAGGCCGTCAAGATGGTCACGCGAGGCCCTTCGCGGCCGCGGAGGCCGCGGCGCCAAGCTGACGGCGACGGTTCGCGGAGCTCGATATCCCTCCGCAGGGGCACCTTCCACCCAGGCGAAGAAGCCCGTCCGGCCGGGGGCCCCGACCCGGCGGCGGTCGGGCCCCCCGGCACCTCTACGGGGTGCTCGAAGGACTGCTTGGAAGGCTCGGACCATGCCGACGCCGTTCTCGTGCTGCGGGAAGCCGGCGTACTCCGCCGCGTCCGGGAGGGCCATCTCGGCCATGAGGTAGTACTCGTCCGATGCCCATAGGACGCGGCGGCCGAGGCTGCGGTCGAACCGCTCCCTCCACTCGTGCACCGTCTCGACAGTGGCCCTCGCCTCGTCGGTCGTGTGCGGGCGCATCGCGGCTTCCTTCGAGTGGCGGCTCACCCCGAGGGGGACGATGGCGACGGTGACGAGCTCGGGGAAGCGGTCCAGGATGCCGGCAAGGGTCCCGTGCAGCACAGCCCCGTCGTTCACGCCCGGGCAGACCACGACCTGGCCGTGAACTTCGATGCCGTTGTCGAGAAGGCTGCGCAGCCATCTCAGGCTCATTGCGCCCCGCCTGTTGCGCAGCATGCTCGAGCGGACCTCGGGATCGGTAGCGTGGATCGACACGTACAGCGGAGAGAGCCGCTGGTCGACGACTCGTTCGAGATCGGCCTCGGTGAAGCGGGTCAGCGTCGTGAAATTGCCGTACAGGAACGAAAGCCGGTAGTCGTCGTCCTTCACGTACAAGCTCCGGCGCATCCCCTTTGGGAGCTGGTAGATGAAGCAGAACTCGCAATGGTTGTCGCAGGTGCGGACGCGGTCGAAGATCGCGGCAGAGATCTCGAGCCCGAGGGGCTCACCTGCTTGCTTGAGGACCGTGACCTCGAGCTCTACCCCACCACGGACGACCTCGAGGTCAACGATCGGCTCATCCGCGAGCAGCTGGTACTCGATGACGTCCCGGGGGACCTGCCCGTTGATCGAGCGAAGCTCGTCTCCCGGCCAGACCCCGGAACGCTCAGCCGGCGATTGCTCGGCCACGGCCACCACCTGCGGTAGCGGCATTCCCAAAGGCTACCCTGGTCTACCGTGAGTCCGGCTCAAGAACCCGATTCGCCCCAAGAGGGCGGCGACGTCGAGCTGGTGCTCCTCGCGCAGCCCCGTGGCTTTTGTGCGGGCGTGGAGATGGCCGTCAAGGCTCTCGCGTGGATGGTCCGCGTCTTCGAGCCCCCGGTTTACTGCTACCACGAGATCGTGCACAATCGCCTGGTGGTAGAGGAGTTCCGTCGCCAGGGCGTTGTCTTCGTCGACGACGTGGGTGATGTCCCCGCCGGTGCGCCGCTCATGCTGTCGGCGCACGGCTCGGCTCCGGAGGTCGAACGGGCGCCGGCGAGAAAGGGCCGCATCGTCGTCGACGCTTGCTGCCCATTTGTGACCAAGGTCCACCACGAGCTCAGCGTGAGGGCCCGGAAGGGCTACACGGTCCTCTACGTCGGCCACTCGGGCCACGAGGAGGCGATCGGGACGATGGCCGTCGCCCCGGAGGCGGTCCATCTGATCGAGGACGAGAGTGACGTCGAGAACCTCGAGCTCGAGCCCG
>CAWDPZ010000034.1:0-58383 GCA_963804265.1 uncultured Acidimicrobiaceae bacterium
CGTGAGCGCCCTCGTCCGACCAAAAAGCGTGGGATGAGCGCGTTCGTTTGGAAGCGGGAGAGCCAGATTGCGCTGCGACGGGTGATCAAGTGGGCACGTTATCGCCGTCCTCGTGCGCGCGCGGTCAATCGCTCATCCTGCGCCTGGACGAGACCTGGCCGTGGGGTGACGCACTCAGGCGAAGCTTCCGCCGGCCGCGGCCGCGTTCCCATAACATGAGGGATCCGGCCCCGGACCCGACGACGTCAGACGAAGTTTGGAGGCTCTAGATAGACCAGCGCGGTCCCAACCTCCGCCACTGGGCTCGGAGTGTTATCGGTGTTGCGGGCGCCGTTGGATCTTGGGCGGACCGTGGACGACAGGCTCGAACGCGCGACATGGGGCGCCCTTTGACGTAACAGAGCGGCAAGCTGCTCAACGTCGCAGGGCTGCTGAGCAGGGCTCGGTGAATCCCTGATCTCGCGGTAGCGTCTGCCCATCTCCAACAGAAGGCCGTCTTGGTCGAGTTGTCGCAATAGAGGAAAGACAAACAGCTCCTCCGAGCCGGCATGTTCGAGAACGACCGACCTCAAGGTGTCGAAGGCTTCTGCATATTCCTCATCTAAAGGATCTGTCCGCTCCATCTGCGAAAGAACGTCGGCGGCTTCGGGCCTGCTCGGCGAGCCGCGCATCGGCAATCGCACCGCCGCCGGGCTCCATACGCAAGACCGGATACAGGACGACTTCCTCGCCGACTTCATGCCGAACGAGAGCATTTGCAAGCCTGCTGAAACGTGTAGCCCATTCGGTTCGATCAGAATTGGCAAAGATCTCGAGCTGCCGCCTGGTCTCGTTATGATCCTGCAGCAGTAACGTCACAATATTGTCCGACACCGAACGTGGTTCCTTTCGATAAGGAGGGTTCCCTTGGCTCAGGTGGGTACCCGCACTTGAGGAACTCAAACCGCCCGAGCGCAAAGCGACCTTTCAGGCTCTGAGATCACGTTTCCAGAGCAAACACCCGCTGGATGGGTACGAGTGGCACTCTCGGAGCCTTTTTCAGGTGCACTCGCAGCGCTTCATCCGTTTTGGAGCTCTCCTCGGCTGCTGTTTTACGATCAGGCCGAGCGGGTATCGGAACTGCCTCTAGCGGGGATCGGAACTGAGGAAACCAACGATAAGTCTGGCGTATGAGGCTTTTAGCTCGTCAGGCGTTGCCATCCGAACCTTTCAGAATAGGAGGAAGCGATGTCGCTCGCGAATCGGCAACACGTACAAGAAGAGGTCCTTGGCACGGGCTATGGGCAGGGAGACAAAGCCGTTGGCGGGTCTCAGGGGGTCTGGGCTCCGTCATTGGGCATGATGGCCTCTGGACTCGCCCTAGAGCTGGACTGGTGACGGCTCTTTCGGGTCTTTGGGGTGCGCTCATACCATTCATCGGGCCCACGTTCGGCTACTCGGCCGATGGTTCGACCGCGTGGAGGATGACCAGCGCCCACCTGTGGCTCGCGCTGATTCCAGGCGCCGTCGCTTTCATCGCTGGGATCTGGATGCTGCTGGCAGCACCTCGTATCGCGACGGGCTCCGGCAAGAGCGCCCTGTCGATCGCTGGCATGCTCGCGGCCGTCTCCGGCGCCTGGTTCGTCGTCGGCCCCCTCTCGTGGCCCGTTGTCACGACCGCCCCTCACTACTTCCTCCCCTCATCGCCGCCCCGCGAGCTTGGATTCCAGGTCGGATATGCACTCGGCATTGGCGTGCTGATCATCGCGGCCGGCGTCTTCACCTCGGCTGGTCCGCTCGCCACCAGGTGGTCGCCACCACCGTGCAGCGGCGGGTGCACGGTGTTCACGCGGCCGGGGCGCCCCCCACCCTTCTGCGAGACACTCCGGCGTCTGTCTCCCCCTACGGCCAGGATGTTGTCGGCCAACCAGTGGACACCGCCCAGCAGGTGACAACGACCGACCTGGAAGCGAAGGCCGACCGGACCGGCGTATCTTGAGCGTACTTTTCGATCAGTCGCGAGCGAACCGAAGGCGTTTGTGCAACCGGACGACGGTACCTCGCGGAAGATTACGGATCTGCACGAGATCGCACAGCTGGTTGGCCATCCACAACCCGCGCCCTGATTCACTGTTGTTCACAGGTCGCTGGCGGCCCGCCATGGGCTCGTCGAAGTGGCCTCTATCGCGAACCTCACAGATCAGAGTGTCCTCTTCGCCCCAAATCGTGCCGTGACCATGACCGCCGCCATGCTTGAGAGTGTTTGCAATGACCTCATGGACGGCGAGAACGAAATCCGCCAGCGGCCGCGTCGTACAAGCCGAACTGCAGGGCAAACTCGCAAATCTGTCGCCTCGACGAGCCGACCCTTTCTTTATCAACGAGAAAGTTCACGGCATCTACGGGGGCGGCCGGCAGGTCCCGACCTGAGAGAGCGCCGAGCGCGTCTGTCTGTTCGTAGAGCGCGCTGGCCACTCGGCGCGTGAATCGGCGATCGTATGCCCGTGTGACTCGAACGGGCTTCGTTCAGGACTTCCCCGCTCAGCACAGACGTGTCGTAGGGGCAAAGCAACCAGAATGCCGGTGCGTCCGCGAAGGCCAGGTTCAACAGGGACTCATGAAGCTGGCATTCCACTAACTCCGCGGCTCTTCGGGAAGACGTCACGGGCTCGCCCACACCGCGAGCACCCTGCCCTGGCGCGACCCCGTCGACAAAGGCGCTCAAGAGGGGGATGATTCTCGCCGGATTTGCCCCGACTTCGTCCATGTCGGCGAAGGCCACCTTCGTTGCGTGTTGGCCGAGGGCGGCACGCAACAACTCCAGCTTTGCGGAGCCGAGCACAACGAGCACCTTGTCACCAGCTCGCACTCCGTCTCGCACGAAAGGTCCCAGGATGTTGACGAACTCCTCGTCCCTGCCGTAGAACAATGCCTCGTGACGAAAGTCACGGCCCCCCACTGAGCGAGCTTTCACGCTCGCGGTCATTCCGCAACCTCGGTACTCGCAGATGACACGCAGTCACTCCAGGCCACAAGGAAAATGTTACCCACCCGCAAACCTAGTGTGGCTCGCATTGTCGAGCTAGGTCAGTTGGGCGGCCTATACGGGTCCTTGCTTCCGGCCGGATCGGTCTTTCACCCAAGACCCTTCTACCTAACACCATCAACGGCAACTACCCAGCAGGAAGCGGTTCAAACGGCCGGCTGATCACGCGATACTGGCTATCTTGCACCTAAGGACTCGGCCAGGAGTTGTATAGCTCACGGGGACAAGCCCCGATTTGGACCGGGCGTGAGCAAAGGAGAGGAGGACCAAGTGCTAGAGGATGCTATCTCGCTGGGGCCGGAGACACCGGAGGGTCAGCCCGTCGTAATCCTGACGGGCGAGATCGATCTCGGTGTTGCACCGTCTTTGCGTCAACGTCTCGCCGAACTTGTGGCAGGGGGACGTTCCAGAATATGCGTCGATCTGCTCGGCGCCACCTTTTTGGACTCGATCGCTCTCGGTGTGCTGGTCGGGGCTCTGGAGCGATGCCGGGAAGCCGGAGGCGACCTATGTCTCGTGGTGACGGAGCCGCGTATCTTGAGGGTCCTCGAGATTACTGGTCTCGCAAGCACGTTCACGATCCGCAGCTCGCACGCCCTTTCACCCGGCGCCGATCACGGCGAAGGTGGCGAGCGACTCGGAGAGGTCTCCTACTAGTGTGATTGGGCCGACGGAGGACATAGGGGGCAGAGAACGGAGTGGAGCTTGGGCACAGCGTCGACCGCCTGTTACGGGAACTGGTCGAGCGCGGACAGTCGCCGAGCTCGCGATGTCCTCGCGGGACAGATGACGGACCGTGTTCGAGACCCTGGAAGTTGGCCGTGGCTGAAGGACGATGAGCGAGCTTCCGGAGTCGCTCGGGTCTGATGATCCCTAGTTCGGAAGTCTGGAGGATTGTTCGCTTCCGGCTGTGGCAATAGACAACCTGTCGCCCCGACCAGCGCATCCTCAGGCTTACTTTTTAGGGGTTCACTTACTCTGGAATACGCGCTAATCTTGAAGTTAGAAAGATGAATATCAGCCGGTTGTTGGTGGCATGTTTCAGACGCTTCGCAACACCTCAGCGTCGAATCTCACGCAGCACTGATCGCTCTCGACTCGACGCGCTTTCAAACCTCGGCTTGTTGGCAACGACGGTCTTGTTGGCAATGATGGTCGCAGCTACCATCGGTAAAAGCGATGGCTTCCTGCGCTTTCTCCGCGTCCAAGCGCAAAACCGATCAACCAGACGATGAAGAAGACGACAGCCGCTATCCATAGCAGGTGAACAGCGAAGCCCAGCCCGAACAAGAGCAGAACTACCAGGAATGCGAGCAGCAAGACCATCTGTTTTCCTTTCGGATCCTGCGAGGGGCCGACCCCTCGGACATACGAGGTACCCTTCCCTTGTCGGTTTACGTTCAAACCCGTGCCGCCCAGAGGCGGCGGTTCAAGCTCGTATACCTGCCCAAGGTGCCGGATGCGAGTCGCCAAGCCCAACGGCGGTCGTTCACCTGCCCGCACTGCGGCACGTCGGCCACCGCGACATCGTCGGTGCCGTCAACATCGCCTCGCGCTTGCGCGAGAGCGGAGAGCTCGTATCGATGACCGACACGTCCACGCACCGTCGAGCCGGCCAGCACCTACCCGGTACCGGCCGTTTTCGGCGTGACCCGCGTCGCACCCGGCTGGGAGATCAGCCGGGAGCTGAGCAAGTCCTGGACTGCCGTGGCCGCCCCGAGGAGACTGCCTGCTTGGGGAGTAGCTCGAGCCCATAAGTAGCGTTCGAGGATCCTCGGTTTGGGCGCGACGGTCCCCGCCCCGCCGAAGTACTCATAACCCCACACCCGCGACAGGAGGGTCTCGCGACTGAAGGCCCGGCCTGGAAGCGCACCGGCCATCGTGGTTAGTAGCGGTAGCGATCGGACCTCGTCTTTACCGACGTGCCCCCGCGGGTAGTCGTCGTGACATCGACGCTTCCCGATCCCTGCGGAGCGATCGCCTTGATCTCCGAGGCCGAGATGCGCTTGTCGATCTTTGCGAGCTTGGTGCCAAAGTGCACGGCCGTCACGTTCTCGAAGTTGTGACCCTTGATCGTGACCACTGTCCCGCCACCGTTTCGACCCGTGTCCGGGGACACCTTCGTCACCGTGGGCACGGCTAGGTAGGTGAAACGGTCGGCCACTGTCGTTGCCGAGGTGCCCACCCGGGTCGTCACGGTGACATCGACGCGTCCCGATCCCATCGGAGCCGTCACGGTGATCTGCGACGCGGACAGGTCACGGTCGATCTTTGCAAGCGTCGCCCCAAAGTGCACCGCAGTTGCCCCGCTCAAGGCCGAGCCTTGGATCACGACCACGGTCCCACCACTACTCGGGCCCGAGGACGGACTGAGATAACTCACAACGGGAGTGCCGGCGAGATAGCTGAAGCGATCGGAACTGTTGGTTGCCGAGGTTCCCCCTGAGGTCGTCACGGTGACATCGACACTGCCGGGCACCCCAACAGGCGAGGTAGCGGTGATCTCCGAGCTCGACACGACGCTGAAGCTTGTCGCCGCGTTGGCCCCAAAGTGCACCGCAGTTGCCCCGCTCAAAGCCGAGCCTTGGATCACGACCACGGTCCCACCACTACTCGGGCCCGAGGACGGGACTGAGATAACTCACAACGGGAGTGCCGGCGAGGCTAGTCGAGCCGATGGCGAGGCTGTCTGCGTAACCAGCGGCAACGACTGTGGGAGCAACCCCAGGGGCGAGGGTGATCAGTTCTGGACTTGGCCGGTCGGTATTGGTGCCGTCACCGAGTCCGCCGCTGTTGTTAACGCCCCAGACATATAGGTTTCCATCCGAGCCGATCGCCAAGCAATGGTTGTTACCAGCGGCGACGGTGGCGACGCTGACCCCAGGGGCGAGAGTGATCACTTCGGGGCTGTTGTGTTCGATTGCGGTGCCATCGCCGAGGGAGCCCCCGTCGTTGGCTCCCCAGGCGTAGAGGGCACCGTTGGAGCCGATTGCGAAGGTGTCGTTGCTCTGGCCGGCGGCGATGGCGACAGGGCTGACCCCGGGAGCGAGAGTGATCACCTCCGGGCTGTAGCGTTCGGTCGTAGAGCCGTCGCCGAGGTCGCCGAAACTATTGAATCCCCAGGCGTAGAGGGCACCGTTGGAGCCGATTGCGAAGGTGTCGTTGTTCTGGCCGGCGGCGATGGCGACAGGGCTGACCCCGGGAGCGAGAGTGATCACCTCCGGGCTGTAGCGTTCGGTCGTAGAGCCGTCGCCGAGGTCGCCATAACTGTTGTATCCCCAGGCGTAGAGGGCACCGTTGGAGCCGATTGCGAAGCTGTCGTCCCCACCGGCAGCGATGGCCGTAGGGGAGACACCGGGGGCGAGGGTGATCAGGACTGGGCTGAGGTGCGCGACACCACTGTTGTCGCCGAGGTCTCCCTCGAAGTTGTCCCCCCAGCCGTAGAGATTGCCGTCGGAACCAATCGCTAGGCTGTGTTCGTACCCAGCAGCGAGGGCCGTGGGCGTCACATCAGGGGCGAGAGTGATCATCTCCGGGCTGTTCTTCTCGACCCCGGTGCCGTCGCCAAGCTGACCCACGTTGTTGTCTCCCCAGGCATAGAGGTCGCCGTTCGAGCCGATGGCCAAGCTATACAAGAAGCCGACAGCGGCGATGGCCGTGGGGGTGACACCGGGGGCGAGGGAGATGGCTTCGGGAGTGACTTGGTTATTCGTTGTGCCGTCCCCTAGCTGCCCGTACTCGTTGTATCCCCACGAGTAAATACTTGAACCGGTGGAGTTGGTAGCCGAGGCAGGGGTCAACCCGACAGTCGCTATGAGAGAACCTGAAGCGACCAGCACTCCGAGGAGTCCGGAGATCAGACGCCGCCGCATCCTTGAGGAGAGAATCTGCGGGGTCACCGTTCCAACCCTTCTCCCCCGATTAATTAGGGGTTGTCACCAACCCAGGAGGTCGCAAGCAGAACAGCGACTGCGTCAACTTTCCCGCTTCCGGTCCTGGCTGTCAACAGAAATCGACCAGATTTCAAGGGACGCCCCGTCGGCAGGGTTGCCGGAGTGTTCCACGAACTGGTCGGCGCTCGCGGCCCTATTTGATCAGGCTGTTGGAAGCAGAGCAGATCCCGATCTTCTGGCTAAAGCAGTTCCACTTGGAGGGACCGCACCACCGCTGGGTCGGTCACTATCTCGATCTCGGTGACCGTGTCACCGACGACGCGGAAGGCGAACACCGCCCGGAGGCGCCCGCCGGGAGCCCAAACCGCTCCGGGAGCACCGTCGATGAGCGCCACCTCGGCGGCTGCGGCCCGCCCCGATAGCACCGCCGCCACGGCCCGAGCCCCTCGCACTTCGGGTGCCAAGAGGGGCGCGCCCCGATCGCGATTGGCGGTTGCGGCTTTCACCGCCGCCCGGTCGGCCCGAAGGACGGCGTCGGGGTCGAGCAGAGAGACCAGCGTCTCGAAATCCCCGAGGCGGGAGGCGGCCAGGAACGCCTCGACGATCTGTTGTTGGCGGCGGCGGTCGCCGGGCGCGAGCCCGTTGCCGCCCTGCACCCGGCGGCGAGCTCGGCTGGCCAACTGACGGGCGGCGGCAGGAGAGCGGTCGACGATCGTCGCGATGTCCTCGAAGGGCACCCCGAAGAGGTCGTGGAGCACGAAAGCGAGACGCTCGGAGGGGCCGAGCGTGTCGAGCACCAGCAGCAGAGCTGGGCCCAGGGTCTCGGCGAGGACCGCCTGTTCCTCGGGGCCGGCGAGCTCGGATTCGGGTTCGTCGCCCACTATCGGGGTCTTCATCGGTGGGTCCGGCGGGTGCGGAGCACCCCGAGGCACACCCGGGACACGACCGTGGTCAGCCAGCCGGCCAGGTTGTCGATGCTCTCGGACTCCGATCGGTTGAGGCGCACCCAGGTCTCTTGCACCGCGTCCTCGGCCTCGGTGAGGGATCCGAGCATGCGGTAGGCCACCGACTGCAGCCTCCGGCGGTTGGCTTCGAATTGCGCGGCGAGATCTTCGTCCATGGTTGCCAGAATGACGCGCTGAGGCGACCAGTTTGTGACAAGAGGCTGCCGTCGACCCTCGGACCAAGGCCCCGGAAGGAAAGCCGGCCCAACTTGTCCCCCGGGAGATGTCACATATCGGGGGTCGGGCGCGTCATAGAGGGCATGACAGCAAGAATGAACAACCCCGCCAAAGTCCTCCCCGACTCGATGGAAGGGATCCAGTCCATCATCGAGGCCGCGCACGACGCCGGAGTACCCAGCTCCACCATGGAGCTCGCCCACTTGCGGGCCAGCCAGGTCAACGGGTGCAGCCCCTGCGTCTACAGCGGTGCCATCAGCGCCAAGAAGGCGGGCGAGAGCGACGAACGGCTCTTCGCCGTCGCGGCCTGGCGCGAGACGGACCTCTTCACCGACGCCGAGAGGGCGGCCCTGGCCCTGGCCGAGTCGATGACCCGCCTGGCCGACCGGCCCGACCCGGTCCCCGACCAGGTGTGGGACGAGGCGGCGAAACACTTCGACGAAAAGCAGATGGCCGGCCTGGTCCTGTGGGTCGCAACGACCAATCTGTTCAACCGGCTCAACGCCACGACCAAGCAGCCGGCCGGCGCCGCCTGGTAACGGCAGGCGCAGCCGAGCCGGGCCATGCATGTTTCGGGCCGTCTCAGCAGCGGCCGGTTCGAACTGAGAGGAAGCGACACATGAAGACGATGACGTGCAAGCAACTGGGCGGCCCATGTGACTTCGCCCACCACGGTGCCACCGCTGACGAGGTCATAAAGGCCCAGGACCGCCATCTCAAGGACAATGGCCAACGGTGGCGACGACGAGCACCAGCCGGCATTGAAGGAGATGAAAGGCCGGTGGAAGCACCCCATCTCGGGAATGGGATGGTACAAGCAGGTCAAGCGAGATTTTGGCGCTCTTCCCGAGGACTGAACGACATCATTGGCGGCAGGCGGCACCAAGACACCCGCATCGAGTCCAATATGGTCTCCGGCGCGGTGCCCCTCGGCGCCGATCGCTTCCGAGAAGCTTCGTCGCATGCGTTTCCACCACCAGCCGCTCCCGCTAAGGCGAGCGCAGGCCGCGTGGCAGCGGTTGGCGGAATCTCACCCCTGGAGGCGGCTCAGCCCCCGACCTGATCAACGCGAGCCGCCAGCTTGGCGAAGCGCCCAATGACCACCTCAAGGCCGACACGGTCGCCCGGCCCACGGCTGCATCGCCGGGCAAGGCGCGCACGCCGAGAACCTCGCAGATGCGCCGGGGAAGAGTTGCGACGGCGGCGTAGAACAACAGCCTGTATCCGATGCCGGCCGGAACTGGCAGAGGCGGCTTGCGCAGGAAGCCGATCGTCTCTCGAGTATCCGGTGAGGGCCCGAGCGCCGGGTGATCGGAGATCCAAGCCGAGAGCTCCCTCGCCGACTCGGGCAACGGGTCCGCATCCAGGAGGGCCCCGACACGAGCCTGTTCGGCGACGAAACGGTCGGCGTCGTCCTCGGAGCACGCCCGGGAGCCGAAGATCCGGAACGCCGTGAGGAAGGAGTCGGTCATCGAGTTGTGCACCCAGGCCGCCAGTGCCGGGTCCGCGGCGTCATAAGGCAGGCCCCGGTGGGAAAGCCCGACGACGGGCCGGTGAGCCTTGCGAACGATCGCCACGGCTCGTTCCACCTCCGGCATGGCACCGAAGGAGGTGGCCGTGACGTACGACGACGTGCGGCTGAGCCGGCCGAGCGGGTCCTCCCGGTAGCGCGAGTGCTCGGCGACCCCGGCGACGACCTCGGGATGCGCCGCCTGCACCAACAGGGCCCGGATCCCTCCGACAAGCACCGCCGTGTCGCCCACGACCTGCCAGGTCATCGAACCGGGGCCAAATAATCCCTGGTCACCTGGGTATTCCAGGGTGTCGGCGAGCGGGTACGGGCCGTGTGAGAACAGGTCATTGGTTGCCGCGACCACCCGTTCACGCGCGGCTGTCAACATTCCGCCGACGCTAACGGCGCCCTGAGGGGTCGCGACCTCCCTCGGACAATTCCCGACGAGCCCGCGAGGGAGGTGCGGCTGATCGTCGTGTCAGCCATTGCGACACGACCTGCACGCTGTCAGACTTCGCCTCATGGTCGCGATTCGAGCGGCGACCGGCGACGACCGGCGAGTGATTGAGATTTTTGCCGGAATGGCCAACCCTTCGGACCCGGCCCGCTACTGGGCGAACTGGGGTCGCTGGGGGGACTTCGGCGTCGTCGCCGATCCCGACGGCCGACCAATCGGCGCCGCGTGGGCTCGGCTCTTCACCTGGAACGAGCTGCGTGACCGGCGGGGCAGCGCCGAGATCCCGGAGCTCGCCATCGCCGTCGACCCGGCCTTCCGTGGCGGCGGCCTCGGGACCTCGCTGCTCAGGGAGCTCATGACGGCGGCGCAGAGTAAGGGCTATCCGGCGCTCGATCTGTCGGTGAGCACATCGAACCGTGCCGCCATGGCGGTGTACACCAAGCTCGGATTCAAGAAGGTCTCCGGCGACACTCGGCTGTGGATGCGAGCCACGGTCGGAGCGGGCGGGGCCCGGGCTTCCTAGCGGGCCCGACGCGGTGGTGCCGACCATCGCCGAGCCGGGCGGCGGCATCCCAGCGCTAGACCAGCGGGAAGTAGCCGGGAACCTCGCCGTGCGGGGTGTCGAGATAGACCTTGGCTTCCGGGTTCCCGGAGAATTGCCCGTGACTCCAGCGGATCTCGACGTGCCCGACGACTTCGTGGAGCACCCGCGTGTGCCTGTCCTCGACCGTTGCCCTCCAGATCACCCGCGGCTGTCCCCCGAGCTGGGGACCTACGTCGAAGTCGCGCAGGCGAAAGCCGAGACGCCAGTCCCACGGCGTAGCGACGCGCAAGCGGAGCGACGCCGCCCGCGAAGCGCCGAGGACGAAGTAGGGCGCGCTTCCGATGCGGAGCATTCGCCACAGCAGCGCCTCGCGTGCCGCAACAGAGCCGGCCCGTTGCTTCCAGCGCCGTGCCGTCTCGGTAGCGACGACGCTGACGAATTCCTGTCGGAGCCCGTTCGCCTCCGGTGGCCAGGCGGCGGCGAGGAGCTGCGAAAGCTGTTTTCGCCCCTCGGTCCGAAGATCACTGACAACCGGCGGAAGGGAATCGAGGCTCAGCCGGTCACGGACGCAGTCGTAGAGCGCCTGGTAGGGCTCGCCGGCCACGTGTGCGTACCAGTCAGTCTCCCTCGCCCCGTGGCCACCCTGGAGAAGTCGGTCGAACAGATGGAACGGCGAGGCGTTGATCAGGATCTTGGACAGGTACTTGCAGCTCACGAGAAAGACGTGGTCAACGCGCAGATCAACCGGAGCGACCTCGTCGCCAGGCATGCGGTGGGAGCCCTTCCACTCGATCACGCGGGGCCGTCGCCGCCGCAGGCCGTCGGCCGCCTCGAGGAACGCAAGGCCGTTCGCCCAGGCGCTGGCGAACTCGGGCGAGAGGCCGCCGCCGTCGTATGCCCGGCGGAGCAGCTCCCAGGTCTCAGGCGCCACACTCACCATCTCGGACGGCCGGAGGTTCAGGGCGCTGTCGACGGACGCGAACCCGAGCATCCCGAGACCTGTCGCGAGCTCGGTTACGGTCGTGCGCAGATCAGGCAGGAATCAGTCCTCACAGGGACGGGGACAACCGGGTAGCGCCACGCCCGGCCCAGGCTACAAAGGCGCCGTTCACGTGCCACGCCTCGACACGTCCTCTTCGGTCCAAAAGCCCGCCAGGGGCGACGAGTGGCGTCCGCCCGCCGCGTAGGACCTGAGCCGCGAGCGGCCCGGGTCCGAGAGCATCTCGATGGCGTCGAAGAACGCGCCCATTCCTGCGGCTCGGAGGGCGAGGTCACCCTCGGAGCCGCGACGCGGCAGATGCGAGGTGAGTAACACCACCGGGTACCTGTGCTTGTTGGCGAGAACATGGGCGCGGCCCAGCGACCGCCACACGGCGTCGGTCCTCCGCAGGCCGGCCGGCGTGGTGGTGAACGCACCCGAGACGTCGAAGTACCAGGGCACCTCCGCCGCGTCGGCGGCGACGAAGTCGACCGTGAGGCCGAGGCCGCGCAGACGGGCGTTACGACTCACGATCGAGAAGCCGGCCTCCTCGATGACCCGCTCGGCGATGGCCTGAGCCGCCTTGCCCTCGCCGCGTCGCCCGTACCTGGAACTCGGCGTCGTCCTGGGCCACGGGCGGGCCGGCCGTAGCGTGTGGCGACCGCTTCGGTGAGATCCCGGGCAGCTCAGGGGTGACCTCGCGGACTCGGGACCGGGCGATCTGCACATAGGCGGGGTCGAGGTCGTAGCCGACGTAGCGCCGGCCCACCTTCGCCGCGGCCACGAGCGTGGACCCGGATCCCATGAAGGGGTCGACGACGAGGTCCCCGGCATAGGTGTACAGGCGGATCAACCGCTCGGGCAGCTCGACAGGGAACGGCGCCGGGTGACGGACACGCTTCGCGCTCTCCGGCGGGATGTCCCAGACATCGAGAGTCGCCGCCATGAACTCGTCGCTGGAAAGGGAGCTCTCGAACGGCAGCCCGCTCGCCTCGCGCTCTTTCGCCGACAGGGCACGGTCAAACCGTCCCTTGCTGGCGATGATGACCCTCTCGGTGATGTCCCTCAACACCGGGTTGGCGGCGCTCCGGAACGATCCCCAGGCACAGGACCCGCTCGCCCCTTCGCTCTTTTGCCAGATCACCTCGCCGCGCAGCAGCAGGCGCAGGTCGTCCTGCAGGATCTTGATCACGTCCCCGGAGAGGCTGCGGTAGGGCTTGCGCCCGAGGTTGGCGACGTTGACGGCGATTCGTCCGCCGGGCTCGAGCTTCCGCTTGCACTCGGCGAACACCTCTCGGAGGAGATCGAGGTACTCGAGGTAGGAGCTCGGGATGCCTTCTCGGTCGAGCTCCTCCTCGTACTTCTTGCCGGCGAAGTACGGCGGCGACGTGACGACGAGGGCAACCGAGCCGTCGTCCAGCTCGTCCATCTTGCGGGCGTCCCCGCACACGAACGGATCGGAGATCGCGCTCGGTCGCGCCACCTCGGCGTCCGCCAGGATCTCGGGCGCCTCGAACCGGGCGTAGAAGGCGGCGGCGTCGTGCGCTTCTCGCCGGCTGACGCCAAAATTCGAGGTTGCTGTGCGTCTCCGCTCGGTCACGACTCCACCCCCTTCGACGCTACCGGGCGATCCCCGGTCTCGGAAGGATCCTGCGAACACCGTACCGACTGGCTGTTCGCTGCTTGCGTCCCCAGTGAAGAGGGTGGCTCAACCGCGCACCACCGCCTCCACTGCGAGCTCGGACGAGAACACGGAGGACTCGACGAACTGCGTCTCGGACTGCATCTCGTCACGTGAGGCCCGGATAAGCAGACCAGCGGCAAGCGCCGCGGCGGCGAGCAGGACGGCACTCACCGTGAATGCGGTCGTGTACCCGTGTACCGCGGCCTTCTGCAGACCCATGTGGCATGCTCGTGCGCAGCCAGATAAGTGGTGGCGGCAGCGGCCGCGACGGTGTTCAGCAGCGCGGTTCCCGAGGAGCCGCCGACTTGCTGGGTGGCGTTGACGATGCACTGGCGACTCCCGCGTCGGAGGGGTCGACCCCGATCAGCGCGGTGGAGGACATCGGTACGAAGGCCATCCCCATCCCAGGCTGACGAGCACCTCCGGGGGCAGGACGTGAGCGAGGTAACTGCTCGTCACACCGAGGTCCGTGAACCAGAGAGGCCACCGGCGGCCAGGAGAGCCCGACGACCATGAGCGCCCGCGGGTCCGACCCGGGGGAGCAGTTTGCTCGCGAGGCGGCGCCGATGATTATGCCTCCGGAGAAGGGCAGGAAAGCGAACCCCGTCTTGAGGGCCGAGTAGCCCAGCGTCTCCTGCAAGAAGTAGGTGAGGAACAGGAACGTCCCCAGCAAGCGCGCTGCCCACCAGCAGCGAGGCCAGGAAGGCTCCACCCCGGTTGCGGTCGAGAAGGACCCGCATGGGCAGCAGGGCGTGGGGAGAGCGGAGCTCGATGGCCACGAAGGCGACCGAGAGCCGCTGCGGCGGCCGCCAGGAGCCCGATCGTGAGCGGGGCTCCCCAGCCGTGGGTGCCCGCGACGGTGAAGCCGTAGACGAGGAGGAACAGTCCGCTCGTCACCGCCTACCGCACCGGGGATGTCGTAGCCGGCGCGCTCGTGCACCCGGCTCTCTCGACCAGGCGTGTCGCGGCCACGGCGGTCAAGAGCGCGATGGGCACGTTGATGAGCAGGACCCAGCGCCAAGAGGCCAACTGGGTCAGCGTCCCGCCGAGGACGAGACCGATGGCGGCCCCACCGCCGGCGATGGCGCCGTAGACACCGAAGGCCCTTGCCCGTTCTTGGGGCTCGGTGAACGTCGTCGTGAGAAGCGAGAGCGCGGCGGTGCCATGATCGCCCCGAATGCGCCCTGCAGTGCCCGGGCGCCGAAGAGCATGGCCGCATTCTGCGCCAGGCCGCCTAGGGCGGAGGCGGCGCCGAAGCCGATGAGGCCGACGACAAAGACGCGGCGACGTCCCAGGTAGTCGGCGATCCTCCCGCCAAAGAGCAGCAGGCTGCCGAAGGCAAGGGTGTACGCGCTGACGACCCATTGGCGGTTGGCGATCGAGATGTGGAGGGCGCGCTGGGCCGACGGCAGGGCGACGATGACGACTGACGCGTCCAAGACGATCATGAGCTGTGCCATGGCGATGACGGCGAGTGACCACCACCGACGAGGATCCGGTTCGGTGTCTGCAAGGCTCGCGGCTGTTGGCTTGTCGAGTGCTGTTCGGTCGTTGCTCATCGAGATCGCGTCTCCGGTGGCTAGGTCTGGATCGCCCCGCTATTATTCGGAGCGATGATTCCGTTTCGGCTACTATACGGAACGTGCGTTCCGTTTGTCAAGGCTAGGGTCCTCTCTTGACCCCCGAGACCCGCCACATGCGGGCGGACGCGGTGGTGAACCGACAGCGCATCCTCGAGGCGGCCGAGGCTGTCTTCTCTAGCGAAGGTGTCTCGGTGCCCATCGATGCGGTAGCCGATCGTGCGGGCGTCGGAGTCGGAACGGTCTACCGTCACTTTCCGACAAAAGAGGACCTGTTCGAGGCCATCGTCATGACCCGTCTCGAAGAACTCCTCGGTCTGGCACACGAAATGGCGAACGCCGAATCGCCGGGACCGGCACTTTTCTCCTTCTTGCAGCAGTTCGCGAACCTGGCATCTGCCAAGCACGACCTGTATGACGCCATGGGTGCTGCCGGGATCGACTTCAAGGAGCGCTGTGCCGAGACCGTCGCCGAGCTGAAGAGCAGTGTCGGGGTGTTGCTCGCTAAGGCACAGGACTGCGGAGACGCACGGCGCGACATCTCGGCTGATGAGCTGGTCGGACTCGTGATGGGAAGCTGCCAAGCAGCTGCCAACGCCGGCTTGGACGACCTCGCCCGGCAAAAGATGGTCGCTGTCGTCTGCGACGGCATCCGGGCGACCACCGCCTCCGGCGCCTGACCGGGGCCTTTTCCGGCCGGCATCCCGGAGAGACCTGCCCGAGCCATGGCCGTGCACCGTAACGAGCTTCGTGAGCCGATCTTGCTCGAGATGGCGATGCTCTCAGCTGAGGTCAGGTCGGACGCCGGGCGTGTCGGCGAGCTTCTCGACGAGGACTTTCGTGAAATCGGCGCCTCAGGCCGCTTGTGGACCCGGTCCGAAACACTTGAGGCCCTGGCCGACGACAGTGCCTACGAAGCACCGTCGGAGATCGCCGAGATGGAGGCGCAGGAGATCGGCCCCGGTCTGGTGCTCGTTACCTACCTCACGGCCACAACAGGCCGCCGGACCCGTCGAAGTTCCCTCTGGCGCCTGTCGGACGGCTCCTGGCGCCTCGTCTTCCATCAGGGCACCTTGGTCTAGTTGGCCCGCTCCGAGCAGCTCTTGCAGAGCCCGGCGATGGCGAAGTGGTGGGCGTCGATCGAGAAGCCGTAGCGCGACTTCAACGAGCGGGCCAGGGCCGAGAGCAGCACGTCCGGCGACTCGGTCACGGCTCCGCACTGTTGGCACACGAGGTGGAAATGGCCGACGGGCGACACGTCATAGACCGCCGGACCGTGGCCGAGGTGGGAATGGCTCACGACCCCGAGCTCCTCGAGCTCGTCCAAGAAGCGGTAGATCGTGGACATGTGGACGTCGAGGCCGTACGCGTGCACCTCCTTCGCCAGCTCGTCCGCGAGCTCGGGCGCCGTCCTGTGCCCTGTGTGCTCGAACAGGGCACGCAGCACGAGGCGGCGGGTCGTGGTCACCCGTCCACCCCGTCGGCGGATCTCGGCAAGCACCACCTCGACCGGGTCCGAGTCGCCGCCCGGCTCGCCGGCCGGCGCGGGCTGCTCAGTGGCCATTTCCCCAGCATAGGGAGTCTGCGCCCGTTAACTGATGACCCATCCGATTTCAGTCCAGCTCGCTGTTGCAATCAGGTTGCAACTAGGCAAGACTGCAATCCGGGCTCATCTCCGGTACCGGATCGCCTGTGTCGAGGAGGGGACTATGGCAACCACGGCAGCCGGCGGGACCGCCGGGCGCCTGAGAGCGATCCAAGATGCGCTGACACCGCGGGAGTGGGGCAAGGTCGCGGGCATGACGGGCATCGTCATCGGGCTGAACGTGCTCGGTTGGGCGATGCTCGTAGCCGCCACGAGCCGCCATTACCACCTGAGCAAGACGAGGCGTCTTCGGGTTCGGGACGGGCGTGCTCGCCTACACGCTCGGTATGCGCCACGCCTTCGACGCGGACCACATCGCGGCGATCGACAACACCACCCGCAAGCTGATGGCCGAGAAGAAGCGGCCCTTGAGCGTCGGGTTCTTCTTCTCGCTCGGACACTCGTCGATCGTGTTCCTCCTGGCGGTGCTGCTCAATTTCGGCATCCGCAACCTCGACAAGCAGGTCCGGTCGCGGCTCGTCAGGGCTGCACCAGTGGACGAGCGTCGTGGGGACGTCGGTCTCCGGCTTCTTCCTCTATCTCATAGCCGGCCTGAACATCGTCATCCTGGTCTCGATCCTGCGCGTCTTTCGCGACCTGCGCAGCGGCAAGTTCGACAACGACGAGCTCGACGAGCAGCTGAACAAGCGGGGCCTAATGAACCGGCTGCTCGGAGGATTCGCCCGCAAGATCGACACTTCCTGGAAGATGTACCCCGTCGGGTTGCTCTTCGGGCTCGGGTTCGACACCGCAACAGAGGTCGCCCTGCTCGTGCTGTCCGGAACGGCCGTGGCGAGCGGCTTGCCGTTCTACGCGATCTTGTCGCTCCCGATTCTCTTCGCGGCGGGGATGTGCCTGTTCGACACCTTGGACGGCTGTTTCATGAACTTCGCTTACGGGTGGGCGTTCTCCAAGCCCATCCGCAAGGTGTACTACAACCTCATCATCACGGGACTCTCGGTCGCCGTCGCGTTCGTGATAGGCACAATCGAGATCGTCGGGCTGTTGTCGACCGAATTCCACCTGCACGGGCCGTTCTGGCAGACGATGGCGAACTTCAACATCAACCGTGCGGGCTTCATCATCGTGGCGATGTTCATCGTGACATGGCTGGTCGCGCTGGCGATCTGGCGCTTCGGCCAATCGAGTCGCGCTGGGACCGGTCAGCCGATCTCGCCAGGTCGGATCCTGCCCGGGCTCTCCGACTCGAGGCCGAGCTCGAAGGCGTGGACGTCTAGGGCCGCACGCCTCCCCTAGCGGACGTCGACGGCGTCGATGCCGAGAGTGGGCTTGTTCGGGGCGTCGTAGAACCGGATCCTGAAACCGGAGTGCGGGCCTGCCGAGGTCACACAAGTCGACACCGGAGTCCATTGGCCCTTGGCCGGGAGCGGCCCGAACCTCACGAACGACACCTGGCTGCCCGAGCGGCCGAGCAGAGTCAGGGACATCTCGCCCTCGGCCCCGGGACGGGCACCGGCGGTCACGACCTCGGCATCCGCGCAGAAGCTCTCACCGGCCCTGATACCGAGCGAGGACTCCTGATAGATGCCGCCGCCGGGCACTGATGTCGCCGTGGCCCCGAAGTCGTCGCCCTCATACGGGCTCGTGTGGAGCTTGCCGGCGCGCTCGACCCCGAACCAGGTCCGTCCCGCCTTGTGCCACCCGACGCTGCCGTGGTCGTTGAAGCCGCCGTTGGCGACGAAGGACTGGTGGACATCGACGGCGTCGATACCGAGGGCCGGCGCCCGCGGGGCGTCGGAGAACTGGATCCGGAAGCTCGAGTGCGGCCCGGTCGCCGTCACGCAGGCCGAAATGGCGCTCCAGTGACTCTTGGCGGCGAGCCGCCCGAATCTGACGAACGACACCTGGCTCCTGGTCCTTCCCAGCAGCCAGATCGCCATCTTGCCCCGGGCACCTGGATGGGCACCCGCCGTGACGATTTCGGCATCGGCACAAAGGCTGTCCCCGGCCGCAATGGGAAGCGGGACGTTCTCGTAGACGCTGCCCGATGACGACGAGGAGTTGGTCACGGCGAAGCCGTTGCCCTCATAGGGCATCGTCTCGAGCTTGCCGGCCGTCTCGACCGCCAACCACGAGTGCTTCGTCGCATGCCAGCCGGCCGCGCTGCGGTTATCGAAGCTGCCGTTCTCGACGAAGGACTGGTGAACGTCGACGGCGTCGATGCCGAGCGAGCCCGTGTGGGGAGAGCCGTAGAACTGGACACGGATGACGGAGTGGTAGTCAGTTGCGGTGACACAGGTCGAGACGTTCCTCCATCTGTCCCCGGCGGGCAGCGGGCCGAAGCGGGCCGAAGCCGATTGTGTCCTCGTGTCACCCAGCAGCCAGAGGAACAGCTCTCCTCGGGCGCCGGCAGAGGCGCCCGCGGAGACAACCTTCGCGTCGGCGCAAAAGCTCTCCCCGGCCGCGACAGGAAAGGCGACGTTCTGGTAGATGCCGCCTCCGGGAGCCGCGGCGTGCGTCACCGCGAAGCCGCTGCCCTCGTAGGGAGCGGCCGCGGACTTCGAGGCGGGCCTCGAGTCGAGCTCCACCCGAAAGCGGGAGCGACCTGTCTTGTGCCAGGCACCCGGTCCTTGGTGGTTGAACCCACCGTCGAGGACAAGGTCACCCGCCGGCAGCGAAGCGTAGCCGGCCATGGCGGCGGCGCTCTCGGCCGACGGCGGCGGCGGCTGGAGCCACCCTGTGACGGGCATCGTGTAGTCCGGCTCGACGACGTTCTTGAAGACCTCCAGGGTGTTCGTGCCGTCCCCGCCGTTCATGTTCTGCTCGAGGATGCCGATCGTGCCGTTGCCGTGGGCGACGTGCACACCGGTCACGACCGCGGTGTGGCCCTCTCCCCAGTCCGACCCCAGGCTGAGGACGGCACCGGGTCTCGGCAGGCTCGAGCCGTCGTTGGAGACCTTCTGGAGGTCCCCGCCGTCGGCGGGCGAGTAGTCGGCGACGACGTCCGAGCCGTTGGCGGCGTAAGGGCGCACGCCGTACTCGAGATACAGCCATCGCATGGAGAGCTCCACGCATTCCCACTCGAGCTCTCCCCATGCGCCCGGGTAGAACTCGACGGCGGAGTCGTATCCGCCGCGATTGGGGCCCGGCCCGCAGGCCGTGAGGCCGTCCCAGGTCGAAAGGGGAAACGACCCCGGATAGTGGTTGTCGTCACAAGGACCGCTCCACCACGGTGGGAATCGAACGGGCGGCGGGTCCGCGGCAGGGTTCACGGGGACGATCACGTGCTGAACCGCTGAAGACATGTGCCTTGAGGTGCGCAAAGAGCCGGAGACGGCGATGGGCGAGACAGCGGAGACCTCGGTCGCGTGAATGGCGGTCCGGGGCGGGCGCAAACCGCCGAGGGAAATGGTGCCGTACGATGCCGTCAACACGCTGGCGAACAGGACCCCGGTGGCGAGCAGCTCTACCTTCCAGGTTCTTGTCTCGTGGCGCACGAAGGTCCCCCGATCGTGGCGGCCCGGGTCCGGGATTGGCTGCCGGACAGTATTGCGCCTTACTGCCACTTCCGCCAAACCACTATCAACCGCGCGGGCTCCCGCGGCCCGTAGGCTTGGCATTCAATGGCCTCTGACCTGGACTTCGGCACTGGCAGGAGCGCTGACAGGGTTGCTGACACGTGAGCTCAGCCGGGAGGCGCTACCGCCAGGTCCGCTTCGAGTCGCCCGCCGGCTCGACCGAGATCGTGCTCGTGCGCCACGGCGAGTCCGAGGCAGCCGATCCCGCACATCCGTTCCCCCTGGTCGACGGGCGGGGCGACCCTCCACTGTCGGCCCTCGGTCGCCAACAGGCAACAGCGGTTGCTGACAGGCTGGCGCCGACTCGTGTTGACGCCATCTATGTCACAAGTCTCCGCAGGACCGCCGAGACGGCTGCCCCGCTCGCGGCCCGTCTCGGCCTGACGCCGACAGTCGAGCCTGCCCTGGCCGAGGTGCACATGGGCGAGTGGGACGGCGGTATCTACCGCCAACGGGTGGCCGAAGGAGACCCGATCGTGGCAGAGATGATCGACCAGGAACGCTGGGATGTCATCCCCGGTGCCGAATCGAACGCGTCGATCGCTGCCCGTGTCGGGCCGGCCGTAGCCCGCATCGCCGAGCTACATCCGGGCGGACGCGTCGTGTGCGTCGCGCACGGCGGGACGATCGGTGCGATCCTGGCGATGGCGACGGGATCGCGGCCGTTCGCCTTCATCGGCTCCGACAATGCCGCCATCTCGACCATTGTCGTAACCGGGGCGCGCTGGCTGCTGCGTGGCTACAACGACCGGTCGCACCTGGAGTGACACAACCGTCTCGTACCGTGCCTGACATGGCCTGGCAAGAAGGTCCGTTGCTCGGGTTCGATCTCGAGACGACCGGGGTCGACCCGTGCAGGGACCTGCCGGTGCAGGTCGCCCTCGTGCGCTGGGACCCCCGCAGCAGGCCGCGTCGAAGCGTGTTCATCGTCGATCCCGGTCGCGAGATCCCCGCCGACGCGCAGGCGGTCCACGGGATCTCTACCGAGAGGGCCCGGCGCGAAGGCTGCCCGCTCACCGAGGCGGTGGCGGTCCTGCACACGGTCCTGTCCAGGGCTCAAGTCGATCATGTGCCGGTCGTGGCGATGAACGCCAGCTTCGATGTCACGATTGCAACCCTGCTCTTCCGCGCTCTCGGGCTAAGTCCGATCGCCTGGAAGGCGCTCGTGGACCCGCTCGTGATCGATCGCCAGGTGGACCGTTACCGGTCCGGCAAGAGGCGCTTGGAAGCCCTGTGCCGCACCTATGACGTGGAGCTGACCAGTCCGCACGACGCGGGCAGCGACGCGGACGCCACGGTGGCGATAGCACGGACCATCGCCGAGCGGTATCCGGAGATCGGCGCCTGTGAGATAGGCGAGCTGACGCGATCCCAGGTCGGCTGGCACAGGACCTGGGCGATTGACTACGACTCGTGGTGCCGGGACAACGGCCGGCCGGGCCTTGCTCCAGAGGACTTCTACTGGCCGATGCGAGAGGTCCTGGACCCGCACCTGGCGGCGTGAGCGACGCCTCAGCAGGGGGTCGGGTCGTAGGGAGCGAACCCGTTGTTGTATATCGGGGTCTCGCCCGGCGGAGTCGGGGCGATCGTCGTGACCGTGGTCTGGGGCTGGGTGGTCGTCGTCGAGGTGGCGCTCGTGGTGGCGGCCGAGGTCGCCCCGGTTGCGGCTGAGATCCAGTTCGCCGTGCTCGCGTCAGTCGCCCGAGCCCCGCCCGTGGCGCTCGTGTGACGGCCGAGGTGCGCCAGACGCGCGTGGCGGCCAAGGTCTTCTTTGCCGGCACGCCGAAGTCGAGGAAGCTCTGAATAACGGCTTCGTCGGCCGCGGCCGCCGGTAGCAGGACATCCGCGCCACCGGAGGTGATGTAGGGACCGACCGTCGGCAGGGTGACGGCCTTGAGCGACCCGGCCGGGAAGCTGTGGAACTCCCTTGCCAGGCTGAACATCGTCCCTGTCGACAAGCTCTGGTCGATGGTGAGGTTGTGGACCGCGGCGTTGATGAAGTCGTGGATCGCGACCGGATTGGTGATCTGGGTGTTCAGCTGATGGATCACCGCCCGGAAGAAGGCCTGCTGGTTGCGAATCCTCGTGAAGTCGCTCCCGTAGTCGTCGTACCAGACCCCGTGCACCTTGTACTGGAGGTGGCGGCTGCGCACCAGCGCGAGGGCCTGCGCCCCTTGCACGAGCTGGCAGCCCGCGAATTTGATGTGCAGGCCCGATACGACGTCACGCACCGGATACTTGAATCTGAGGTGGATCCCCCCGATCGAGCCCACCATGTCCTGCAGTCCGGGGAAGTTCACCGCGACGAAGTAATTGACCGGGATATGGAAGTCCTGCTCGATGGTCTGCACCAGCAGCGCCGGCCCTGTGTTGAAGGCGGCGTTGATCCGGTTCTGCCCGGAGATGTACTGCACGTCGCCTGGAATCGTGACCCAGGTGTCGCGCGGTATCGAGAGCATCTCGATCTTGCGTGGCCGCCGGGATCACCCGCGCGAGGATGATGACGTCACTGCGCTGGCCGCCCGTCTGCGACCCGCACCCGAAGGACTTGCACTGGGCCGTTGGTCTTCACAAAGGCCCGTGAGTCCGAACCGGTGACGAGCACCGTGAACGGCCCGCCGGGCTTGGTGACCTTGTTGAGGATCCCCACGTCCACCCTGGTGATCGAATTGAGGGGGGCGACGAAGTAGAAGTAGCCGGCCACCACGAGGGCGACGACGAGCACGAGGACGACCCCGAGGGAGACGAGACCACGTCCGGGTCCAGCGCATCCCTCTGGACCGAGACCGGGCTCTCGTCTTGCGGCGCTGGCGCCTGGACGACTTGGCGACAGCGCGGAGAACCGGCTGGGGCGTTGCTCACAGGTATCGGGTCGGTCGTCGGGGAGCGATCCTCGAAGACCGGGGGCGAGCTGGAATCGGGCAACTCGCCGTCGAAGGGGGGATTCGGCACGGCACTGCAGGATACAGCGTCTCCAGGCCGCGTTTTGCCTCGCGCGTCGTGCCCGGCCCGGGGGTCAGACCCTGGCCAATTCCCGAACTTGGCGTAGTTCGCGATGAAAGCCAGGTGCGCTGAGCCAGTCGGGCCGTTCCTGTGCTTGGCGATCAGCACCTCGGCCGTCCCGCGATCAGCTGACTCGGGGTTGTAGACCTCGTCGCGGTAGATGAACATCACGACATCGGCGTCCTGTTCGATGGCACCGGACTCGCGAAGGTCTGCGAGCATCGGCCGCTTGTCCGCCCTCGCCTCGAGCCCCCGGGACAGCTGGCTGAGCGCGACGACCGGGAGCTGCAGCTCGCGAGCGAGGATCTTCGAGCCCGCGGGAGATCTCCGAGATCTCGACCTGGCGGTTCTCGGCCGAGGATCTGCCCGTCATGAGCTGGAGATAGTCGATCACCACCAGACCGATGCCGTTCGATGACCGCATCCGGCGCGCTTTCGCGCGGATGTCCATGATGGTGACGTTCGGGTTGTCGTCGATGAAGAGCGGGGCGGTGTCGATGCGGCCGATGGCGGAGGAGATGCGCGGCCAGTCGCTGTCGAGGAGCCGGCCGTTGCGAAGCTTGGTGATGTCCAGTCGTGCCTCGGCGGCGAGCACCCTCTGCGCGATCTCCAGATGGCTCATCTCGAGGGAGAAGAACAACACCGGTATCCCATGGCTGGAGGCGGCGTGCGCCGCCAGCCCGATCGCGAAGGCGGTCTTTCCCATCGACGGCCTGGCGCCCACGACGATCAGATTGGAGGGCTGGAGCCCCGACAGGAGGCCGTCGAGCTCGCCGTAGCCGGTGGGAACGCCGGTGATCGTCTCGCCCCTGCCGTAGAGATGGTCGAGACGCTCGAGGCTCTCTGTCAGCAGCTCCTTCAGCGACCTCACCGAATCCGACGTACGGCGTTGCGCCACGTCGAACACAAGCGCCTCTGCCTGGTCCAAGGCTCCGGCAACGTCGGACGGGACCTCGTAGCCGATCTCGGCGATCTCGTGCGGCGACGCCGATCAGGCGGCGGAGCAGCGCGTGCTCCTTCACGATCCGCGCGTAGCGGCCGGCGCTCGAGATCGCCGGCGTGTTGGCCTGCAGGGCGATGAGCGCCGCCGCGCCGCCGGACGCATCCAGCACGCCGAGGCGGCGCAGCTCCTCGGGAACCGTGACGAAATCGGCCGGATGCCCGTTCACGTAGAGCGAGGTGATGGCCGAGAAGATGTGCGCGTGGGAAGGCTTGTAGAAGTCCTCGGCGCTGACCTCCTCGACCACGACCGCGATGGCGTCACGCGAAAGCAGCATGGCGCCGAGCACCGACTCCTCGGCATCGAAATTGTGCGGCGGTACCCGCGAGCCGCCCGTGCCCGAAACCGTCGAGGCCGGCCCTGCGACTCGCCGGCGCCGCGAGGCGTCGGGAACTGGTTGCAGAACGGTCATCACGACAACGATGACCCCAATGCCCTGGGGTTCGCTAGGGCCGGATCCTGTGGATTACCCGCAGAAACTCTGGCACATCCTGTGCACGGAGCGTGGACAAGTTTGCTCTGCGCTTTCGAGGTGAACCGCGGGGTCGAAATCACCACGATCACCCGCGCCGAGACGAACCCGATTCGTGTCCACGCCTAAGGTTGGCACCCGCCTGTATCACCGCCGGGGCCGGTCAGCTCGAGCTGACGACCTCGAGCGTGAGACGGAACTCAACCTCGGGGTGCAGCCGCACTCCCACCTCATGGGAGCCCAGCGTCTTGATCGGCTCCTCGATGACAAGCCTGCGGCGGTCGAGCTCGACACCGGACTGACGGTTCACCGCCTCGACGACGTCAGAGGCGGTGACGGAACCGAACAGCCTGCCCTCCGTGCCAGAACGCGATTCGATCCGGAACACGATGGGGACGAGCTTGCGGGCGATCGTCTCGGCTCCCTCACGGTTACCGCGTCTTTGACGTCACGGGAGCGGCGCATCGAGGCCGCCTGGTCCTCGATGCCCGCGTTGGCGAAGATCGCTCGTCCCTGGGGAACGAGGTAGTTCCTGGCGAAGCCGTCCGACACCTCTGCGATGTCGCCTCGTTTGCCCACTCCGGGGACGTCGGTGCGCAGCACGACCTTCACTTCTCGCCCGCCTCGTCCTCGGCGCCGACCGGGGCCAGCTCGTCGAGCTCGGAATCCTCGAGCTCGAGGTCGGCAACGGTATCGTTCAGCTGCACCTCTAGCTCCGGTTCCTCGGCCGACTCGGCGCGTGCCGGGCCGCGTCCGCCCTGGCCACCACGGCCCGGGCCGCGTCCGCTGGGCCGCTCGCTCGTCGTGCGCTGCGTGAACGGCAGGAGGGCGAGCTCCCTGGCCGTCTTGATGGCAAGCGCCACCTCACGCTGGTGTTGGGCGCAGTTCCCCGATACGCGCCGGGCGCGGATCTTGCCTCTGTCGGACATGAACTTCCGCAGCAGGTTTACGTCCTTGTAGTCGACCCAGGTGGCGTGCTCCTTGCAGAAGATGCAGATCTTCTTCTTCGTCCGCCGGCCGGTCTCCTTGGGGGCGCGGCGCGTGCCGCGGTCCCGATCGTTGTTCGCGCCATCTAGAAGGGCTCCTCGTCGTAGGACCCGAATGCTTCGCCCGCGCCCTGGGCGGCGCCCTGAGCGGCGGCCGGCGCACTCGCGTGGGTTGCGGACCGGGCGGACCCGCTCCCGGGACCGCTGTCAGGTCCGCGTCTCTCGTTCTTGACCACTTGCGCCGTGGCCCAGCGAAGGCTCGGTCCGAGCTCGTCGGCCACGACCTCGACCTTTGACCGCTTGTCACCCTCGGCCGTCTCCCAGCTGCGCTGCTCGAGCCGGCCCGTGACTATGACCCGCGCTCCGCACGTGAGGGTTTCGCTGACGTTCTCCGCCATCTCCCGCCAGCACACGACGTCGAAGAAGGAGGTCGGCTTCCTCCCACTCCTGGGTCTGGCGGTTCTGCCAACGCCGGTTCACCGCCAGACCGAAGCTTGCGGTCGCCTGCCCGTTCGGGGTGAAGCGCAGCTCGGGGTCTCGCGTGACGTTGCCCACCAAGGTTACGGAGTTACCGTTCGACATTTCATTCTCTCCAGTTCGCTCAGCTCGCCGCTGCCTTGACCCGGGCGGCTTTGCGAGCGGCGGTCTGCCTTCTCTTCGCCTCGGCGCGAAGGGCACGCCCGCTCTGCTTGTCCGGTTGCCGGATCACCTTGTGGCGCAGCACGATGTCTTCAAGAGTCAACATCCGGTCGAGCTCGGCCACGAGGGTCGGCTCGGCGGTGAACTCGATAAGGACGTAGTAACCCTCGCTGCGGTGCTTGAGCTCGTACGCGAAAGTCCGGCGGCCCCAGCGCTCGGCACGACCAGGGTTCCCCCCACGGTCGCGCACGAGTGACGTGATGCGATCAAGACTTGCGTTGATGTCGCCGTCTTCGAGGCCGACATCGAAAATAACCATGACTTCGTAGGGCCGCACGGCGGCCTCACCTCCTCCGGACCCGGACGCGCTCGGCGTGCGGGGCCCCGGTTCTGACGGGGCAGGGGTATAGGGACATCGACATGGTAGCCGAGGCCGGCAGCGGCCGAAGCCGCAGCCCCCCGCTCAGCCTGGCGTCCACGCTCAGACAGTGGCAGGCGGGTATGTCACTGCCGCAGCAGGCCCAACGCCTCCCGTAGCTCGGGCGAGGCGTGGTAGGACTCGGCTTGCGACGGATAGCGGCCGGCCCTCACGTCCGCGGCCCAGTCCCTCACGGCCACGGTCGCGACGGCGCCTAGCTCGGCGTAGCGGCGGACGAACTCGGGCGGGCTCGCCCTCGCTCAGGCCGAGGAGGTCGTGCAGGACGATCACCTGCCCGTCGCAGGCCGGGCCCGCCCCGATCCCGATCGTCGGTATCTCCAGGTCCTCGGTGATGCGCTCGGCGAGAGCGTCGGGTATGCCCTCGAGCACGACGGCGAAGCAGCCCGCGGCCGCCAGGGCGGCGGCGTCCTGGCGAAGCTCGGAGGCGGCACCGGCCTCACGCCCCTGGACCCTGTAGCCGCCCATGGCGTTGACCGACTGAGGAGTCAGCCCGAGATGGCCCATCACCGGTATCTCCGCGTCGACGATCGCCCGCACGGCGGCGACCCTGCGCCGCCCGCCCTCGAGCTTGACCGCCTGGGCACCGGCCCGGACGAGGCGCGCGGCATTGCGGACCGTGTCGCCCGGCTCGAGGTGATAGGTCAACCAGGGCATGTCCGCGAGCAGCAGTGCCCGCGGACGGGCTCGGGCCACGGCCGCCACGTGATGGGCGATGTCCTCGATCCCGACATGCAGGGTGTCCCCCTGGCCGAGCACCACCTCGGCGACGGTGTCGCCGACGAAGACGATGTCGACGCCGGCGTCGTCCACCACCCGGCCGAAGGGCGTGTCGTAGGCCGTGATCATCACGATCGGCTCGGCCCCCCGGCTGCGCTTGCGGGCGCGGATCTCCGGCACCGTCAGTGGCTCTGTCATTTTCGGACCTCCTCCCGTCCGGCGCACTGGGCTGCCGGCGGTCAATCAGCGGTCATGGCAATCAGCGGTCATGGCCTCCCGGCACGAAAACGCTCAGGAGATGGTTCCAGGAACATCCCGTGCACACTTCGACCAGGTAGCACGCCACCTCAGCGCCCTTGCGCACCGTCTTTTTGAGCCCGCCAAGGTCGGTCACCGCGAGGCCGCTCGGAGGAAGGCCGGGACCGAAGGCGAACATGACGTGCACGAGCTGCTCGTGCTCGCAGATGGGGCATTCGGTGTCGGTCTCGCGTCCGAGGTTCTTCGCCACCCGGAGAAGCTCGGGCTGCGCGTCGCACACCTCGAGCCGGCCGAGCCGGCCGCGCCGGTACTCCTTCACGATCGATTCGCGCATGAGCCGGTACTCGATGCGCCCGGGACGCGGGTGCCCACCGACTCCCCAACGAGACTGTGGACCGCTCCGGACGCTCGACATCGGAGCAAGGCTACCGTGCCTGCCACCCCGCCCTGACCGAGGGGGCAGGGGTGACCGGGCGGGCGATCGCGCCACGAGAACCGGCACGCGGACACCGACGGCGCCGTGAGCGAGACTTGGGGGCCTCGGCCCCGACCTGGGAGGCGGGACGGAAAGGTGACCGGCCGTCACATTCGACATATCGCATCGATATGTCGCGCTGATATACTCCTGACCGTGCTCGAGTTGGCGATCCTGGGGCTCCTCAAGGAGCACCCCATGCATGGATATGACCTGCGCAAGCGGTTGCGCGGGGATTTCGGCCTGCTCTCGAGCCTCTCGTTCGGTTCGCTCTATCCCGCACTGGCCCGCCTCGAGGCCGCCGGCGCGGTCCACGAGGTCCCCTCCGGGCATGCGGCCCCGGATTCGGCGCCGGGCACATTCACCTCTGCGGGTTCCATCGCAGGCGAGAGGGCTGCTTTATGGCCCGCCTGGCTTCCCGGCGGGCAGCCGCGACCCATCGGGCACCGGCACCCGGGGCCGGCACGTCTACGAGCTCACGGCTCGCGGAGACGAGCTGTTCCACCATCTGCTCGAGACCGAAGAGACCAAACCCGAAGGGGGCCGCGGCTTTGCCCTGCGCTGGGCCTTCGCCCGCTATTTGAGCCCCGATGCCCGGCTCTTGCTCCTGCAGCGCCGGCGAGCCCAGCTCGTGGACGCCCGAGAGGGCTCCCGGCGGGCCGTCGAATCGCCCTGGCGACCCCTCGACCGGTACCAGCGCTCGCTCCTCGACCATGCGAACGAGGCGGCCGAGCACGACCTGAACTGGATAGAGCGTCTCATCGAGGCCGAGAAGGCCTCCTTGATCCCCTCGTCTGCGCCCATCTCCCAGGCGCGCCCGATCAATACCGTTGAAGTCCCTTCTGAAGTCGTCAACGCCGTGGGATCCCACGCGAGAGCGACGCTCAGGAGGGCAGCCACTGAAAGGAGCGAGCCATGAACAACAAGGCCCGCAAGATCAAGGTAGCCATCGCCGGAGTGGGCAACTGCTCCAGCGCCCTCGTGCAAGGCGTCGAGTACTACCGCGACGCCGACCCGGCGGACCGGTTCCCGGCCTCATGCACGTGTCGCTCGGCGGCTACCACGTCGGCGACACCCAATTCGTCGCCGCCTTCGACGTCGACGCGGCCAAGGTCGGACTCGACCTGTCCAAAGCGGTGTTCGCGTCGAACAACAACACGATCCGTTTCTCGGAGATACCCGCGCTCGGCGTCACTGTCGAGCGCGGCCCGACCCTCGACGGACTTGGCAAGTACTACCGCAAGGCCGTGGACGAGTCGCTCGCCCCGCCCGTCGACGTAGCCGAGGTGCTGCGGCGCAGCGGCGCCGAGGTTCTCATCGCCTACCTGCCGGTCGGTTCCGAGGCCGCCCAGAAGCACTATGCGACCGCCGCCTTGGAGGCCGGCGTCGCTTTCGTCAACGCCATCCCCGTCTTCATCGCCAGCGATCCCGAGTGGGCCCAGCGCTTCACGGCCGCGGGCATCCCGCTCATCGGCGACGACATCAAGAGCCAGGTCGGCGCCACCATCGTCCACCGCATCCTCACGCGCCTGTTCGAGGACCGCGGCATGGTCCTCGACCGCACCTATCAGCTGAACGTCGGCGGCAACATGGACTTCCAGAACATGCTCGAGCGCGAGAGGCTCGAGTCGAAGAAGATCTCGAAGACCCAGGCCGTCACGAGCCAGATCGACAGGGCGCTGCCTGAGGACTCGATCCACATCGGCCCCTCCGACTACGTGCCCTGGCTCGAGGACCGTAAATGGGCCTACATCCGCATGGAGGGCCGCAATTTTGGCGACGTTCCCCTCAACTTGGAGCTGAAGCTCGAGGTGTGGGACTCGCCGAACTCGGCCGGCGTGATCATCGACGCCCTGCGGTGCGCCAAGCTCGGCCTCGACAGGGGCCTGGGCGGTCCCCTCATCGGCCCTTCGGCCTACTTCATGAAGTCGCCGCCGGTGCAGTTCCACGACGACGAGGCCTACAAGATGGTCGAGGAGTTCGCGAACGACGCCGCCCCCGGGGCGAAAGGGCCCGTCAGCTAGAGGTCGCTCGCGACGACCGGTCGGCCCACCAGGCGTCCAGGCGCCGCAGGATCTCGTCGTCGTCGAGGACGCCCTCGTCGAGGCGGATCTGCAGCAGGAACTCGAGCGCGGCCCCGACGTCGCGTCCCGGTGCGATGCCGAGGTGCCTCATGACGGCGACGCCGTCCAGCTGCGGCCGGATCGAATCAAGCTCCTCGCGCTCGCGCAGCTCCGCCAGGCGTCGCTCCAGTTCGTCCATCCGTGCCGCGAGGTCACGGGCCTTGGCCAGGTTGCGGGTCGTGCAATCGCAACGGGTCAGCTCGTTCAGACGGCCGAGGAGGTCCCCGGCGTCGTGGGCGTACCTGCGAACCGCCGAGTCGGTCCACCCCATCTGGTAGGTGTGGAACCTGAGATGCAGGGCCACGAGCCGATCCACGTCCTCGATGACCTCGGTCGGGTACCGCAGCTCCCGCATCCGCTTTCGTGCCATCTTTGCCCCGACGACGTCATGGTGGTGGAAGTGGACCCCTCCGGGCCCGATGGAGCGCGTCAGGGGCTTGCCGACGTCGTGGAACAGCGCCGCCAGTCGGAGGGTCCTTTCCGGGCTCGCCTTCTCGACGACGGCGATCGTGTGGGCGAGCACGTCCTTGTGTCTTTGCACCGGGTCCTGCTCGAGGGCGAGCGCGGGAAGCTCGGGCAGGAACTCCTCGGCGAGCCCGGTGTTCACGACGAACCAGAGGCCTGCTGTCGGGACGGGCAGCAAGAGCAGCTTGTCGAGCTCGTCGCGGATGCGCTCCCTCGACACGATCTCAAGGCGGGACCGCATCGTCTCCACAGCCGCCACGAGCTCGGGCTCGGGCACGAGCCCATAGCCGGCGATGAAACGCGCTGCCCGGAGCATGCGAAGGGGATCGTCCGAGAACGAGATCTCGGGATCGAGCGGTGTGCGGAGGCGGCGGGCGGCGATGTCTCCGATGCCGTCGAAGGGATCAACGAGCTTGAGCTCCGGCAGGCTGAGCGCCATGGCGTTCACGGTGAAGTCCCGACGGGAAAGGTCCGTCTCGATGTCGTCGCCGAAACGCACCTCCGGCTTGCGGGAATCGGGCGACGTAAGCCTCGGCCCTGTGCGTCGTGATCTCGAAACGGCGCCCCGCGCGCAGCAGCCCGATGGTTCCGAACCTCTTGCCCTGGTTCCAAGAGGCTTCCGCCAGGTCGGACAAGAGCGCCTCGATCTCGTCGGGCGTCGCGTCCGTGGTGAGGTCGATGTCGGCTTCCGGACCGGGCTCGCCGCCGCCGGGCCTGCCGGCAATGACGTCCCGAACAGGGCCTCCGACCAGGTAGAGCCGTTTGCCGGCGGCTTGGAAGCGTTCCACGATCGGTGCCGTCGCCTCGAGCGCCGGCCGGAGGCGCTCGGGGGACTGCGGAGAGGACTTCGGATCCTCGCTCACCGTGGCGACGCCCGGTGGTAGCGGACGGCCGTGGCCACGACCTCGCGGACGCCCTCGGTTATCTCACCTTGAGAAGCGGGCTCGGGCCGGTAGTCGACACCGCCCAGGGCGGCCACGCAGGCGCCGACGCAGATCGACAGGGAGCGCAGGTCATAGCCCCCCTCCAGGAAGGCGATGAGGCGACCTGGCGGAACGAGGCGCAGGGCCTTGGCGGTGAGGTCGGCGAAGTCGCCCGCGCTGAGACCGAGGTCGGTCAGCGGGTCCGCCCGGTGCGCGTCGAACCCGGCCGAGATGAGAAGCCAGCTCGGCGCGAACTCCTCCGCCAGGGGTGTGAGCACCTCGTCAAAGGCCAGACGATAGGCGTCCCCGGTCGTGCCGGCCGGAAATGGCAGGTTGACCGTCGCGCCCTTGCCCGGCCCAGCACCTGTCTCGCTCAGTGAGCCGGTGCCCGGGTAGAAGGGGAACTGGTGGAGGGACACGTAGAGCACTTCGGCGCGGTCGTAGAAGATGTCCTGGGTCCCGTTGCCGTGGTGCGCGTCCCAGTCCAGCACCATGACCCGCTCCCCTTGTCCGGCGAGCATGGCGGCGGTGACGGCGACGTTGTTGAACAGGCAAAAACCCATCGCCCTCGACCCGAGCGCGTGGTGCCCCGGGGGTCGCACCGCGAGAAAGGCGCTGTCCGCCTCGCCGTTGCGAAGTCGCTCGACAGCATCGAGACCGGCGCCGGCCGCCCGCAAGGCCGCGTCGAACGAGGCGGGGACGGCTACGGTGTCCTGGTCGAGATGGCCCCCCCCTTTGAGGCAGTGGTTCTCTATCTGCTCGATGTAGGACGGATCGTGCACGATCCTGAGCTCCTGGCGCGTCGCGTGGCGGGGTTCGAAGGGCACTGTGACCTCGGCCGCAGGGGAGTCGTCGACCCCGGCGAAGACCGCGGCGAGCCGCTCAGCGCGCTCGAGGGTGCCATCTCCCGGTGGCGTGTGCTGCGAATTCCTCATGTCGTCCGAGCAGCACTACCATTCCACGACCGTACCGCCCGCGCGCTCGATGCGTGGCTGCCTGCTGGCGCTCGCCGCGACCCGTGGCGTGCCCGGCTTACCTGTATGAGAACGCTGCGCGCCGGTAGGCTCGCTGCGTCTCACGTGTCCGATCGGAGGACAAGACCGCCGTTGCCGTCCGCCTCATGGGTCAGCGATGCCCGATCGGCCTTGGTGCCGCTCGCGCGCATCGCGGCGCGCGTCGGGCTCATCCTCGTCTCCGCCTCCTTCGCCCTCGGCGGGGGGGTGTCAGCCCGGGCGGGTGCTCAGTCGATCCCTCGCGGCGTCATCACGCTGACCTCTCAGGACCCGTGGGTGACGAGCTCCGGTGTCCCGGTGCAACTCGGCCTCAGCATCCACTCGCCCATGGCGGCCAAGGATCTCCTCGTCCACGTGGCGCTCTACACCGAGCCCGACCAGTCCGCCCTGGCAAGCCGTGACGAGTTCGAGGCGACGCTCGAGGGCCAGCTCACAGGCCTCAACGAGCTTGCTCCGATCACTTTCTCGCTCAGCTCGGTCAAAAGCGGCCACGGCTTGGTGGACATCTACGTCGGAGGCTCCGACCTGAGTGGCCGCATCCCGGCCAAGACCCCGGGGGACCGGGTGTTCCAGCTTCCCTGCCCGGCACGTTACGGCGGCTGTGGAGGGGTCTACCCGGTCCAGGTATCCCTGCAGGACATTTCGACCGGCCTTTCTCTCGACTCCTTCACGACCTATCTGATAGTCGTGCCTTCGAAGGTCGCGCCCGCAAGACGGCTCCGCTTCTCCTTCGTCGTGCCGGTTGGGGCCACCGTCGCCCTCGGCCCTGCCGGCGTCCCTCACCTGCCAGCGATATCTGTCTCCCAGATAGACAACCTCGCCCGCGAAGAGGCGCTCTCGCCCGGGGTACCGCTCACCGTCGACCTCTACGGCCAGACCCTGCTTGCCCTCGCACGTAGCCGCCAGCACGTGACGCTCGTCAACAAGGTCGCCTACGGCGGTCTCGGTAATCTTGTCGCCGCGCCGTTCAGCGACGTGGACCCCACCTTGTTGGTGCGGGCCGGGCTGGAGAACGACCTGTCGGGCCAGTTCCTCCGCGACGGTGCCGTGTTCGCCAGGGTGCTGCACACCTCCGCACCCCCCCACGTCTACATCGCGACGCAACCAGTCGGCCCGCGGGGTCTCGCGATTCTGGCTGCCCAGGGCATCACCGACATCGTCGTCCCGCAGGCCAACCTCGAGTCGCTCGCGGGCGATCAGGCCGCCAGTGTCGAGTGGCCGTACACGCTCTCGGCTCCGTTCCGGATCGCCGGCTCGACCGTCGAGGGCCTGCAGGCCGATTCACGTCTGGCGGCGCATCTCGACGGGACGGCGAACCCCGTGCTCCGGGCCCAGCAGCTGCTGGCCGATCTGGCCGAGATCTATTTCGACTCGCCGGGCTCCACGTCCGCCCGGGGAGTCGCTCTCGTCGCGCCTCAGTCCTGGCTCCCGCAGGTGAAGTTCCTGGGCGCCGTGCTCCGGGGGCTCGGCTCGAGCCCGGTCGTCAAGGCGCTGCCGATCGACCAGCTCTTCGCGACGGTCCCGCCGGGGACCTGCCAGGTGCCGCCCGTCGTCGTGTCCGGATGCTCAGCCGCCGTGCGCACTCTTTCGGGTCCTCCGGCTTCGAGCAGCGGCTCCATCACCTTCCAGCAGGTGCAGCGGGCGCGCCAGGCCCTGTCGGAGTTGTCCTCTGTCATCCCGGATGACTCGGCGACCCTGCACGCTCTCGCTGACTCGATCTTGCTGGCCGAGACCACCGGACTGAGCCCAGCCCTCCGCCAGTCCTATCTGCAAGCGCCGACCGACACGATGCGCACGCTCGGCTCCCGCCTCGGTCTCCCGGCTGGTCGGACCGTGACGGTGACGTCGTCATCGGCGCGGTTCCCGATCGCGATCACCTCCAGCTCCAAATCGCCCGTCCACGCCGTCTTGGTCATCTCCGGCCCGGACCTGGCCTCGTCGAGATCTCTTGGCGTGGTACTGAGGCGCGGGACGACCAGCTTCATCGTCCGCGTCCGCACCCGCACCTCAGGCGACTCGAGCCTGCAGCTGCAGCTCTTGTCCCCGAGCGGTCGTGTCCAGCTCGCACGCGTGGAGCTGACGATCAGGTCCACCGCCATCTCGAGCGTCGCCATCGCCCTCAGCCTCGGCGCAGTTGCCTTCCTCCTGTTCTGGTGGTTCCGGTCCGCTTCGCGTCGCCGCCGCCGCAAGGCCAAGCACGTGACGGGCCGGCTGCGCGAACCGAGCTCGGAGCCGGTCCAGGAACCGGCCTCGTGAAGCACAGGCGGCGCCGCAGCCACGGGCTCGGTGACCATCGGAATGTCTACAAAGGGCGCCTCCCGCGCACATTGCCCGGGATACCCGCACCCGCAGGGCTCAAGAACGCCCCCGGAGCGGGACCAGGAACCCGTGGCGGGGCACAGCAGGTGCAAGGGCGCGGCCTGCAGGCAAGGGCGGCCCCGGCCGGGGCTCGGCACGGCGACCGCCTATGTGGCAGCCGGCACCCTCGTGTCCCGCGTCACCGGGCTGCTCCGGATTCTCGTCGCCATCTACGCGCTCGGGTACTCGAGCCTCTCGGACTCGTTCAACCTCGCCAACAACACCCCGAACATCGTGCACGACCTGGTTCTCGGTGGCATCCTCACGGCGACTTTCGTCCCGGTGTTCGTGGCCCGCCTGGCGACTCGACCGGAGAGAGAGGCCGAAGAGTCGATCTCAGCCGTCCTGACCCTCGCGGGCGCTTTGCTGCTCGTCGCGACGGTCGTGTTCCTCCTGGCCGCTCCTTTGATAATCGATCTGTACACCGTCGGCAGCCACGGGCCGCAGATCGCCACCGAGCGCCAGGTGGCGACGTCGCTGTTGCGCCTCTTCTCCCCCCAGCTGCTCGCCTACGGCGCGATAAGCCTGATGACGGCAGTTCTCAACGCTGCCCGCCGCTTCTCCGCCCCGGCCTTCACCCCGATCATCAACAACCTGGTTGCGATCGCCATCCTGCTCGCGTTCGCCGCTGTCGGCCACACCCACAGCCTCAGCCAGGTCCAGCACGACCATCACCTCTTGTTGCTCCTCGGGCTCGGCACGACGCTCGGCGTGGTCCTCCAAGCCGTGGCCCTCGTCCCGAGCTTGCTGAGCTGCGGGCTGCGCCTCCGCCTCCGGTGGCGGCCCGACGACCCGGCGGTCCGCGAGATCGTCAGGCTCTCGGGCTGGACATTCGGCTTCGTCGTCGGCAACCAGGTGGCCGTCTTCGTCGTGTCCGCCGTCGCCGTGAACATCGGGGCGGCGACCCTGACGGCCTACACGTACGCCTCCACCTTCTTCCAGCTGCCTTTCGGCATCGTGGCGGTATCGGTCATGACCACGGTCGCTCCTGTGCTCTCGTCCCGCTTTGCCAGGGGCGACACAGCGGGCTTCGCCGAGCAATTCGGCCTTGGGCTTCGCCGTACCTTGGCCGGCGTCATCCCGGCAGTCGTCGGTTACCTGCTGCTCGCACGGCCCGCGATCTCGCTGATATCGCTGGGGGCCGGGTCCACCCACCACTCGAGCGGGGCTCATCTGACCGCCACCATGCTCGAGCTCCTCGCCCTCGGCTTGCCTGGGTTCTGCGTCTATCTGTTCGCGATTCTCGCCTTCCAGTCGATTGCGCGACACTCGAACGCCTTTCTTCCTCTACCTGCTGGAGAACGGGCTCAACATCGGGCTCGCCCTCGGGCTGCGCCACGTGCTCGGAGGAAGGGGCTGGCCCTCTCCCTCGCGATCGCCTACTCGGTCGCCGCCGTCGCGGCACTCGTCGTGCTCCGGGCCAGGGTGGGCGGGCTCGGTGGCTTCGTCGTCGCCCGCTACGTGGCCAGAACCGTGGTCTGCTCGTTGTTCATGGCCTTTGCGGTCGCGCTCGTTCTCGCCGGCATCGGATCCGACCAGGGTCCCGGCCTCTTCGAGCGCGTGATCGCCGCCGTCGTCGCCGGCATCCTCTCGTACACGCTGGCGGCAGGACTCGCCGGGAGCCTTGCTGACTGGCAGACTTCCAAGCGACGGCGCGCCGGTGCCGGGGAGGGTGTGCATGGCCGGGATAAGAGTCGTAACCGATAGCGCGGCGGATCTGCCGACGAGCCTTGCCGAAGAGCACGACATCAGGGTCGTCCCCCTGGACGTCCGGCTCGGCAGGTGGGGCCCCGAGGAGATGCGCCTGATCGATCCGGCGGAGTTCTGGCGCCGGTGTGCCATGACAGATGCTCTGCCTGAAACATCGGCGCCGTCCCCGGGAGCGTTCGCGGAGAGCTTCGCGCAGGCGGCCCGCGACGGCTGCAGCGGCGTGCTCTGCCTCACGCTCTCCTCTGCGCTCTCGGCGACCTACCAGGCGGCCTGTGCCGGTGCGGAAGAGGTGAGCGGGCTGATCGACGTGCGGGTCGTGGACACGCGCACCGTGACCTTGGGCCAGGCGATGGTCGTCTTGGAGGCGGCGCGGGTGGGGTCCGCGACCGACGAGCTCGACGCGGCCGAGGCCGCTGCCAGGGCGGTCGTCCCGAGCATTCGCGTCTTCGGTGCCCTCGACACGATGGACAACGTCCGCAAGGGAGGTCGGATCGGCGCGGCCAAGGCTCTGATGGGGTCGCTGCTGTCGATCAAGCCGATCGTCGAGATTCGAGACGGCGTCGCCCTCGAGGAGTCGAAGCAACGGACCCGGGCAGGTTCGCTCGAGTACCTCGTGAACAAGCTCAAGAACGCGGGTGAGCTTGCCGGGCTCGCGGTCGCCCACGCCGCTGCGCCGGACCTCGAGGCCTTCTTGGACAAGCTCGAAGGGATCTACCCCCGGGACCAGATCCTCGTCAACTACATCGGGCCCGTCATAGGCACCCACGCCGGGCCGAGATGCGTCGGCATCTGCTACCGGCTCGCCGAGACGGCAGGCAGCTAACGTGTCTGATATGTCTTCTGAGCAGTCGTTACGAGACGACTGGGCTGCGCAGCTCACCGAGAAGGTAGGCCAGGTCGTCGCCCTCATCCGCGACCGAACCGTGCTGCCTGTCGAGAAGTTCGTCCGTGCCGCCATCTTCGGGGTGATGGCCTTCTTGGTCGTGATCTTCGTCCTCGTGGCTTCCGTGATCGGTCTCATACGTCTTTTGAACAATGAGGTCTTCGATCAGCGGGTGTGGGCGAGCTACCTGTTGGTCGGTGGAATCTTCGTGGTCATCGGGGCGTTTATCTCGAGGATGCGCCACAGCCGGACTTAGCCGGCAGGCACGAAGGGAAAGCGGCACACATGGAGTCCGGCGCGGCGCGCGACGTGGTGATTCTCGGCTCGGGGCCGGCGGGCCTGACGGCTGCCATCTATGCGGCGCGGGGCGAGCTGCGGCCGGTCGTCTTGGAGGGCGAGCCCTCGTCTTCGAGCGATCAGCCCGGCGGTCAGCTCATGTTGACGACCGAGGTCGAGAACTTCCCGGGCTTCACCCACGGAGTTCTGGGGCCCGAGCTCATGGTCTCGATGCGCGCCCAGGCTGAGCGTTTCGGAGCCGAGATCCACACCGAGAGGGCATCGCGGGTCGACCTCGCCTCGTCGCCGTTCGGAGATCTGGATCGGCGATCCAGACGCCGCGGAGCCCACCGTTGCGGACACGAGCCCTGATCATCGCGACTGGTGCGCGATCGCTGATGCTCGGCCTCGAGAACGAGGCACGCCTGCTCGGTTACGGAGTCTCGACTTGCGCGACATGCGACGGCTTCTTCTTCCGGGACAAGCGGATCGTCGTCGTCGGCGGCGGTGACTCCGCCCTCGAAGAGGCACTGTTCCTGACGAAATTCGGTGACTCGGTGACGGTCGTCCACCGTCGCAAGGAGCTGCGCGCCTCGAAGATAATGCAGGATCGGGCTTTCAAGAACGACAAGATCACGTTTCGCTGGGATTCAGTGGTCACCGACGTCCTCGGCGGCGAGCGGGTGACGGGCGTCCGGGTACGACGATGCGAATACCGGCGAGGAGTCGGACATCGTCGCAGACGGGCGTTTTCGTCGCCATCGGGCACGCACCCGACCACAGAGCTGTTCGCCGGCAAGCTCCAGATAGACGAGGCCGGCTATCTCGTCACTCACGAAGGGACGAAGACGAATGTCGCCGGAGTGTTCGCGTGCGGCGATGTCCAGGACCATGTCTACCGTCAAGCCGTCACGGCAGCCGGTTCCGGGTGCATGGCCGCCATTGACGCGGAGCGGTACCTGTCATCGCTCGCCTCGAGCTGACCACAAGGAGAATTGCAATGGATGACGTCATCACCATCAGCGACGACACCTTCGACGAGGCGGTCGTCCTCTCGGACATCCCCGTCGTGGTCGACTTCTGGGCCGAATGGTGCGGCCCTTGCAAGGTCGTCGCCCCGATCCTCGACGAGATCGCGAGCGCCCACAGCGGAAAGCTCAAAGTGGCGAAGCTGAACGTCGACGACAACCCCCGCACAGCCCAGAGATTCCAGGTGATGAGCATCCCGACGCTGCTGCTGTTCAAGAACGGCGAGGCTCAGGCCCGCATCGTCGGGGCCAGGAGCAAGACGCAGATCCTGTCTGAGTTCGAGCCCCTTCTCTGACTGGCGGTTGCCGGCCGGGCGGCAGCAAGTGGGTAACTGCGATCGGGCGCTGCCGTACGATGTCCGAGATGAGCGAACCGTTGCAAGGCTCGTGCCTATGAGCCGTGCACGGGCGCTGCCTCAACAAGAGGACCTGCTTCCCCTTCGACGAAGGCCAGTCCGGCGAGGCCGTCACCGACCTGCAAGAACGCCTCAGGCGTCTCGGCTTCGAGCGAGGCGCGGACAACTCGGGCGTGTTCGGTTCCGGGACGGCACGGGCTGTGCAGGAGTTCCAGTCGCAAACGGGGTCTCCGTATCGACGGCATCTGCGGCCGCCAGACGTGGTCAAGCCTGGTCGAGGCCGGTTTCCGCCTCGGCGACCGACTCTTGTACCGGCGGGTACCCATGCTGCAAGGAGACGACGTCGCCGAGGTGCAGCGGCGCCTGAGCGGGCTCGGGTTCGACCCGGGCGGGGTGGACGGGATCTTCGGGGACGGCACTCACGTTGCCCTCGCCGAGTTCCAGCGCAACGTCGGACTTGTCACAGACGGGATTTGCGGACCCCTGACCCTCTCCGAGCTGACGCGGGTGGCACCGGTCCGCGGCGGCTCGGACCTCGTCACGCCGCTCGGGAACAGCTCAGGGTTGCAGCCACCCCGGCGACGCTGAGCTGCAAGCAGATCGCAGTGGGCGAGGAGGGGGGCTTTGCGACCGGCGTTGCGGCAGTCCACCGGGTTCTCATTCTGGCGGGGGCGCGATCGCTCGAGCTGCACGATCCGGACCCGTTCGCGCAAGCTGTGGCGGCAAACACGGCCAGAGTCGACTGCTACATCGGGCTTCGCCTGGAGCCGAGCCACGAGTCGGCCGTCACATACTTCTACCGGGGCTTTCGCTATGAGTCGACGGCCAGCCGGCAGCTCGCTGAGCTGCTCGTCGAGATCGCCGCACACGGCTCGGCCTTCCAACGCGGGCGCGCACGGGATGGCGGAGCGTCATCTTGAGACGGACTGCCATGCCGGCCGTCGTTCTGGAGCTCGGAGCGCCCCGATCAGGTGGCGATGAAGACTTTGCGGCTCGCACAAGCCGTCCAGGAAGCCCTCGAGCAGTGGCTGACGATGAGCCGGGAGCTGAGGGTTGATCCACAACCTCATGCACAGGTTGTGGATCAACTTGGACCAACAGTAGAGGTCGAGAAGGTAACGCCAAAGTAAACTAGCGGTGGCCTGTTGCAGATGACTCTAAAAGAGCCTCTGAACAGGGAAAAGTTAGTCTTGCGACGACTCTCTGAAACTATTGTGACACAGGCATCACATGCCTGTGGATTCAAGTGAAGTTGGCCCGGTGCTCGTCCACTCACGCCATCGACCTCAGGTAAAGGTCTCCCCAATGATCACGCGGTAAATCCGCTCAAGGTCGTCCAACGTGGCGAATTCGATGACGAGCTTGCCCCGTTTCCCTCCCATGTCCACCTTCACCCGTGTGTTCAGGCGGTCTTCCAGAAGCTCTTCGAGGTCATGCACACCCGGAGGTCGGAGCGATGTGGGCGCCTTGGTCGGCGCGGTCCGGCTGGAGGCTGCACCTGCTCTGTCGACGTCAGGCGCCCTCGCTCGGTCCGCGCCGTCTTCAGCCTGCGCCTCGCGTACGGCGGCGCGACCCAGTTCCTCGAGGGCCCGCACGGAAAGGCCCTCGTGGACCACCTCGCCGGCCAGCCGCTCCTGGAGCTATCCGGTCGGGCGTGGCGAGCAGCGTCCGGGCATGACCCGCGCTGAGCTGGCCGTCGCGCACGTAGCGCTGCACGGTCGGCGGCAGCTGGAAGAGCCGCAGCGCGTTGGTGACCGCGGCCCGGGAGCGGCCGACCTTGCGCGCAACCTCCTCGTGGGTGAGATTGAACTCCTCGATCAGCTGCTGGTAGGCGCCGGCCTCGTCAAGAGGGTTGAGATCCTCGCGATGCAGGTTCTCGACCAGGCCTCCTCGAGGCTCATGGCGTCGTCTGCCTGATGCACGAGCGCTGGGATCGACTGGAGACCGGCACGTCGGGCGGCCCGAAAACGGCGCTCACCTGCGATCAGCTCGAATTCTCGGGGCCGACCTCTCGCACAAGAACGGGCTGGAGGATGCCGACCGCCTTGATCGAGTCGACGAGAGCCGACAGCCCCTGCTCCCCGAACTGGTTACGTGGTTGGAACGGATTTGGCCGGATGCGGGCGAGCGGAACCTCGCGGAGCATGGACCCGGTGGAGGCTGTCGGACTCGGCGGGATGAGGGCACCGAGTCCCTTCCCGAGCCGCTACGCCGGACCACCGCTGACCTCCTTCGCCAGCTCGCGGTAGGCGATGGCACCCCGTGACGTCGGCGAGTGCACGGTTATCGGCTCACCGAACGAGGGGGACTCGGAGATGCGGACCGTCCGCGGGATGACGTTCTTGCAGACCGCATCGCCGAAGTGGGTCCGCACCTCGGCGATCACGTGGTCGGCCAGTCTCGTCCGCGAGTCGTACATCGTCAGGACCATGGCGGAGACCTCTAGCTCAGGATTGAGGTTCGCCCTGCACGAGCTCGACGTTGCGCGAGAGCTGGCCGAGCCCTTCGAGCGCGTAGTACTCGCACTGGATCGGCACCAGCACCTCGCTTGCCGCGGCCAGGGCATTGACGGTTATCAGGCCCAGCGAGGGAGGACAGTCGATGAGGATGTACCCGAAATCCTCCCGGATCGGCGCGAGCACCCGCTTTAGGCGGAGCTCTCTGCTGAATGTCGAGACGAGCTCGATCTCTGCTCCAGCCAGGTCGATCGTCGCCGGCGCCAGGAAGAGGTTCTTGATGTTGGTGGGTTCGACGCAGTCCTCGAGAGCGACGTCGCGCAACAGAACGTCATACATGGAGTGGTCGAAATTCGCGAGCTTCGATCCCGAGACCGGTCGTGGCGTTGCCCTGCGGGTCGAGATCGACGATCAGCACCCTGTAGCCGAGATCTGCCAGAGAAGCGCCGAGGTTGACCGTCGTCGTCGTCTTGCCGACCCCGCCTTTTTGGTTGGCGACCGCGATGACTCTCGGCAGCGGTCGTACCCGGCGCACACTGGGTGCTTCGTCACCGGCCAGCCGGCCGGACGATCCCGATTCCCCGACGCCTGCATCCGCCTCAGCGGCTGGGGGCTCGAGGGCGACCGGCCCGCTCCGGTCTTCGTCCTCTTGGTCGTTCATCACACCTTCGGTTCGAGGGATTGTTCCACGTGGAACATTTGCCGGTCGATGGCAGAACTGACATCGCGCCAGGCGGTCTGGACGTGGTTCAACGGGAGCATAACGCGCGCGCAGCTTGCGGAACCGGGTGAACGAGTGATGTGTTCTGCTGCTTTCAAGACCGCCTAGAGAGCGTTCAGCCGGTGCTCGAGCTTCGCCGCAACGGCGCGGTAGCGCGACACCGGGATCAGATGCACGCCCTGGAACAGCTGCGTGTCCCTGATCGCGAGCAGCAGCTCGCAGGCGGCGTCGATCCCGGCCTCGGGATCTCGATCGACCTGCTCGACCAGCTGTGCGGGGGATGTCGATGGCGGGAATCGTCTTCGCCAGGTTGCGTGCCATGCCTGAGCTCGCCAGGACGATGACCCCGGCGTAGACGGCGTTGGACGGCTGGACACGATCGTGCCAGCGCAGCAGGGCCTCGAGCGAGAACCCGACCTGCACGAACAAGAAGTCGGCTTCCCGCTTCCAGTCGGGAAGGCCGCGAAGGCTCGCCACCGCTCCGAGCCGCACGTCCCGGGTCCTCGCGAGATGAGCCGTCAAATCGAAGGCCCGGGCCTCGCTCAGCATGGTGCGCACCGTCAGCTCGCTCGTGCGACCTCCGACATTCGGCTCGTCGCCCTGCACCAGGAGAAACTGGTCCACCCCGTAGGCTGCGGCGGTCAGCAGGTCGCGTTGGAAACCCAGCAGGTTGCGGTCTCTGGCGTTCAGGCAGGCGATCGAGCGACCGCCCATCTGCTCGACCTCGTGGGCGACGGCGACGCTGGAGAGGGTAGCCCTCCCGATGTGACAGTCCGGAATGAGGAACTTCGCGGCGATGGAGCTCAACACACCGATCTGATGCCTGACGTGCTTGAGGTCAGGCTTGGTGGGAGGCTCGATTTCACAAACGAGCTCGAAACCTGGCGCGGGCATCGGCCCACACTACCGGTCGCTTCCCGATCAGCAGCCGGATCAGATGAAGAGGGGACGCTTGGACGGGATCCCCGGCCTACGTGGGTACCGGTCCGGGCAGAGGGCGGTCTGGCGAAGCACCGCAAAGCCGAAGCGATCCCGCAGCACGGCCTCGGGTGTCAAACCGAGCATCGAGCACCCCGCCGCCGGCCAGCGCTCTGCCCCCTCGGCCCTACCCGGCGCGGCAAGTACTGCGGCCCGACCGACAGGCGGTTCGGACACGATGAGGCGGCCGCCCACCCGGAGAAAGGGGGCCGCGCACTCAGCCGTCACTGCTGGCGGACCGAAGCTCCTCGCGAGCACCGCGGCAAAGCGTCCCCGGTACTCACCGTCCCGCCCCAGCTGCTCTGCTCTCTCCGTCAAGACCTGAATCCTCGAGGAGATCTCGAGCTCCGCGACCGCCCAGCGCAGGAACTCGGTCGAACGGCACGTGGAGTCGAGAAGTACGAGACTCAGGTCCTCGTCCTCCACGGCAACAATCAGTCCGGGGAGCCCGCCGCCGGAGCCCAGTTCGAGAACGGGCCCGTCCACGGCCTCGAGTCGCAGCACCCGGAGGAACCCTTCCGAGTGCTCTATCTGGCCGGACAGGGGCGACGCCCCGATCAGGGATCGCCGCTGCGCTTCCGTCAGAACGGCTTTCACGGCTCCGAGATCCCCCGGCCGTGTCATGGGTCAGGACGCCGAGACGGGGAGAGCCACCACGCGCGAGGCGAACCGCGTTCCTTGTTCAGCTCAGATCTGCCGGCTCGCTCGGCTCGTCCTCGGTCTCCTCCGCCGAGCTCGACGTGTCGGTGGCCCCGCCCTCCTCGAGGGTCAGCGTGGGCCGGATGACGACGTAGCGGCGGGGCTCAACCCCCTCCGAGGTGGTCTCCAAGCCTTCGAGGTCGTTGATCGTGTCGTGAACGATCTTTCTGTCCGACGGCGACATCGGCTCCAGGGCTTCGGGCACTCCCGTGCGCAGCACCTCCGCCGCCCCGTCCAGCACAAATTGGCGCAGGGCCGCGGCCCTCCGCTCCCGGTAGCCACCGACGTCGACGACGATCCTGCTCGTGTGCTCCTCGGTGTGGCGTTGGACGACGGTCCGTGTCAATTCCTGCAGTGCTTCCACGGTCGCCCCCTTCGGACCGACCAGAAGCCCGAGGTTGTCGCCCTCGACGCTTATGTAGATGCCGTCGTCCTCGGTTCGACGGGCGCTGGTGGTCGCTTCGATGCCGAAACGCTCGACGACCTCTCTTACGAAGTCGCTGGCGAGCTGCTGCTGGGTCTCGATGCTCATTTCCGCCTCCTTTGGTGATGCAGTCCCACGGACGGCGCCGCTCGAAGCTCTCTCCGCCGTTGACTCCGAGCCGTTGCCGGGCCGATCACGACCACTCCGTCCCCGCCCTCGCGAACGCCCCGACCGCGTGTGCCGCCCGCCTCGGCGGCGGAGTCCTTCGCTTCCCCGCTTCCATTCCCTCCGCCGTTCCGAGACCCGTTCTGAGCTGGACCTTCGGACTGCCGAGCTTGGCCGCGGGCTGTTCCGGTCTGGGCGGCAGCACCTTTTTGACGGCGCTCCTCGCCTTCTGCCTTCGCCGCTGGCGTGCGTCTGGCTCCGTCGGGACGACCGGCCTGACGACGGCTGCCACGCTCTGGACCGCCACTTGCGCCGGCCCTGGAGCGGTGCGAAGGTCTCTTCGCCCTGGGCTGCACGGGACGTACCCACGCCCGGATGCGGGCGCTGCTCCGCCGCAGGCCGAACATGCCCGATCTCGGCTCCTCGACGACGACGATCTCGGCATCCTTCTCGGCAACACCCAACTGCTCGAGTGCTGACTCGACGGCCTCTTCGACCGTCTTACCGATTGTCTCGACCCATTCCACGGACTACCGGCCCCTCCGTGGGCGCTTGTCCCTGGAGCGTGGTTGAGACTTTGACCCACCTCCCGGGCTCGAGGTCCCAGATGGACGTTGTGGCTTCCTCGCGCCTGACCCGTTACGCGAGCCGTTCTGGCTCGAGGACGGCTTCGACCCGTTCACGCCGCCCTTCGCTGAACCGGACGGTGCCGTCCGGGGCTTTGGGCCGGGCCTTTGTGTCTCATCGCCGCCAGGCTCGGGTGGGCGGGCCGCGGCAGCCGCTTCCCTCATCCTCGCGAGGAACCCCTTGCCTGCGGAGTCCGCGGCAGCGCCGCTGCGTGGAGGCGGGGCGTCCCCGCCCGCCGGGCCGGGCTGTTTACCCCCGGCGGCCTCGGCTTTCTTGCGTGCCGTGAGCTCGTTGATGGCTTTCACGATCGTCGGGTCGTGTTTGTACATCCACTCCTGCTGGCCGACCCGGAACAAGCTGGAGACTATGAAGTAGACGCCCACACCTGCCGGCAGGGCGATGTAGAGCACCAGGAAGATCAAGGGCATGTACTTCTGCATCTGCTGCATCTGCTGATTGGCAGAGGCGGCGGCGGGTTGCGGGTCGTCACCTGCCAGATGGACACGTACTGGAGCCCGACGGCTATGAGCACCAGCAACGCGTACGGGATCACGTTTACGAGGTGAGGCTGGTGCGTGCGCACGGAGTCGGCGAGATTGATACCGAAGACGTGCATCTGGCCCTTGGCCGCGACCAGGTCGTGGAACATCCGACTGGTCTTGGGAATGTTCTGCGGCGTCGCCTTGATGCCGACCGTCTTGCCGGCACTGTCGAGGATCTTCGCTGTCTTCGAGAGCCCCCGCACCACGTCGTAGAGGACGATCAGGATCGGGAACTGGAGGAACATCGGCAGACAGCCGCCCGTCGGGTTCACGCCGTTCTCCCGGTAGAGCGCCATCACCTCCTCGTTCATCTTTTGCCGCAGCTCCTGGCGCTCCGCGGCGGGCATCCCGGGCTTCGGCTTGTAGCGGGTCTGGATCCGCTTCATCTCCGGCGCCAGCAGCTGCATGCGCATCATCGACCGGGCGCTGGCCCGTGTGAGGGGGAAGACGACGACCATGACGACGATGGTCAGCAGAGCGATGGCTACGGCGTAGTTCGGGATGAGCCCGTAGAAGAAGGCAAGGACGTACCCGACCAGGACGAAAATCGGATGCAGCACCGTCCCGATGATCGAGGTGCCGGCTTTGGCCGTGTGGGTGGCGGCTGCGAAGAGCATCTCGGGCCTCAGCTCGGGACCGGGTCGTAGCCCCGGCTGCCGAAGGGGCGACAACGTGCGACGCGCCTGAGCGCCAGCCAGGAGCCGCGGGCGGCTCCGTGCAACTCGACCGCCTCGGCTGCATAGGAGGAGCAGGACGGGACGAAATGGCAGGGCGAGGGACGACCGGAGCGAACGGCCTGGTAGGCGCGAAGCAGGAACAGGAACGGCGCGGGCGGCCGGCCCGGGCCCGGTGCGGGCGGTGGTCATCGCGGTGCCACCTGGCTCGCCCGCTGCATCGCTTCGATCACCTTTGTCCTCAACTCCTGGAAGGGGAGGCCCCGAACTCCCTGGTCAGTACCTATCAGATAGGCCCCCGGCGGCAGAGCCGCCGACGTCTCGGCCACCACCGCCCGTAAACGACGCCGGACTCGGTTGCGCTCGACCGCGCCGCCCACCTTACGAGGCACGGCGAAAGCGACCTGCCGCGCCCGGTCGGTGCCCGGCGTAGGGATGAACTGTACCCTGACCGGCCCCGACCAGGCCCGTCGCCTCGACCGCCTCAGCTGGGTGAACGTCGCCCTGCTGGAAACGGGGCGTGGCCGCGGCTCCCGTCCGGGTCCCCCGGGAATTGGCGGCGCGTTGCCCATTGTCGTTCCTGTTCGAGAAAGCGTTCCAGCTTGGACGGCTCAGGCCGACAGCCGGACCCGCCCGCGACGGCGACGCGCCTTTATGACCGCACAGCCGGCGCGGGTCGACATCCTGTGGCGAAAGCCGTGCCTTCTCGCCCTCTTGCGGGTGTTTGGTTGGAACGTCCGCTTCATCTCACCCTCGTTTCGTCGTTCCGGCGCCGCGCGTCTGGGGGTTCATCCCGACGCGGCAATGGGCCGGTGAAGCAGTGCAATCGAAGCCCCAGGATGATCGCTGCATCTGGCGCGCGAGAACACAGGTCCACCAGACAGCAGGGACCGGCCTGGGCAATTTAGCGCACGATGTGTCCTTGAGCCAAGCGGCACCTCAAGGAGCAGGCGCCGCGCAGGCGTTGTACGATGCCCACACACCCTGCGAGCTCGCCCCGCCGTCCACACCTGTGGATGCTGGTGTGGAGAACTTCTCGACCGGAGGGCCTCGAGCTGGTGACAGAAGCGCAGCAACTGTGGAATGACTGTTCGGACTCTCTGCGGTCTCAGGTGTCCGAAGCCACATGGAAGGCATGGTTCTGCCTCGATCCGGCCGGTGGCGGTCGCGAACGGGACCTTGGTGCTCGCCGTGCCGAGCGGAGTGGTCCACGACCGTCTGGAGGGCAGGTTTCACGGCCTCGTCCACGATGCCCTCGTCGACAGCTCGGGCAAAGAGGTCCAGTTCCGTTTCGACGTGCAGATCGACGACCCGGGACCCGACGAGGCAGCCCCGCACCTGCAAGAGCTCCGACGGAGCGAGCACGAGCAGTCGGCGCCGGCCGCGCGCGAGCACAACGGCAAGGCAACCCTGAGCCGCGTCAAGGACCCCCAGGGCGCTGACGACGTTCCCCTCAATGCGAAATACACCTTCGAGACCTTCGTCACCGGGCCGTCGAACCGGTTCGCCCACGCGGCCGCCCTCTCGGTGGCCGAGGCGCCGGCGCGTTCGTACAACCCTTTGTTCGTCTACGGTGCCGCAGGGCTGGGCAAGACTCATCTCCTGCAGGCCGTGGGGAACTACGTACGCGAGAACTTCCCGCGCATGCGCGTCCGTTACGTCTCGACCGAGACGTTCATGAACGAGTTCGTCGAGACCCTTCGTGCCAAGGACGACATGGGCGCCTTCCGCAGGCGCTACCGGGAATGCGATCTGCTCCTCATCGACGACGTTCAGTTCATGGACAAGAAGGAGTCTCTGCAAGAAGAGCTCTTCCACACGTTCAACTCCCTCTACGGCTCCTCGAAGCAGATCGTCCTCACCTCCGACAGGGCGCCGCGAGCGATCGCGACCCTCGAGGACCGGCTCCGGAGCCGGCTCCTGTCCGGGCTCACGACCGACATCCAGCCCCCTGAGTTGGAGACTCGCATCGCCATCTTGCGCACGAAGGCGGAGCACGAACATTCCGTGGTGGGCGACGACGTGCTCGATTTCATCGCCACCAAGGTGAAGGAGAACATCCGTGAGCTCGAGGGAGCCCTGATCCGTGTCACCGCCTACGCCAGCTTGAACCGCCAGTTGCTCACGCGGGAGCTGGCCGAGTCCGTCCTGGCGGACTTCGTCGGCCTCCAAGCAGCCACGGCAGATCACCTCCAAGCAGATAATCGAGATCAGCGCGCGGCACTTCGGCTTCAGCGTCGACGAGCTCATCGGGCCCAGCCGGCGACGCCCTCTTGTGATCGCCCGCCAGATCGCCATGTACCTGTTCCGCGAGCTGACCGACTTCAGCTACCCGGCGATCGGGCGCGAATTCGGTGACCGGGATCACACGACCGTTATTCATGCCGTGGAGAAGATCTCTGGGTTGATGAAGGAACGACGTCAGGTATACGACCAGGTCACTGAGCTGAGCCTTCAGATCAAGAACGGTTTATGATCTGTGGATAACGTCCGTGTTGACAGGGGATGGGCTATCGATGGTCCCCAGGCGCCACTGGCCACGGACGACGGGCTGTGCGATCGGAGGATAACCCCGTAGAGGGCGCGACCCTCCTGAACAGGACGAAGACTGGGTTATCAACAATCCCCAGGACCTACTACTCCTGTTGTCTTTATTCTCTAATTAGAAAGGAGTAGAGCATTCCGTGAAGTTTCGTGCCGATCGTGACACGCTTCTTGAGACCCTCGTGACGGCATCGAGGGCAACGAGCGCTCGTTCCGGACCCAGTTTTGGTGTCGTCGGGCTGAAGCTCCTGCTGCGCGGGAACCAGCTCGAGGTGTGCGGGTCGGACCCGGATCTCGTCATCGAAGCCCGCTGTGAGGTCGTCGGGAGAGTCCGACGGGTCGGTTCTCGTCCCGTCGCGCCTCGTCGTCGACATCGTGCGGTCGTTCGAACCGGGGGCGGTGTCCGTGGTCGCCGGCGACGAGGAGGTGCGGTTCTCCTCGGGTAGGGCGGAATTCGTCGTCAGGGTCGCCCTCGGCGCCGAGATCACGCGACTCGGAGTTCCCGAGCAGGAAGGGATCGAGATTCCGGCGGCCACGTTTGCCGACGGACTGCGTCAAGTCGTACGGGCGGCGCTCGTGGACGACTCCCGGGCCCCGCAGCTGACAGGGGTCCTCATGGTGGCGACCGAGAGTGGGCTCAGGCTCATCGCCACCGACTCGTACCGGCTCGCTTTCCGTGACTTTGCCGGGATGAAGGTCGTCGAGCCGGACCGCCAGGTTCTCGTTCCCGCCAAGGCGCTCGCCGAGGTGCAGCGCCTGGCCGCGAGCGCCAAGGCCGACGCAGATCGCTCGATTGCGTTCCGCTACAGCGACCTCGACGCAGTCTTCGAGCTCGACGACGTGCGCATCACGACGCGGCTGCTCAAAGGTCAATTTCCCGAGGTGGAGCGCCTGATCCCGGCCTCGTACGCCTACCATCTCCGGGTCGCCGCGCGACGACCTGGAAGCCGCGCTGCGTCGAGTCCGACTCGTCGTGCGGGACACAAAGGACGCCACGACTCCCGTGCGTCTCGCCTTGCACGACGGGGGCGTCGACCTCACCGTGCTGACCCCCGAGAGCGGGCGTGCTGAGGAGAGCGTCGAAGGAGATTTCCAGGGCGACGACCTGACGGTGGCCTTCAATCCGAGCTACTTGCTGGACGGGGTCGAGGCCGTCCGGGCAGATACCCTCGTCGTGGAGGTGAACGACCCGGGCAAGCCGGCATTGGTTCGTGGGGACGGTGAGGACGAGTACAGGTACCTGCTGATGCCGGTGAAGGTGTCCTGAGCCACTTCGAAGCCCCTATGGAAGAGACGGTGATCGCGGCTCGAGCTGCGCGACTTCCGCAATTTCCACGAGGTTGAATTCCGTCCGTCGCCTGACGGGCTGACCGTCATCCAGGGTGAGAACGGCGCCGGTAAGACGAGCCTGCTCGAGGCGATCGTCTACTGCTCGACGCTCCAGTCGTTCCGAGGGGCATCCCGTGAGGCGGTGGTGCGCCAGGGCACCGCCGGGGCGAAGCTTCGTTGCGACGTCCTGGCAGGTGGCCGCAAGGTCGAGGTCGAGATAGACGTCGTTCCAGGCGGGCGTGACCGCGCCAGCCACAACGGCCAGAGAGTTCCCGGCACGCGTGGCCTGCTCGAGGTATTGCGGACGACGGTATTCACGCCGGACGACCTCGTGCTCGTCAAGGGCGCGCCGAGCGGGCGCCGCGACTTCCTCGACGAGGTGCTCGCCAAGTCGCACCCGCGCCTCGGCACCGACCGTGCCGCGCTCGAGCGCGTGCTCAGGCACCGCAACGCCCTCTTGCGCCAGCTCGGCGGCCATCTCGATTCCGAAGCCGCCACGACCCTCGACGTGTGGGACGACAGGTTGACCCAGATAGGCGAGCGGCTCGCAGCTTCACCGCGACGAGCTTGTGATCGCCCTGTCCCCGTACGCGGCAGAGGCGTTCTCGGTCCTGGCGGGCGAGACAGGCGACCTCGACATGAGGTACGCGCGCTCGTGGGATGGGTCATTGGCCGACGCCCTTGCCTCGTCGCGCGGCGAGGATCTGCGTCGTGCGACGACGACCGTCGGACCCCGAGCGCGACGAGCTCGAGCTCCAAGCCGGCCGGCTCGATGCCCGCTCCAGGCTTTCCCAGGGCCGTCAGCGCTGTGTCGCCCTGGCGTTGCGACTGGCGAGCCACCGCCTCATGACCGATGTCACGGGCGCCGCTCCGGTGCTGCTCCTGGACGACGCCTTCTCCGAGCTCGACGAGGGGACTGCCCGGGCGCTCATCGGAGAACTGCCCGCAGGTCAGGCACTTTTGACCACTGCCGGCGAGCTGCCTCCCGGGGCAGACCCAAAGCTCGTAGCCCGGCTGAGCGACGGTAAGCTGGAGCTGTGATGCGTCGTTGGGCGGGTCCCGCGCGAGTCGCCGAGGCCGAGGAGCCCGGCTTCTTCTCGAGCGGCGGCAGGCTCGGCCGTGCCCATCGGCTCCGCCCTCGACAAGCTGCTCAGACAACGTGGCCTGGAGGACACCCTTGTCTTCGGCCGGATCCTCGATTGTTGGGAGGAAGTCGTCGGCCCGGAGATCGCTCGCCAGGTGCGTCCCCAGCTGATACGCGGGAGTGAGCTCGTCGTCTCTGTGAACCATCCGGCCTGGGCGACAGAGCTGGAGCTCGCCGGCTCCGCGGTGCTCGGCCGCCTCGCCGAAAAGCTTGGAGAAACGGCCCCGCGACGCCTCAACGTTCGTGTGGAGCCGGGCTCCCGAAGGTAGACTAGAAGCATCGTCGGGAGCCGTACCCGCCTCGGTCAAGGGGTCCATCTCCGGCCTGGTTCGCCCGCCATAGTTGGAAGGTCGCGCCCATGGGCTTGGACATCGGTCAAGACGACGAGCCAGACCGGCCTGACGACGTGGATCACACAAAGGAGCACAACAACGTGGTTTCTATGCCGGTGACGCCCGCTTCCTACGAGGCGGAGGACATCACTGTGCTCGAGGGACTGGAGCCCGTCCGGTTGCGGCCGGGCATGTTCATCGGCTCGACTGGCCCTACCGGGTTGCACCATTTGATCTGGGAGGTGGTCGACAACGCCGTCGACGAGGCGATGGCCGGCTACTGCACGCGTATCGACGTGACTCTGCTCGCCAATGGCGGTTGCAGAGTCGTCGACAACGGACGCGGCATCCCCGTCGACCCGATCCCCGGCTACGACGACAAGACGGCGGCCGAGGTCGTGCTCACCGTCCTCCACGCCGGCGGCAAGTTCGGCGGCGGGAGCTACAAGGTCTCCGGCGGCCTGCACGGGGTCGGGGTCTCCGTTGTCAACGCCCTGTCTACCCGCCTCATATTGGAGATTGACCGGGCCGGCAACCGGCACATGATGGAGTTCGCCGACGGGGGAAGACCCGAGGGACCCCTTCGGATCGTAGGTCCCTCACCCCGGGGCAGGACGGGCACGCTCGTCACCTTCTGGCCCGACCCGAGCATCTTCGAGGAGACCGAGTTCCGCGCCCAGACCGTCCTCGAACGCCTGCAGGTGATGGCCTTTTTGAACCGCGGCCTCGAGATCCGCTTCAAGGACGAGCGGGAGGGGAGGGAGGCGGAGGAGACCTACCGCTACACGGGCGGCATCGTCGACTACGTCAAGCACCTCAACACCTCGAAGGAGTCGCTCTTCCGCAAGGTGGCAGCTTTCGTCCAGGTCGAGCCGGACCAGGAGGTCGAGATCGCCCTGCAGTGGAACACCGGCTACTACGAGAGCATCTACTCGTACGCCAACGGCATCGCCACCAACGAGGGCGGCATGCACGAAGAAGGCTTCAAGAAGGGCCTTACGAACGTGATCAACAAGTACGCGCGGCTGCGCAACCTCGTCAAGGAGTCCGGTGACAACCTGACGGGCGAGGACATCCGCGAGGGCTTGACGGCCATTGTGTCAGTTCGACTGACGAATCCGCAGTTCGAGGGTCAGACCAAGGCCAAGTTGGGCAACGTCTCGATCCGGTCGCTCGTCGAGAAGGCCACGAACGACAAGCTCGCCGAGTGGCTCGAGGAGAACCCGAAGGAAGCCAGCCAGATCGTGCAAAAGGCGCTGCTGGCTCAACGCGCCCGCGTCGCCGCCCGGCAGGCTCGCGACCTACGCGGCGCAAGAATGCCTTGGACGGGGCGGGACTGCCCGGGCAAGCTCGTCGACTGCTCGTCGCGTGACCCGCGTGAGTCGGAGCTATTCATCGTCGAAGGTCTCTCCGCGCTCGGCACCGCCCAGGACGCCCGTAACCCGCGCACCCAGGCGATCCTGCCGATTCGCGGGAAAGATACTCAACGTCGAGAAGGCACGTGTCGACAAGATGCTCAAGAACGCCGAGATCCAGGCGCTCATCCTCGCCGTCGGCGCCGGCGTGGCTGACGACTTCGACCTGGCCAAGATCCGCTACCACAAGGTCATTCTCCTCGCCGACGCCGACGTCGACGGGTCGCACATACGCACCTTGCTGCTGACGTTCTTCATGCGCCAGATGAAGGCCCTCATCGAGGCGGGGCACGTGTACGTCGCGCAGCCGCCCTTGTACTCGACTCTGGTGGGCAACGCCAAGGTCTACCTGAAAGACGACGTGGAGCGGGCGAGGTTCCTCGCGGAGCGGCCGAACCACACCAAGGAGTTCCAGCGTTTGAAGGGCCTTGGCGAGATGGACTTCACCGAGCTGCGGGACACGACGATCGACCCGAGCCTCAGGTCCTTGTTGCAGGTGACCATGGAACAGGCGTCGATCGCGGACGACATCTGCTCGATCCTGATGGGAGACGACGTCGACGTGCGCCGCACCTATATCCAGACCCACGCGAAGGACGTCCGTTTCCTGGACATTTGATTCTCGGCGCTGCCCGGCGGGAACACCCGGCGAGCGCACATTCCGAAAGGCGAATAGCGGAGGCAGTTCGGTTCATGGCAAGAGGCAACGGCAACAACTCGGGTGCACCGGGTGATGGCGACGACCACGGAGCGGTGATCGGAGCGATCGAGCCGATCGAGATCCAAGAGGAGATGGAGCGCTCCTTCCTCGAGTACTCGATGTCCGTCATCGTGTCGAGAGCGCTTCCCGACGTGCGGGACGGCCTGAAGCCGGTGCACCGTCGCATCCTCTACGGGATGTCCGACGCCGGGCTCAGGCCGGATCGTCCTCACGCCAAGTGCGCCAAGGTGGTGGGCGATGTCATGGGCCGCTTCCATCCGCACGGCGACATGGCGATCTACGACGCCCTCGCCCGCATGGCCCAGGATTTCAGCCTGAGGCACCCGCTCATCGACGGGCACGGCAACTTCGGCGCTCCGGGACCCGATGCCGGGCCTGCCGCCATGCGGTACACGGAGTGCCGGCTGGCCCCTCTTGCGCTCGCCCTGCTCGACGGGATCGACGAGGGCACCGTCGACTTCATTCCCAACTACGACGGCAACGAGGTTCAGCCCGTCGTCCTGCCGGCCCGGTTCCCGAACCTGTTGGTGAACGGTTCCCAGGGCATCGCCGTCGGCATGGCGACGAACATCCCGCCCCACAACCTCGGCGAGGTCATCGAGGCGACGCTGTACCTCCTCGAGCACCCCGAGGCCACCCCCGACGAGCTCATGCGCTTCGTAAAGGGCCCCGACTTTCCCACAGGAGCCCTCATCCTCGGGCGAGCCGGCCTGATCGACGCCTACCGGACGGGCAGGGGCTCGGTGAAGATGCGCGCCGTGGCCGAGATCACAGAGTCGCGCTCGGGGGCGGACCAGATCATCGTCACGGAGATCCCCTATCAGACCTCGGTGGCCGGTATCGAGATGAAGATCGCGGACGCCATCGAGTCGGGCGACCTCACCGGGATCAGCAACGTGCAGAACGACTCGGCCGGCCGGGTCTCGCGGCTCGTCATCACCTTGAAGCGCGACGCCAACGCCAACGTCGTGCTGAACAACCTCTACAAGCACACGCCGTTGCAGACCACCTTCGGCGTGCACGTGCTCGCCCTCGTGGACGGCGTCCCGAAGCTCTTGAACCTCGCCCAGGCACTCACCGCCTACGTGGCGCACCAGGTCGAGGTGGTCACCCGGCGGTCGCAGTTCCGCCTCCGCAAGGCACTCGCGCGCGCCCACATCGTCGAGGGGCTGCTCCGTGCCATCGACATGCTCGATGCCGTCATCGCCACGATCCGCGCCTCGGCGGACCGGCCCGAGGCGCGGGCGAACCTCATGGGGGAGCCCTTCTCGTTCAGCGAGGAGCAGGCGAACCACATCTTGGACATGACCCTGGGCCGCCTGACGCGCCTTGGACGGAGCGAGCTCGAAGACGGAGATGGCCCAGCTTCGGGCGACCATCACCGAGCTCGAGGAGATTCTCGGCGATCCCGTTCGGCTCCGTGCCGTGATCTCGTCCGAGCTCGAAGCGATCAGGCAACAGCACGAAGAGCCGCGGCGCACCCGCATCGTCCACGACCCGGGCGAGCTCTTCGTCGAGGACCTCATCGAGGACGAGGAGCTCGTCGTCACGCTCACCCACGCCGGCTACATCAAGGCCGTCCAAGTGGACGCTTTCCGCGCGCAGGCACGCGGCGGACGCGGCGTGCAGGGAACCAGGCTCAAGGAGGAGGACCTCATCGATCAGGTCCTCCACACGACGGCGCACTCCCACCTTCTCCTGTTCTCCAATCGCGGCAAGGTCTACCGGTTGCGGGCGCACGAGGTCCCGGTGAAGGAGCGCAACGCCCGGGGGACCCCGATCGTCAACCTTCTTCCCTTGGAGCCGGGCGAGAGCATCCAGGCCATCGTCGAGACGAGGACTTTCGACCCGGACGAGTACCTGGTCTTCGCCACCAAGTCCGGGCAGGTGAAGAAGACGGCCTTCTCCGAGTACGACAAGTCGCGCAGGGAAGGCTTCATCGCCATCAACCTCAACGAGGGCGACGAGCTCGTCCGCGTGATCCGTACAGCCGGAGACGACGACCTCCTCATGGTCTCCAAGCACGGCGTCGCCATCAGGTTCGCCGAGTCCGAGGTCCGGCCGATGGGCCGCAGCACCGCCGGGGTCCGTGGGATGAAGATGCGCGCCGGCGACGAGGTCGTCTCGTGCGACGTGGCGCGCGAGGGCGTCGACCTGCTCATCGTCACCGATGCCGGCTATGGCAAGCGGAGCAAGCTCGACCACTTCAACGCCCAGACCCGTGGGGGCCAGGGCGTGCGGGGCATCAAGCTGACCCAGCGCCGGGGTGCTGTCGTCGCCGCCCTCATGGCCTCTTTGGAGGACGAGATCATCGTCGTGTCGTCCGCCGGTGTCATGATCCGCATCGCGGTGAGAGAAATCGCGGCTCAAGGCCGCGACGCCACGGGAGTGCGGGTCATGAACCTCGACGACGGCCAGTTCGTCGCCGCGGTGACCAAGGTTCCCCAGGAGACCGAGACCGTCGGATCCCAGCCGCGGCTGCCGATCCCGTGAATCGCGCGCACGGCTCGCCTCGTTTCATGGCCGGGGGCGGCATTGGTGTAGCGTGACCGTTTCGTCGGGGCTATAGCTCAGTTGGTTAGAGCGCAGCACTGATAATGCTGAGGTCCTCAGTTCGAGTCTGAGTAGCCCCACACTAAAACCGCAGGTCAGCGCATAGTTATGCTGTGGATAAAGAGCAGCCTCCGTCCGATCTGACACAAATCTGACACAGGAGTAACGGGCACGGGGGTGCGAGGACGGTCTCTCCGGGGTTGTTCGGGTCTGTTCTGGGCGCATTCTGGAAGCGCGACTTTGGTGGTTTGAGGGCTGCGAAGTTGGTCGGTCGTTACTCGCGAGATCGGTGAATAATCGGCCGCGAAATTGGTGAACTGAGCAGTAGCCTGACGAGATGGCTCAGATGCCGGGGTACGAGCGGAGAGTTCATGACCTCGCGCTCGCTCGTCTCGAAGAGGAGCCGCTGCTCTTGTTGCAAGGCCCCCGAACGGTTGGGAAGACTTTCCTCCTCCACCAGCTGGCCGAGGCTCGCGGTGGCGAGGTGATCGACCTCGATGATCCTCCGACGCGCGATGCAGTACGGACTGACGCAGCGACGCTCGTGAGCGGAAGCGGGCCGATCTTCATCGACGAGTACCAACATGAGCCCGCAGTTCTCGCTGCCGTCAAGGCGGAGCTGAACAATGATCTTCGACCCGGCCGGTTCGTGTTGGCCGGATCGACCCGCTCAACGGCCGTGCCCGAAGTCGCGGAGTATCTGGCAGGACGGGTCAGCTTCCTCGCGGTCCTTCCGCTGTCCCAGGGTGAGATCGAGGGTGCACGAGAGAACTTCGTCGAGACACTGATGCTGGGCGAACCGCGTTCGCTAGTGATCAACAAGCGGTCTGAGACTTCACGAGTCGAGTACACCGCGGCGGATCACCACAGGTGGCATGCCGATCGCGCTCGCGAGGAACGAGCCGGCGCGAAGACGGTGGTTCGACGAGTACGTGGAGCTGGTCCTTGAGCGCGGCGTGATGGAGGTGAGCAAGCTCCGCCAACGCCGACAGCTTCCGGCACTCCTCCGGCACCTCGCGTCGCAGACCGGCCAGCTCTTGAACATCACTGCCACGGCGGAGGCCGCAGTCCTCGATCGCCACACGGCGGCCGACTATCTCGAACTGCTCGAATCGGTCTTCCTCGTGCGCCAGCTCCCGGCGTGGGGACGGACGCTCGGAGCCAGGACGACGGGCACGCCAAAGGTTCATCTAGTCGACTCCGGCCTTGCCGCCCGGCTTCTTCGGCTGACACCGGAGCACCTGGCGCGCCGCGATGCAACGGCGCTCTCCGAGTTCGGTCACCTCATGGAGACGTTCGTTGTCGGCGAACTCATAAAGCAGGCGAGTTGGCTGGACGGAATCGCTGGCCTCCACCACTGGCGGACCTATGACGGGGAGGAGGTCGATCTCCTCATCGAACACGACGACGGCTGTGTCGTCACGATCAAGATGAAGGGTGGAACGCGCCGTGCCAGGAGAGGACCTTCGGGGACTCGAACGGCTTCGAGACCTTGCTGGCGCTGGATTTATCGGAGGTGTCGCCCTCTACACCGGCGAGCGGTCTTATGCGGTCGGTGACCGTCTCTTCGTTGTGCCAATCGATCGCCTCTGGAAGCCGACACGCTGATTGAAACAATCCAAGAGCTACGAGTACGCCTCGCGGATGGGTACGACCTGCGCGCTCGGTGAGATGCCGGCATCCTTGGCAAGCACGTCGAGAGCGGCGTTGACTTTTTGTTCGGAGTCTGGGAAGAGGTGGCCGTATCGATCGAGGACGGTCACAACTGAGGTGTGACCAGCCGGCACGATCTCCACGGCGCTCGCGCCTCCCACGCGATCCAAAGACGCGACTGCCGTATGACGGAGGTCATGCGGTCGCAGCGGTGACAGCCCGGACGCCTCAACCGCAGGCTT